>NZ_PQSR01000094.1 GCF_002920635.1 Streptomyces sp. Ru72 | reverse complement strand
CGTCCCACGTGGTGGGGACCTTGTAGCCGTGCTGCTGGAAGACGCTCTTGCGGTAGAAGATCGCCCACGGGTACGTGTACAGCGGCACGAAGTAGTACTTGCCGTCCTCGCCCTTGCTGAGCTGCTTCATCGCGTCGGGGAAGTTCGCACCGATGGTCTGCCACACGTCGTCGATCGGGGAGGCGAGACCCTTGGCCGCGAAGAACTGCATGCGGTAGCCGGCGAACCAGGTGAACACGTCGTCCGGCGTGCCCTGCAGATAGGAGTTGATCTGCTCCTGGAACGTGTTGTGGTCCTTGGTGTTCACCGCGACCTTGATGCCGTCCTTCTTCTGGAAGGCCGCGTAGATGTCGGCGAACGCCTTCTTCGGCACCGCGTCCGAGGCGTTGGAACCCAGGCTGACGGTCTTCGAGTCACCACCCGAGCCACTGCTGCCGGCGCAGGCGCTCAGCAGCGGAACGGCCGCGCTCAGCGCTGCGGCGCCGCCTATCCCGCGCAGCAGGGTGCGGCGGCTCGGGCCGGGAAGGGAGAGACCGGAGGGTGAGTGATGCATTGACGGCTCCTGAGGGCAGTGGGTCCCGGCTGGCTCCGATCGAGGGGTCAGAAACGATCAGAATCCAACTTGACCAAACATCGTGGGCGTCATAAGACGCGAATGTCCGCTCATACGTCAAGAGCCACCGGGGGCCGTTTTTGAAACGTGACCGACACGTCCTTGATCGGTAGCGCTTACGCCGGGCCGCCTCAAGGCTGTTTCTGGCAAGGGAAAGTAACCAGCTTCAGACCGCACCTATCGGCGGGCCGCGGTGGATCCGGTGGTTCCGCTAGCCGATCCGCACCGTCTTGGCTAGCCGATCCGCACCGTCTTGGAGACCGTGACCTGGTCGATGTCGCTCGTTCGGACCGTGGCCCTCATCGTCCACCGACCCGGCAACGGGAGGTTGAGGGTGTCGGTGGCCCAGTAGCCGCCCCGGTCCGTCAGCCTGGCGTCGAGCGGGCCGACGTCGCGGCCCTCGAGCGTGAAGGTGAGTCGTAGTTCGGGGACCGTCGCGATGCCGCCGTCGGGCCCGAAGATCAGCGCCTGGACGCCGTTCTCACCCACCCGGCCGGGCGTCAGCTCGATCTGCACCTTGCCGTGCCCGCCGGGGGTGCCCACGTCGAAGGGGATCACCGTGGCGGAGCCGAGGGGCTGTTCGGCGGCGGCCGTCGAGGCCGCCGCCTCCTCGGCCGCCCGCCCCGGCTGGGTCCCGGTGAGCAGCGTGGTGAGAGCGAGGACGACGAGCCCGAGCGAGATCTCGGCGAGCACGGAGCGGCGCAGGGCCCGGAGATGGGACGCGGGGGCGCCGTCTCCCCGCGCGGGAGCGGTCGACGCGTCCCGAGGGTCTGTGTCCGGGTCCGTCCGTACGTCCACGTCGGCCCGTACGCCCTGTACTCCCCGTGCGTGCGAAGCGTCCCGTACGTGCGCGGCATCCCGTACGTGCGTGGCGTCCCGTACGTGCGCGGCATCCGGTAGGTGCGCGGCGTCGGCGTCCGCCGAGGCGGCGCCCACCGTCTCCCGCACCCGCTCCGGCGGCGCCGGAGCCTGCGCCGCCACCGGAACCGCGAGCCGGGCCGTGAAGCGGCGGGAGCAGGCCGCCGCCGTGAGCAGCAGGGCGACCCCGGCCAGCTTGGCGACGAGCAGCCTGCCGTACGGCGTCGAGTCGAGAGCGTCGAGGGAGCCGAGGCCCCGCCAGGACTGGTAGGCACCGGTGGCGGCCAGGACGGCGACCGAGGCGAACGCCAGCCGCGAGAAGCGGGCGACCGCGGGGGCGGGCAGTTCCCCCGGCGTGCGTTGCAGCACCGTCACCAGCGCCGCGAGCCCGCCCAGCCACACCGCCATGGCGAGCAGGTGCAGCACGGCCGAGGTCATCGCGAGCGGCACCTGGATCCCGGCGGACGCGTGCTCCGCCACCGCCCAGGTCAGGGCCAGCCCGAGCGACAGAATGCTCACGATCGCGAACCGGAGCCGATCGGGACGCGCAAGGCCACGCCCGTCGGCCGGCGCGCGCAGCAGCCGGGCCCGCGCCGCGACCGGTGCCGCCACCGCCAGCAGCGCCACCCGCACGAGCAGCGCGAGGCCCGGGCGGCTCGTCGCCGTCTCCCGCAGCACCGTCAGGTCGAAGGCCGCCCCCGGGCCGCTGCCGCGCTCGTACGGCCCCCGGAGCAGCAGCAGGGCGAGCGTGGCCGAAAGCAGCGTCCACCAGCCGCCCACGAGCAGCCCACGCGGCGCTGCCACACCGGTGACCATGGCGAACGCGGTGGCGCCGAGCAGCAGCGCGAGGCCGCCGTAGGCGATGTAGCGGGCCGTGTTGTACAGCGCCGTGGAGGCGGCGTCCTGGACCTCGTCGTCCGGCAGGGCGGCCGTGGTCGCCGAGCGCTTGCCGACGGAGAAGGTGAGCGCGCCGGAGACCGGGTGGCTGTCGGCCGACACCACCCGCCAGGCCACGATGTACGTGCCCTGCTTCAGGTCCGGCAACGTGACCCGCGCCGTGTCCGAGCGGCCGTCCGCATGTTCCTGTTCGCCGGTGTGAACCCGGCGGTTCTCCGGATCGAACACCCGGATGGAGTTGTCCAGCAGACCGACCGACTCGGTGAAGGTGAGGGTGAGGGCCTTCGGTGCCGTCTTCAGCACACTGCCGTCCACCGGGTCGGTGCCCTTCAGCGCGGCGTGCGCGGAGGCCGAACCGGCCCCCGCGAGGAGCACCAGAGGGGCGACGAGCAGCACCAGGGCGAGGTGCCGCAGCCACCTCACGCGCAGGCCGCCGCCCCGACTCCCCCCGTCCACACGTCCTCCGTCCACGTCACGTCTCCCGTATCCGCCGGTTCCGGGTCTCGGTTACGTACGGACGCGGCGCGCCCTGTTCTCATCGGCGGGCGGTGCGATCCCCGCCGCCGGAGGCGGAGTCGCCCTCGTCTCCGGGAGCCGCGTCACCAGGTGGGCCGGGCCGACACCCCGCCGTCGACCACCAGGTCGTGGCCCGTGATCCAGGAGGCGAGGGACGAGGCCAGGAACACACAGGCGTCGCCGACGTCCTCCGGGCGCCCCAACCGGCCGGCGGGCGCCGACTGTTGCCAGCGGCGCACGCCTTCCGGCCAGTCCTCCGCCAGACCCGGCCGGTCGACGAGGCCGGGGGAGACGGTGTTGACGCGGATGCCGTACGGCCCGTACTCGAGGGCCGCCGAGCGCGCGTGCATCACGACGGCCGCCTTGGAGGCGCAGTAGTGGGCGTGCAGCGGGGCCGGATGCGTGGCCTCGACGGAGGCGATGTGGGTGACGGTGCCGCCGCCCGCGCCGCGCATCACCTCCACGGCCGCCTGGGTGCAGGCGAACACACCCGTGAGGTTGGCGTCGACCACGGCCCGCCACTCGGCGGCCGTCATCCCGGCCAGCTCCTGCACCGGCTGCACCCCCGCGTTGTTGACCAGCGCCGTCAGCCGCCCGCCGCCCCACTCGGCGGCCTCGGCCACCAGGCGCCGGCACTCCTCCTCGACGGTCAGGTCCGCCCGGAGCACGACCGCCCGGCCCCCCGCGTCCCGGATGCGGGCGGCCACCTCGCGCGCCGCCCCGACCGACGTGCGGCAGTGGACGGCGACCGCGGCGCCCTCCTCGGCGAACCGCAGCGCGATCCCGCGCCCGATGCCGCCGCCCGCCCCTGTCACCAGGGCCACCTGTCCTTCCAGCAGCCCGTTCACGGCCGGCACAGCTCGGCGATCCGGGCCGCCTCGGCCGGGTAACGCGCCGTGAGTTCGGCCGCGTCGCCGTGCTCGTACGCCTCGTCGGTGAAGCCTGGCGCCATGGTGCACCCGAAGAGCGTCCACGACCCGCCCGCGGCGACGCGGCCGCCCATCCAGGTGCCCGCCTCCACGGTGAACTGCACGTGCTGGCCGCCGAGGACGTCCGGTCCGAGTACGGCCGTACGGGTGCTGCCGTCCGGGGCGAGGAGCAGCAGCTCCAGCGGGTCGCCGAGGTAGTGGTGCCAGACCTCGTCGGCCGGGAGGCGGTGCAGGGCCGAGTAGCCGTCGGGGCCGGCGGTCAGCAGGGCGACGATGGCGGTGCCCTCCGGCCGCCCGTCCGCCCGGGCCGGTCCGGTCCAGGTCCTGCGGAACAGCCCGCCTTCACGCGGAATGGGCTCCAGTCCGTAGTGGGCGATGAGATCGTCGGGGGTCACGGCAGCAGGCTAGTGCCCCGGCAGGCAGCGTTTGCCCGTCAAGGAGCGGCGTCCGGTGCGTGCTCTGGGGGTGCCCCTGCTCGAGGAGCCTGGGAAGCGTGCCGGGCGTCGCGACGGGGCGAACGCCGCCCGTCGGGCACCGGGGTCTTTCGCCTCGCCGGCGTGGACCGCCCCGGCTGCGGTCCGCGCGCCGCCGGGCGACCATCGGGTCATGGACGTCACCCTTCACCTCGCCCAGGATCCCGAGGCCGACGCGCTCCTCGGGCGCAGTCCGCTCGCCGCGCTGATCGGGATGCTGCTGGACCAGCAGGTCCCGATGGAGTGGGCGTTCAAGGGACCGTGGACCATCGCGCGACGACTCGGCACCGACGAACTCGACGCGCACGACATCGCGGCCCAGGACCCGGATGCCTTCGCGGAACTGCTGTCGCGCAAGCCCGCGGTGCACCGTTACCCGGGATCGATGGCACGGCGGATCCAGCAGCTGTGCCAGTACCTCGTGGAGCACTACGAGGGGGACCCCGAGGCCCTGTGGGCCGACGCCGGCAGCGGGCGGGAACTGCTCGGGCGCCTCCAGGACCTGCCCGGCTTCGGCAAGCAGAAGGCGCAGATCTTCCTCGCGCTGCTGGGCAAGCAACTCGGCGTACGGCCCGAGGGGTGGCGGGAGGCCGCGGGACCCTACGGAGAGGCCACCTCGTTCCGCTCCGTGGCCGACATCACCGGGCCGAAGTCCCTGGCGAAGGTCCGGGCGCACAAGCAGGAGATGAAGGCGGCGGCGAAGGCCGCGAAGGGCAGTCGGTAGCAGTCGGCAGGCGTCAGTCGGTCGGACCGTCCGGGGTGGCGGGGCGTCCGCACCCGTTCCCAGCATGGACCATGACCGACGCACCGACCGGGCCCCCCGGTGGCCCGGAATACGACGACCGTCACGTCCACGCCGCGCGCGGCACGCACACGACGAGACCGGCGTGGGACCTGCAGGAGCCGCCCTTCGAGGGGCCGCTGCACGTCCTCGCCCGCACCGCCTGGCAGGTCGTGCTGCTCACCGGCATCGCGTCACTGGTCCTCGGCGTCCTGGTCCTGGTCTGGCCGGGCCCGTCCCTGCTGGCGGCCGGGGTGCTCTTCGGCGTGTACCTGCTCGCGAGCGGTGTCTTCCAACTGGCCGCCGCCTTCGGCACGCACAAGACCACCTCGCTGCGCGTGCTGGCCTTCATCAGCGGCGCCCTGTCGATCCTGCTGGGCCTGTTCTGCTTCCGCAGCCGCCTGGAGTCGATCCTGCTGCTCGCGCTGTGGATCGGGATCGGCTGGCTGATCCGCGGAATCACCCAGACCATGGCCGCCGCCCACGATCCGGCGGTGCCCGCACGCGGCTGGCAGATCTTCCTCGGAGTCGTGACCTTCATCGCGGGGATCGTGCTGATCGTCTCGCCGTTCCGGACGATCGCCGTGCTGACCCTGGTCGCCGGGTGGTGGCTGGTGGTGGTCGGCATCGTCGAGATCGCCACGGCGGTCCGGATCCGGGGCGGCTCGCGGCGGATCCCGCGCACCGTGTGAAGATCACATGGTGATCTCGTGACGATCGCATGGAGGGCGTCAATCACGCGCCCGGCTGGTACACCGTGCGAGCGGATCTCGGGGTCGACACGATGAAGGACGTGCGTCCGAAGGGGAGATGACCCCATGTGAGCCACGCACCGCATCCCCCACGCACCGCTCGACGGTATGCCTGGCTCAGGGTGCTCGTGGTGCTCGTCAGCCTCCTCGTGGCCGGCGCGTACACCGACGCGGTGGAGGCCGACTCCGCCCCCGCGTCCGCGGTCCAGGCGTGCGACGCGGACTACGACGTCCTCGCGCCCGCGCCGCGGACCGCGGCCCTCCAGGGGCCCCGCACCCTCACGCCGCTGCGACCGGGGCCGCAGGCCGCCCCCGCGCCCTCCGGCCCGGACGACCTGCCTCCCGCCCCCGTCCGGACGTCGCGCTCGGCCGCACTGCACGCCCTGCGCACCGTGGTCCTGCGCTGCTGACAGGTCCGGCCCACCCGGAACCGTCACACCGTCAGCAACGCGAGGAACCCATACATGCTCATCGACCCCTACGCGGTCCTGCACGCCCTGGTGCGTGCCGAGGCCCTGCGCAGCACGAAACCGGAACAGGAACCCGAGCCGGAGCCCGACGCGGTGGAATCGTCCACGCCGGCGATCCCGCCGGAGCGGAACCGCGAGCGGCGGCCGTGGACCCGTCCACATCCGTGACCCATGACAGCGGCCGCCCCCGGCGGGGCGGCCGCGCCACTTCCCGCCCACACACCGAACCATCTCCCTTTTTGCCCCGTTTACCGCATCTTTTCCGAGGGCGCACTCCGTCGCCATGGCTGCGCCCGGAACGTGTCGACCGGTAGGCTTTCCGTGTGATCTTCAAGCGCATCGGAAACGGCCGGCCGTACCCCGACCACGGCCGGGAGAGCACCCGGCAGTGGGCGGACGTCGCGCCGCGCCCGGTCCGCCTCGATCAGCTGGTGACGACCAAGCAGCAGCTCGACCTGGAGACCCTGCTCGCCGAGGACTCGACGTTCTACGGCGACCTCTTCGCGCACGTCGTGAAGTGGCAGGGCGACCTGTACCTGGAGGACGGCCTGCACCGCGCGGTCCGCGCGGCGCTGCAGCAGCGCCAGGTGCTGCACGCACGGGTGCTCGAACTCGACTGATTCCTCCGCGAGGCAGCCCCCGGACGCCCGGCCCCTCCCGCCGTCCGCGGGCCGTACGGGCGCACTTTGACCCTTTCGGGTTGGACTCCGGGCGTCCGATGATCATCTAGTAGGCATTGCTGCCCGGGCGCACTACGCTGCGCCCATGAGCATGCTGACTCCCCCCGGCATGGGTGGCCAGTACCGGATCACGGGGGGCAAGTACCCGCGGATGCGCCCGCCCCGGCGCCGCGGCAGGCTCGTGGTCGCCATCGTCGCCTCCGTGGCCGCCATCGGGCTGATCGGCTGGGGGACCCTGCAGCTCATCGACGTCTTCACCGGCGGCGGCGGCAGAACGTCGGCGTCCGGTTCCAGGGCGGACTGCGCCGGCAAGGTGAGCGCGTCGCCCGCCGCCGCCAGGGCGCTGCCCGAGCCGGGCCGGATCACGGTCAACGTCCTCAACGCCACCGAGCGCAGCGGTCTCGCCAAGGAGACCGCGGACGAGTTGAAGAAGCGCGGCTTCCACATCGGCACCGTGGGCAACGCGACGCAGCAGTACGACAAGAAGGTCAAGGGCGTCGGGATACTGCTCGGTCCGAAGACCTCCCTGCACACCGCGCTGCCGGTTCTCGCCACCCAGCTCGCCGGCGCCGACCAGCGCACGGACGCCCGCACGGACGCGTCCGTCGACCTGATCCTGGGCGACGACTTCAAGTCCCTGACCGCCGAGCCGGACGCGGACAAGGCCCTGGCAGCCCTGAAGAACCCGACGCCGGCCGCGTCCCCGAGCAGCACCGGCAAGAAAAGCTGCTGACGTTCCCCGGTCCTGGTCCCCGGTCCCCAGCAGTGCGGCCGTGCCGCCTCCCACGGAGACCGCACGGCCGTCCGGGGCCGTGTCGTCCCTGCGTCCCCTACTCCGCCGCCCCGTACAGCCGGTCCCCGGCGTCCCCGAGGCCCGGAACGATGTAGCCGTGCTCGTTCAGGCGCTCGTCGACCGCGGCCGTCACCACCGTGACCGGCGTGCCCGCCAGTTCGCGTTCCATGACCTCGACGCCCTCCGGAGCGGCCAGCAGCACCACGGCCGTCACATCGTCCGCACCGCGCTTGATCAGCTCCTGGATCGCCGCGACGAGCGTGCCACCGGTCGCGAGCATCGGGTCCAGGACGTACACCTGCCGCCCCGAGAGGTCCTCCGGCATGCGCGTCGCGTACGTGGAGGCCTCGAGGGTCTCCTCGTTGCGGATCATGCCCAGGAAGCCCACCTCGGCGGTCGGCAGCAGCCGCACCATGCCGTCCAGCATGCCGAGCCCGGCGCGCAGGATCGGCACCACCAGCGGGCGCGGACGCGACAGCTTGACGCCGGTGGTCGTGGCGACCGGCGTCTCGATGTCGATCGCCTCGGTGCGCACGTCCCGCGTGGCCTCGTAGGCGAGCAGGGTGACGAGTTCGTCGGCCAGCCGACGGAAGGTCGCGGAGTCGGTGCGCCGGTCGCGCAACGTGGTGAGCTTGTGGGCGACCAGGGGATGGTCGACGACATGGAGACGCATGCCCCCACAGTAACCGGGCCACCGCGTCCGTCCGGACCTGGCATCGATCCCCCCATCAGAGGGAAAGTGGGAGGGACGGAACAGGGGTGGTGTGACGATGCCGGACCAGGAGTCCCCGAAGGAGCCGGAGGCACAGGAGTCGGACGCCGAGCGCAGGCGGCGCCGCGCCAGGTTCCTGCGTGAACTGGCGGAGGCGCGGGAGCTGCGCGCCCGCGTCCAGCCCCGCCGCGCCAAGGCCGCACGGCTGCGTCACGCCATGCGTATGCGCACCTTCCGCTGGTAGCGACGCGGCCGTCACGGGGGTGGCCGTGCGGCCACACCGGCAAAGGCCGCGTACGATCCGCAGGTGGCGGCAACGAGTGCGCTGGTGAGTGGACCGCTCCGCTCGAGTGCTCGCGATCAAAACAGCCAGACACAGGGAGCCGAAGACGTCCCCTGAACGCCTTGTTTCTGCCACGATTCCGAGTGGGTGGGGCTCGGAGCCCAGCTCTCTCCGCCCAGAACCTCCGCCGGGGGGACCCCCAACCGGCACGCCTATGACCAGTGGGAGAGTCACGGTGTACTTCGCCGCACTGCTCGCGCGCACCGAAGACGGGTGGGAAGCGAGCGACACAGAGCTCGACGATGTGGAGACGCTGTCCGACCTGGCCGATCTGGCCCGGGAAGCCTCGGCCGAGGACGACACGGTGCTCGTCCTGATCGAGCAGGAGGACGCGTGGTTCGGCGTCGTCCGCGTGGACGGCGAGGACGACCCTCGTATCTACGTCTCGGACGCCGCTGCCGCAGCCCGCAGTTCGTACGGCGAGATCCTGCTCACCGACGAACTGCTCGGAAGGGAGCCCGGCGACGACGGCCCGGACCTGGACTCCCTCGACCTCGACGGCACGGAGGACGGTGAGCCCGGGGACGCCGACGACGAGGACGCGCCCGGCACGGACGCCGCCGTGCCGCACGGCCCCGTGGGAGACAGCGAGATCCTCGACGACCTCGGCGTCTCCGAGAAGGAGCTGCGCGCTCTGGACGCCGATGACGCGCTCAGCTCGATCGCCGAGGCCCTCGGTGCCTCGGAGGTCCTGGAGACCGTCCGCTAGGTGTGCGGGTGACCGAGGACCGGGCGCCGGCCCCCGACCCGGTGCGCGACCGGTGGCGGGCCGCGATGCGGCTTGCCCTGGACGAGGCGGCGCGGGCCGTCGAGGGCGGTGACGTGCCCGTCGGTGCCGTCGTGCTGTCCCGGGACGGCTCGGTGCTGGCCACCGGTCACAACGAGCGCGAGGCGACGGGCGATCCGTCGGCCCACGCGGAGATCGTCGCGCTCCGCCGGGCCGCGGCGGCGCTCGGCGAGTGGCGGCTGCCCGGCTGCACGCTCGTCGTCACCCTGGAGCCCTGCACCATGTGTGCCGGCGCGGTGCAGCAGTCCAGGGTGGAGCGGTTGGTCTACGGCGCGCGCGACGACAAGGCGGGCGCGGTCGGGTCGCTGTGGGACCTGGTGCGCGACCGGCGCCTGAACCACCGCCCGGAGGTCGTCGCCGGCGTGCTCGCGGACGACTGCGCACGACTCCTGACGGATTTCTTCCGGGTCCGCTGAACCCCGCCCCGGGCGATCCCCGGAAACGGATTTCAGACCACGGCCCACCTTGGGGTAGGGTCTCCCTCGGTAGCGTGTCCGAGCGGCCGAAGGAGCTCGCCTCGAAAGCGAGTGTGGCGCAAGTCACCGAGGGTTCAAATCCCTCCGCTACCGCTGGTAGAAGGGGCGCCCGGTTCATCGAACCGGGCGCCCCTTCGGCTTCCGTCTCAGTTTCCGTCTCAGTTACTCAGAAGCGATGGACGCGACCGCACCTTGGCGCCCATGCTGATCGACTATGGCGCAGAGCGAGCCCCGAGACCGAATTCCCGCGAGCTTTGTCCTCTTTTTTCTCGGTGTCACCGGGATCATCGGCGGTCTGTTGGTCGCGGAGATCTGGTACCCCCACCTCATACCTGGGATCTTCGCAGCGGTAGTAGTCGGGGTTTGGATCACCCTCCAGAGCCGCCGCTCCCGGTCGCAAGATGACCTGCGCCAGGTCGAGAGCCGCGAGCGCGTGCGTACAGCGGAGCAGGACCTAGAGAACGCGCTACGCCGCCTTCAAACGACCGTCATCTCTGATCATGGAGTAGTCATCACACCGGCGGGGGCGTCCACTCCGGAGAGGCGGGCTACGGAGCCCCAAGAGGACGCTCAAGCACGTCTTGCATTGTCGGAGCTCTGGGCGGTCACCCACCGCCGACTTGATCATTACCATGGCATCGCTCTCGGGCAGGCTAAACAGTCGTTCCGAAACGCTCAGGTCGCTATGGGACTAGGGTTCGCCCTACTTGTCGGTTTCGTGATCGTTGCACTAAATGCCAGTACAACCGCTGGCAGTGTCGTGGCAGGTGGTCTCGGGGCGGTCTCGGCCGCGTTGGCTGGCTATGTAAGCCGAACGTTCATCAAGTCTCAGGAGGCTGCCGCCGGGCATCTGCGCGCGTACTTCGATCAACCCCTGGAGTTCTCACGCTATCTGGCTGCCGAGCGGCTGATGGCCGATGCCGGATTGAGCGAGGAGAAACAGGCGGAGATCTTGAGCATGATCGTGCAATCGATGATCGTCGGGCCAGCGTCTGCGGGCACCACCCTAGATGAGCCCGCAACGGGCTCCTGATCGATAGAGGCAGGGGGCATCGCTGCGCGGACCGCCCCCTGCCTCTGTGTCATCCGACTGGAGTACGGGACCCGGCGGGTCCGCCGTCACCGTCTTCCGACCCGTTGCCGGTCGGCTTCCAGATGAGTCCGTCGACCCGTTCGGCCACCTCGTTCCGCACGGTGTCCACCATGTGCTGATACCGCGCAGCCATGGCCGTCGTGGACCATCCCATGAGCCCCATCACAGCCCGCTCGGAGACTCCGAGGATCAGCAGGACCGTGGCGGCGGTGTGCCGGGCGTCGTGCAGACGGCCGTCCCGTACCTTCGCGTCGCTGAGAAGTTCCTTCCAGTCGTCGTAGTCCGTTCGGGGGGATGTGCCCCGCCCAGTCGGCGTAGCGAAGAGCCATCCTTGGTCGGCCCAGTTGTCACCAGCCGCCACCCGTTCGGCGTCCTGTTTGATCCGGTGCTGCTTGAGCAGGTCCACAAGCTGTGCGGGCAGACCGACCGTGCGCCGTCCCGCGCGGGACTTCGTGTCGGCCGTCTCGGGGTTCGTCCGCTCGCGCTGCGGACAGTAGCCGGGTTTCCTCCCGCAGGTGTCCCCGCATCCGTGGGCGTAGCGCGGTCGGCGGCGATTCCGACGGACCCTGAGAACACCCCGCTCCAGGTCCACATCGGCCCACTTGAGTCCGAGAGCCTCCCCCTGCCGCAGTCCGAGGGCAAGCGCCACCGCCCAGCGGGCGGAGTTGCGACGCTTGTCGGCCGCCCGTAGCAGCCGCTGCACCTCTTCGACCGTGTACGGCTCGACCTCCTCTTCCCGCACGCGGGGAGCCTTGGCGAGCTGGACGGGGTTCCGTCCGAGGTGGCCACGCCGTACCGCCTCGTTCAGCGCCGTGCGGAAGGTCCGGTGAATCTGGTGGATCGTCCCCGCCTTACGGCCCTCGGCCTGCATCTTCCCGTAGAAGTGCTCGATGTGTTCCGGCCTGAGCTTGTCGAGCCGGTGGGCTCCGAGAGCGGGAATCAGGTGCTTTCGGACGGCGACGCCGTAGCCGACCATGGTGTTCTCGTTCACCGCGAGAGGCGCGATGTTCTCCACCCAGTGGGTCAACCAGGTCTTGACCGTCCAGGGCTTGCCCGGCTTGCGGAGGGTCTTCGCGTCGCGCTGCTTCTCCAGCTCACGGACGGCGGCCGCCACCTCCGCGCGGGTCTTGCGCTCGACGTGGCGCCGGTCGGGCTTGCCGTCGTCGCGCACGCCGACCGTCACACGGCCGTGCCACTTCCCGTCCTTGCCGAAGTAGATGGACGATCGGCCGTTCGGCTGTCGAGTGCGCTTCTTGTCGTCGTTCGCCTCTGTCATGTGTGGGCTCCTCAAGCGGCGGTGCGGGCGGGATGGTGGTTCTTGCGGCGGCGGGATACGAACTCCGGCACGGCGTCGGCGGGAACCCTGCGGAGATGGCCGACGGTGATGGACTCCAGCTCTCCGGAGCTGATGAGCCGGTAGCAGACCGTTCGGCCGATCTGGAGGCGGCGGGCGGCCTCTTCGACGGTGAGAAGGACAAGGGTGGGGTCGATGGCGTCGGCGAGTCGGGCCGTGTCCATTCGTGTGCTCCTTCGTCTCACGGCAGGGGATTAGGAGCGGGGGCGTCTTCGGCCCCCTCTGGGAAGTCCGCTACATCCGCTACAGCGCTACACCGCAGGTCAGCGGGCGGTTTTTTGTAGCGGAGGGTTCGCGTGTAGCGGCTACGCGCGCGCGGCGGGGCGATGGGCGTAGCCGCTACACGCTTCGGTGCCGCTACGGATTCAGTGGGTCTGAGCTGGGCTGTAGCGGCGTAGCGGATGTAGCGGAGTTCTGGGGAGGCGGCGGGCAGTAGCGTGCCCACGCGTCTTCCAGGTCTGTGGCGTGGAAGCCCTTGAGGACTCCGCCGGCGGTGCGGATGTTCCGGGACCGGATCGGCTCGTTGTCGGCGGTCATGTACTCGCCGAGCATCCGGGACAGACGCCGGTTGTCGAGCGGCTTGCCGTCGAGGTCAGCCCATGGGGCGTCGTCGAGGGCGTTGAGCCGGTCCAGGATGGCGATGGTGGGCAGGCGGTCGATGCCGATGAGCACGTGGTCGCGCAGGTCGGTCAGCAGGCGGATGCCGAGGCTGTGTTTGTCGGTGTACTGCGCTGCCTTGACCAGGGCCACGCACGCCTCGCGTGCCCTGCGCGGCCAGGTGCCGCCGGCGGCGTCGGCGACGGCGAGCAGGGGTTCCCACACGTCCGCCGGGCGGTCGGTCACGCCATCGGGCATGTCCGGCCAGGCGCCCACAACCTGTGGACGGGCCTGCTCGGCCCACTGTGCAAGCCGGTCCCGCAGTTTGTGTCCCTCGGCCTCGTGCAGGCGGGCACGGAAGGGTTCCACGCGTTCGCTGCGGGCACGCCGTCGCATGCGGATGACGACGGAGCGGGTCAGGATCGTGTCGGGCAGGGAGCCGAGTCCGGCGACCGCGACGGCGCAGTAGGAGGGGAACGCCTGCACGGTCTGATTGCCGCCGTCGCCGATGCACCGGTAGGTGACCCCGGAGCGGCGGTGCCCAGCGTTCAGGAACCCGCGCAGTTCCTCGTTGTCGCCGGCCTTGGGGCCGAAGATCGTGTCGATCTCGTCGAACAGGATCGTCGGCCGCCCGTCCGCCCCTGACACCGCCCGGAAGAGGGCGGCGGCGGACGCGTTCACGGCCGTCATGGGGTGCGGCACGAGCGTTTCGACGATCTCCAGCGCGCGGGACTTCCCCGAGCCCGGTTCCGGGGACAGGAAGGCGAGCCGGGGGGTGGAGTCGAAGCAGTCGAGCAGGTGGGCATGGGCGTCCCACAGTGCGACTGCGACGTAGGCGGCCTTGGTGGGGAAGACGTTGAAGCGGCGGTGGAAGGCTTCCACCTCGTCCAGCAGCGCGGCCCCGTCGATGGTGGGGGTCATGCGGCGGCCCTTCCTTCCTGGGGGTTGCGGAGCGGGCAGGTGTCGCGGTGGGCGGAGTGGGCGTTGATCAGAGCGAGCACCCGGGCGCGGCCGACGGCGCTGCGGTCCCACCCGCACAGGCACCTCGAGGTGGCTGTGGGGACGGCGCCGCGCGGCGCCACGATGTGCAGCCACGCCACCGGGTACCGGCCGTCACCACTGCGCGGGTCAGAACGAAGAGCAGTTCGGACGCCCTTACGGGCGGCGCCTTTCGGCTCGCCCACGGCCGCCAGGGGCGTGCCCGGTCCGGCGGCATGCCGGGGTGTCGTTGCGTCGGTGATGCTCTTCAGAGGGGGATGGGGGCGGGCGCTCATGCCGCATCCCGCCTGACCTGGTTGTGGGCGATGGACCAGTTCAGTGCGCTGCGAAGGGTGGAGCGGCACTCGGACGCGGACAGTCCGGCCGCCTCCCCCGCCTCCTGAAGAGCCTGTTCAACCACACTCCGGGGGAGGTCGCCCCACGCGACGAACCGCCCCAGGGCGCGCGCCGCGCGGAACAACTTCGCTTCTCGCTCACCGACTTGAGCAGTGGCCACGTTCCGCGCCTCGTTGGCGAGTGCTGCATCCGCATATCGGCGGGATTGCCCCGTTAAGGCCGCTGAGGGCGCCTCAGGCGCCTTACGGGGCGGCTGGAGGATGGTTTGCAGCCAGGAGGGCAGAGCGACCGCCTCAAAGCCGCACAGAGCTTCGTACGGCCCGGCGGGGGTGATGCTGCCCGCCGCGACGACGTAGCCGCCCCAGGCGCGGGTGTCCACCGAATCGGCGACGGTGCCCGCCGTGTTGGTCAGGCGGACGCCGTCCGGGGCGGTGAAGTACAGATGCTCTCCGCCGCTCGCGGTCCGCGTCCGGTAGGTGGTGGGGACGGCGTGCCCGGCGCGCTCGCAGAGCGCCCCGAAGGTCGTCGCGCCGCAAGGCGCGTCCGAACTGCTCTTGTCCTTGGGAACGTCCAGGTCGACGACGACCAGCCCCGAGGGGCCGGTGGCGATGCCGACGTTGAACGGTGCCCGCGACCATGCGGCGCGGATACGGTCCGGGTCGCAGGTGGCGCGCTGCTCCCACTTCCGATGCCCGCGCTCGCACGGTCCGGTGCCGGTGCAGGCGGCTTCCCCGTGCAGCGCCGGCCGCTTGGTGCCCGGACGGAGCGGGAAGACGTGCCACCCACGCTCCGCGGCCTCCAGTGCGGCCGTCATCAGGTCCGTGCTCACGCGGCCACCTCCAGGGCGGCCGTGGCGAGATGGGCGCGGCCGATCCATTCGGTGTAGGCGGGCGGGATGGCCTCGGTCAGTTCCTCGCGCACGTCGGTCCACGTGATACCCATCGCCGCCTGAAGCTCCGCGACGGTGGGCTTGCCCCCGCCGTTGCCGTAAGCGGCGACGTACGGCCCGTCGTAGAAGCGGCCGTGCCGGTAGCCGCGCACCCTGCCCCGGTGCGGGACGTGCGCCGGCTGCTCGATGGTCCAGCCGCCCAACTCGAAGTTGCGGTGGCGGATCACGCCGAGTCCGAACATCTCGCCGCACAGGGTCAGGTCTTTGCGGATCTCCGCGCGGCCGTTGGGCTGCTCGATCACGTAGGGCAGGCCGGTCACGTCGAGCAGTGCGCGGGTGGGCGCCACCAGGTCGACGTGGGAGCCGCCCCAGCCCTGGGATCGGTTCGTGCCGACGGTCAGGGAGCACTTGTCCTGGCACGGCGGGGAGGCGTGGACGAACGCGTACCGGCGGATCTCGCCGGTGGTGATGAGGTGGGCGAGGTACTCCAGGGCGTCGCCCTGGTGGTACGCAAAGGGGTAGTTCGGTCGGTGGGCTACGTCGCAGCCGTCCACGTCGAATCCGGCGCGCGCGTAGCCCGTGGCGGCGCCGCCGGCGCAGGAGAACAGGTCCAGCAGGCGCGGCCGACGGCCGCGCACTCGCCGGATGGCGATGGGATGGGTCATGCTGGGAGACCTCCAACAGGTCTGTTGTGGATTGGTTGGGCAAGGGCGGCCCCGGTTCATTGGCGTGAAGCAGGGGGCCGCCCTTGGCGTAGCTAGCCGTGGAAGCGGTTGCGCTTGAAGACGGCTTTGCGGATGTTGACCGTGGTCCCGCCGCTGTGGCCGCTCGCGCTGAACACCTGCACCGCGACCCAGCCGCCGAAGATGACGGCGGCGAGGATGATGAGCTGGTGGATGAGCGCGGCGAGCGCGGCGATGAACGTGGTTAGCAGGATCAGTCCGCCGCACACGGCGGCGAACCCGATGCCGCCGAGGGCGATGTTCACCGCCGTGCGGGAGACGGCCGGTTTCGTCGCGACCGGTTCGGGCTTGGCGGGCTCGATGGCGTAGCCGGTGACGACTCGCCCGTCGGGCAGGACCACGCTCGCGACGGTGGGCAGGGTGCCCGGCTGGACGGGAACGAGCGGCGCCGCGATGGGGACGGCGGGCGGTATGGGGGTGGGCTGGTGGACTTCCACGGCCCGCTGGACGGGCGCGCGGTCGGTGCTGTCGGGGTACATGCGGAATCCCTTCCGATGGTCGGGCAGGGAGGCTGAGACACACCCTTCGGGGTGGCTGTGGAGGGGGTCTCAGGGGCGTTGACCTGCGGGCCTCCCTGCCTCCCTGAGTGATCATTCGTGCAGGTCAGGACCAGGGAGGCGGGGCAGGGAGGCGTTCAGGGAGTTCTCCCTGCCTCCCTGCCCCGGGGGAGGGTCGGCTCCCTCTACTCGGAGGCGGAAGCGGAATCCGTCTCGGGGCGGTTGGCGAGCGCGCGGTGGACGCGGTCGCGGCCGACGACCATGCGGCCGTCGGACTTGTACGGCTCGGCGCCGGCGTCATCGAGCACGCGCTTGAGGTCGATGAACGACCAACCGCTGTAGGCGTCCGGGTTCAGCGCGGCCAGGCGCGTGATGACTTCCTGGGTCCGGACCCGGGCATCGCTGCCCAGCACGGTCGCGATGTCGGCGAGCGGGTCCCGCTCCTCGCCCCGCTCGATGACGTGCAGGGTGGTCACGCCGTCCCGCAGAGCCTTGGCACGCGCGGCGATCACCTTCGCGTCATCGGTGCTGATGTAGTGCGTGCGCACCGTGATGGACGACTGCCCCTTGGGAATCTCGATCCCGTCGGAGGCGACCACGAGGGTTCCCTTGTCGAGCCCCGGGCGCAGCAGGTTCGGCGCGGCGCCGCCGTCCACGGCCTTGTCCCCGAGCGCCATGCGGGCCTGCGACTCGGTGCCCAGGGCGAGCGAGGCGCGCGTGTGGGCGCCCTCGCGGACCAGCTTGGGAAGGTTCTGGTCGGTGGGGTCCTGCGTGCCCTGCCACAGCAGCACGTTCACCGCGCGCCCCTGGTTGTGGATCTTCCGGGCGGCCATGAAGTACCGGGAGTTGGAAGACGAGCCGCCGTAGGGGCGCTTGTCCTCGTCTTTGACCGGGCACATGAACGCGACCTGCGCCTCGTCCACGATGACGATCAGCGGTGGGAACTCGGTCCCGGGCGGCGCCTGAAGGCGACGGTTCATCTCCTCCACGGCGTCTTCCGCCATCTCCGTGACCTGAATGACGTGCTCGTCGGTCGGCCCCTGAATCAGCCTGGTTGCCAACCCGTCGAACATCGCCCAGTCGCCCACACCCTTCAGATCACCCAGCCAGAACTCCACCGATCGGTCCAGCGCGAGCCACAGGGCCAGGGAGCGCAGGGCGGCGGTCTTGCCCTGGTTGGACAGACCCGTGATGAGCAGATGCCGCTGATACACGCTCAGCGCGGCGGCGTCCCCACGCAGGTCCTGCCCCCAGGGGGCGCGGCCCTTGGCGTAGTCGGCGGTCAGGGTCTCGTCGGTGACCAGCGGAGACGGGCCGATCGGTTCGTCCAGCGCGCCCGAGTCGGCGATCCACAGCCGCACCGTGCGAGCGGCCTGCGGGATCGTGATGAACACCTCGTGTTCGTGCCGGGTCAGGTTCTCGGCGAGCTTGCGGCGCCGGTTCTGCACTTCCACCGTCGACACACCAGAGGGAAGCGTGACGTCGACTTCCACGCCGCATCCGGCGATCCGGATCGGACCGAGCATGGACGCGCCGGCATCCCCCATCTCCTTGATGGCGTTGCGCAGCGCGGGCACGCCCAGGTCCCGCAGGGCCTTGACCACGATGGACGGGGTGATGGGCTCGCCTTCGCCGTTGCGGATATTCGCCGGGAGTGCCCAGTTCGGGGCGGCCTTCTGGTGGGCGCCGACCGACCACAGGGCGAGCAGGGCGAGGAACGGGCCGATCGTGATGAGCGGTCCCCACACCACCTGCACGATCGTGATCATGAGGTTGATGAACTTGATGACCGCCATCAGCGGCGTGACGACCTCGGTGACGTCCTTGGTGGCAATCGCCATCGCCACCCCGAGCAGGACCAGGCCACCGATCCCCATACCGGCACTCACGGCCGCACCCTTGGCCGCATCCAACGGCGAGTGGAGCAGATCCATGCGGCGACGGTGCCGGGCCTCGCGGTAGCGCTGCCCGCGCTCCTCCCACTCGGCGGCGGCCTCGTAGTTCCCGGCGGCCTCCGCCGCGCGGAGCATGCGCTCATACCGGGCGGCGGTCCGTCCGTCCCAGGTACGGCGGGCCACGATCCGCGCCCCGCCAGCCACGTAGATGCTGTGGCGGGCGACCGCGCGGGCGGCGGTCTTGGTGTTCTCGTGCGTCACGGCCGTCCGTATGGCGCGCCCGGAGCGCACCCACAGCGGAACCGGCTTGGGCGGGGCGGGGTCGGGGACCACGGTCAGGGTGGTCACGGTGGCCGGTTCGGTCGGCGGGTCGGTGTCCTTGTGCAGGTGAACGACGTTGTCGCTCATGATGGGAAGGCTCCTGACTGCCCCGGCAGGGGCGGGAAGTTGAGAGTGTCGGGGTGGCCGGGTCCGTGGCAGGTGCGGCCACCCCGAGTAGCGGCAGTGCGGGTCAGGCGGCGGCGCGCAGCGCGCGACCGATCACCACCACTTCGACGGCTTCTTGGGCACGAGGTAGGGGCAGCCGGTGCGCATGTGGTCCACGCACTGCGGGCAGTCCTCGCGCGGGCGGAGCTTGCGATGAATGCTGCGGTCGTGGGCGTGCTGCCAGCACTGGGGGCACTCGCCCGGAGGCGTCTCCCGTCCGGCCATGCTCACCACCACCCCGAGGACTTCTTGGCGGCCTTGGCGGCGGCGTGCTCGTTCACGACCCGCTGCCGCTCGGTGTGCAGGGCGGTGATCTCCGCGATCAGCCGCGTCTCAGCCGCCATCCACGCGCTCTCCAGGCGGCGGTCGGCGCGGTCGGTGCTGCGGCCCCGGGCGATCCGGTAGGTGCCGCCGGCCAGCGCGCCGAGGATGGCGCGGCGTTCGGAGCTGTTCAGCGGCCACATCTCGCGCTCGCGGACCGCTTCGAGCTTGCGGTTGGCCTGCCGGATCTCCCGGTCCAGGCGGCGGGTGTCGGGCTTGCCCATGGTCAGCTACTCCTCGGGGACGAGTCGTTGGCGAGCGGGTCAGGGGAGATGCGGCCGGGCAGCAGGGTGATTACCTGGGAGATGTCCGCGGGGACGAGGCAGCCGTGTTCGTGCAGCCACGCGGCGATCAGCCGGTAGGTCTGCTCGTGCGGCGCGCTCAGGGGAACGGTCACCTCGCCGTGGGCCCATGCTCGGCCGTGGCCGGGGACGGAGAGCCACCCGAACCAGTAGTGGGTCACCTCGGACGGTGCAGCGTTTGTGCTGGTCACAGGAGAACTCCTGACGGTGAGTGAGGCGTTCAGGCGGGGGAACTGTCGGGGTAGGCGCAGGGCACGCACGCGCCGAGTGAGGCGGGGATGACGTATCCGGCATCGCGCCGGCACTGCGGGCAGGTGCGGCGAGCGAGCATCGCCAGGGCGAGCGCGCCCCACTTCCGGGAGGTCATCGGCCGCACCGGTTTGGCCAGGTCGACCCGGTACAGGTAGGCCACCCTCGGCCCGCTGGCGCGGCGGTTGATCCGCATGACCTGCGCCGCTATCGGCTGGCCCCCGGGGCGCAGGCCCTTGGCCCGTAACTGACGGCGGGTGGCCAGCCCGTAGGGGGCGAGTTTCCAGGGGTAGGTGGGCACCCCGTAGCGGGCGCCGCTCGGGTCGAAGCACTTGGCGTAGGCGGTGGGCATCACGCCACCGCCTCAGCAGCCGCAGCGCGTTCGGCGAGGATCGTGTCCCGCAGCGTGCGGGCGTTCGCCGGTGAGGTGTGGACCGTGCGGCGGATGCCCTCGGCGGTGATCTGCGTGTCCGGCCAATCGGCCGTCGCCGCACGTGCCTCGGCCAGCAACTGTTCCGGCGTCCGCTTCGGTCGGGTCGACTTCGCGGCCTCGGGGACGCGGCCCGTGGCGCGGCGCGGTCGGGTCGACTCCGCCGGTATCGGTCGGGGCGTGCCCGACCCGACCGGTACCGGCTTGGTCGGGGGCGTGATGGCGGCCAGGGGCTTGCCCGGCAGGGTCGACTTTCCCAGGGTGACCGGTGCCGGATCGGGCACCGTGAGCCGGGACACGACGACCGGAGCGGGGGCCGATTGCGGCTGGTCAGCCGTAGACCGAATCATCTTGGTCTTGGTGGATTCCTCCGCATTCGTGCCCTCGGTGGGGATCGGGGCCGGGCGGTGGTGCAGCACCTTGGCGACCAGATCGGAACCGAAGTAGATCGACCCGACCGGAAGCGACGTTGCGAGCAGCACCAGCGCCCAGTTCGCCGGGTCCCAGTCGGCGAGTCGCCCCCAATCGACCCCACGGCCGTGCAGCTCGGGGACCAGGCCGTGCACGTAGTTGAGGACCAGCGAGGCGCCGGTGTAGGTGCCCAGCACCTTCAGCGCGAACGACCGGTCACGGCCGACCAGGACCAGGGTGGCAACCAGGGCGAGCGCCATGAGCCCGTCGACCACGAACGGGTACAGCATCGCCGCTGTGCCGTCGGCACCGACCGCGCTGGCGATGTCCCGCAGGGCGTTCCACGAGACGCGGAACGCCATACCGACCACCGCGACCAGCGCGAGCACCAGCAGGATGCGGCCCTTGCGGTTCATGCTGCTCCCCCCGGCTGGCTCGCGCCGGCGGTGCGGTTGGCCAGGTCCCGGCGGGCGGCGAGCAGGCGGCGCCGTGCGCGGCGGATGCGCTGGGTGTCCAGCTCGGTCGGCGTGCGGTCCAGCGTGATGATCTGCGCGTCGATCAGGTCGACGTCCGCGAGGATCGCGGGCATCTCCTGCTCGATGGCGTTCAGCTCCGCGTCCGTCGGCTCCATCCAGTCGGCGAACGCGGTAACAGCGTCCTGAACAGTGACGATGTGGCTCATTGGGTCGTGGTTCCTCTCAGCAGTGGAACGGCCCGACGCGGCTCCCGGGGTGCCACCCGGGAGCCGCTTGCCGTTGAAGGTGAATCCCGCTTGATGCGGGGAAGTGCCGCACTAGCGGCGTCCGTTGACCTCGGCGATCCGCACGTTCTGCGCGTAGCCGTCGCGAAGTCGTACGAGCGTGAAGCAGCCCCCGCCCACGTCCGTGATGCGGTGCGGCTCGCCCCGGTACTGCACCTCCGTCCCGATCTGGTCGGCGTTCGGGTGCTTAGGACTGGTGATCTTGCGCATGGTCTCCTCCTCTCGGCTCCCCGCGCCCCGCCCGTACGACCGATCCGGGGCCGGACGGGCGAGGGAGGCAACCGGCCGCAGCGCGGCAACGCCGTGGAGGGGTTGAGCAGTGCGCGGGCACCGTGGTCCCGCGCTGGCCGCCTTATAGGAGGAGGCGGCAGCCTCATCTCGCTGTTGAGTTGTCAAGGACGCCCAGCTCAGGGCTGGCACCCCCGACCTGGCCAACTTGGCTAGCCTGATCGAAGCAAGCTCAACGTAGCCAGCCTGGCTAGCCATGTCAACACCTGACTGTCTTGGCTGTCTTGTTGAGGGACCCCGCCGTAGCATTGGGGCATGACCTTCACGCCAGAACCGTTGGACCCGGACGACAGCCGACCGCCCTATGAGCAGGTGGCAAGCAGCCTCAGCGCAGCCATCCGCACGAAGAAGTTGGCTCCCGGCGAAAAGCTGCCGTCGCACAGCAAGCTGACGGAGCTGTACGGGTTCGCGCGGGCCACGATCCAGCGAGCACTCCGCGACCTTGAGGATGAGGGCCTGGTCGTATCCCGTAAGGGAAGTGGGGTCTACGTGCGAAACAGGACCGAGCGACCGGCCGGTCTCCGTCCGTACGTGGAGCAGGCGTTCACCAGCCGCGATGTATCCATCGACTTCGCCGGTTTCTCAAGCGAGACTCTGCATGCCGCCCTGCAGGACCCAATCGACAAGATTCGAGTAGGGCGCCTCACTCCGGCCAGTATCAACATTCGCATTCTAGTTCCGGACATGTCCGTCCCTCAGGCCGCTCCGGTGCGGAAAAGCGATCGAGCAGATGACGCCCGTCTGCGGATGCGCATGCACGACTTGATGGTCGGCTTCACCCGGGGTATCGCCAACCAAGTACACGAATTGAGCCTGCTCGGTCTTGTGCCTGAAACCCGGGTTCAAGTTCGCGTGCACAGCGGCACCCAGTTCTTCAAGCTCTACGTGATCAACCAGGAAGACGCATTCTTCGGGTACTACCCCATCCGGCCTAACAAAGTAGTCGTTCAGGGAGAGGCCATCGAGATCTTCGACCTGATCGGGCCTGACGCAACCTTGTTTCACTATTCGATAAACGAGGGTGAGTCATCGAGTGGAGCTCAGCAGGTTGACCAGGCACGGATGTGGTTCGACAGCGTATGGAGCACGATCGGAAGGGACTTCGACCCCGATGGCGAGTAAGGCCCTCCTGGGAGCTATCTCGACCGCCCAAAGCATCTTCTTCGATTTCGATGGACCTGTATGCGAGGTATTCGCAGGGATCCCCGCGTCGGAAGTCGCTAGGAGCCTGGTCGACGTGATGCGTGAATTCGATCCGAAGCTTTCCAAGGAGATGGAAGGCATGGATTTCATGGATGCTCTCCGCATTTCTCCGCAAGCCGGATTGAATGCACTAAGGGCTGTAGAAGACCGCCTAATCGAGGCGGAACTTGCGGCCGTAAAGGTGGCGGGAGAACCAACTCCGGGTGTTGTAGCGTCGCTCGAAGCCGCCAGGGCGTCAGGCCGAGCCGTGGCGATCGTGAGTAACAATTCCTCGCAGTGTGTCAGGGAATTTCTCACAAATCATGACCTGACTTCCCTAGTGCAAGAGATTGTCGGTCGCCCGGCCTATGAGCCGCACCGAATGAAACCGTCGCCCTACTCACTCCTGGTGTCCGCTGCCCGCCTGGGTGTCGCTCCCGAGCGCTGCACTCTCGTAGGCGACTCAGTGAGCGACGTTGAGGCCGCCATCGCGGCAGAGGCCATGTCTATCGGCTACGCCAATCGAGCTGGCAAGGAGCAGTCCTTGGCCAGGGCCGGGGCTGATGCGGTGATCGGCTCCATGGACACCCTCGCCGATGCACTCAGGGAAAGCCCAGTCGTATAGAGGGGTGGCGCACGCCACCCCGTCTGTCCCGCACCCTGGGACCCGGCGCAGGGACGCGGCATCGGGCCTCGGAGTGCCGCGCCAAAGGCGGCTCACGCGCAGGTCAGCGGGCACGGCTCCGTCTCAGTTTCCGTCTCATTCACTCCCGTCCGGCGCCGTCCGCAGCGGTTCGCGCGCCGGCCGGGAGTACGGCGATGAACGAGGCTGAACGACTTTGGATCATGTTCTGACCAGCACGAACAGACCTCGAAAGCGAGTGTGGCGCAAGTCACCGAGGGTTCAAATCCCTCCGCTACCGCCGAAGAAGGGCCCCACCTGTCGGTGGGGCCCTTCGCGTGTGCGCCGGAGGTATGCGTGGGGTCCCGCACGCGCCGGATCCGCGCAGGGGACCGGACGTCTCCGCGCCGCACGAAGCCCCGGCGTGCCGCTCAGTGCGCCGGGGCTTCGGCCCGCCCCCTGGAGCGGGGCGGCGGCCTCGGGGGAACAGGACGCCGTCCCCTCCCCTGAGGACACGGGCGTCGGGGCCGCCTCGCAGCTCGAGGACCTCGCAGTGCGGGTCCCAGCCGGGTCCGGTCACCCGGTCCGGTCCTCCTGCCCTCCGGGCCCCTGCCGGTCCGGTGGGCTCCTCTCCATCCTCCGGCTTCGCGACGTCCCGGCAACCCGGCCGAACGGCCCCACCCCCGGGCCGTTGGTCCCGAAGTCCCCGTACGGAAGGAACGGGTGAGGACATGGTGCATACGGGATCTTTGCGGAGCCCCGAACACCTGGCCGGGTTACACTCACCCGCGGCGAACCGGCCCCTCGGGGCGGAAGAGACGGGGGAGGCCACGGTGGCGGTACCGGGAAAGAAGATCGCGTTCTACGTGCTCGTGGTCTTCGTGCTCTATGTGATCATCACCGATCCGGCCAAGGCCGCCGACTACGTGCAGATAGGGTTCGAAGGCATCTCGAGCGCCGCCAAGGCCATCGGCCACTTCATGACCTGGATCGCCGACGGCGCCAAGTAAGGCCCCCGAGGCCCCGCACGAACCGCCGGCCGGCGGCCGCCGCCGTTGCCGTACCCCTGGGAGCACCCGTGATCCGCCACCTGGTCCTCTTCAAGATCAACGAGGGCGTCCAGCGCGACGACCCGCGCGTCGTGGAGGGCGTCCGCGCCTTCGAGGCCCTCGGCGGCCTGATCGACGAGCTCCGCTTCTGGGAACTGGGCTGGAACATCAGCGACCGCCCCATCGCGTACGACTTCGCGATCAACTCGGCGGTGGACGACGCGGACGCCCTCAAGCGGTACCTGGAACACCCGGCGCACCAGGCGGGCGTCGCCCTGTGGCGCGAGTTCGCCACTTGGGTGATCGCCGACTACGAAATCTGAGCGACACCGCCCACCGATTCCGGGCGACACAACCGACGGAGCCCTCCACCGGAACAGTGGAGGGCTTTCCTGCGTCTTGTGCCCCAATATCTGTCCCGGTTTCTCCCTCAACACGGAGTTATGCGGTGCTTGCACACAGTGTCCATTTCTTGTGATGCTATGACCGCTTTTGACGGTGAGTTGACAGATGTGTTGACGGATGAAGAGGTGGCGTTGACCGTGTCGGCCAGTACTGCGCCGCCCCAGGAGGACGAGGCTCCGGCCCCGTCCTCCGACCGGCATCAGGCGTCCGCCACGGACCCCGCCCGCCCCGACGCGACCGAACCGGCCCCCGACACCGCCCCCGCCCAGCCCCAGGAAGCCGCCAGACGCCGCGGCGCCGACACCCGGGCCCTCACCCAGATGCTCTTCGCCCAGCTCAAGGAGCTTCAGCCGGGCACCCCGGAGCACCACCGCGTGCGCGGCGCGCTCATCGAGGCGAACCTCCCCCTCGTCCGGTACGCCGCGGCCCGCTTCCGCTCCCGCAACGAGCCCATGGAGGACGTCGTCCAGGTCGGCACCATCGGCCTGATCAACGCCATCGACCGCTTCGACCCCGACCGCGGCGTGCAGTTCCCGACCTTCGCGATGCCCACCGTCGTCGGCGAGATCAAGCGCTACTTCCGCGACAACGTCCGCACCGTCCACGTCCCGCGCCGGCTGCACGAGCTGTGGGTTCAGGTCAACAGCGCCACCGAGGACCTGACGACGGCGTACGGACGCTCGCCCACCACCGCCGAGATCGCCGAGCGGCTGCGCATCTCCGAGGACGAGGTGTTGTCCTGCATCGAGGCGGGCCGCTCCTACCACGCGACCTCCCTGGAGGCGGCGCAGGAGGGTGACGGACTCCCCGGCCTGCTCGACCGGCTCGGCTACGAGGACCCCGCCCTCGACGGCGTCGAGCACCGCGACCTCGTACGGCACCTGCTCGTCCAACTGCCCGAGCGCGAGCAGCGGATCCTGCTGCTGCGCTACTACAGCAACCTCACCCAGTCCCAGATCAGCGCAGAGCTGGGTGTCTCCCAGATGCATGTGTCAAGGCTCCTGGCGCGGAGCTTCGCGCGTCTGAGATCCGCAAACAGGATCGACGCATAACTCGTGCGAGCGAATCACCCGCAAGCCCTCTTCCCGACACCTCTGCGCTGAAAAGCCCTCAGAACCCTTCCAACCAGGGCGCATTCACGTTTCACATGTCGACATGTCACTACAGCGTGTTGCCGACATGTGACATTCTTCCGGGAGCGCGTTTGCCGCGGCCTCGCGACCGGTATTTCAGGGGAGGCTGCGTTCCTACGACGGGAGCGTCCGCCGCGACCGTCCCGCGACCCAAAGGGGGTGGCATGTCCGCAGACCAGGGCAGCTCGAAGGTGCTCACGCTCATGCAGAGCGACTCCGCGCCCGACGTGCTCCAGGACCTTCAGGCCCCTCAGGACCTCCCGGGTGCCGAGACCCTTCCCGCCCAGGACCTCCCGGGCGCCGAGGCTCTTCCGGCCCCCGAGGCCCCGGACCTTCCGTCCACGGAGGGCATCGACACCCGCACCTTGTCCCGCTCCCTGTTCCTGCGGCTCGCCGCACTCGACGAGAACAGCCCGGAGCGTGCCTACGTCCGGGACACGCTCATCGAGCTCAACCTCCCGCTCGTCCGGTACGCGGCGGCCCGCTTCCGCAGCCGCAACGAACCGATGGAGGACATCGTCCAGGTTGGCACGATCGGCCTGATCAAGGCGATCGACCGCTTCGACTGCGAGCGGGGCGTGGAGTTCCCGACCTTCGCGATGCCCACGGTCGTGGGCGAGATCAAGCGGTTCTTCCGGGACACGTCCTGGTCGGTGCGGGTGCCGCGCCGCCTCCAGGAGCTGCGCCTGGCCCTCACCAAGGCGAGCGACGAGCTGTCGCAGAAGCTGGACCGCTCCCCGACGGTCACCGAACTGGCCTCCGCGCTGGGCGTGTCGGAGGAGGACGTGGTCGACGGCCTCGCGGTCGGCAACGCCTACACGGCGTCCTCGCTGGACTCCCCGACCCCCGAGGACGACGGCGGCGAGGGCTCGCTCGCGGACCGGCTCGGATACGAGGACTCGGCCCTGGAGGGGGTGGAGTACCGCGAGTCCCTCAAGCCGCTGCTGGCCAAGCTGCCGCCCCGCGAGCGGCGGATCATCATGCTCCGTTTCTTCGCCAACATGACGCAGTCGCAGATCGGCGAGGAGGTCGGCATCTCGCAGATGCACGTCTCCCGCCTCCTGACCCGCACGCTGGCGCAGCTGCGGGAGGGCCTGATCTCGGACTGACCCATCCGACGGCCACCGGCGGGCACCCTCGTCGGCGACGGCGCAGCGCGACCGGTACCGGTGCGAGGCGGTGACCCGCTCCTTCGGGAGCGGGCCGTCGTGGACACGGAACCCCTGCCGTACGCGACTTCCGACCTGACGGTACGTCAGTCACAATGGCTCGATGCTTCCAGCGACATGGTTGCGGGGACGTCAGGGGCTCGTGGTCGGGGCGTCGGCGGTCGTCGTCTGCCTGGGCGGGATTCTGGCCGCGTGCGGCGGCGCGGACGGTGAGGCGTACGTGGCGGTCGGCCCGGCGGGTGGCGGCCCCCCGGCATCCGGTACGGCGGTGGCGCCGACCGGAGACATGACACTGGTCCCTCTCGACGGGCCGTCCGGGGCCGGGACAGCGGGGACCAGGACCTCGGGGCCCAGGACTCCAGGTACCCCGGACTCCCTCCCGAGCGCCTCGACGGAGGCCGGTGACGCCCCGGCCTCCAGCGCAACAGCCGTGCCCGAGACGGCCGGTAGGGGCACCGAGACCGGCACCGGTACCAAGTCGCCTGCGCCCGGCCCCGTTTCACCCTCCCCGACGCCAACCGCCCCTCGCCCCACAACGAGCGGACCCGCAGTGATCGCGGGCCGGCCCGAGCGGCAGCCCACCGACCATCGCTGGTGCGAGAACGTGACCGTCCTCTTCCACAACGCCGGTGACACCCCGGTGCGTTCGGGCACGGTGACCCTCGGAACCCACGTCATCGGGGCGCTCGGCACCGACTGGGCGACGGTCGGGTCCACGGAGGCGCTGCCCGCGCCGATCGCCGCCGGGGCGTCGGTGAAGGGAGACTGGACGGTGTGCGTCGACGCCTGGCGTGTACCGATCGGCATGCACATCGAGACGCGGGACGTGTCCGTCCGGTGGAGGTAGCGGAAGTGGCGGGCGCCGGCCTACTTCAGCGCCAGCCAGGCCACCGCGGCGACGATCGCGACGGCGACGACGACGCCGACGATGAGGCCGATGCGGGGGCCGGCCGGAGCGGCCGCCTGCTGCCGGCCCTGAGGGGCCGCCTCGTCGACGAACGCGCGGAACATCTGCGTGCTGCCAGCGGGGTCGTAGTTGCCCTGGGGGCCCTGGGTGTTAGCCATGGCCCCGGACCCTAGCGAATACGTGGGGGACTGCCCAAGTGAGGGTTCTGTGATCGGGGCCGTCCGGGCCTCTGCCGCGGGGCCGTTCACAGAGATGCCACAGACACGCACCTGCTGCCACCTGCGCGTTTACTTTCGCCAACACTTGCCTTTGCCAAGTTTTTAGCCCCGAGGTCGCCATTTCATTTGCCTGCAGCAACCAATCTCCTTATGGTTGCTCCAGGCAACGATAAGAAGGAGGTGCCATGGCCGGGCGAGCGCAGTACGAAGAGCTGGCGCGTCAGCTCAGCGCCTTCGGCGCCGTGAAGCGAGACCTCGGGCGCTGCCTCCCGCCCGACTGCCCCGGCGGTTCCGCCGCCGTGCTCACCCTGCTGGGCCGCCACGGCGACATGCGCATGAGCAAGCTCGCCGAGCTGCTCGCCGTCGACATGTCGGTCACCAGCCGCCACGTCGCGCACGTCGCGGACCGCGGCTGGATCGAGCGCTGCCCGGATCCCGCGGACAAGCGCTCCCGCATCCTGCGTCTGACGGCTTCCGGCCGGGTCCAGCTCGGCGAGCTCTCCCGGCGCACCGCCGCGCTGCTCGCCGACCGGCTGAGCGACTGGTCGGAGGACGACGTCGGCCGGCTCATCCAGCTCATGGCACGGCTCAGGGAGAGCTTCGGCGACTGCCGTTCCACTCCTCGGCCCGGGCAGGACGCACCCGCGACGGAATCCGTTGCCCACCAGACCACCCGTACACCCGCAAGCACGTAAGTAAAGGAAGCCCATGGCAACGACCACACCAGCCGGTGTGCGGGCTCACGCCAAGCACGGGGGAGGCTCCCCGGACGGCGCTCCGATGACGCACCGGCAGATCATGGAGGCCCTCTCCGGGCTTCTGCTCGGCATGTTCGTGGCGATCCTGTCGTCCACGATCGTCACCAACGCACTGCCGCACATCATCGGCGACCTCGGCGGCGGCCAGTCCGCCTACACCTGGGTCGTCACCGCCTCGCTGCTGGCGATGACCGCGACCACCCCGCTGTGGGGCAAGCTCGCGGACCTGTACAGCAAGAAGGCGCTCGTCCAGATAGCCCTGATCGTCTACGTCCTGGGCTCGATGGCGGCCGGCCTGTCGCAGAACCCGGGCATGCTGATCGCCTGCCGTGTCGTGCAGGGCATCGGCGTCGGCGGCCTGTCCGCGCTGGCGCAGATCGTCATGGCCGCGATGATCTCCCCGCGTGAACGCGGGCGTTACTCCGGTTACCTGGGCGCCACGTTCGCCATCGCCACCGTCGGCGGGCCGCTGCTCGGCGGTGTCATCACCGACACCTCGTGGCTGGGCTGGCGCTGGTGCTTCTACGTCGGCGTGCCCTTCGCGGTGATCGCGCTGATCGTGCTGCAGAAGACCCTGCACCTGCCCGTGGTCAAGCGGGAGGTCAAGGTCGACTGGGGCGGCGCGTTCTTCATCGCCGCCGCGGTCTCACTGCTGCTGGTCTGGGTGACCTTCGCCGGTGACAAGTACGACTGGCTGTCCTGGCAGACGTACACCATGGTCGGCGGTTCGATCGTCCTCGGTGCGCTGTTCGTGCTGGTCGAGACCAAGGCGAGCGAGCCGATCATCCCGCTGCGGCTGTTCCGCAACCGCACCATCACGCTGGCGTCGCTCGCCTCGCTCTTCGTGGGTGTCGCGATGTTCACCGGCACGGTGTTCTTCAGCCAGTACTTCCAGCTGGCCCGCGACAAGTCCCCGACGATGTCGGGTGTCCTGACGATCCCGATGATCGGTGGCCTGTTCGTCTCCTCCACCGTCTCCGGCCAGTTCATCACCCGCACAGGACGCTGGAAGGCGTGGCTGGTCAGCGGTGGTGTCCTGGTGACGGCCGGCCTGGGCCTGCTCGGCACCATCCGGTACGACACGGCCTACTGGAAGATGTCGATCTTCATGGCCCTGATGGGGCTCGGCATCGGCATGATGATGCAGAACCTGGTGCTGTGCACCCAGAACCAGGTGGCGCCGCAGGACCTGGGGTCGGCCAGCTCCACGGTCACCTTCTTCCGCTCCCTCGGCGGTGCGGTCGGCGTCTCCGCGCTCGGCGCGGTGCTCTCCCACCGGATCACCCACTACATCACCGACGGCATCAGCGCCCTGAGCCCGAAGTACCAGGCCGCCCTGGCCTCTTCGAGCTCCGCGGACAGCATCCCGGACATGAACAAGCTGCCGGCCCCGCTGCGCACGCTGCTGGAGAGCGCCTACGGCCACGGCATCGCCGACGTCTTCCTGATCGCCGGCTGCCTGGCGGCCGTCGCCTTCCTGATCACCCTGTTCATCAAGGAGGTCCCGTTGAAGACCAAGGGCGCGCTGGCGCAGGCCGCTGCCGACTCGGCTCCGCAGGAGGCCCCCGCGGCGGCCACCCCGGCCGAGGCGCCGGCCGAGGCTGCCGCGCCGGCCGGGGAGAGGGTTCCGAGCTGGGCGGTGGCGAGCACCGAGACCACCGGCGAGGGCACGGGCACGGGCACGCAGCGCCTCGCGGCCGTCGCCACGATCGCCCGGCCGGAGGCGGCCGGTGACGGCGGTGGCATCCCGGTCCGCGGCTTCGTCCGCGGCGGCGAGGGCGCGCCGGTCCCGCAGGCCGCCGTCACCCTGATCTCCCTCGGGGGCCGGCAGCTGGGCCGGTCGGTCGCGCAGGCGGACGGTTCCTACGCGGTGCACGCTCCGGGGACCGGCTCCTACGTCCTGATCGCCTCCGCCGACGGCCACCAGCCGCAGGCCTCCACGATCGTCGTGCACGACGAGCCGGTGTCGTACGACGTCCTGCTCAGCGGCACCAGTGGCCTGAGCGGCGTCGTCCGCGCCGCCGAGACCGGGCTGCCGGTCAAGGACGCGATGGTCATCGTCACCGACGTGCGCGGCGACCTCCTGGCCACCGCCACCACCGGCGAACA
>NZ_PQSR01000093.1 GCF_002920635.1 Streptomyces sp. Ru72 | reverse complement strand
AAAACCGGGCACGCCCCCCTCGACGGGCCCGGAGGCCTCCGCGACCGCCACCACCCCGCCGCCCGCCTCCGACGTCCAGGACGGTCCGCTGTGGTCGAACGGCTCGGTGGACCCGAGCAGCAACGACTTCTGGGCGCAGAGCGACGTGACCCTGAAGACCAGTGAGGAACTCACCTCGCTCACCGTCGTGCTGAAGATCGCGCAGACCGGCGGGGTGTCCTCGACGGGCGCCTGGCGGGCACTGCCGGAGCAGGACTTCACGTTCACGGTCGTCGAGAAGGACGGCTTCCTCGTCTACACCTGGGTGCTCAAGCAGGGCCGTACGGTCCCTGCGGGTCAGTGGGTGTTCGCCGCACAGTACGACCGCGGCCGCAGCGGCCGGAACGCCGGAAACGGCAGCTACACGGTGGCGGCGACGGCGGGTGGCGAACGGCTCGCGGTGAAGGGCGGCTTCACGGGGTAAGGCGGCGGCGGAACCGGGTGAGTATGCGCTGGGCCAGGACGGCTCCGGTGCAGGAACTCACCGCCGCCCGCCTCATGATGGGTGACCGCCGTGGCGGCGGCACGGGCGGCGCCGTTCGACAGGTCGGGGCGGAGACGTGGAAGCCGCCCACACCCGCGGCGATCGTCACCGCGGCGGCGATCGAGCCGGACCGGAGTCGAAAGCGATCGAAAGTTTCGGTGCCCTCAACCCCCTCGCGCACCAATTGACGTGCTGTCCCCCACTGGTGACACTCCGAAGGCACTCGTCCAACAGAACCCCCCAGACTCCCACAGGATGTGTCATGCGACCCCGCACCGCCCGCACGCTCCTGGTCCCCCTCCTCGCCCTGCTGCTGGGCCTTCTCGCCGCGCCGCCCAGCCCCGCACACTCCGGAGCACCCCCCGTGAACCACCCCGAGTACGCCGGCTACCTCTTCGCCTACTTCACCGGCGAGGGCACCGCCGACGGCGAGCAGATCCGCTACGCGCTCAGCCGCGGCAACGACCCGCTGCACTGGCGGGAGCTGAACGGCGGCAAGCCGGTGCTGACGTCCACGATCGGCGAGAAGGGCCTGCGCGACCCGTTCGTCATCCGCTCGCCCAAGGGTGACAAGTTCTACCTCATCGCCACCGACCTGCGGATGTACAAGAACAGCAGCGGCAGCTGGGACTACGTCCAGCGGCACGGCAGCAAGTCCATCATGATCTGGGAGTCCACCGACCTGGTCCACTGGACCGACCAGCGCCTGGTGAAGGTCGCGCCCGACAACGCGGGCAACACCTGGGCGCCGGAGGCCTACTGGGACGACTCGCTCGGTGAGTACGTGGTCTTCTGGGCGTCGAAGCTGTACGCCGACGACGACCCGGACCACACGGGCTCGACGTACAACAAGATGCTGTACGCGACGACGAAGGACTTCCGCACCTTCAGCGCGCCCAAGGTCTGGGACGACCCCGGCTACTCGGTGATCGACTCCACGGTGGTCAAGTACAAGGACACCTACTACCGCTACACCAAGGACGAGCGGGACCCGTCCTCCGGCTCCCCCTGCTCGAAGTTCATCACCGCGGAGAAGTCGACGTCGCTGACCTCGACGACGTACGACTTCGTCGCCGACTGCATCGGCAGCGGCGCGATGGACCGCGGCGAGGGCCCGACGGTGTTCAAGTCCAACACCGAGAAGAAGTGGTACCTGTTCATCGACGAGTACGGCGGCCGGGGCTACCTCCCGTTCGAGACGACCGACCTGGATTCGGGCAAGTGGACCCCGTCCACGAACTACCAGCTGCCGGCGAGCCCCCGGCACGGCACCGTGCTCCCGGTGACGCAGGCGGAGTACGACCGGCTGCTGGCCGCGTACCCGGTGACCGGCACCTCGGTGGTGGACGCGACCGCGCACGGCCAGAAGGGGTACGCGGTCGTCACCGAGGCCTCGAGCAAGGTGGTCCTGCCGATGGCGCCGGACGCCGACCTGCGCCGGCTCGCGCCGAAGCTGTGGCTCGGCGAGGACGCGACGGTCACCCCGCCCTCCGGCACCCGGCGTGACTTCCGCACCCCGCAGAGGTACACCGTGACGGCCGCCGACGGCACGAAGCGCACCTGGACGGTGGAGGCGGTGCCGACCCGCAGCCCGGTGCTGCCCGGCCTGAACGCCGACCCCGACATCGCCTACCTGGACGGCCAGTACTGGATCTACCCGACGAGCGACGGCTACAACGGCTGGAGCGGCACCAGCTTCAAGGCGTACTCGTCCAAGGACCTGGTCCACTGGAAGGACCACGGCGTGATCCTGGACCTGGGCCCGGACGTGACGTGGGCGGACAAGTACGCGTGGGCGCCGACGATCGCCCAGAAGAACGGCAAGTACTACTTCTACTTCTGCGCGGAGCAGCAGATCGGCGTGGCGGTGGCCGACTCGCCCGCGGGCCCGTTCAAGGACGCGCTGGGCAAGCCGCTGGTCGCCAAGGGCGGGAGCCTGAAGGGCCAGATGATCGATCCGGCGGTCTTCACGGACGACGACGGCCAGTCGTATCTGTACTGGGGCAACGGCCACGCGTACGTCGTCCCGCTGAACGCGGACATGACGTCGTACGACGCGTCCAAGGTGAAGGACATCACCACGGACGACTTCCGTGAGGGTTCCTTCATGATCAAGCGCAAGGGCACGTACTACTTCATGTGGTCCGAGGACGACACCCGCAGCGAGAACTACCACGTCGCCTACGCGACCGGACCGACCCCGCTCGGTCCCTGGACCAAGCGGGGCACGATCCTTTCCAAGCGCCCCGAGTACGGCATCCTGGGCACCGGCCACCACTCCGTGGTGAACGCGCCCGGCACCGACGACTGGTACATCGTCTACCACCGGTTCGCTTTGAACGGCCCCGGCAAGGCCGGCGGGGACGGCATGCACCGGGAGACGACCGTCGACCGCATGGAGTTCGCGGCCGACGGCACCATCCTCCCGGTGGTACCGACCCTGCAGTCGGTTCAGCCGGTGCGGTCTAGCTGACGAAGTACGTCGGGTTGGGCAGCTTGTACGTGCGGCCCGTGTAACCGCCGTCGAGGTCGGAGTACTGGTCGCCGAAGTCGGCGATGATCTCGTACCCGAGGTCGTCCTCGATGTGCTTGCGGGTGCCGGACTTGTACTGGACGGTGGTGCACTTCCAGGCACCCGGGGCGGCGCAGCCGCTCAGGTAGGACGGCGGGTTGGCCGCGTCCTTGAGGAACATGTGGTCGGCGTCGAGGTTCACATCGGCGCCGACCTTCTTCAGGTTCTCCACGGCGGCGGAGCGCTGGGCCTCGCTCAGACCCGAGTTGTAGAAGACCTCGACGCCCTTGGACGCGGCGTACCGGACGAGTTCGGGGCTGCCGAAGACCGCGGGACGGTCGGCCTTGTTCACGTACGCGGCCCAGGTCGCCGAGTTGTACGTGTAGTTGTAGCGCTTCTCGTAGTCGAGGCTGAGCAGCAGCGTGTCGTCGATGTCGAAGACGACGGCCGGCTTCTCGCCGTGCTTGTGCGCCTTCCGCGCGGCCTTGTCGATGTAGCGCTTGGCGTCGGCGTCGATCCCCGCCAGGTCCTTGGCGTACGGGCTGTCCGGGGACGCCTGGTAGACGCCGTTGCTGTCGAGCGTGGTGCCGTAGTAGGTGTCGATGTCCTTCACCAGGAGCCCGATGTTGTAGGGCTCGTGGGTGGAGTTCGCCGTCGACTGACCGGCGGTGGCCGCGCCGGCGCCGTAGAGGGCCCCGCCGGCGACGGCACAGGCGGCGGCGAGGGCCGCGATACGAAGTGGCTTATGCATGACAGGTTTTCTACGCGCGTCACCACCATGAGCGCGAGGCCCGTTGCCCGATCGATATCTTCCCGACCGGCCAACGGGCCCGAGGCGGCGCCCCTCCCGGATCAGTTCATGGTCGCGCCGATGGTGGTACTGCCCGTGGTCAGGAACGTGGTGTCGGGCAGGGAGCCGTCGGGCTTCCGGGCGTTGTACGTGCTCGACGCGTCCGTGGACCTGAAGGCCGGCGTCGGGACTCCGGAGTCCCGGTTGTTGCCGGCCGACGTCACCTTGGAGCCCTTGCTGACCAGGCCGCTGCCGTTGCCGACCGCCAGGTTCTTGCCGAGCTTGGCGGAGCTGGTGGCGAAGTAGTACCCCCATTTCGCGTTGGCGTACGCGGCGGTGCGGTTGATGACGATCGCGCCGGTGTTCGAGTTCTCCGTGAAGCCGTTGCCCGCGTTGTCCCAGGCGGCGGAGTTGTTGACGACGTGGGCGACGGTCACGCCGTTGCCGCCCAGTTTGTAGCCGTTGCCGTTGCCCTCGAAGGCCGGGTCGTTCCAGCGGTTCTTGCCGTTGCCGAAGGACCAGGTGTGCTCGATGGTGACGGGGGACGAGAACGACCACAGGTCGATGCCGTCGTCGGAGTTGTTGTAGAGACGGGCCCCGGTGACCAGGTTGCCGGTCCCGGAGCCGAACTTGATGGCGACGCCGTCCGCGTTCTGCCCGTGGTCGGCCGCGTCGTAGTTGCCGTAGGAGTCCAGGTTCCTGACGGTGTTGTTGACGGTGCCGTCGCCGGTGAGCGTGAATCCGGAGTCGCCGCCGTTGATGGTCTTGATGTTGTTCCAGTTGGTGCCGGTGCAGGACTGGCAGACGACCGCGCTGTCCGGGGAGTTCTGGAAGGTGATGTCGGAGACGTTCCAGTAGTCGGCGGTCAGTTTGAAGATCCACGAGCCGGAGGGCAGCCTGGACCCGTCGATCTTCACCGTCTCCGAGCCGTACGCGGTGAGCGTGATCGGCGTCGAGGACGTCCCGTTGGCGGTGGACTGCAGGGTCGCCGTCGGGTAGTAGGTGCCGCCGCGCACCTGGATGACGGTGCCGGCGGTGGCGTTCTTGATGGCGCTCGCCAGGTCGGTGGAGTTGCTGACGACGACCGTCGCGGCCTGCGCCTGGGTGGGGAGCACGGCGAGACCCGCGCCGAACGCCAGGGTGGCGCCCAGGGTGAGAGCGGTACGACGAGACATGGAGTGCGGTCCTTTCGTCTCGGGGAAGGGGTGGGGGGTTGGTGCGTCAGTGGGGTACGCGGGGCCTCCAGTCGCCGAGGTAGGTCTGCCGCGTGTGGAGCGCGGCTTCCTCGTCCGAGAGTCGGGGGCGGTTCTCCGGGACGGTGATCGCGGCCCCGGGTCCGGTGTTCCGGTACTCGCGGAAGCGCATGGACTGCCAGGGGTAGGCGTCACGCATGTTGGTGTAGGGGGCGACCGCGTCGATCCCCGGACCGAGCCAGGAGTCCCGGACTACGAGTGAGGGCCAGGCGGTCGTCTCGTAGGACGGCACCCACGGCCGGGCCAGCTTGTACGCCCCGTCCTCGGCGCCGGAGGTCACCCGGCAGCGGACGGCGAGGAATCCGCGCGGGTTGGCGCGGGCCGTGGAGGGTGCGAAGACCATGCCCTCCGGCTTGAAGGTGACGTCCCGGTCGAGCGTGTGGAAGTGGCAGCCCTCGAAGACGGCGGTGGCCCTCCCGAACACGAAGTCGACGTCGCCCTCGATGGAGCAGTCCAGGTAGTACTGCCGGTCGAAGCACCCCAGGGCGGTGGTGTCCGCGAACAGGGTGTCCTGGTGGGCCAGCAGCCGGACCCGATGGAAGAGCGAGCGGTCTCCGGTGACGTACGCCGCCACCGCCTGCGTACCGGTGATCTCCGGGTGGTCGGCGCGCAGCCAGTCGTTGGCGAGGGTCAGGTCGCTCACGGTCAGGCCGGGCGCCGCCGAGGTGAAGGTGGCGGAGCCGGCCGTGCCGTAGGTGCCGGAACCGTCCGGTTTCTGTGTCCCGTTGGCGTTGTCGTGGACGATGACGACGTCCCGGGGGTCGCCCGTGGCGCCGCGCAGGGTCAACTCCCGTGCGGTGGCGGGTACATCGACGACTTCCCGGTAGGTGCCCGGGTGGACGACGATCGTCCAGCCGGGTCCGGTGACCGCGTCCACCGCGGCCTGTACCGAACCGCCGGGGCGGACGTGCAGGACGCGGCGCGCGCGGGACGCGAAGGCGGGAGTGGTGCCGGCGGCCAGCAGGCCGCCGGCGATCCCGGTCAGCAGGGTGCGACGGTCCACGTCAGCCCTCCTTCCGCCAGGGGGTCCAGTCACCGAGGTGGGCCTCGCGGGTGGCCGACCGGGCCTCCGTGTCGCTGAGCTGGGGCCGGTTCGCGGGGAGGCTGATCGCGGCGCCGGGTCCCGTGTTGCGGTACTCCGCGAACCGCTGGTTCTGCCACGGGTGGGAGTCGGACATGTTGGCGTACGGCGCCACCGCGTCGATGCCGGCGCCCAGGTGGGTGTCCCTGACGGTCAGCATCGGGCGGGCGGTGGGGTCGGAGCCGGGCACCCACGGGCGCGCGAGCTTGTAGTACGCGTCCGGGGCCGCACTGCTGATCCGGCTCCTCGTGACCAGGTGGCCGCGCGGGTTGGCGACCGCGGTCGACGGGGCGAAGACGAAGCCGTAGGGGGCGGCGGACAGGTCCGTCCGGTCCAGGGTGCGGAAGTGGCAGCCCTCGAAGACGGCGGTGGCCCTCCCGAACACGAAGTCGACGTCGCCCTCGACGTAACAGTCCCGGTAGTACTGCCGGGCGAACGTGCCGAGCGCCATCGAGTCGGCGTACAGCGTGTCCTGGTGGCCGAGGAAGCGGCACCGCTCGAAGGCGCCGCGGTCGCCCTGCACCTTGATGGCGACGGCCTGCGTGCCGGTGATCTCGGGGTGGTCGGCGCGCAGGAAGTCGTTGGCGAAGGTGAGGTGCCGGGCGGTGAACCCGTCGGCCTGCACGGTGGTGGTGGCCGAGCCGGTGGTGCCGTAGGTGCCGCCGCCGGGCTTGGGCGTCCCGTTGGCGTGGTCGTACACGACCACCACGTCCCGGGCGTTCCCGGAGGCGCCGATCCAGGTCATGCCCGTGCGGACGGTGTCCACGACGACCGTCTCGCGGTACGTCCCCGGCGCGATGACCAGCGTGTACCCGGCGCCGTCCGCCGCCGTGACGGCGGCCTGCACGGTGGTGAAGTCCCCGGCGCCGCCCGGGTGGACGTACAGGGTCTTCCCAGTGAGGCGGGCGGACGGCGAGCCGTACCGCCCGAACGCGGAGTCCGCCCGGGCGGGACCCGCCAGGCCGAGCGCGAGGGCGGCGCCGGCACCCGCGGCGAGGAAGGCTCTGCGCCCCACGGTGGCCGCCACGGTCAGCAGACCTTTCCGGCGCCCGCGCGGTGGTCGACGATGCCAGGAACCGCCCGGGCCGGGTCGACCTTGGTGCGCAGGGTCGGCGTCCAGCCGGCACCCGACTGCAGCGTCTCGCCGGGGATCTCCGCGTTGTGCACGGCGATCAGGTCGGTGAGCGTGCCGTTGACGTAGTTGTCGGCGGCGGTGACCGGCGCGTCCTTCCACTTCTTCAGGATCTTCCCGGCGCCGACCCCGTCCGGCAGCGTGAACGCGTTGTGCTCGGCGACGAGCTGGGACTCCATGCCGATGCCGTAGCTGTAGGAGTAGCCGTCGCCGGCGACGAAGTGGTTGTTGTAGGAGTCGACCTGACCGAAGCGGACACGCGGTGCGCGCTCGACCAGGTTCGCGAACAGGTTGTGGTGGAAGGTGACCTTCAGGTGGCCCCGGTCGACGGCGGCGGTGGAGGCGCTGTCGCTGTTGCCGATGAGGATCGTCTTGTCGTGGTTCTCGAAGACGTTCCAGGAGGCGGTCACGTAGTCGGCGCCCTTGACGATGTCCAGTTCGCCGTCGTGCTGCTCGTAGATCCGGCCGTAGTAGTACGGCAGCGTGCTGTCCGGGTGGTCGCCGTCCGTGAAGGTGTTGTGGTCCATCCACACGTGCGTGGAGCCGTAGACGACCGCGCTGTCGTACTCGGAGTTCCAGTTGCCGTCGGCGGTGTCGGTCGGGTCCCACTGCGGGAAGCAGTCGAGCGGGCTCTCGAAGGTCAGGTTGCGGACGATGACGTTGTCGACGCCCTTGATCTGAAGGCTGGCGCCCTTGAAGCCGGCGTCCTTGCCGATGCCGACGATCGTGGTGTCGGCCGGGATGTTCGCCTTGATGTAGGCGTCCTGGACGGCGGCGGAGGCGCGGCGCAGCCCCTCGGGGCTGTCGTCGGGCTCGCCGTCCAGGTTCTTGCTGCGGCCCCAGGTCTGCGGGGCGTACGTCTTCAGGTAGGTGTCGAAGTCGTAGCCGGGCACGGCGAAGGAGGCGCAGCTCGGCCCGTCGGCGTCGATCGTGCCCTTCACCCTGACGATCTTCGGGGCGGAGCCGCCGTCGGCGAGGGCGGCCTTGAACTGGTCCCAGGTGGTGACGGTGTACACGTGCGCGGCGTCGGCTGCCGCGCCACCGGAGGTGCCGGTGCCGTAGGAGCCCCAGCCGTCGTGCGCGGCGAGGGTCTGGCGGCCGAGGTCGCGAGGCTGGGCGGCCTGCGCGGCGGGGCCGGTGGCGACGAGAGCGAGGGCGGTGCAGCCGATCAGCGCGGTCGCCGTAACTGTGGCATGGGCATGCCATTTCTGTGGGCGCATGGTGCGGCTCTCCTTGGGATGGATGGGTGGTTACGCGGCGGGCGGCGGTGGCCAGGTGATCCAGGACGCAGGGATCTCCTCGCCGAGCCGGCGCACGTCCCGGGGCGCCAGTACGTGGCGGTGCAGGAGCTCGCCGGTGACGAGTCGGGCCACGGCGATCGCGCCGGGCGGGTTGAAGTGCGTGTTGTCCTGTTCGGTCGCCGTCCAGTTGAAGTACTTCTTGGTCTCCTCGACACCGAGCCGTTGCCACAGCGCCAGCGACAGGGCCTCGATGTCGAGCAGCGCGACGTGCTCGGCCTCGGCGAGGGCGCGCATCGCCGCCGGGTAGTCGCCGTGGGTGGGCACGGCATTGCCGTCCGCGTCGAACTTCCGCCGCTCGACGGGGGTGGCGAGCACGGGCCGGGCGCCGTGCGTCCGCGCGCCGTCGATGTACAGGCGCAGACAGTCCTGGTAGGTGGTCCAGGGCTCGGTGTGACGGGCCGGGTCGGCGGTCTTCTCGTCGTTGTGCCCGAACTGGACGAGAAGGAGGTCGCCGGGCCGGATCGCGGCGAGGACGGCGTCGAGCCGCCCCTCGTCGACGAAGCTCTTGGAACTCCGCCCGTTCACGGCGTGGTTGGCGACGACCAGGCCCTCGCGCAGAAAGAAGGGCAGCGCCATGCCCCACCCGGTCTCGGGCGCGGCGTCGGCGTACTTCTGGGCGGCGGTGGAGTCGCCGGCGATGTACAGGGTGCGGCGGCGGCCTGCGGCGCGCGCGGGACCGCTCACCGCGAGAGCGAGCGGAACGGCGGCGACGGCCGCGGAGGTGAGCTGTCTGCGAGTAAGAGACACAGCGGGTGCCTTTCCACAGGGGGTGGTGACCCGCGCCCTCTTCAGGAGCGCGGGTCTGCGCTGATCCGGACGGGACCTAACGCTGCTGCTTCTTCCACTCGGCCTGGGCCTTGTTCAGCTGGTCCGCCAGGGTGTCCAGGAACTGCCGGGCCGTCATCTTGCCGAGCAGCACCTTCTGGAAGTTCGGCTCGTTGTCGGCCTTGGAGATCGTGTTCCAGTCCGGCAGGTAGTACGGCAGCTGCACGATCTTGGTGCCGGAGCCGTTCAGGGCTTCGGCGGCGAGCTTCGTCGGCTCGGCCTTCTGGATCCACGCGTCCTTCGCCGCGTCCACGTTCGCCGGCACCTGCCCCGCCGACTCGTTGAACTTCGAGTTCTCCTCGTGGGAGACGGCGAACTCGATGAACTTCCAGGCCGCCGCCTTGTTCTTGCTGGACTTGAACACGCTCAGACCGTCGACCGGGTTGGACACCTGTACCCGGGTTCCGTCGTCCAGTGTCGGGTTCGGAATGCCGCGGAACTTGTCCGGTCCGAGCGCCTTCACATGGTCCTGGTAGGACCCGAGGTTGTGGCTCAGCATGCCGATGGTGCCGCTGTCCCACTGGGCGACCATCTTGGTGAAGTCGTTGTTGACGTCGGCGGTCGGAGTGTCCTTCTTGTACAGCGCCACGTACTTCTCGAGGGCGGCCACGTTCTTCGGGTCGTTGACGGTGGTCTTGTCGCCGTTCCAGAAGGAGGTGATGCCGGTCTGGCTGTACATCGCGTCCAGGGCCGGTGCGATGGAGCCCTTGCCGCCCCGGATGGTGAAGCCGAACGCGTTCTTGCTCCTGTTGGTCAGCTTGTCCGCGGCCTCGTAGAACTTCGACCAGGTGGTCGGCGCGTCGAGGCCCGCCTTCTTGAACAGGTCGGTCCGGTACCACAGGGTGCCGTTGTTCGCGGAGGTCGGAATCTGGTACAGCTTGCCGTCGCCGCCCGCCGCCTTGCTGCTGTCCAGCAGGTTCTGGCTCAGCTTGCCGCCCAGCGGACTCTTCTCCAGGCGGCTGTCCAGCGGCTCCAGTGCGCCCTGCGCGGCGACCTCGGCGAGCATCGCGGTGCCGACACCGCCGACGTCCGGCAGGCCGCCGCCCTGGATGGCGGTGTCGTACTTGGACTGGGCGCTCGCGGCCGGAATGCCGACGTAGTCGACCTTGATGTCCGGGTACTTCTTCTCGAAGTCGGCGATGACCTGCTTCCAGATGTCCGTGCGCACACCGCCGTTGTTGTCCCAGAAGGTGATCTGGCCCTTGCCGGAACCCTCGGTGCCCTTGTCCCCCGCGGCGCCGCTGCCGTCGTCGCCGCACGCGGTGGCGGTGAGGGCGAGCGCGGAACCCACGGCGACGGCCAGGGCGGCACGCCTGCTTCTGCGGTAGCTGATCTTCATTGGTCGGCTCTCTTCTTCTGGTTCCTACGGAGAGGTGAACGGAGAGGTGCAGGTGGTGCAGGTCAGGTGATGCGGAAGTGCGTGAACGTGGCCGCTCCGGCCGGTCCCTGGCCGGCGGGGGCGAGCGCGAAGAGGCCGAGCAGGGCGCCGACCCAGCGCCAGGGGGTGGCGGAGAAGACCTGACCGGACGGCCGGAAGCCCTCGCCCAGGTCGTACGAGAACCGGCAGCGCGCCCCGCGGCCGATCTCGATCCGCAGCCGGGCCCGCCCTTCGGGCGCGGGCCGTGGATGCCCCGCGTCGCGCTCCGCCTCGGCCACCTGCTCGGCGAACCGGTGCACGAGGTCAACCGTCCCGTCGGCCCCCCGCTGCAGTCCGATCCAGCTGAACGCGTCCCCGAGCACCGCCAGCCCCGCCCGGGCTCCGGGCACCTCACTGGCCAGCCGCAGTTCGACCTCGACCGCGCAGGGCCGTCCCGGCAGCCGCTGGGTGAGGACGTTCGGCAGGGTGCGCAGGTCGTGGACGTCGGCCGAGCGGACGCAGGTCAGCCGTAACCCGTCGGCGGAGTGCTGGGTGGCCCACCCGTCCCGGGGGTTGGCCGTCCACTGCCACTGGCGGCCGTACCGTCCGCCGGGGAAGTCGTCGTCGGTGGCGGGCGCGGCGGGCGGCTGCGGCGGCAGGTCGGGCTTCGCGTGCACGGCGACGGGGACGCCCTCGTCCCCGATGACCGGCCAGCCGTCCGTCCCCCAGCGCATGGGCTGGAGGTGGACCACCCTCCCGTACGCGCCCCGCTGCTGGAAGTGCAGGAACCAGTCCTCCCCGCAGGGGGTGCGCACCCAGCCGCCCTGGTGCGGTCCGTTGACGTCGGTGTCCCCCTGCTCCAGGACGACCCGCTCCTCGTACGGTCCGAAGAAGTCGCGCGAGCGGAAGGCGCCCTGCCAGCCCGTCTCCACTCCCCCGGCCGGGGCGAGGATCCAGAACCAGCCGTCGTGCCGGTGGAGCTTGGGCCCTTCGAGGGTGAACCAACCGGGGATCCGGTCCCCGTCGACGATCACCTTGCCCTCGTCGAGGACCGCCGTGCCGTCCGGGTGCATACGGTGGCCCGTGAGCCGGTTCTTGACACCGGAGCGGGACCTGGCCCAGGCGTGCACCAGGTAGGCGTCGCCGGTCTCGTCGTCCCACAGCGGACACGGGTCGATCAGGCCCTTGCCCGCCTTGACCAGGTGGGGGCGGGTCCACGGGCCCCGGATCGCGGGGGCGTTGACCTGGTGGACGCCGTGGTCGGGGTCGCCCCAGAAGATCCAGAAGCGGTCGTCGTGGTGCCGGACCGACGGTGCCCACACGCCGCAGTCGTGGCGCGGGGAGGCGAACTCGTCCTCCGGCTCCAGGCGTTCGAGGGCATGCCCGACGAGGGTCCAGTTGACCAGGTCCCGGGAGTGCAGCAGCGGCAGCCCCGGGGCGCGGCCGAAGCTGGACGCGGTCAGGTAGAAGTCCTCGCCGACACGGACGACGTCCGGGTCGGACCAGTCGGCGTCGAGGACCGGGTTGCGGTAGGTGCCGTCGCCCGGGTCCGCGCTGGTGAGGCTCATGGGCTCACCGCCTTGCGGACGAGGGCCGCGGCCTCGTCACGGCCGAGGCGGCCGTCGGCGACGACGGTGACCACACGGCGGAGGACCGTGTCGCCGGGCGCGACGGTGAGCCGCTCGTCGTGGGCGAGGCAGGAACCCACGCCGGGGTACTCCTCTGCGCGTACGAACCACGGGGCGCGCCTGGTGCCGCCGGTGGCCGCCGCGAAGGCCAGGGTCCAGGTGCCGCCGGCGAGGGCCAGCCAGTCGGCTCGGGTGCCGTGGATCTCCGGCTCGCCCTCGCGGTCGGAGGTGAAGACCTGCGGCGGCTCGGCCTCCTTGCGGGCGCGCCAGAAGAAGCCGCCGTAGGCCGCGCCGGGGCGTCCGTTGGTGGCGGGGCTTCCGATCGACAGCAGGCCCGATGTCGCGTTGGTGAGGGAGAAGGTGAAGTCCAGCGCCCAGGCCGTGTCGGTGAGTTCGGTGGCGGCGACGGTGCGGCGTTCGCGCAGCAGTTCGCGGCGCGCGGCCACCCAGCGCAGGTCCTGCACGAAGCCGTCGGGGCCGCGGAACTGGAAGGCGGCGTGGCGCTGGGTGCCGTGATCGTCCAGCTCGGTCGGCCCCTGCCCGCGGACGATGGGGGTACCTCCCTGCTCGAGCGAAGGTGAGAGCTTGGGGGAACGTCCGCCCCAGAAGTTGTGCCCCTCGACGTCGGGAACGGCGACACCGACGCCGAGGTGGTGTGTGTGGTCGCCGGGGCTCAGCTCGGTCACGGCCGTGCCCGCCAGTGTGGTGACCGGGTGCAGGTAGGGGCGCGGGGAGAGCCGGGCAGGGAGCTCGGGGCGCGTGACATAGCGGCCCACCGGGCGGCCCGCGACCCGCAGGACCAGTGAGTCGGTGGCCGTCATCGGGTGCTCACCTCTTCCGGGAGCGCGGCCGGAAGCGCCCAGGGCACGCCCAGCTCGGAGTAGAGGGCGAGGGTGTCGGCGGCGGCAGCGACCAGCCCGTCGACACCGGGTACGACACGGCGCCTCTCGCCGGGGACCCGGTGCCAGGCGCTCTGTGGCAGCGCGGGCGGGTCGGGGGCCTGCCGGACGGCCTCCACGATTCTCATGAAGGCGCCGGTCGAGTCCGGGGTGACCAGCAGCTCGTCGCCGTCGGTGAGGTGCCGGACGAGGTTCTCCAGCAGGTCCGTCCTGCCGTACTCGAACTCCTCCGGGCCGTGACCGGCCCGCTGCAGCAGCACGCGGTCCTGCTTGTACCAGAAGGTGATCCGGCCGCTGCTGCCGTGCACGAGGACGTACGGCTCGTCGGGGTGCTCGGCGCACAGGGTCGCGGCGACGGTGACGGGGCGGCCCTGTGCGGTGGTGACGCGGACGCAGGAGGTGTCGTCGGACTCGATGGCGTTGGCGCGCCACAGCTCGGTCTCGATGCCGGTGACGTCCTCGGCGCGGGTGCAGCCGCCCAGGGTCAAGGCGGTGGCGACGGCGTGCGCGAGGGGGTTGGTGAGCGCGCCGTCGACGACGTCGACGCCGTCCAGCCGGCGCCTGCCGGCCCAGCGCGCGCGCCGGTAGTAAGCCTCGTCGCGTGCCCAGGCACCCGCCCCCCCGACGCCGACGACCTCTCCGATCGCCCCTCGGGCGACCAGCGCCCTGATCGCGGGCACGGCGTGCGAGCCCAGCGACTGGAACCCGATCTGGCAGGCGACACCCGCCCGGGCGACCCCGTCGGCCATGCGCCGGAACTCGGCGAACGAGGGAGCGGGCGGTTTCTCCAGCAGCAGGTGGACGCCCTTCGCGGCGGCCGTCAGAGCCAGGTCCGTGTGGGTCGGGATCGGTGTGCAGACGACGGCGATCCGGGCCCCGGTGGCCTCCAGGAGCGCGCCGAAGTCGGCGGACTGCCGCGGTGAGCCCAGTCCCCGGGGGATCTCGTCCCTGGTCAGCGGTGTCAGCTCGCAGATGCCCACGAGCCGTACGAGGCCCCGGTAGTGGAGCCGGCGGATGTTCTCCAGGTGCCAGCGGCCGTGTCCGCGGGCTCCGGCCAGTACGACGGGCAGTGCTGTGGTCGTCATGGGATCCTCCCCGCGCGTCACCTCTCGGCCTGCTTTGCCGGCGGTTCCCCTCACCCCTTCACCGCCCCCGCACTGAACCCCGTGATCAGCCACTTCTGGATGAAGGCGAACACGATCACGACGGGGACTGCGGCGATGATGCCGCCCGCGGCGAGCGCGCCGAGGTCGACGCTGTCCGCACTCATCAGGGTGTTCAGACCGACCGGGATGGTCTGCTTGCTCTGGTCGGACAGGAACATCAGGGCGAACAGGAAGTGGTTCCAGGCGTGCACGAAGGCGAAGGAGCCGACGGCGATGAGACCGGGCCGCAGCAGCGGCAGGACGACGATCCGGAAGGCGGCGAAGCGGTTGCAGCCGTCCACCCAGGCGGCCTCCTCGAGCGAGGGCGGCACGTTCCTGATGAACCCGCTGATCAGGATCATCGACAGCGGTAGCTGGAAGACGGTCTCGGCGATGACGACGCTGCCCAGCAAGTTGATCATCCTCAGGTTGGCGAAGATCTGGAAGAGCGGTACCAGCAGCAGCGCGCCCGGCACGAACTGCGAGCAGAGGAGGGCGAGCAGGAAGGCGCGCTTGACACGGAAGTCGAACCGGGCGAGCGCATAGCCGCCGGCGAGCGCCACCACCGTCGTCATCACGAGGGTCGCGACGCCGACGAGCACGCTGTTCTGGAAGTAGGTGCCGAAGGCCCGCTCGGTCCACACCTTCTCGAAGTGGTCGAAGGTGATCGGCCAGGGAACCAGCGACGTGGAGCCGGCCGGGCGCAGGGCGAAGAGCAGGATCCAGTAGAAGGGGACGACGGTGAAGAGGAGGTAGAGGGACAGGGGCAGGTAGATCTGCCAGCGCGGGACCTCGTCCCAGGCGCGGTGCCTGCCCTTGGGACGGGCCGGCTCGGACACCACGCGGTCGGGTGCGGGCGCGATCTCGGTGATCACTTGTCCTCACCTCCGAACTTGCTCAGCCGCAGATAGACCATCGAGAAGAAGAGCAGGATCACGAACGCCACCGTGGTCAGTGCCGAGGCGTAGCCGAAGTTGTGGGCGTCCACGCTGGTGTTGGCGATGTAGAGCGGGAGCGTGGTGGTCTCACCGGCCGGGCCGCCGCCGGTGAGGGTGTAGAGCAGGTCGACGTTGTTGAACTCCCACACCGCGCGCAGCAGGGTGGACAGCACGATGGCGTCCTTCAGGTGCGGCAGCGTGATGTGCCAGAACTGCTTCAAGCGGCTCGCCCCGTCGACCTCGGCGGCCTCGTACAGGTCCTTCGAGACGGACTGGAGGTCGGCGAGGATGAGGATCGCGAAGAAGGGGACGCCGCGCCACAGGTCGGCGACGACCGCCGCGGGGAAGACGGTGGAGGTGTCCGACAGCCAGCTCGTGCCGTAGGAGCCGATGCCCATGTCGGCGAGGTAACGGGTGATGCCGGTCTGGGAGTTGTAGAGCAGCACCCAGATCGCCGAGGTCAGCACCCCGGAGACGGCCCAGGGGGAGAAGACCAGCGCCCGGCCGAGCGCCCGGCCCACGAAGGTCTGGTTGACGATGAGGGCGAGGGCCATGCCGAACAGCAGCTGCAGCCCGACCTCGACGACGACCCACTTGGCGCTGAACGTCAGCGTGTCCCAGAACTGCGGGTCCTTGGTGAAGGCCTGGACGAAGTTGTCGAAGCCCGCGTACCCGTTCCGCCACGGCTTGGTGGGGTTGTAGTTCTGCAGGCTGTAGTAGAAGACGCTGAGGACCGGATAGGCGATGAAGCCCAGCATCAGCAGGGCCGCCGGCGCGATCAGCAGGTACGGGAGCCTGCGCGGCGTGGCGGAGGCACGGCGCCGCCGGGGTGGCGCGGGCGGTTTCGCCACGGCTGCGGCTTGGGCCATGACTGTTCTCCGTTCGCAGGGGACTGGTTACAGCGAGTACAGGAAGCGCTTGCTACGCAGTCATGGCTGAAGCGCTTCTACGGGCGGTGCTCGGTTGCCCGGTACCCCGGGACCTGGGGTGGTGCCTGATCAGCCCGGGGGTCGTGTGGTGCGTCAGCCGGCGTACGGGTCCGGGACCTGGCCGGGACGGGCCAGGAACTCGAAGTCGCAGCCGGTGTCGGCCTGGGTGATCTGGGAGTTGTAGAGCACGCCGTAGCCCCGCTCGTACCGCACGGGCGGCGGTGTCCACTCCGCCCTGCGGCGCCTGAGCTCCGCGTCGTCCACGTTGAGCCGCAGGGTGCGGGCCTCGACGTCGAGGGTGATGCTGTCCCCGGTACGCACCAGGGCGAGCGGTCCGCCGATGTACGACTCAGGGGCCACGTGCAGCACGCACGCGCCGTAACTCGTACCGCTCATCCGGGCGTCGGAGATCCGCACCATGTCCCGCACGCCCTGCTTGAGCAGGTGGTCCGGGATGGGCAGCATCCCGTACTCGGGCATCCCGGGGCCGCCCTTTGGTCCCGCGTTGCGCAGCACCAGGACGCTCTCGGCGGTGATGCCGAGGTCCGGGTCGTTGATGGTGCGCTGCATGGTCCGGTAGTCGTCGAAGACGACCGCGGGACCGGTGTGCTCGAGCAGGTGCGGTTCGGCGGCGATGTGCTTGATGACGGCGCCGTCCGGACAGAGGTTGCCGCGCAGGACGGCGACCCCGCCCTCGCGGGCGACCGGGTTGTCGCGGGGCCGGATGACGTCGTCGTCGTGCACCTGGGCGCCCGCGATCTGCTCGTGCAGGGTGTCGTGGGACACCGTCGGCCGGTCCAGGTGCAGCAGGTCCGGGATCCGGGAGAGGAACCCGGGCAGGCCGCCGGCGAAGTGGAAGTCCTCCATCAGATACCGCTCGCCGCCGGGCCGGACGTTGGCGAGCACGGGGACCGTGCGCGCGATGCGGTCGAAGTCGTCGAGCGTGAGCTTGACCCCGGCCCGTCCGGCCATGGCGATCAGGTGGATGACGGCATTGGTGGAGCCGCCGAGCCCGAGGACCGTCGTCACCGCGTCCTCGAACGCCTCGGGGGTGAGGATGTCGGACAGCTTCCGGTCCTGGTGGACCAGTTCGACGATCCTCAGGCCCGCGGCGGCGGCCATCCGGTCGTGCCCGGAGTCGACGGCGGGGATGCTGGAGGCGCCCGGGATCGTGACACCGAGCGCTTCGGCGGCGGCCGTCAGCGTGGACGCCGTCCCCATCGTCATGCAGTGCCCGGGCGACCGGGCGAGGCCGCTCTCCAGCCCCTGCATCTCGCAGTCGCCGATGAGGCCGGCGCGCTTGTCGTCCCAGTACTTCCACATGTCGGTGCCGGAGCCGAGGACCTCGCCCCGCCAGTGACCCGGCAGCATCGGCCCCGCGGGCACGAAGATCGTGGGCAGGTCGACGCTCGCGGCGCCCATCAGCAGCGCGGGCGTGGACTTGTCGCAGCCGCCCATCAGCACGGCGCCGTCGACCGGGTAGGACCGCAGCAGCTCCTCGGTCTCCATCGAGAGCAGGTTGCGGTAGAGCATCGGGGTCGGCTTCTGGAAGGTCTCGCTGAGCGTGGAGACCGGGAACTCCAGCGGGAAGCCGCCCGCCTGCCACACGCCCCGCTTCACGGCCTGCGCGCGATCCCTCAGATGCACATGACAGGGGTTGATGTCGGACCAGGTGTTCAGAATGGCGATGACCGGCTTGCCCAGGTGCTCCTCGGGCAGATAGCCGAGCTGCCGGGTGCGGGCCCGGTGGCTGAAGGAGCGCAGCCCGTCGGTGCCGTACCACTGGTGGCTTCTGAGCTCTTCCGGCTTCTTCATGCGGACCACCCGGCGGCTATGGCGGCGACCTCCGCACGCTCCTCCTCGGGCAGCGCCCTGCTCGGCGGGCGTACGTCCCGGCGGCACAGGCCGAGCGAGGCGAGGGCCTCCTTGACGACGGTGACGTTGTCGGCGGAGCCGTTGGCGGCCCGCAGCTCCTCGAAGCGGCGGATCTGTTCCCACACCTTCATGGCGGCCGGGTAGTCACCCGATCGAAGCGCGTCGATCATGTTCAGCGAGACGGAGGGTGCGACGTTCACGAGTCCCGAGGTGAAGCCCGTGGCGCCCGCCGAGAAGTAGGAGGGCGCGTACGGTTCGGCGAGGCCCGCCACCCATACGAACCGGTCGAGGCCGGCGTCGCGGGCGAAGGCCGCGAACTTGGCGGCGTCCGGGACGGCGTACTTCACACCGATGACGTTGGGGCAGTGGTCGGCGAGCTCGGCGAGCCGCGCGCCGGGCAGCCGGGCGTTGCGGATGTAGGGCACCACGCCCAGCTCGGGCACCGCCTCGGCGATCGCGCGGTGGTAGTCGACCCAGCCGGCGGCCGAGACGTACGGGTGGACGGGCTGGTGGACCATCACCATCCGGGCGCCCAGCTCGCGGGCGTGCCGCGCGGAGGCGACAGCGGTGGGCACGTCATGTCCCACCCCGACCAGGGTCGCGGCCCGCTCCCCCGCCTCCTGGACGGTCAGTTCGGTGACGAGGCGCCGCTCCTCGGGGGTGAGGGCGTAGAACTCGCCGGTGTTCCCGTTGGGCGTCAGGGTCCTCACCCCGCCGTCGAGCAGGCGACGCAGCAGGGCCCGGTGGGCGTCCTGGTCCACGCGGCCGTCCTCGGTGAAGGGGGTCACCGGGATCGCCACCACGTCTGCCAGGGCCGCCCGCTGGGTCTCGAACGTCGTTGTCATGCCTGACCGTCCTCTCCCCGGGCCTCCGGATGCGCTGCTTCGGTCGCGGGGAAGGCCCGTCGCACGAACGACGCGATGTGGGCGTGGAGGGCGCTCGCCGCCCCGTCGGCGTCGCCTCCGAGGGCGAGCCGCAGGATCTCCCGGTGCTCGGTGGCCTCCCGCTCCCAGGAGGGGTCGGCGGCCCAGGCGACGGCGGAGACGAGGGCGGCCTGGTCGCGCACCTCGTCCAGCATCCGGCCGAGCAGCGGGTTGCCGCACGGCAGGTACAGGGCACGGTGGAACTCCCGGTTGGCCAGGGAGCGTTCGGCGGTGTCGCTCGCCTCGTCGGCCCGCTTCAGTGCGTCGCGCGCGGCGTCCAGGGAGGCCCCACGCCGTACCGAGCGCCGCAGCGCCTCCGGCTCCAGGAGCAGCCGGACGTCGTAGACCTCGCGCGCCATGTCCGCGTCCACCATGCGCACCGTGACGCCCTTGTACTGGCTCATCACGACGAGCCCGGTCCCGGCCAGGGTCTTGAGCGCCTCGCGCACGGGGGTCTTCGACACCCCGAACTGTGCGGCGAGTTCGGTCTCCACGAGGGCCTGGCCGGGTGTCAGCTGCCCGGTGAGGATGCGGTGTTTGATCCCCTCCAGCACGTACTGGGTACGGGAGGGGATCGGCGTGGGCACAGAGGTCATGCGCGCCTCTCGGATGTCGCGTACGCGATGTCGCGTATCTGATCTCGCGTATCGCGTCTCATATATGACGTACGAAGTACAACGCGTCGAAGGTAAGAGCGCCCCCGTGTTTCGTCAATGCTTCTGGCAAAGGGAGTTGCGGTTGCGGCAGGGCGCGTGACGGGCGGTCACTCACGGCGTATCGCTCCCAGGGGCACACATGGCAAGGTTCCAGCAGGGTTCCGTCCGGCACGGCGCCCCAACCCGCGCTCTTCTAAGGCACCTGCCCGATCCCGCCCCCGGGTCCTTAGAGCCACGATGACCGGGCATGACGACGACATGGACGGCGGCGCGCGTGCTGCGCGACCGCAATGCGGGGCTCTGTCTGGCCGGGGTGGTGGTGTCCGGCTTCGGCACGTCGGCGCTGTGGCTGGCGTCCGGGGTGTGGGTCAAGGACCTCACCGGCTCGGACGGCCTGGCCGCGCTGTGCCTGCTCGCCATGTGGGCGCCGGTCCTGGCCGGGCCGGCCCTGGGCACCCTGGCCGACCGCGTCCGCCGCAAGCCGCTGCTGATCGGCGCGAACCTCGGCCTCGCGGCCATCCTGCTGACGCTCTTCACCGTCCACTCCCGGGACGGGCTGTGGCTGCTGTACGCGGTCCTGTTCGTCTACGGGGCGGCCGGGATCGTGCACGACGCGGCCGAGTCGGCTCTGGTCGCCGCCGCCGTCGACGGTTCGCTGCTCGGCGACTTCAACGGGCTGAGGATGACGGCCACGGAGGGCATGAAGCTCGTCGCCCCGCTGGCCGGCGCGGGGATCTACGCGGCGTACGGGGGCCCCTGCGTGGCGTTCCTGGACGCCGTCACGTTCGTGCTCGCCACGTGCCTGTACGCGCTGCTGCGGGTCCGCGAGGACAGGCCGGAGCCGCCCGCCACCGGCTGGCGCGCACGAACCGCCGAGGGGGCGCGTCATCTGTGGCGGCACGAGCGGCTGCGCCCGCTGGTCCTGACGGGCGGGATCACCATGCTGTTCGCCGGGCTCAACGGCGCGATGGTCTACGCGGTCGTGGACGGCCTCGGCCGCTCCCCCGCGTTCGCCGGGGTGCTCTTCGCCGTCCAGGGCACCGGTTCGGTGCTGATCGGCACCGTCTCGGGCCCTGCCCTGCGCCGCCTGGGCGAGCGCCGGTTCGCGGCATGCGGCATCGCCCTGTTCGCCGCCGGTGTGGCGCTCAGGGCGATCCCGTCCGACCCGGTGACGCTGGTGTGCAGCGCGGCCATCGGTGCCGGACTGCCGTGTGTCCTGATCGCGGCGTTCACCGCCGTGCAGCGGGAGACGCCGGGCCCGCTGCTGGGCCGTGCGGCCGCCACGGCGAGCACGCTGCTGTTCGGCCCGAACGCGGTCGGGCTGGCCGTCGGGGCGGTTCTCGTCGAACTGGTCGGCCACCGGCCGGTGCTGGTGGCGCTGGGCCTGGCCGCGACGACGGCGACGGCGCCGCTGCTTCAGAGCCCCGCGAGAGCGTCCCGTACGGCGTCGAGGTCGCCGTCGGACGCCAACCCGGCGTGATACAGCCGCACTTCGCTCGCGCCCAGCTCGGCGGCGCCCCGCGCGTCCCGCGCGAGTGTCCCCGGACTGCCGCCCATGCCCGAGACCACCGTGAAGTTGGCCGCGAGGACGGCACCCGTCCGGTTCCGTTCCGCGAACGGGGCCAGCAGGCCGGCGCCGCCCGTGCAGGGCACCACCACACCGTCCGCCACGGACAGGATGTGCGCGGGATCGACGCCCGCGTTGGCGCCGCAGTGGTACGAGACCGGGTCCGCGTGCAGCAGCACCTGGAAGCCGTCGGGCGCCGCCGCCCGGACCGCCGCCACGGCCTCCTCCTGAAGCGTGCGGGCGGTGGTGTCGCGCCACGCGCGCGTGGCGGCCGCTTTCGCCTCACCGAGGAGCTTCTCCACGCCCGCCCAGCCCCCGTCGGAGGGCGCGCCGCGCCACACCGGCTCCAGCGCCGCCCGTACCGCCGCGGCCAGTTCCCCGGCATCCAGTCCGTGCCGTCCGTAGCCCTCACGGCAACTCGGGCAGAAGCACAGGGACATGAGGTACTGCCCGGCGTCCCCGAGCGTCACGCCGCCGATCTTGTCGTGGGCGTGCAGGTGCGCCAGTCCGTACCAGCCGAGCGATTCGAGCTCGGTGCCGCGCGCGCCGGGCCGTACCGCCGCCTCGGCCGCCAGGTCGACGAGGTACGCGCGCGTGGCGGGCTGCGCGATGCACGGCGCCCAGGGGTAGCGGTCGCCGTAGGCGTTGACCACACAGGTGCCGGGATGCTCCTCGCCCATGCGGGAGTTGTGCGCCAGCACCACCCAGGTGTGCACCTCGAGCCCGGCCGCGGCCAGTGTGCGGGCCGCCTCGCCGAAGGCGTCGCCCGGCGCCCAGTCTCCGGCCGGCCAGGGGCGCAGGGTGCGACCCTCCCAGCGCGCGCCCGTCGGGTAGAGCACGGCGGCGTGGCGGGCGGTCACGATGCGGTGGTGCGGGTGCCGGGGCGTGAGGGCGCGTGTGGAGTGGTACGCGGAGGCGAGGGTCGCCTGCCGGACGCCGAGTGCGGCGATGCGGTCGGGGGCCTCGGGGTCCCCGTTGACGTCCCAGGGGTAGACGAACGCCGACGCCTTCACATGCCCTCCTCGAGCAGCGCGTACCCCTGGTCGATCAGCGCGGCGAGCTGTTTGACGTGGTCCTCGGACGGCTCGTGCAGGGGCGGCCGGACCTCGCCGACGTCGAGGCCACGCAGCCGTACGCCCGCCTTGACGAGGGACACGGCGTAACCGCGGCCACGGGAGCGCAGTTCGACGAACGGCCGGTAGAAGCCGTCGAGGAGCCGGTTCACGGTGGTGTCGTCGCCGGAGGTGAGCGCGCGGTGGAAGGCGAGGGCGATCTCCGGGGCGAAGCAGAACACGGCGGACGAGTACAGCGTGACGCCGATGCCGCGGTAGGCGAGCTGGGTCTGCTCCGCGGTCGGCAGCCCGTTGAAGTAGAGGAAGTCGCCGGGGACCTCGCTGCGCACGGCGCTGACGACGCGCTGCATCAGGTCCAGGTCGCCGAGCCCGTCCTTGAGGCCGATGACACCGTCCGTACGGGCGAGCTCCACCACCGTCTCGGGCGTGAACACGGCGTTGTCGCGCTGGTAGACGACGGTCGGCAGCGAGGTGGAGGCGGCCAGCTCCCGGTAGTGCCGCAGCAGCCCCTCCTGGCCCGCGACCACCAGGTAGGGGGGCATGGCGAGCAGCCCGTCCGCCCCGGCCCGCTCCGCGAGCTTCGCGTAGCGCACGGCGAGCGCGGTCCCGTAACCGGCGCCCGCCACGACCGGAACCCGTCCGTCCGTGGCCTCGACGGCCGCCCGTACGCAGACCTCGAACTCCTCGGGCGTCAGCGCGTGGAACTCACCCGTGCCGCAGCACGCGAACACGGCGGCGGCGCCCGCCTCCACGCCCCCGCGCACATGGGAGCGGTAGGCGTCGAGTGCGAGGGAGCCGTCGGGCCCGTATGCGGTGACGGGGAAGAACAGCGGCCCGCTCGGGACGCTGAGCCGAGCGGCGAGAGGGGCTGACGTCACGGGCTCTCCCTTGAACAGGCGCTCTTCCGCGGACCGACGCGCCCTCCCGAGTGGACCAGGCCCCGACAGGTGCACGTTTCTGATCTGCGTCCATATTTCTGAACGAATCCACGCTATGGGGCCACCTCAGGGCGGGTCAAGCGTGCAATCGGGCAAGTCAGAGGTGGATTCCACTCTTGGCCGCCCCACTTGACGGGCCGGGCGAACGCTCCCTAGCGTGTCCATGAATGTGAATCCTGTGCACGAATGCGGCCGTTGATCTCAAGGAGACCGAGGATGCCCGCTCCCCGCACCGTTCTGCTCACCGGCGCCGCCGGCGGGCTCGGCACCCTGATGCGGGGACTGCTGCCCCGGTACGGCTACGCGCTGCGCCTCCTCGACCTGCGGCCGATCGAGGGCGAGCCGGACGCGATCACCGCGGATCTCGCGGACAAGGACGCCGTGCGTGAGGCCGTACGGGGCGTCGACGCGATCATCCACCTCGCGGGCATCTCCCTCGAGTCCACGTTCGAGAAGATCCTTAAGGCGAACATCGAGGGCACCTACCACGTGTACGAGGCGGCGCGCGAGGAAGGCGTACGCCGGATCGTGTTCGCCTCCTCCAACCACGCGGTCGGCTTCGCCCCGCGCCCCCGGGGCGACGACCCGCTGATCCCGATCGACACCCCGCGCCGCCCCGACACCTTCTACGGACTGTCCAAGTCCTTCGGCGAGGACCTGGCCCAGTTCTACTGGGACAAGCACGGCCTGGAGACCGTGTCGGTGCGCATCGGCTCCTGTTTCCCCGAGCCCACCAGCGTCCGCATGCTCTCCGTGTGGATGAGCCCCGAGGACGGCGCCCGGCTCTTCCACGCGGCCCTGACCGCCGAGGAGGTCGGGCACACCGTCGTCTACGGCTCCTCGGCCAACACCCGCCTGTGGTGGGACCTGACCACCGCCCGGGCCCTCGGTTACGAGCCGCAGGACGACTCCGAGCCCTACGCCGAGAAGCTCATCGCCGAGCAGGGCGAACTGGAGCCGGGCAACCCCGCGCACGCGCACCTGGGCGGTCACTTCGTCACGGACCCGCCCATCTGGCCGTACTGAGACGACTGATTCCAAGGGCGGGCGGGCACCGAACGGGCCCGCCCGCGCCGCTTTTCGGGCACGGCGGCTGCCCGATCCCACCGGCCGCCCCGCTTCACCGCAGGTCCGGGACGGTCACGCTTTCCGTCGAACGGGCCGCATCGGGCACACTCGATCGCGCAACAGACCTGGTCAGCGCCGCACACCCGCTGTAGAAAATCCCCCATGGGCCCCACCGGGCCCGAACGGGCACACCTGAGCGGAGGCGGGAGGCGCGATGACGGCCAGGACCGCGGAAGAACGGCAGCGTGAAATCGTCAAGGCCGCCCGACGCACGGGCTCGGTCGACGTCACCACGCTCGCCGCCGAACTGGGCGTCGCCAAGGAGACCGTACGTCGCGATCTGCGCGCCCTGGAGGACCACGGGCTGGTCCGCCGCACCCACGGCGGCGCCTACCCGGTGGAGAGCGCCGGCTTCGAGACGACCCTCGCCTTCCGCGCCACCAGCCATGTACCCGAGAAGCGCCGGATCGCGGCCGCCGCGGCCGAGCTGCTCGGGGACGCCGAGACGGTCTTCGTCGACGAGGGTTTCACCCCCCAGCTCATCGCCGAGGCGCTGCCCCGGGACCGGCCGCTGACCGTGGTCACCGCGTCCCTGGCCACCGCGGGCGCGCTCGCCGAGGCCGAGAACACCACCGTCCTGCTGCTGGGCGGCCGGGTGCGGCACGGCACCCTCGCCACCGTCGACCACTGGACGACGAAGATGCTCGCCGGTTTCGTCATCGACCTGGCGTACATCGGCGCCAACGGCATCTCCCGCGAACACGGCCTGACCACCCCCGACCCCGCGGTCAGCGAGGTCAAGGCGCAGGCGATCCGCGCCTCCCGGCGCACGGTGTTCGCGGGGGTGCACACCAAGTTCGGCGCGGTCAGCTTCTGCCGGTTCGCGGAGATCGGCGCGCTGGAGGCGATCGTCACGAGCACGCTCCTGCCGACGAGCGAGGCGCACCGCTACTCACTGCTGGGCCCGCAGGTCATCCGGGTCTGACACCGTCCGACGACATCTGAAAGCCCAACCCCTTCCCCAGGGACGCTAACGCCCAGTGCGCCCCTTATATCCCCTTACGTCCAGGAGCGATCCATGCGCACCCAGAGCCGACGGAGGCCGCGAGCCGCGCTCGCCATGGCCGCCGCAGGGACGCTGCTCGCCCCGCTGCTTTCCGGCTGCTGGGTCGGAGCAGGCGGGACCGGTTCCGGCGGCGACTCCATCAACGTCCTGATGGTCAACAACCCGCAGATGGTGGAGTTGCAGAAGCTCACCGCCGCACACTTCACCAAGGACACCGGCATCAAGGTGAACTTCACCGTGCTGCCCGAGAACGACGTCCGCGACAAGATCAGCCAGGACTTCGCCAACCAGGCGGGCCAGTACGACGTCGCCACCCTCAGCAACTACGAGATACCGATCTACGCCCGCAACGGCTGGCTGCAGGACATGGACGCGTATGTGGCCGAGGACCGCGCCTACGACGAGCAGGACGTCCTGGCCCCCATGCGCCAGTCGCTGACCGGTGACGACGGCAAGCTGTACGGACAGCCGTTCTACGGTGAGTCGTCCTTCCTCATGTACCGCAAGGACGTCTTCGCCGAGAAGGGCCTGACGATGCCCGCCCACCCCACCTGGCAGCAGGTCGCCGACCTCGCCGCGAAGGTGGACGGCGCGCAGCCGGGGATGCGGGGCATCTGTCTGCGCGGCCTGCCCGGCTGGGGCGAGCTCATGGCGCCGCTGACGACGGTCGTGAACACCTTCGGCGGCACCTGGTTCGACAAGAACTGGAAGGCGCACCTGGACTCCCCCGAGTTCGAGAAGGCGACGAAGTTCTACGTCGACCTCGTCCGCGAGCACGGCGAGTCGGGTGCCGCGCAGTCCGGGTTCGCCGAGTGCCTCAACAACATGACCCAGGGCAAGGTCGCCATGTGGTACGACGCCACCTCGGCGGCCGGCTCCCTGGAGGCGTCCGGCTCCCCCGTCAAGGGCAAGCTCGGCTATGCCCCGGCCCCCGTCGAGGAGACCAAGTCCTCCGGGTGGCTCTACACCTGGGCCTGGGGCATCCAGAAGGCGTCCCGCAACCCCGACAAGGCCTGGAAGTTCGTCTCCTGGGCATCGAGCAGGCAGTACGAACAGCTCGTCGGCGACACCAGCGGCTGGGCCGACGTCCCCGCGGGCAAACGCGCCTCCACCTATGAGAACGCCGACTACCGCAAGGCCGCCGCCTCCTTCCAGGAGATGACCCGCGAGGCCATCGAGGGCGCACGGCCGCGCGACCCCGGCGTGCAGCCGCGACCCGCGCCCGGCATCCAGTTCGTCGGCATCCCCGAGTTCACCGACCTCGGCACCAAGGTCTCCCAGGAGATCAGCGCGGCCATCGCAGGACGCCAGTCCGTCGAGTCGGCCCTGAGGAAGTCCCAGAAGCTCGCCGAGCAGATCTCCAAGGAGTACGAGGGACGATGACCGCCACGACCACGGCCCCCGTGGCCGCCACTCCCGTACGCACCGCACACCAACCGTCGGCCCGGCTGCGAGCCTGGGCCACGCGGGCCCCGCTGCTGCCCGCCCTCATCTTCATGATCGTCGTAACCCAGCTGCCGTTCGTGGCGACGCTGGTGATCTCCTTCTTCGACTGGAACGCCCTCTACCCGAAGGCCCGCCACTTCACCGGCGTCGACAACTACCGCCAGGTCCTCACCGATCCGGACCTGCGCCACTCGGTGTGGACGACGGTCCTGCTGACGGTCGCGGTGGTGCTGGTCAGCCTGGTCCTGGGCCTCGCGCTGGCGCTGCTCCTGGACCGGAGGTTCCGCGGCCGGGGCATGGTGCGCACCCTGCTGATCGCACCCTTCCTGGTGGTCCCCGTGGCAGCGGCCCTGCTCTGGAAGCATGTGCTCTTCAACCCTGAATACGGCCTGTTCAACGGTTTGCTGCACTATGTGGGCGGCCCTCAGCCGGACTGGATCTCGGGCACCCCGCTGCTCGCGGTCGAGGCCTCCCTCATCTGGCAGTGGACACCGTTCATGATGCTGATCCTGCTGGCCGGTCTGCAGAGCCGCGACCACCAGCAGATCGAGGCCGCGCGGGTGGACGGGGCCGGCGACTGGCAGATCTTCCGCCATCTGACGCTTCCGCACCTGCGCCGCTATCTGGAACTCGGCGCCCTGCTGGGCTCGATCTACATCGTCCAGAACTTCGACGCGGTCTTCACGCTCACCTCGGGCGGCCTGGGCACCGCGAACCTCCCCTACACCGTCTACCAGACCTTCTACCAGGCCCATGAGAACGGCCTCGCCTCGGCCGCCGGCGTCCTGGTCGTCATCGGTTCGATCATCATCGCGACGTTCGCCCTGCGCGTGGTGTCGTCCCTGTTCCGCGAGGAGGTGTCCCGCGCATGAGCGCCGTCGCCGCACGTCCCGTCACCGTACGCCCCCGCCGTCGCCGCGGAGTCGGGCTGGCCCTGCTGGCCTGGCTGGCCGGTCTGCTGTTCTTCCTGCCCATCGCCTGGATGGCCCTGACGTCGTTCCACTCGGAGGCGGACGCGGCCACGAATCCCCCGTCGTTCGGGGCCGCCCTGACCCTGGACGGCTACCGCGACTTCTTCGGTGTGGGAGGTGGCGCGAGCCCCTGGCCCGCACTGGTCAACTCGACGGTGGCGTCGGTGGTGTCCACGCTGTGCGTCCTGCTCCTCGCCCTCCCGGCGGCCTACGCGCTCTCGATCCGCCGGGTGAGGAAGTGGACGGACGTCCTGTTCTTCTTCCTGTCCACCAAGATGCTGCCGGTGGTGGCGGGCCTGCTGCCGATCTACCTGTTCGCGAGGAACGCCGGGATGCTCGACAACATCTGGCTGCTCGTCATCCTCTACACGTCCATGAACCTGCCGATCGCGGTGTGGATGATGCAGTCGTTCCTCGCCGAGGTGCCGGTCGCGGTGATCGAGGCGGCTCGGGTGGACGGGGCGCGCCTGCCGACGGTCCTGACGCGGGTGGTGGCCCCGATCGCGCTGCCGGGCATCGCGGCGACGGCGTTGATCTGCTTCATCTTCAGCTGGAACGAGCTCCTCTTCGCCCGGGTGCTCACCGGCGTGGTGGCCGAGACCGCCCCCGTCTTCCTGACCGGCTTCATCACCAGCCAGGGCCTGTTCCTGGCGAAGGTGTGCGCCGCGTCGCTCGTCATCTCCCTGCCGGTGCTCGCCGCGGGGTTCGCCGCCCAGGACAAACTGGTCCAGGGCCTGTCGTTGGGAGCCGTGAAATGAAGGCCGCCGTCATCGAGTCCGTGGGCCGCGCCGTCGTCTCCGAGGTCCCCGACCCGACGCCCGGGCCGCGCGAGGTGGTCGTGGAGGTCGCGGCCTGCGGTCTGTGCGGGACGGATCTGCACATCCTCCAGGGCGAGTTCGCGCCCAAGCTGCCGATCGTGCCCGGGCACGAGTTCGCGGGCGAGGTCGTCGGCGTGGGTACGCAGGTCACGGAGCTGGCGGTCGGCGACCGGGTCGCCGTGGACCCGTCCCTGTACTGCTACGAGTGCCGGTACTGCCGTACGGGTCACAACAACCTGTGCGAACGGTGGGCGGCGATCGGGGTGACGACGGCCGGCGGGGCCGCGCAGTACGCGGTGGCGCCGGTGGCGAACTGCGTGAAGCTCCCGGAGCATGTCCGCACCCAGGACGCGGCGTTGGTGGAGCCGCTGTCGTGTGCGGTGCGCGGCTACGACGTCCTGCGGTCCCGTCTCGGGGCACACGTCCTGATCTACGGCTCGGGAACGATGGGCCTGATGATGCTGGAGCTGGCCAAGCGGACGGGCGCGGCGAGCGTGGACGTCGTGGACGTCAATCCGGCGCGGCTGGAGACGGCACGGCACCTGGGTGTCTCGGGCTCGGCGGCGAACGCGGACGAACTGGACCGGCCGCAGGGCTGGGACGTGGTGGTGGACGCCACGGGGAACGCGGCGGCGATCCAGGACGGCCTGGGACGGGTGGCGAAAGCGGGGACATTTCTGCAGTTCGGAGTGGCGGACTATGCGACACGGGTGACGATCGATCCGTACCGGATCTACAACCAGGAGCTGACCATCACCGGCTCCATGGCCGTCCTCCACAGCTTCGAACGCGCGGCGGAACTGTTCGCGAACGGGGTGCTGAATCCCGAGGTGTTCATCAGCGACCGCCTGCCTCTGGAGCGGTATCCGCAGGCGCTGGAGCAGTTCGCGGCTGGGGTGGGACGAAAGATCGTGGTGGTGCCTTAGGGGGGTGCCCCGCGGATGGTTCTCGCCCCCGCCGCCCCTGCCCTTCCCGCCCCTGGGGGCTGCGCCCCCAGACCCCCGCTGTCGGCCTGACGGCCTCGTCCTCAAGCGCGGCGGGGCTGCAAATGCAGCCCCTCCGCGCTTGAGGAGCAGGGGTTCGGGGGCGGCCCCCGATCGGGGTCCGGGGCGAAGCCCGAGCGGGGTGCAGGGTGTACTGCGAACAGTCCCCCACCGGAGTCCAGGGGACGGAGCCCCCCGGCGGGGGCGAAGGGGCGAAGCCCCAGCGGGGTGCAAAAGACACAGTCCGCGCCTGGATTCGAGAGGCGGAACCCCCGCCAGGCCGAAAGGGCGAAGCCCCAGCGGGGTGCAGGAGACGCAGTCCGCGCCGGGATCCGAGAGGCGGAACCCCCGCCAGGCCGAAAGGGCGAAGCCCCAGCGGGGTGCAGGAGACGCAGTCCGCGCCGGGATCCGAGAGGCGGAACCCCCGCCAGGCCGAAAGGGCGAAGCCCCAGCGGGGTGCGGGAGACGCAGCCTCCGCCGGGGCTGGAGGGGCGGAGCCCTGGTCGGGTTGGAGGGGCGGAGCTCCCGGAGGTGGGACGGGTGGGGGCGGCGGGCGGAGGTGCATCGGGTAAGGGAACGGTAAAGCGACCTCGCTCGTTACCCCTGGCATGACAGCTATGACCCCCGGCTCGAACCTCCCCCTCGGCGTCCCACGCGTGACCGTCGACGTCGCCGCCCCGGTGCGGCTCGACGTGTCCGCCCTGCTGCTCACCGCCGACGGCAAGGTGCGCTCCGACGACGACTTCATCTTCTACAACCAGCCGATGGGCCCGGGTGTCACCTACCGCTCCGGCGGCGGCACGAGCCCCGACTCGATCACCGTGGACACCGCCTCCGTACCCCCGGGCATCGAGAAGATCGTCGTCACCGCGAGCCCGGACGCCGCCGGCCAGACCTTCCAGGGCATCGAGCCGACGGCCACCCTCCGCAACGCGGACGACAACAGCGTGCTGGCCACCTTCACGCCGCCGCAGCTCGGCACCGAGACCGCGCTGGTGGTCGTGGAGATCTATCTGCGGGGCGGGGCGTGGAAGGCCCGCGCCGTCGGCCAGGGGTACGCCGACGGGCTCGCCGGCATCGCCACCGACTTCGGCGTCACGGTGGAGGAACCGGCCGCGCCCCCACAGCCCGTCGCGCCGCCTCAGGCCATTCCCCCGGCACCCGTCGCTCCCCCGGCGCCTCCCACCCCGGCCCCCGGCGCCGGAAAGATCAACCTGGACAAGGGCCGGGTCAGCCTCCAGAAGAACCAGACCGTGTCTCTCGTCAAGGGTGGCCGCCCGCTGCTGTCCCAGGTCAGGATGGGCCTCGGCTGGGAGCCCGCGTACCACGGCAAGGACATCGACCTGGACGCGTCCGTCATCGCCTACGGCCCGCAGCGCAACCACATCGACAGCTGCTACTTCGGCAAGCTGACCATCCTCAACGGCGCGATCAAGCACTCCGGGGACAACCTCACGGGCGAGGGCGGAGGCGACGACGAGGTCATCGCCGTCGACCTCGGACGCCTGCCCCAGGAGGTCACGGGCCTGGTCTTCACCGTGAACTCGTTCTCCGGCCAGAAGTTCACGGAGGTCGCCAAGGCGTACTGCCGCCTCGTGGACGCCGCCACCGACCAGGAGCCTGGTGCGTTTCGACCTCACCGGTGCGGAGCCGCAGACGGGCGTGATGATGGCCAAGCTCGTCCGCCAGTTCTCCGGCGAGTGGGACATGACCGCGATGGGCGACTTCGTCAAGGCCCGCACGGTACGGAACATGGTCA
>NZ_PQSR01000092.1 GCF_002920635.1 Streptomyces sp. Ru72 | reverse complement strand
CGCCCGAAGCAAGCGAACCACCGCGCTGCGCGCGGTGGTTGCGCTCCCGCTCCGCGGGAGCGCTGGCGGGATGCTGCGCATCCCGCTCATCCTGCTTGCGCAGCAAGCAGGATGACGCTCCGTCCGCTGCGCTCCCGGAGCGGCGGGACTGCGTCCCGCTGAGGGGCTTCCGCTTCGCTTCAGCCCGTGCAGGCGGGGTCGCTGCGCTCCCCCGCCTAGCGGTCCTTCCGGCTGCGCCTCCAGGACCGTTGCGGCCCGCTGACGCGGGCCGGGCTGGCTATAGGCGGAAGGGGGTGGCCGTAGGTCTGCCCTGTAGTGACGAACCGTCACTGGAGGCGCAGGCCTGGGGTCAGCGTCTGCGGGCCCAGCCGGCACCGACTCCGGCCACGTGCAAAGCCAGAGCCGTCAGTCCCAGCAGCATGACGTTCGTCGAAGAGAACACATCGTTGGTGCTGATGTCTGCCGCGTTGATCAAAAACGCGAGGAAGAACAGCACCGCCGCGACTATGCCGAGCACGAAACGAGCTCCTCTCAAAGGGGGCGAAGCCCGTATGCCCAGTCTTCGCTCCCGCAGACCCCGGGAGCGAAGACACAGGACGTCCGGGTCGCGCGGAGGGCGGCCTGGGGCTGGTGCGGCTGGAATCGGGGTCAGTCTTGCTCCGGCTTGCGCGGGGGTGCCCACGGCTTCACGAGAGGCGGCGGGCCCTCCAGGGCACTGCGGAACTTCTCCTTCAGGCTTTTCGGCGGGGATTGCGTCTCTTCCTGCGAGTGCATGAGCCGGGCCGTGGTCACCCGCACATGACATTCCCGGTGACCCTGTCTCACAAGCACCACCCAGGCGCCGTCTTGAGCGAGGAACGCGTGTCGGGCCGGCTCGTCTCCCGGCCGCGCATGCCGGGCCAGTACGCCCGGCATGTAGTGCAGGGCCGCGTCCTCGGCCGCTGCGACCGCCTCCGCCTCATCCGGGCCGATTTGGTGCGTGCCTACCAGCATCCACCGGTGCAGCTTCAGCTCTACGCCGTCGGCGCGCTCAGTTATCCGGGTGTCCTCTTCGATGAGGACGTACCACTCGGCAGTCATGGCCGGCGTCTACCTGTCTTCCGGGGCGTCGTGCGCCCTTCTTTCCGATGCACGCGGGCAGTGGAAAGGGCCCCCGGCGGTTGAAAACTATCATGCTGTTGCTGTCTTCCACTCTGTGGTGCTTCATTTTGTAACTGCGATAGACTCTGGAACGATGATTAGGCCACCATCGAGGTCACCGGAACCGCTATCGCCGTCAGCCATTGCATCGGGCCTACATGACGACCGCGGGTCCTTCTGGCTAACCTGCGGGTCAGCTCCCGCTACTGGGCGGCTTTTTGGTCCCTTGGTACCGCACCGACACCACAGCAGAAGGCTGACCGGTATGGCAGTGAAAGAGCTCCGTCCCCACCAGCGTGAAGCCGTGGACGCGGTACTCCGCTCCCTGGAATTCCCTGCAAGATCGACAGTTCCGGAGCGGGGACTGCGTACTCAGGTGATCATGGCGACCGGGACCGGCAAGACGCTCGTCGCCGTGCGCAGCGCCGAGGAACTCCATGCGGGCCGTGTGCTGGTGCTCGTCCCCTCGATCGATCTGCTCGCCCAGACCGAGGCCGCGTGGCGCGAGGGAGGCCGCACAGGCCCGATGATCGGGGTCTCCTCCCTGCGCGGGGATGAGGCAGGCTTCCCCAACACCACGGACGTGGACGAGTTGGTGGCCTGGGCGCGGCCGTTCGACAAGATCACGGTGTTCGCCACCTACGCCTCGCTGGGACTGGGCACCCTGGAGCAGGCGCACAAGGCCGGCCTACTGGGATGGGACCTGATCGTCGTGGACGAGGCCCACCGAACGTCAGGGCGGCTGGGCAAGCCGTGGGCGGTCGTCCACGACAACACCCGCATCCCCGCCCTGCGCCGCCTATACATGACGGCCACGCCCCGGCTGTGGCAGCTGGACGAAGAGGCCGAGCAGGGCGCGCCGGGCGAGCTGGTCGCATCGATGGAGGACGACCCGGACGGGCCGTTCGGCGCCAGGTGCTACACGCTGACGCTCTCGGATGCCATCGACAGGGGAATCTGTGCCCCCTACCAGGTGGTGTGTGTCGACATCACCGACACCCAGCTCCAGGCAGCCCAGCTCCTGGGCGCTGAGGGCCGCTCGGACGAGATCCGTGGGGCGCGGCTCGCGGCCCTGCAGACCGCGCTGGTGAAGGCGTCAGCCGAGGAAGGATTCCGCAGGACGCTGGTCTTCCACCACGTCGTCAAGGAGGCCGAGGCCTTCGCGGCCGGCCTCCCGGACGTCGCCGCGCAGCTGCACGCCGCCGACCCTGAGCTGTACCCACGCACGATCTGGGCCAACTGGCTGTGCGGCGAGCACAAGCCCAACCACCGGCGGCGGGTTCTTGCGGAGTTCGCGGCCGGGATCGCCGCGGACGGCACGGTCGTGGAGAAGGGCTTCCTGGGCTCGGTGAAGGTGCTGGGCGAGGGCGTCGACACCAAGAACTGTGACAGCGTCTACTGGGCTGACGTGCGCGGTTCCATGCCGGATCTGGTCCAGGCGGTGGGCCGGGCGCTGCGGATGCAGCCCGGTGAGGGCAAGGTCGCCTCGCTCGTGGTGCCGGTCCTGCTCGGGCCGGGTGAGACGGCGGACAACATGCTCACTTCCCGGGCGTTCGGGGGGTTGGCGAAGCTGCTGGAGGCGCTCAGGGCCCATGACGCCCGGGTGGTGGAGACTCTGGCGCAGCAGCAGGCACAAAGCCGTGTCAGGGGCGTACAAAGCCGCAGCGGGAGCCAGGAGAGCCGAGGCGAGGGGGAAGGGTCCGGTGGGCCGTCGGCGCCTGCCCGGCAGCTGCTGAAGTTCTCCACGCCGCGTGACCCCGCCCAGCTGGCGGCGTTCATCAACCTGCGCGTCCTCAACCCCGAACACGCCCACTGGCGGCGCGGCATCGAAGCCTCCGTCATCTACGCCCGCGAGCACGGCGACCTGAAGGTCCCGTTCACGTTCCGCGTGCCCGGCCGCGACGACCAGGAGGCGGAAGCCGAAGGGTGGCCGGCCACGCTCGCCGGGTTCCCCCTTGGGCAATGGATCGCCGACGCCCGCCGCGTCTACGCCCGCGGAGACATGGACGAAGACCGCGTCCAGCAGCTGCAGAAGCTGGGCATGATCTGGAGCCACTTCGACGTCGCCTGGGAAGAAGGCCTGGCCGCCGCACGTGGGTGGGCAGCAGAGGCGGGCCACCTCCTGGCTCCGCTGGACGCCACCTACCAGGGGTACCGGGTGGGCATCTGGCTGAAGAACCAGCGGGCCGCCGCCCGGAAAGCCGCCGAGAACGAGCAACGGCGCGCCGAAGGCCTGCCCGTTCCGTCGGCAGCCGGGGCGCTGCCGGAGGAGCGGCGCGAGCAGCTGGAGGAGATCGACCCCTCCTGGTGCCCCACCTGGCCAGTGGAATGGCAACGCGCCTTCCACCTGACCCGGCTGCACCTGGAGGCCGGCGGCACGCTGCCCGTGTCGCCGGGCGAGGTCGTGCACCAGGGCGAGGACCTTGGCCGGTGGGTCCGCTCCGTCCGCCTCGGCTGGGACAAACTCACCACCGTGCAGCAGTGGATGTGCGAGCACATCCTCGGGATCGAGCCCGCGGCCGAGGACGAGAAGCCGCGCCCGCGCCGGACGCAGGCCGACAAGTGGGCGATGAACTACGCGGCCGCCAAGCAGTACTACGAGCGTGAGGGGCACCTGCGGGTGCCGAGGAAACACGTCGAGACGATCGTCGGCGAGGACCAGGAGGAGCGACAGCTCCGGCTTGGCGCATGGATCGGGAATCAGCGGAGCAGGGCCGCCACGCTGTCGCCGGAGCGGGTAGAGCAACTGTCCGCCATCGGGATGCGCTGGGCGTAGTCGATGGCGGTGGGGCGTGCGTAGCCGATGACAGTTGGTGCTGTCACGGGAACGCCGGAACCGATGGTCGGGGCCGGACGGTGTGGGAGAACTGACGCCACGGGCTGCAGGAGCTGGCCCTGTCGGCTGGCCGCTGGGGGAGGCGGACGTGGGGCAGATCGAGCAGGGGCTGGAGCAGGCGTTGCGCACCCGGTCCGTTCCCTTGAGCACCGAGGCTCGTCTGCGGTTTCTGCTGGCGACGCACAAGGGTTCCACCCGGAGGGTGGCCGCCGTGCTGGGGGTGTCGCAGCGCACCGTGCAGCGGTGGGTGACGAAGAAGCCCGGAGCGCGACGTCCGCAGGGTCCGCTGCATGTCCGAGTGATCGAGGAAGCGGTCCTGGCGCGGTGGCAGCCCCGGGTACGAGCGCGTCGGCGTGCCCAGGCCGAAGCGGAGGGGTTCGTCTTCCACACCAGGGCCCGGTTCGGGTTCGCCGCTGCGGCCGGCTCCTCCGACGATCCGCGGGTGCGGTGGATCACTCAGTACCTGCCAGGAGAGGTCGCCCGTGAGCTGTTCGCTGCCCGGGACGCCGACGCGGGCGAGCAACAGCAGATGGTGATCCTCGCCCGCGCCCTGGGGCACGCATACTTCCGCGACGGGGGCCGTCGCGCCTACGGCTTGCACATCGCCTTCAGCGACCTGGAGTTCGCCGACTTCTCCATCGGATGGCCTCCCTTCCGACCAGGAATCGGGAAGGCGCGTTGAGTGGGTGCGTGTTCTCCGGCTCCGGCTGGGGCGTCCGGGCCCCCTCCACGGCCGCCGTCACACGAGACCGCGACGAGGTGCGCTGCCGCTACCTCGCTCCGGCGCATTCGTCGACGATTGCGCAGAGCCGGCGAATCAGGTTCAGGTAGGTGGCGGGATCCGCGGTGCGCTGCATGTGGGACGCGTCCTGGAGCCATTGTTGCCACAAGCCACCCGAGCCCAGGAAACGCGCGGCTTGGTCGCCTCCGAGATTCAGGTCGATGAACAGGAGAGCGCCCATGGCCACGGTCTGGTCGTATGCGAGGTCGGGGCGGCGAAGATAGCGATCAAGGTAGGCGGCGAGCAGATCGGCGTCGCGCGACGTGCCGAAACTGGCCAAGGCCACGCAATAGGCAAGTCCAGCACAGCAGACCTCGCTGGCCAGCAGGAGCTCCCCCAGGCGCTCACGGAACTCAGTCCGGCGGGAGACAGCCACGAGCCATGCCGCGGTCCTCCGCTCCCGCCAACCGCCCTCAAGGAGGGTGGCGATCTCTTGCGCGGTGATCAATCCCGCGTCCTCGCCCAGGTCTCGCACGAATCGGCCGTACTCAGGACTTGGCATGCGCAGCAAGCTGCCGCTGAGCTTCAGATAGCGCCGCTCGGGCGTGACATAGCGGCGAACCAAGGCCAGCAGTTCGGCATCCTCGTGGGCATGGCGCATCACAGGTCCGATCCTGGCTCGCTGGTGCGCAACGCGACCAGCCCTTTTTGACATTGCGCTGCTGTTCCTCGGGAAGAAGTGACAACTGCTGTGCCGTCGGCGTTGCGGTGCCAAGGAGCTTGCCCCGCCGGTGACGCCCCCGGTGCCTTGCTCGTGGGGGATCCTAGATCGGGACAACTCTCAAATGGCAACTACCGCGCCTCGGCACACGCGTGGCCGCCCCGCAGGCGCGCCCGTTCAGCCCTGCGAGGGCCTGGTGCGTACGGCCAGCATTGCTTCGTACCTGTTGGTCTCGTGTCGCTCGCGCCAGTCCCACTCCACATGGCCGGCCGGGCCTTGGCGGCGGGCTGCGGGCGGCTGTGGCGGGCGCAGCCTGGCCGTCTCGGCCACGCGCAGCAGGTGTGCACGGTCTCCTGGCGTGGCGAGCAGTTGCTGTTCCTCGCCGGATAGGAGCCGGGCGAAGCAGGCTGCGGCCTGCAGGAAGATGCTCGCCCAGGGCGGTACGGGGTAGGCGGCGCAGCCGTCGGTGTAGCGGGCGCGGTCGTGCAGGGCGAGCGTGGCCGCGGCGGGGTCGTAGTCGCGGGGGCGTGCGGTAGCGAGTTGCTGGAGGGAGGCGCCGGTGATCAGTGCGGCGGCAACGGCCGCGGCCAGGCGAGGATGTGCGGTCGCCCCATGAAGCCGATGAGCGACGCGCTGGGCCGTGTGCGGGGTGAGGAGCACGGGCGGCGGACGGTGCCGCCAGGCGATCAGCGGTGGCGCGCACGGGGCGGCGCAGGGGGTCGGGCTGTCGTAGGAGACGAGACGGTCCAGTGCAGGCAGAGTGAGCCAGCCGCCTTCGGACCGGGCAGGCGTTTGCGCGGGTGGGGGTTCGGCGGCGGCCGTGCCGTAGTAGTGGCGGCGGGCGGCCTCGAAGTCAGTGGTGATGGCGTGGTTGACCGTCTGCAAGGCCTGGTGCAGGGCAGTGGGCAGGCGAGGGCGGTGGCAGACCAAGGTCAGATGTATGCCGGTGAGGGCGCGCAGTTGCAGGAGACGCATCGTGCGGCGGGGGTTAAGGCGGTGGGCACGCAGGACGGTCAGCCGGGTGACGGGCAGAGCGGTCATCCAGGCGGTGGCAGCTTCCCAGGCGGGCTGACGGCCACCGGGGAAGCCGCCTGGGAGCAGGGGCGGTTTACCCAGGGTGGCCAGAAGGTCGTGGGCGAGGCCGGTCTCGCTGGTGGTGCCCGGGCCGGGATGCAGGGTGAGCCGACCGGATGACGGATGGTGGGCGGCCAAAGCGGTGTGCGTGTGAATCACGTCGTCATGGCGGTCGATGACCACGGTGACGGGCGGTGGCACGGCGAGCGGCATCGTGGCGTGGTGATCAGGCAAGGCGGCTGAAGGCCCAGCGCAGCAGCTCCTGGTCGACCCGAGAGCGGCCGGTGCGGGCCAGAGCGGTGCGGGTGTGGGCAGTCAGCTGGGCCCAGGCACGGAAGTTGCCGTGGGCGGCGTGACTGTCGGCGAACGTGATGTCCTCGGGGTCAGCGTCGGCCCAGATCGGGTGGAACAGAGGGATGGCCTCGAGGACCTCGCTGCGGGTGAGGCGGGTGAAGTGCTGCCAGATGAAGACACGGGAGGACAGCATCGGTTCACGGCGCAGCACGGTGTGGCAGCCCTCCCCGCCGACGAAGATGATCGCGAGCTGGGTGGAGGGTTCGTCCCACAGGTAGCGGAAGTATTCGAACGCCTCCCCGCCTGGCCACTGGACCTCGTCGACGAGGAAGGTACGGGGGCGTTCGGCCAGGGCCGTCTTCAGCAGGCGGTCGAACTCGCTGGGGTGGCGCGGTGGCTCGCCGGCCAGGTCGAGGGCGGTGAACAGCTCGTAGCGCACCGCGCGGGCCGTGGGCCGGGCCCGGAAAGTGATCTTTCGGACGTCCTCACCGGGTTCGGGTGCGCGCAGGCAGGTATTGACAGCGAGGGTCTTGCCGAAGCCGGCGCCGCCATGGATGCACATCATCGCGCGGGCAGCGACCGTGTCGGTGATGTTCTCCCGTGCGGTGAGCAGGGCGCGGGTGGTGACCACGGAGGCGTCGGGCAGGTCGACGTACTGGTAGGTGGCCGCGGTCACGAGGCGTCTCCGTCTTCATCGGTGGTGGAGGGTACGGCCCGCCCGTCGCAGCCGTCCGGGGGCGGAAGCGCCGTCAGCGCCGTACGGGTACCGGACGGGCGGGCCGGCGCGGTCAGCGCGGCCAGGGAAGCCGGGGTGCGCCAGTCGGCCGGGAGTGCGGCGTGCGGGATGACGTCCGGCATCGCGAGCTGCGCGAGGTCGGAGTCGGCAGGCTGGGCGAGTTCGGCCTCGGCCTGCGCGGTGGTCAGCGCGCCGAGCCGCCGAGGGGGCTCGGCCTGGGTAGCGGCGGCATAGCGCTCGCGCTGCGAGGCCTCCAGGTCCTTCTTCAGGCGGCGCGCACGGGCGGCCCGCGTTTTCCGTACGGCACTGACCTGTTCCTCGGTGGCCTGATCGGCCAGGTCCGCGGGACCGAGGTAGCGGCCAGTGGCGGCGTGGTAGACCTCGATGCGGTGGTCGTGGTGGGGCATGAAGCGGATCCGGACCTGGATACCGGCCTGGCCGGTCATCCACGGCCCCACGTAGTCGCGTTTCCTGAAACGGATGCCGCGGGTGGTCAGCATGCGGGTACCGGCGTCCTCCAGGGTGAACGTCCACAGATCCGCGGCCGGCACGTCCCGCAGCGGGGTGGGATCGTCCTGCCACGCCTGAAGCGGAGTCTTGCCCCGCAACGGCGCCGGGCGGTGCTCGGTGTTCCACCAGAGCGTCCAGGCCAGAAGCTGGGTGGTGAAGTCCTCGAAGCCCAGCAGCACTTCGTCCTTCGGACGGAAGGAGCGTTTGCCGGGGCACGGCTGGCGGGCGTAGCCGGGCAGCGCGGCCAGGAACATGCTCTCCACCGCCCGGTTCAGGCCCTCCACGGTGCCCTTGGGGTGTAGGCGGGCAGGTCCTCCACCGTCACGTCCAGGAGATCGAACGCTGCGGTCACCGTCCGGGACAGGAAGTCCTTGCCACGGTCCACCCGTACCTTCTCGGGCACGCCGCCGAACGGGCCGTAGGGGTCCTCGCGCAGCACGGCGGAGCGCAGCGCAGCCAGTACCGACTCCCGCGACGGATGCCCGGGCGTGACCGCAACGCCGGTGACCGCGTTCGTCGAGCAGTCGGTGAACCAGGTGATCCACGGCCTGCGGGCATGGCCGTCGACGTCGACCAGCACCGCCGCCTGGACGTGGTCGGTCTCCCACACCTGGTTCCGCCAGCCCCGCGGCCGGGCCAGGAACACATCATACTTGCGCGCCGCCCGCTCCCCACCTGCAAGCCCGGCCCGCTCCCCCGGCGTCAGATCACGGCGGATCGCCCGGTGCAGCGTCGGGATCGACGGAGGAGACTCGCCCTCGCCCCTGGCCGCGCGAGCGGTCAGCTCACGATGCACCGCCGCGACGTTGCCCTTCCACAGCCCCAGCAGAGCCCGGACCTCATCAGTAACCGTGAACCGCCCCGGATACGCAGCCCGCTCCCCCGGTGCCCGGGCCGCAGCCTCGTCCCGCTCGGCGGCCGCCAGCCACCGCCACACCGCACGCTCCCGCACCCCCAGCACGTCCGCCGCCGACCTCACCTGCCCAGTGGTGAGGTTCCCCTCCCGCCGCAGGGCCAGCAGACGGCGCACCGCCGGCCCCCGCAACGCCCGAACCGACACAGCCGGCAAAGCCCCACCCGAATCACCACCCGCCCCTTCCGGGGCCAGACCCTGCTCTCCCTGATCCACACCCCCGAGCACACCAACACCCACCGGCAAGCGGATCAGAACTCACGAAACTGACACAGCGTCACCCCTCATGCAATAACGCCCCAGAACAGCAATACCCCGCAGTTCTCTCACGCCCAAGACAGTGGCCCCACGCCTCGAAACCGCCACCGACCAGCAACAACACACCCAGCCCCCACTGTCTCTCACCCCACTGTCCCAAAACCGAGAGATCGCACTACGAGCCGCTTCGTCGCCGAAATCAAATGGCGCACCGCGCGGTGGAAGACCCATGAGACTGTCGAACGGGACTACCTCGCCCAGGCCGCCAACTACACCGCTACCGGGCCGCCCTTCGCCCTGCTCCTCGTCGGCGACGCCAGTGACCACTCCGCCGGATACCGCGACATTGATGACAGCATCTGGATCATCCAGTACGCCCGGAGCACGACGGAAATTCCCCGCCTGATCGTGGCCGGCGTCCTTCCGACCGCACGACCAACCCCGCACTCCCTGCGCGTAGGGCGCTCGTCACCGCGCTGACGGACGGTGCGGCGCGGCGGCCCCGACGACGCGCAACCGGCTGAGCGCGCCCGGTCCCCGGCCGCGGCTGCGCCGCCTATCCCGCCCGTGCCCTTTCCTTCACTCCGTGGGCGCCGTCAGCGGCAGCATGGTCGGGGCGCCCCCGACCACGGGCTCGACGAAGCCCGGTCCGGCCATGGCGGTCACCCGGGCAGCCGATGGCCCGGGTGGAAGGCATCGTGCGTGATGTGGACGCTGCCAGGGCGGATGCTGGCCACCCCCTGCCTGATCCTGCTCTGCTGCCGGGGTGGCTAGCGAGTCTTTGCCGATGAGCGGCGAGCTCAGGGATAAGAGACCACGGTGGACGGGATGGTCGATGTGCCTGATGTCGGGGCGCCGGTGTCGTTGATGACGTGCTCGTACTGGCCGTTGCCGCCGAGTGAGATGACCAGGAGGTCGTGGAATTTCACGCCTGGTGTGGTCGGGGCGGCGAAGCCGTTGTGCTGGACGATGGTCGGGTCGACGTTGTAGTTGCAGTAGCTGCCGAGGCCCCATGCCTCGTGTGTGGTCACCGTGTCGGCCACTTTGTAGGCCGCGTAGCCGTTGGCGGCGCCGTTTTGGATGGCTGCCTGGTTGGGGGCGTCGTACGCCTTCTCGTTCTGGAAGAAGATGGTGCGGCCGCGCTGTCCGTTCCATTGCACGTCGTACTTGTTGAAGTGCTCGACGAACAGGCCGGTGGCGAGGACGTCGTCGCCGTTGACGACGAGGCCGTAGTCGGCCCGGTTGGTCTCCCAGCCCACGCCGTCACCGTGGTCGGCGCGCCAGAGCCAGGTGTGGTCGATGATGGTGTGACAGCTGTTGATCACCATGCTGGTGGTGGCCTTCCCTGGTCCGGTTCCACCGATGCGGATGAACACGTCCTGCACGGTGATCGGGTTGGCGCTGTGGCAGGCCGAGGAGCCGGGGTGGCCGACTTCGAGCAGGGTGGAGGAGTTGACCGGTCCGGCGTCGATGAGGAAGCCGGCCAGGCGCACTCCGTCGACGTCGGCGACTTTGAGGGCGGTGACTCCGTTGGTCGGGGTCAGGGTGGCGTAGCCGAGCCCGAGCACCACGGTGTTGGGCCGCCCGACGTGGACCGGCTCGTCGAGGTGATAGATCCCCGGGGTGAGCAGCAGGTGGAGTCCCTGGGCGAGTGCCTGGTTGAGAGTGGCTGCGGTGACGCCGGGTTTGGCGACGTAGAACCGCGACAGGGGCAGTGAGGTGCCTCGCGGTGTGCCGTTGCCCCAGCTGACGCCGCGGGCGTTGGTGCGCTTGGCGGGCAGGAAGACCCGGTACTCGCTGCCCCGTAGGTAGAGGAACGGCTTTTCCCGTGAGATGGGGGTGGTGTCGAGTGTGGTGTAGGGCGGGTTGGGGAAGCTCTGCGCGGGTGCGCCCTGGACGCCGGAGAAGACCATGTTCCAGACGGCGTTGAGCCAGCTGCCGACGATGCTGTCGCGGGTGTACCACTGCTGCTGGGAGTACGGTCCGACCTGGCCGTCGATGCGGCTGTCGGCGATGTAGCCGCCGCTGGCCCAGCCGTAGCCGGTGGGGGCGAGGTTGAGGTTCCCGCGGACATGCATGCGCCGGAAGGGCGCCGCCTGGGAGACGGCCCAGCGGTTCGTGCCGTTGGCCGGTACTACCGCGAGGTTCTCGGCGGAGCGCCAGAAGTTTGACGTGGCCTTGCCGCCGTTCCATTGGGCGTCGACGGTGATGTCGCCGTTGATGGTCGTCTCGTCGGGAGTCAGCCCGAGGCCGGCGATGGAGGTGTGGAACCCGATCTGGGCGTTGAGCCCGTTGTAGGTGCCGGGCTTGAACAGGAACGCGTACCGGCCGTTGCCGAACTCCGCCGATTCCTGCTGGTGGAACACCTCGTCCAGTTTGGTCTGGATGCCGGGGGTGGACGGGTCGAAGACGATGACGTTCGGGCCGAGATCGCCGCCAGCGGGCAGGGGCCGCGGCGGCTTGGTCTGTGGGGCGGCTGACGCCGGCCCGGGAAGGGTGACGGCCGCGGCGGCCGCGGCGCCTGCCGCCCCGAGAACGGTGCGGCGGGCGACGGCTGGACGTCCGGGCGAGGAGGAATGCGAAGCAGGGGTCATGGGGCGTTCTCCCGGTTCAGTAAGTGCACGAGGCGAGATGGTGGAGAGTGCGCTCTCAGGCCGAGTGGTTCATGCGGAAACGGCGGAAGGCGGTCGGCTGGCGGAACTGGAGATCGTGGGGTCGTCGTCCACCGCGGCCGGGATGCTCTGCCGGTACTTGGGGTAATCGCACGCTGATCTGGGCGGCGTTTACGCCGCGTGGCCCTTCTCGGTGGGCGTGTCGGTGCTGGATTCCTTGATTTCGAGTGGCAGGAGCTGCCATGCGTCGATCGTGTAGTTGAGCTGTGCGCCGGGCTCGGTGTGCGCTTGCAGGTGCCAGGGGCCTTCGCCCACCGGGTAGAAGCGCATGGTGAGTGCCTGGCCGGTGGAGAGGAAGATCTCGGCGATGGAATGGTCGACGACGATGCGCAGGTCGACCGGCTGGCCGGTGGGGCAGGGCATCGTGTAGGTGCCGCCGTGGGCGCGTGGGTCCAGTGATGCGTGGTCGCGGTTGACGACCAGCTGGCCTGCGTCGGCGTCGAGGAGGATGTTGAGGTACTCGGCGTTGTCGGGAGCGGTGACCAGGCGCAGGCCGCTCTTGCCGGAGGCTTCGAGATGGGCCGTGAGGTCGAAGCTGCGGCTGACTTCGCCCAGGTCCACGCAAGCTGAGTCTGCGGTCAGCCCGGCTGCGTGGACGGTATGTTCACCGCGTAGCGCGAGCAGTTCGGCGGCGGGCCGCTGATATGTCCGACCGTCGTCGGCCAGTTCTATCTCGCGGGGGAGCGTGAGCGTTCCGGCCCAGCCTTCGGCCCCCGACCAGTCCTTGTTGCGGGCTTCCCAGGACCAGCCCCACAGCAGCCATCTGCCACCGGGTGCGCGCAGCAGGGCGGGAGCATAGAAGTCCGGGCCATAGTCGAGGAGCTGGGGCGGGCCTGCTTCGAAGACGCCGCCGCGGTCCTCACCGACAAGGGCCAGCACGCCGTGCGGGCCGTCGCGCTCGTACCAGGCGGAGAGGATGAGGGCACCTCGCCCGTCGGCCGCCGGCAGGTACTGGGGGCACTCCCAGCCTTCGCCGGTGAGCAGTCCGGTATCGCCGACGGGCTCCGGTGCGCCGGCGCAGAAGGGTCCCCGGTAGGTCCAGGTCTGCAGGTCGGGCGAGTCGTACAGCAGGGCCGCGGCGCGGCCGTCGGCGAGTGCGGCGCCGACCAGCATCCGCCAGCTGTTGCCGTCCTGCCAGACGTAGGGGTCGCGGTACATGGTGGTGCCGTCGGGCGGCTCGGGTATGAGCAGGTCGCCGCGGGGGTGGAAGGTCAGGCCGCCGTCGCGGGAGGTGGCGGTGGTGATCAGCTGGTGCTGCGGGCGCTCCTGGCGGTGCGCGGAGTAGAAGGCGACGAGCCGGTCACCGTCGGAGACGGCGTTGCCGGAGAAGCAGCCGTCGGCGTCCACGCCCCCGGGGGCGGGGGTGAGGGCCAGGGGCAGCGGCTCCCAGCTCAGCAGGTCGGCGCTGCGGAAGTGGCCCCAGTGCATGTTGGCGTGGTCGGTTCCGTACGGGTTGTACTGGTAGCAGACGTGGTAGTGGCCGTCGTGGTGGACCAGCCCGTTGGGGTCGTTGATCCAGTTACGGGGCGGGCGCAGGTGCGCGACGGGACGGTGCAGGTCAAAGGGCGCGGTGGACACACGCGTGCCTTTCGATGTGTTGGAGAGCGTGGGGAACGGCCGGAGGCTCAACGGAAGGAGCCGGCCACGATTCCCTCGACGAAGTACCGCTGGGCGGCAAGGAAGATCAGCACGCTGGGGATCAGGGCGATGATCACTCCGGCGAGCACGATGGAGATGCTGCCGGTGCCCATGTTTCCCTGCAGGGTCACCAGGCCCAAGGGCAGGGTGAAGTTGTCGGTCGACTGCAGGAAGATCAGCGGGCGGAAGAATTCGTTCCAGTAGGCGGAGAAGGTGAGCACTGCCAGGGTGGCCATCGGGGCGCGCGCCATGGGGGCGTAGATGCGGGCGAAGACCTGGAAGTGGGAGGCTCCATCCACCCGTGCCGCCTCGCCGAGTTCGCGTGGCATCTGCAGGAAGTACTGCCGCATCAGGAAGGTGCCGAAGGCGCCTCCGACGGCGGGCAGGACGAGCGCCATGCGGCTGTCGGTCAGGCCCAGGTACTTGATGATCAGGAAGACCGGGATGATGGTCGTCTGGATCGGGACCATCATGGTGGCCAGGATTATGGCGAACAAAGCCTTGTTGCCGCGGAAGCGGACCATGGCGAAGGCGTAGCCGCTCATCGTGGAGGTGATGAGCTGGCCGATCACGATGAGCCCGGTGACGAACACGCTGTTGAGGAAGAACCCGGTAAGGGGGACCTTGTCGAAGACGGCCTGGTAGTTCGAGAAGATCGGATGCGTGGGGATCCACTGGGGCGGGTTGTCGAACGAGGTGGCTGGGGTGCGCAGCGAGGTGGCCAGGGCCCACGCGAGCGGCGCCACCACGGCCGCGGCCGCAACCGTCAGCACGGTGAGCGACAGCAGACGTCCGATCCGCACCCGTCGGCGCCGGCGTGGGACGCGGGCGGTGGTTGCGGGCTGCTTGTCGAGGATGGCGGTCACGAGTAGAACACCCACTTTCGGCTCACCGTGAACTGCACGGCCGTGATGATCAGCAGGACGGCGAAGAGCACCACGGAGATGGCCGAGGCATAGCCGAACTGGAGGTTCTGAAAGGCCGTCTGGTACACGAGCAGCACGGTGGTGTAGGTCGAGTCGCCGGGGCCGCCCTTGGTCATCACGTAGGGCTGGTCGAACAGCTGCATGGTGTTGATCAGTCCGACGGTGGAGGCGAACAGCACGGTGGGGCTGATGAGGGGCAGCTTGATCCGCCAGAACATGCGGGCGGGCGATGCGCCGTCGATCTGCGCGGCCTCCAGGACGTCGCCCGGCACGGAGCCGAGGGCGGCGACGAAGAGGATGAAGGTGAAGCCCAGCTGCTGCCACACGGCGACCAGCACGATGGTGGCGGTGGCTCCCCCGGTGGAGCTCAGCCACGAGACCTCGGGCAGGTGGAGCAGGTTCAGGTAGTAGTTGATGACGCCGAACTGGTCGTTGAACACGTAGGCCATCACGATCGAGATGGACGCCGCGGAGGCCAGCAAGGGCAGGAAGAACGCTGAGCGGAAGAGCTTCTGCACGATCTTCGACGTCCGCTGGGCGACGAGCAGCGCCAGTCCCAGGCCGAGGGCGACCTGGAGGAAGACGATGATCAGGGCGAGGCCGGAGGTCACCAGCAGCGAGTGGGTGACGGTCTTGTCGCTCAGCAGTGCGTCGAAGTTGTCCAGCCCGACGTACTGGGGGCTGGAGATGGCGTCCCACTTGAACAGGGCGAGGACGAACGAGGCGATGATCGGCGCCACGGTGAAGACGACGACCACGGCCAGCGCGGAGGCCACCATGGCGTAGCCAAACAGCGCCTCGCGGCGGGCGCGCCTGTTCTGGGCGCGGCGGCGCAGCTCCGCGCTCTGATCTGTCTGGTGCTCGGGAGGGCGGCCGGGCCGCGCGCCCGGCGGGGCGGATGCGCGGCCACGGTTTCGGACGACCTGTGACATCAGCGTCTCACCCTGTCTTGCTGGCGGTCTCGAGGTCGCTCTGCAGACCGTCGAGGGCCGCCTTCGCCTTGCCGGAGGACATCGCCTCGGTGGTGCGCTTGTTCAGGGCGATGGCCATCGCCTGGTAGTACGGCGGGGCCGGGATCGGCGCGGTCTCGGGGAACTTGGTGAGGGTGTCGTAGAAGACGTGCCAGTTCTTGGGGCCGGTGGTGGAGTACCTCTCGGCCGTCATCATCGACTTGCGCGGGAAGGTGGTGGTGTTGCCCGGGATCAGCACCTCCAGGTTCTTCGCGGACACCAGGGACTTCACGAATTCCCAGGCGAGGTCCTTGTTCTTGGAGGACTTGAGGATGCCGTAGCCGCCCGCGCCGAACAGGTGGCGCTGGGAGCGCCACTTGGGGAAGTACTGCACGTCGAAGGAGTCCGGCTTCATGCCGGCGTTGTGCAGGCCGCCCGCCCAGAACCCGCCGCCGATCGACATGCCGATCTTGTTGCTGGCGAACAGGCCCTGCAGCGTGGCGCCGCCACCGACGTCTGGCTTGCCCGACAGGCCCTCCTTCTGCAGCTGGATCATGTAGTCGAGGGATTCGACGACCGGGGCGGAGTTGGCGGTCGGATCCCCCCAGCGCCAGCCGCCCTTGCGGCCCGAGGCGGCGGGGTCGTTCGGGTAGAAGGTCTTCCACAGCCAGTCGCCGCCGTCCCACTTGCCCTCGGTCAGCAGGTTGCCGCCGTTGGCGTACATCCAGGACGTCCAGCTGCCCCACAGCCGGACCACCCAGTTGTAGGGGACGGCCGATCCGCCCTTGGCGGCGATCTTCTTGGCGATGTTGTAGAAGTCGTCCTTGGTCCAGTCGTCGGCCGGGCGTCCCACACCGGCGCTCTCGAACAGAGAGGTGCTGTAGAACATGTTGCCGGCGTTGAAATCGGTCGGCAGTTCGTACAGGTGGCCCTGGTACATCATCGCTTCGACCAGCGCCGGGTGGACGTCGGCGAAGTACGACTTGAGCTGGGAGGCGTCCCGCTTCACGTAGTCGTCCAGCGGTTCGGCCAGGCCCTTGGCCGCGAAGAGCTGCAGGCCCTCGGTGGCGACGGAAACGATGTCCGGGGGGTTGCCGGCGGCGATCTGGGTGAGCAGCTTGCTGAAGAAGTCGTTCCAGTCCGTGCCCGTGATGCCGGTGAACTTCACCTTGTAGCCCGGGTGGGCCGTCTCGAACGGCGCGGCCAACTTGCTCAGCTTGTTCGCGGACGCCTGGTCGGTGAAGACCAGCACATTCAGCACCTTCGAGCCGGAGGAGCCGGCCGAGCCGGAGGAACAGGCGGAGACCAGCCCGCCCACGCCCGCCACCGCGGCGGAGGCGACGCCGGCTCTCAGCACGCCACGGCGGCTGAACGGCTCCTTGAGAATCCCAGAGGACATGCGTGTACCCTCACTGTGTTTCAAGTACTGACAGGGATGACGACCGGTTGCGACGGTCGCCTGTCGTAGTGCGAAAGCTTCGCCGTCCCGGGTTCAGAGCCGGGGCGGCGAAGTGACCGATGCCCGCGCCACCAGCGGGCAGTGCAGCATCTCCTGCGCGACCGGGCCTGGTGGCGAACCCGGCGTTCCGGTGAGCGCGAGCAGCTGTGCGACCGCCCGCGCTCCCATCTCGTAGTGCGGGAGCTGGACCGTGGTCAGCTGGGGGTAGAGCGCCTCGGCGACCAGCTCCTGGTTGTCGAACCCCACGACCGACAGGTCGCGAGGGATGGACAGTCCCAACTCGGCGGCAGCCCGGTAAGCGCCGGCGGCCATCCGATCGGTGTAGCAGAACAACGCCGTCGGGCGCGGCTGCGCCGTCAGCAGACGCCGGGCGGCCCGGTAGCCCGAGTCCACATCACCGCCGACCGTGTCGAAGGGCACCGCCGCCTCGGCGGCGATAAGGGACGGGTCGTAGGGGATGCCGGCCTCGGCCAGCGCCTTGCGGTAGCCCTCCAAGCGGCCCTGCCGGGCGGGAAGGTCGCGGGTCTGCACGGTCACACCGATCCTGCGGTGCCCATGGGCGATCAGCTCGCGCACCGCGGTGTAACCGCCCTGGACCTCGTCGGGCACCACGAAGGGGACGGCCGTGTCGTCGCAGCGTGCGTCCAGCAGCACGGTGGGTGTCGAGCGCAGCGCCTCGGGCAGTTCCACGCTGCGGTGGTACATCGCCGCGTACAGCACGCCGTCCACCTGCCGCTGGAGCAGCATCTCGATGCTGGTGCGCTCCAGTTCCGCATCGCCGCTTGTGTTGACCAGCAGCAGTACCAGGCCCTCGGCCGCGGCGGCCTCCTGGGCGCCCAGGATCATCCGGCCGGCGTGGGGGGTGGTGGCGATCTCGTCGCTGACGAAACCGATGGTCTGCGACCGCTGGGTCTTCAATGCCCGCGCCAGACTGTTCGGCGCATATCCGAGCTCCCCGGCGACCCGCCAGATGCGCTGCCGGGTCTCCTGGCTGATCCGCTTGCCCTCGACCCGGTTGAGAACGTGGGACACCGTCGCGGTGGACACACCTGCCGCCGCAGCCACGTCCTTGATCCCGATCCGGCGCGCCATCATCCCTGCCCATACTGGTTGAAACCGGGTTGCCTAACCGTTTAGCCAACCGTGTGCACATGAGAGTGCCTTCGGCCAAAGCTCCTGTCAATGGCTGGTTACAAACTCATGTCCACGCATTGCCAGATGCCAGGCACCGCCTCCTGGCAGGACCGGCCACCGCCTCCCACGCCGGCCTCACCGTCGCGCCCTCGACGCCGAGGCCGGCGTCCACCGCATGGCTGTTCGTGACGGCAGGATGGGACAAGGCTGCACAGCTCCAGCAGGCTCCACCCCGGCGCGCGGGGAGGAGCCTGCGCGGTCAATGTCGCTGGTCGGCCCGACCGGAGATCACAGCTCCTTCGCGTACGTGTCCTGGTACGCCGCCCTCCCTCCGAACACGTTGAGGCCGACGTGTCCGTTGGTGTACGTCGTGTCCGTCACGTCGATGATCTGCTCGCCGTTGAGGAACACCTGGATGCGGTCGCCCTGGGCGAGGATGCGGACCGGATACGTGGTGCCGCGGCGGACCAGGGCCGGGACGCGGGCGAGGGCGGCGCCGTCGTCGAAGTAGCCGTCGGCCTTGGCGACCAGGCGGATCACCCGTAGGTCGGGGTCGATGTTGAGGCAGTAGGCGTTGGTGCCGTCAAAGGAGGCGCGCCACAGGAGGGAGAGGGCGCCGCCGGTGTCCGGGGCGGGGCCGCCGAGCCTCACCAGGGTGGTGAAGTCCACGTTCGTCGCGGTGCGCGCCGACATGGCGTTGGAGTCCTTGTCGAAGGTTCCGGCGCGGCCCGCGCTGTCCGTGGACCAGTGGCCTGCGGGGGTGATCGTCAGCGCGCCGAGGTCGGAGCGGAAAGAACCGCCGGCCGGGGCAGTCACCAGCGGTTTCACCTGGTCCACCAGGCGGTAGGTGCCCTCCAGCCGGTGCACCTTGAGCGACTCGATGTGCGCGGTGCCGCCCCTGGCGTAGAAGGCCATGCCGTCGGCGGACGGGGAGGGGAAGATCAGGCTTGTCACAGCGGCCTGGCCGTCGGCGCCGAACGCCTCGAGCGATGACGAGTCCACGTACAGGCGCAGGGTCACCCGGCCGTCGGTCGGCTTCATCGGTGCGGTCGTGCGGCCCGCGAAGTACTGGGTGAAGTCGCTCAGGCCCGCTTGCGACCGGTCCACGAACAGCTGGTTCGCCGCGGCGTCGTATCCGACCGTCGTGTGCTGGTCCTCGTCGGCGCGAAGCCGGAAACCGATCTCCGTGGCGGTGCCGAGGGTGACCTCGGCCTCGATTTCGTAGGCGATGCCTGTGACGCCCGCGAGCGGGTTCGCGGAGTCGGGGCCGACTGAGAGGTCCTTGCGGGTCGTGGTGGACGTGCGCAGAGCGGTCAGCTCCGGGATCGGGCGCTGCGCCAGGCGTACGCCGTCGGCGGTGTCCGTGAGGGTCAGTTCCCGGGGGATGCTGAGCTGGCCGTTCCAGGTGCCGGTCGGGGCGCTGAACGGGTAGTCCCAGTTGCTCATCCAGCCGAGCCAGACGCGGCGGCCCTCGGGCAGGCCGTAGTAGGACATGGCGGCGTAGTAGTCGCGGCCGGAGTCGGCGCGCAAGGTCGTGCCGGCGCTCTGATCGGGGGTGAAGCTGGTGCCGTTCCAGTCGCCGGTGAAGTACTGGGCGGCCGAGCCGTTCGTGGCGCGGACGGCACCCGTGCTCAGGGTGAGGACCCACTTGACGCGGTTCTCGTCGCCGTTGACCGGGAGGGGGAAGAAGTCGGGGCACTCCCAGACGCCCGGCGTGGCCCAGTCGCCGTAGCCGAAGGAGCTGACGTGGGTCCAGGTGAGGAGGTCGGTGGAGGTGAAGAAGCGGACGTGGTCGCCGCCGGAGACGACCATCAGCCACTGGTCGTGCTTCTCGTCGTGGATCACCTTCGGGTCGCGGAAGGTCCAGCCGGCGTCGGGGCCGCCCGGGTTCTGAACGGCCGGGGTAGCCCCGCCGTGCCACTGCCAGGAGCGGCCCTTGTCCTTGCTGTACGCGATGCGCACGCTCGCGTTTCCACCCGGCTTGTCCGGGTGGTAGCTGGTGTAGTACGCGATCAGGCCCGAGCCGCCGTCGAAGAGGCCGGAGGTGTCGTCCGCGTCCACGACCGCCGAGCCCGACCAGCAGTTGCCGTACTCGTTCCAGGGCAGGGCGATCGGCAGGGCCTGCCAGTGGACTAGGTCGGTGCTGACCGCGTGCGCCCAGCGGCCCTGGTCCTGGTGGAAGAGGTGGTACTCGCCGTCGTAGTACACCAGGCCGTTGGGATCGCTGGTGGAGCCGGTGAGCTGGGAGTAGTGGTACGTGGGGCGGTAGGGCTCGGTGAAGTAGTCGGCGGTGCTGCGGACCTCGACGTTCTGGAAGTACGACGTCCCGTGCGCGGCCGTGGTGCCGACGGTGGCGCCCGTGGTGCGGGGGACGCGGGTTTTCAGCGCCTGTACGCCGTCCACGTATACCTCGATCGTCCTGCCCGTCGCCCGGGCCTCGACGCGGTAGGTGCCGCCGGACGCGATGGGCCGGACCGGGCCGGTGGTGGAGGCAAGGCGGGCGCCGGAGGAGCGGTCCAGCAGGACGACGGCGTTCCGGCCGGCTTCCAGGCGGGCCTCGTAGCCGCCGGAGCCGTTCGCGGACGCGCGCAGGACGAGACCGGCCGAGGACGAGGTGCCGGCGGGGGTGATGTCGGCTCTGGCCACCAGGTCGCCGTCGGTGAAGGGAGCGGTCCGCAGGCCGTTCTCGCCGCGGATGCCGCGCAGGTCGGGGGTCCAGGCGCCGGAGCGGGCCGTCCAGCCATGGAGGCTGGTGGCGAGGTCTGCGGCGGCGATGTTCTCGAAGGACACCGCGGCGGCCGCTGCCGTGACGGCGAGTCGGCCCGTCGTGTGGGTCGAGTCCTGGGCGGTGATGACGGGGCTGTAGCCGTCGGGTGAGAGGAAGTTGGTCTGCCAGTGCACGCGCAGTTCGGTGCCCTCGGCTTCGACACGCAGCCGGTAGACCGTGTCGGCCTTGATGGTGGTCGTGTATGTGCCGAGGGTGATGTTCCCGTCGATGCGGTAGAGCCTCAGCCTGCCGTGGCCCGGGTCCGCTTGGACGCCGTAGCCGCGGCTGGCCGCCTCGTCGGTACGCACCAGCAGTTCGGCGACCGCGGAGGTGTCGTGCAGGAGCAGGTCGGCCTGGAGCGCGGTGTCGTAGGCCCGGGTCGTGGTGACGGCGCGGGCGGTGGCTCCCTGGGACGGGTCCGCGCGCCAGCCGAGCGGGGTCGCCGTCCAGGTGCCGCCGCTCGTGGTCCAGCCGGTGAGGTTGGTGGTGACAGCGGAGACGGAGGGCGGGCCGAAGGTGACGGTGCCGCCCTGGGCGAGCAGGCCCACCGAGCCGGTGCCGTGGCGGTGGTCCTCGGCGTGGAGGAGTTGTCTGCCGTCGACATACACCGTCAGCTCCGGTCCGTCCACGGCCACTTCGAGGTCGTAGGGTCTTGCGGCCGGCGCGCCCGGCAGAGGTGCGGTGGAGAGTGTGTCGCCGCTCGCCAGGTCGTAGAGCCGTATGCGGGCCCGGCCCGGATCGAGGGCGGCCACGTATCCGGTCGAGCCGTCCAAGGCGGCCCGGAACACCAGCGCGCCCACGGCGGATGCGGACTGGGGCGTTATACGGGCCGCATACGTGCCCTTGGACGCGAGCTGCTGCTCGGACAGGGCGAGCGCGCTCTCGCGCGTGCCGGCGGTCACCTTCTGGCCGCCGTCGGAGGTGCGGGTCCAGGTGCCGGTGACGGGGATGGGGTCGGGGATGGGCACGGGAGGTGCTCCGGCGGCGCTCGGGGTAGCAGCCTGTGCCGCGGGGAGGATACCTGCGAGAGGCAGGAGGGTGGCGGCGGTGCCTCCTGCGAGCAGGAGGGTACGGCGGGACACGCTCATGGCGGCTCCTGAGGGAAAGGCAGGGAAGGGTGGGCTGCGGCCCGGGGGGACGTCCACCCCCCGGGCCGCAGCCGGCTGTAAGACCGTCACGGCCACAGGGGCCGGGGTCCTTCGGTGAAGGCCGACGCCATCTGCCAGGCGTCGAACCGCTCCAGGGTCACGTCGCCGTCGGCACCGATACCGACGCCGACGGCCTCGTCCGGACGGGTGGGGTAGATGCGGGCGGTCAGGGGACGCCCGCCCGCGAAGATCTCCAGTGCGGAATGGTCGACGAGGACGCGCAGGTCCACACGGCCGTCGGCGTCCAGCGGCAGCTCGCCGTAGCGGGGTTCGGTGTCGACCGTCGGGTCGAGGCTGCTGTTCTCTCGGTGCAGGCGGAGGATGCCGCCCGTTCCGTCGTGCGCTCTGCTGACCTCCACGACCGTGCGCTCGACGCCGTCGGGTGTCTCGCGGACCACGAGCCGGGCCCTCGCTCCGGGGGCGAGGCGCAGGGTGGTCTCGATGTCGAGTTGGTCGCCACGCACGGGGTGCAGCCGGGTGTAGGGGTCGGTGAGGGGGCCCGCCGCCGCCTCTACGCGCTCGCGCCGCAGCTGGGTCAGTTCCGGAACCGGGGCCTGGTGCAGGCGGCCGTCCTCGCCGAGTGTGACGACCCGCGGCAGGGACATCACGCCGCACCAGCCGGCCTGTGCGTTGGCTTCGTCCGTCCGGCCCTCTTGGAGCCAGCCGAACATGATGCGGCGGCCGTGCTCGTCGCGGGTGGACTGGGGGGCGTAGAAGTAGCGTCCGCCGTAGTCGAGGCGGTGGAGGGCGGTCGGGGTGAAGGTGTCGCCCTGGTAGCGGCCGGTCCAGTACAGGGGGTGGTGGGTGGTGCCCTCGTCCCAGGCGGAGAAGACCAGCACATCCGTCTCCTCAAGGCGGAACAGGTCCACGCACTCCCACATCGTGCCGGTCCAGTCGAGTTCGCCCTGGTTCTGTGAGGCGTCGCCGGTCAGCAGGGGGCCGACGTAGCGCCAGGTGCGCAGGTCGTCCGATTCGTACAGGAAGGCGGTCCCGCCGACGCCTCGCACGCCTGAGCCGATCAGCTGCCGCCACACCGCGTTTTCACCGGAGCCCTCCCGCCAGACGCAGTGGTCGCGGAAGGCGGTGATGTCGACGCCCTCGGGCGGGGCGGTGATGACCGGGTTGGCCTGGTCCTTGGTCCAGTACCGAAGGTCCGCCGATCCCCTCGCCACACAAGGGAGTTCATGCTCTCCGTGGCGGCCGGAGTAGACGAGCGTGGGTACGCCGCCGTCGTCGACGAGGACTCCGGACCAGCAGCCGTCGCGGTCGGGGCCGTCGGTGCCGGGGACGAGGGCGACCGGTTCGTCGCTCCAGTGGACGAGGTCGGTGCTGGTGGCGTGGCCCCAGTGGATGCGGTGGTGGGCGGCGGCGAGCGGGTTGTACTGGTAGAAGAGGTGGTAGACGCCCCTCCAGTGGGTCAGCCCGTTGGGGTCGTTGAGCCAGCCGCCGGGCGAGGTGAAGTGGAAGCGAGGGCGGTGGGGGTCGCGCAGGGCGCGCTCGGCCAGCCCCTCGGCGGTGTGGCTGCCGGAGGGGAGGGTGAGGTCGTGGGTCATGCGGCGGTGGTCTCCGCTTTCTCGGTGTCGTCGGTGGCCTCGCCGGTGGGGTGGTCGGTGGCCTTGAGGACGCGGCGGGCGATGTCGGAGGCGGGTGCGCGCAGGTGGCAGCGCACCCAGTGGGGCCGGCCGTGGTCTTCGCCGACGATGTGGCGGACGGGCTCGGTGCGGCTGCACGTGCCGTCGTCGTACGGGCAGGACGTGGGGTTGAGGATCTCCTCGCGCAGCCGGGCGCGCTCGATGGGGTCGTAGCTCCCGGCCCGTTCGGGGTCGGGTACGGCGGACAGCAGCAGCCGGGTGTAGGGGTGGGCGGGGGCGTCCATGACGGCCAGGGCGTCGCCGCCCTCGACGAGTTCGCCGGCGAACATGACCATCGTGGTGTCCGCGAGGTAGCGGGCGGAGCCCAGGTCGTGCGTGATGTAGAGCATGGCGATGTTCCGCTCCTCGCGCAGGCGACGCATCAGGTTGAGCACGCCGACGCGCACGGAGACGTCCAGCATCGAGGTCGGTTCGTCGGCGAGGATCAGCCGGGGTTCGACGGCGAGGGCGCGGGCGATCGCGACGCGCTGACGCTGGCCGCCTGAGAGTTCGTGCGGGTAGGACTGCAGCATGTCCTCGGTCAGGCCGACCGTCGTCATCAGCTCGCGCAGCGCGTCGGGTGTGGCGGGGTGGCCGTGCAGGACGAGGGCCCGTGTGAGGAAGTGCTCGATGCGGTGGACGGGGTTGAGCGAGCCGAAGGGGTCCTGGAAGACCATCTGGACCGTGCGGCGGTACGCCCGTGACGCCCGGCGCCGCTCGGTGCGCAGGACGTCCTGGCCGTCCAGCAGCACCTGACCGGACGAGGGCTGTTCGAGGCGGGCGATGCAGCGGGCGATGGTGGACTTGCCACTGCCGGACTCTCCGACCAGGGCGGTGATCCGGCCGGCAGGCAGGTCGAAGGACACGTCGTTGACCGCGCGGACACGGCGCCGTGAGAAGACGGTGCCGACCTGGAAGTCCTTGGTCAGGCCGCGGACGGACAGCAGGGGTTCGGTCATCGGGGGGCTCCTTCAAGGCTGCGGGCCACCCAGCGGCCGGGCGCGACCTCGCGCAGGTCGGGGATGTTCATGGAGCAGTCGGAGCGGTCCTCGGGGCAGCGGACGTGGAAGCCGCAGCTGTCGGCGGTGCGCGGGGCGTCGAAGAGGCCGGTGAGCTCGCGGCGCGGGCCGGTCAGCGGCGGGAAGGCGTTCATCAGCGCCTCGGTGTACGGGTGGAGCGGATCGGCGAAGAGGTCCTTGGCGTCGGCGAGTTCGACGATCCGGCCGCCGTACATCACGCCCATGCGGTCCGACAGCTCGACCATCAGGGACATGTCGTGGGTGATGAAGAGGATGGAGAAGCCCAGCTCCCGCTGGAGGTCGCGGATCTGCGCCATGATCTCCTGTTGCACGACGACGTCGAGCGCGGTGGTCGGCTCGTCCATGATCAGCAGCCGGGGGCGGAGTGCGACGGCCATGGCGATGACCACGCGCTGGCGCATACCGCCGGAGAGCTGGTGCGGGTACGCCTTCAGCCGCCCCGGGTCGATGCCGACCAGCTGAAGCAGCTCGCCGGCCCGCTCACGCGCGGTCCGCTTCTTCATCCGCTCGTGCGTGGTGAAGATGTCGACGATCTGCTCGCCGATGGTCAGGACGGGGTTGAGGGAGTTCATCGCCGACTGGAAGACCATGGCGATCTGCCGCCACCGGAAGGCGCGCAGCTCCCGCTCGTCCAGGGCGAGGACGTCGCGGCCCTGGAAGCGGACACTGCCCGCGCTGATCTCCGCCGGTGGCTTCAGCAGCCGCATCACCGCGTTGGCGATGGTCGACTTGCCGCAGCCGGACTCCCCGGCGAGACCGAAGACCTCTCCGGCGCCGATGGAGAAGGAGACGTCGTCGGCGCCCACGACGGTGCGTCCGTCGCTGCGGTATTCGACGCGGAGGCCGTTCACCTCGAGTACGGGTTCCATGGCTCAGCCCCTCCTCTCACGCCGGGCACGGCGGCTGCGCAGCCTCGGGTTGGTGATCTCGTCGACGGCGTAGTTGACCAGCGCGAGTGCGAAGGCGACGAGCGCGATGCACAGCCCGGAGGGGACGAAGGCCCACCAGGTGCCGGTCATCAGCGCGCCGTCGTTGCTGGCCCAGTACAGGTTGGTGCCCCAGCTGACGACGCTGCTGTCGCCGAGGCCGAGGAACTCCAGGCCGGCCTGGGCGCCGATGCCGAAGATCACGCAGCCGAGCAGCGTGGTCATCACCACGGACGCCATGTTGGGCAGGATCTCGCGAAACATGATCCGCAGCGGGCGCTCCCCGGTGACGACGGCGGCGGCCACGAAGTCCTTGCCCCGGATCGACTTGGCCTGGGCTCGCAGGACTCGGGCCGAGCCCGCCCAGCCGGTGACGACGAGCACCAGGATCACGGTGGAGGTCCCGGGCGGCAAGAACGCGGCCAGGATGATGAGCAGCGGCAGCCCGGGCAGCAGCAGGAAGATGTTGGTGACCAGGGTCAGGGCGTCGTCCACGATCCGGCCGAAGTAGGCAGACGCGAGGCCGACGAGGATGGCGACCGCGGTCGCCGCGAGCCCGACGGTGAACCCGACGAAGAGGGAGCTGCGTGCGCCCCACAGGGTGAGGGCGAGCACGTCCTGTCCCTTGGCGGTGGTACCGAGCCAGTGCGCGGCCGACGGGGCCTGGCTCCCGGTGGAGTTGATGAGGGACGGGTCGCCCGGGACGAGGACGGGAGCGAGCAGGGCGAGCAGCGCGAAGACGGCGAGCAGGATCAGCCCGGTCAGCGCCTTCCTGCTGTCGATGAGCTGGCGCATAAGTCCGCGCCGGCGGGAAGCGCGCACCGGGGTTGTCGGCGTGGTGGCCGTCGCGATCTCGATGGCGGTCATGTCGGCAGCCCCCTTCAGCGGACGCGGACGCGCGGGTCGAGGCGGACGTAGACGAGGTCGACGAGGAAGTTCGCGAGCAGCACCGCCGCCGTGATCGTCAGGAAGATGCCCTGCATCAGCGGGTAGTCCAGGCCCTGGACGGCCATCAGCAGCTGGTAGCCGATGCCGGGGTATGCGAACACGACCTCGGTGAGCAGGGCGCCGCCGACGACGAAGCCGAGCGCCATGCCGAAGTTGGTGACGGAGGGCAGCAGCGCGTTGCGGGCGGCGTAGCGGAACATGATCCGCGAGGGGCTGAGCCCCTTCGCCTCGGCCATCGTGATGTAGTCCTCGGCCGCCGTGGCGATCATGGTGTTCCGCATGCCGAGCATCCAGCCGCCGATAGAGACCAGCACGATGGTCAGCGCCGGCAGCACCAGGTGGGTGGCGACGTTGGAGATGAACTCGCCGTTGAAGCCGGGAGTCAGACCGACGTCGTAGGCGTGCCGCAGCGGGAACCAGCCCAGGCTCACCCCGAACAGGTACAGGGCGCCCATCGCCAGCCAGAAGTACGGGAAGGAGCCGACGAAGATCAGCAGGGGCGGGAAGGCGGAGTCGAGGACGCCGCCGCGCCGCCAGGCGGCGACGATGCCGAGCAGGTTGCCGAAGACCGCGGCGATGACGAGCGCGACGCCGCCGAGCAGCAGGGTCCAGCCGATCTGCTGGCCGATCACGTCGGAGACCGGGGTCGGGAAACGGGTGATGGAGATGCCGAGGTCGCCGGTGAAGACGCTTTTGATGTAGTTGAGGTACTGCTCCCAGAGGGGGCGGTGGTCGAGGCCGAAGAGTTTCCGCAGCTGGGCTATCTGGTCGGGCTGCATCGTGCCCTGGGCCTGCGCGAACATCCGGGAGACCGGGTCGCCCGGCATGAAGCGCGGGAGAACGAAGTTCAGGGTGATGGAGGCCCAGAAGGCGAGCAGATAGAACCCCAGATTGCGCAGGATCAGACGCACGGGTCGTGCTCCCTGTCAGTGGGGGGATGAACGGTGATGCGGTGAGCGGGGGCGGCCGTCCGGGGAGGAGGGCGGCCGCCGGTCCGCGCGGGCGTCAGCCCTTGACGGGCTTCAGCGAGGTGAGCACGAGGATCGTGCTGCCGTTGCGGTTGCCGAGGGTGGCGTACGGGTTCTGCTCGGAGGGCCAGCCGGTGAAGCGGGCGTCCGTGTACGCGCCCCACTCGGGGCCGGTGAACAGCGGGACGACGGGCGCATCCTCGTTGTACAGCTCCTGCAGGCCGTTCATCTGCTCGCGCTGCGTCTTCTCGTCCGTGGCGGCGGCGAAGGCATCGATGAGCTTGTCGGCCTTCTTGTCGCCGAAGCGGTGGTAGTTCTCGGTGGCCTGCTTGCCGACCGGCACGAGCATCTTGGTCGACATCACGCCGCGGAAGTACTCGTACGGCGTGGCGCCGTTGTTGCTCCACACGATGCCGGTGTCGAAGGTGCCCGTGTTGTACGACGCCGACACCGCCGACCAGTCGGGCGTCTTCACGGTGGCGGTGATGCCGACCTTCGCCAGGTCCTGCTTGATGATGTTGGCGACCGAGATCCAGTCGGAGGAGGCCGAGCCGACGGAGATGTCGAGCGTGAAGGGCTTGCCGTTCTTCAGCAGCCGCTTGCCTCCGCTCTCCTTGTAGCCGGCCGCATCCAGGGCCTTCGCGGCGGCGTCGGTGTTGTACTTCGTCCAGGTGCAGGAGGCGGCCAGCGACGTGTCGCGCCACTTGTCGTACGTGCGGGCCAGGCCCGTGCAGTCGGCGGGTTCGGCGTAGCCGTTCATCGCGACCTTGGTGATCTGGTCGCGGTCGACGGCCATGCTGAGAGCCTTGCGCACCGCCACATCGTTGAAGGGGGCCTTGGTGGTGTTCAGCTGCCAGTTGATCATGGCGCCGGTGGCCGGGAACCAGTAGTGGTTGTGCTTCTTGTCCTTGGCGACGAAGGACTTCTCGATGTTCGGGATGAACGTCTGCGTCCAGTCCACCTCACCGTTGGTGAAGGCGAGGTTGGCGCTGTCGTTGCCGGAGAAAGCTTGCATCTGGATGCCGGCGATCTGCTGCTTGGCGGGCTGCCAGTAGTCGGGGTTCTTGCGCAGCTCGTAGGACTGGCTCTGGAACTTCTCGACCTGGGTGTACGGGCCGGTGGCGACCGGGTTGGGGTTGGTGAACGTCGCCGGGTCCTTCACCTTGGACCAGATGTGCTTCGGCAGGATGTAGTGGCCGCCGATCTCGTAGAAGGCGGGCGAGAAGGGCTTGTTGAAGGAGAACTTCACCGTGTGGGCGTCGACCGCGGTGACCTTGTCGAGGTAGTCGAAGCCGCCCAGCACCTTCCTCTGGAGCTGGAAGGTGTAGACGACGTCGTCGGCGGTGAGCGGCTGGCCGTCCGACCACTTGACGCCGTCGCGCAGCGTGAAGGTGAGGGACTTGGCATCCTTGGCCTGCTCCCACTTGGTGGCCAGCCACGGCGTGTCCTTGGCGTCCGACATGCTGTGGACGACCAGCGGCTCGTAGATCGCCTGCAGGGTCATCGGGGCGGCCTGCGGGGAGAGCGGGTTGAAGTTGCGCGTGAACGTCGCCAGGTCCTCACGAGGGATGGTGAGCAGCTGGTTGCCGGAGGTGTCACCGGCGCCGGCGGCGCCCGAGCCACCCGTACAGGCGGACAGGACCAGGGCCGCGGCGGCGGTCGCGGTGACCGCTCTCAGGGCGGTCCGAAGCCGCCGTGAGGCTATGGAGGGTGCCATAATGAAGACTCTTTTCCTCTCTTCAACACACAGGACGAAGACGGGATGGGATTACTCGGCGGACTGATTCGCGGTCAGACCGACGAGCGTTCGAGCAGCGGGCAGTCGATCGTCACCCGGCGGGTGTCGAGCGGCTGCCCCGCTGCGAGAGCGGCGAGCATGTCGACGCCCTTGGTGCCCATGGCCTCGAAGGGCAGGGCCAGCGTCGTCAGCTTCGGCCGCAGATAGGCGGCGATGAGTTCCTGGTTGTCGAACCCCACCACGGCCACGTCGTGCGGGATGCGCAGCCCCCGTTCCTTGATCGCGTCGTACGCGCCCATCGCCATCCGATCGTTGCCGCAGAACAACGCGGTCGGCCGGTCGGCGGCCTGGCGGTCCAGCAGCTCGCAGGCAGCGGTGTAGGCGCCATCGGCGGTGGCCCAGCCGGGGATGACGAAGGACGGGTCGGGGGTGATCCCGGCCTCGCGCAGGGCACGCTCGTACCCCTCGCGCCTGCCGACGGCGGCCGGGATCGCCGGGTCGAGGTTGATGAACCCGATGCGCGTGTGCCCGGCGTCCAGCAGCCGACGGGTCGCCTTGTATCCGCCCGACACCTCGTCGGGCAGGATGCACGGCAGCTCCCCTGCCGCGTCGTAGCAGTTGACGAGCACCGTCGGCACCTCGCGGGCGGCCTCCGGCAGGCTGACGGCCCGGTGCCAGGTCGTGGCGTACAGCAGCCCCTCCACGCGGTGCTCCAGCATCTGGTCGAGCGCGGCGGCCTCCTGGGCGGGATCGCCCTCGCTCGCGGCGATCAGCAGAAACCTCCGGTCACCCCAGGCGCGGCTCTGCGCGCCCGTGATCACCTCAGCGGCGAAGGGGCCGGTCACGATCTCGGTGATCAGCCCAAACCACCCGCTGCGGTTGGCGGCCAGTGCCCGCGCCCCGGCGTTGGGCCGGTAGCCCAGCTCGTCGATCGCCTCCAGAATCCGCCGACGGGTCTCGTCGGGGATCGTCGCGCCGGGCTTGTCGTTGAGGACGAAGGAGACCGTGGTCCTCGAGACACCCGCGCGGCGAGCCACATCGCTCATGGTCACGCGCTGCGTCTTCTTGGTGGCCACTTTCGGTCCCCTTCGGTCGGTGGAGGTGCGCCGCACCCGTCCGGTTTCGCGCTTTAGTAACGCGCGTTACTTCTGCATTGCTGGGAAGTTACGGCCGCCTTAGGCGGCATGTCAATACATCGCCGGGTAACGAAGAGGGATGGAAACAAGACGCCTCCTCGGTGCCGCCTCTGGAGCCCGGGCGACGCCTCGCGCGGTCGGCCCGCAGGGCAACGGCATGGCTGTGGACTCACCGCCAGGCCCCCCGGCGGCTGCGGCTCACGGCCGCTCGGCGAACACGTCGATGCGCTCAGGGTCCCGCTCGACGACCGGATCGAGGATCTCGTCCACGCGCCTGACCAACTCGTCGTCCAGCGTGACGTCCACCGCCTTGGCGTTCTCGACGATCTGCTCCGGCCGGGACGCTCCGACGATGGCCGCGGAGACATTCGTGTTGCGCAGCACCCACGCCAGGCTCAGCGTCGCAAGCGACATGCCTGCTTCGGCGGCAAGAGGAACCAGCTCCTGCACCCGGGCCAGGACCTCATCGCGCATCCATCCGGCCACCGCGTCACCGCCACCGTTCGTGTCGGTGGCGCGGGAACCGGACGGCGGTTGCGCTCCCGGCTTGTACTTGCCCGTCAGCACACCCTGGGCGAGCGGGGACCACACGATCTGTCCGATGCCCAGCTCCTGGCAGAGCGGGACGATCTCCGGCTCGATCACGCGCCACAGCAGGGAGTACTGCGGCTGGTTGGACACCAGGCGGATCTTCAGCTCCCCCGCCAGCTGCGCCGCGGCCCTGATCTCCTGCGGCTTCCACTCCGAGACGCCGATGTAGTGCGCCTTGCCCGCGTGGACGACATCGGCGAGGGCCTCCATCGTCTCTTCCAGCGGAGTGGCGTAGTCATAGCGGTGCGCCTGGTACAGGTCCACGTAGTCCGTGCCCAGGCGGCGCAGCGAGCCGTTGATCGACTCCATGATGTGCTTGCGCGACAGGCCGCGGTCGTTCTTCCCCGGCCCGGTCGGGAAGTAGACCTTGGTGCAGATCTCGACGCCCTCGCGGCGCACGCCCTTGAGGGCGGCGCCCAGTGCCTCCTCCGCCCGGGTCTCCGCGTACGCGTCGGCGGTGTCGAAGGTGGTGATGCCGGCCTCGAGTGCGGCGCGTACACAGGCCGTGGCCGCGTCCTGGTCCACCTGTGACCCGTGAGTGACCCAGTTCCCGTAGGCGACGGCGCTGACCAGCATGCCGCTGCCGCCCAAATGGCGATAGTCCATGTTCGATGTCCCTTTCTGGGGACGAAGGAGACCGTAGTCAGCAAGGCCCACCTCGCTGATGGCCACACGACTGTCCCGTCCGTGGCCACTTCCCGTCCCCTTCGACCGCCGGAGGCACGACATCGCCTCCAGTTTCGCGCTTTAATAACGCGCGTTAGTGCTAGGTTGCGAGGAAGTTACGGGCGTTTCGCGCCGCATGTCAA
>NZ_PQSR01000091.1 GCF_002920635.1 Streptomyces sp. Ru72 | reverse complement strand
TGCTCGTCGTGGAGCACAAGCCGGAGGTGATCGCGATCGCCGACCACGTCGTGGACCTCGGCCCGGGCGCCGGTACGGCGGGCGGCTCCGTCTGCTTCGAGGGCACCGTCGAGGGCCTGCGTGCCGGCGGCACCATCACGGGCCGCCATTTCGACGACCGGGCCGCGCTCAAGGACACGGTGCGCAAGCCCACCGGCACTCTGGAGATCCGCGGCGCGAGTACGCACAACCTGCGGGGCGTCGACGTCGACATCCCCCTCGGGGTCCTGGTCGTCGTCACCGGCGTCGCCGGCTCCGGCAAGAGCTCCCTCGTCCACGGGTCGATCCCCGCCGGCGCGGGTGTGGTGTCGATCGACCAGAGCGCGATCCGTGGCTCCAGGCGGAGCAACCCCGCAACGTACACAGGGCTCCTCGAACCGATCCGCAAGGCGTTCGCGAAGGCCAACGGTGTGAAACCGGCACTGTTCAGCGCCAACTCCGAGGGTGCCTGCCCGACCTGCAACGGCGCCGGCGTCGTCTACACCGACCTGGCGATGATGGCCGGTGTCGCCACCACCTGCGAGGAGTGCGAGGGGAAGCGGTTCCAGGCATCCGTGCTGGAGTACCGCCTCGGTGGGCGGGACATCAGCGAGGTGCTCGCGATGCCGGTGGCCGAGGCCGAGGAGTTCTTCGGCAGCGGTGAGGCGCGCACGCCCGCCGCGCACGCCGTTCTCGGACGGCTCGCCGACGTCGGGCTCGGCTACCTCACCCTCGGACAGCCCCTCACCACGCTGTCCGGCGGTGAGCGGCAGCGGCTCAAGCTGGCCACCCACATGGCCGAGAAGGGCGGCGTCTACGTCCTCGACGAGCCCACCGCCGGTCTGCACCTCGCCGACGTCGAGCAGTTGCTCGGGCTGCTCGACCGGCTCGTCGACTCGGGCAAGTCGGTCATCGTCGTCGAGCACCACCAGGCCGTCATGGCGCACGCCGACTGGATCATCGACCTCGGCCCCGGCGCCGGCCACGACGGCGGCCGGATCGTCTTCGAAGGCACACCCGCCGACCTCGTCGCCGCCCGCTCGACCCTCACCGGTGAGCACCTCGCGGACTACGTCGGCAACTGAGCGGGGCGCTCGCGGGCACCATGGGACGGGCTCCGTCCAGGACGAGTCGGGTTGCGGTGCCGGCGGTGCAGCCGGTTTTGATCTCAGACGTGCTGCCACGCACACCAGCCGGTGAGGACCTCATCGGCTGGTGCCGGATCGTCGCCCGCCCCGGCTCGCCGCAGCCACGAGCGAGCGGCTGCCGTCCGATCAGTCCCGATGCGCCGGCCCAGGACCCCTGGATCACGGCTGCGCGCCTTCTGTCAGCAACACTGCCAGGTGGTCCACGAATGCGGTGAGCCAGTCCCGTCGGGGTCCCCTGCGGGCCCTGCGGAATCCATGGCGGCGGCCCCAGAACGCGGCCTGAACGGCGTGGAACTGGGCCCAGCGCCGGACGCGCGCGCGTTCGACCTCCGCCGCCTCGGCGAAGACGTCCAGGACGCGGTGGACAGCCCGGCGCAGGTCGTCCGCTTCGAGGAGTGTCAGGGCGCGCGACTTGAGCAGCGTGCCGCCGTCGTAGGCGGGATCCCCCGCACACCCCTTGGGATCGACGGCCAGCCAGGGCTCGCGGTCGCCACGCAGGATGTTTCCGGCGTGGAGGTCGCCGTGTACGAGAAGATCCGGCTGGACACGACCCAGATCTCGGACGGTCGCCACGGCGGCGTCCACGACACGACGCGGCAGAGCGTGAGCCAGCTCCGCCGCGTCCTGGCGCAGCCCCTCCTCCCAGACCTCGGCCTGCTCACGCAGCCGGGGCAGGCCGGGCGGCGCGGGAACAGCCAGCCGGCGATTGATCCGCCCCGCGACCGTCACCACCTCATCGCCGTCTTGGACCTTCGCGAGGGTCGACGTGTGGACCCGCTCGAGCAGCATCGCGAAACGGTCGTCATCGCGCTCGTGCAGCAGGACGGCTCCGCGCCCACCCCAGGCCACGAACGCATCCGGCTCATGGACGTTGCCGGGATGAGGAAACGACACCTTCACGACTGCTGTGGCGCCGTCTCCGCGTCGGACCGGGACGATGATCCCGACACCGCCGTGTACGACCCCGCCGTCCGGCCCGCATCCCCAGCGCCGCAGCAACTCGTCCACGATCCCGGGTAGTTCGGCGAGCCATGCGGCTCCCACCTCGCCTTCACGCTCCACCGTGGTCCGCGCGAACGCTTCCGGAACTTCGATCATTGGGGAACCTTACGCGCCTGCGTGACACGGACGCCGGGCACGGACCGCAGTCCCGGGATCAAGCCGCGGGCTGTGAGGGCCAGTTGGGCCTGTCCCCGGATGCAGGGGACCGAGCCGCCGCACAGCCAGAAGGGCGCCGCGATGCCGTTTCCATCGTGAACATGCCAATACATCCACGCCACCAGAGTCGGACCGTCGAGGCAGCACACCCGCACCCGGACGGCATCCACTTCACCCGAATGCGCGTCACGGCGCATGGATAATTTGGTCATACTTCACGATGATCAACCTATCGGCAGAAGATCAGGACCAAGGGAGGCAAACGTGCGTCAGCACATGAAAATCGGACTAGCGACGGCCGTGACAGCCATCGCCCTGCTGGGTGGCGCCCCACCGGCCAGCGCATGCTCAGAGCCGGAGACGGACAGCGACTTGACCAACACGGTCGGGACCGAACTGGCCGAGCAGATCACCTGTCAGGTCGGCGAGGGCAACAAGAGCATCACCATCAATCAGACCAACAACATTACGGTCGAAGGCGATCTCGACGGTGAACTCAACAATGTCATCTTCCCTGCGGAGCTGGACTGAGGTCCCGTGCACGGTCGATTAGAGGAATCGTTTTTCTGCGGTCGGCTCAGTCACCGGGCGGCTCAGCTCCCGGCCAGGAGCAGGAGGAACTGAGTTTCCGCGTCGTCCCGCCTCGCGCACACTCCGGGGACCGCGATGACGGCGGCCAGGGCTCGGCACCATCGCAGCACACGATGGGGAGACTGGCCGGGAACCATCCTCGCCAGTTCCTCGATCCTCTGCTCCAACACGGCGAAGTCTGTGACTCCCGCAAGTACCCAGTCCACAGCGTCGAAGTCCGGGTCGCCCCACGCCGGCCTCGGATCGATCGCCACCATGCGGGCGCCCGGACCTGACAGGACGTTGGCCGGGTGCAGATCACCATGGACGAGTCCCACGGGTCCACTGGTGGCGAGTTCCAGGGCCGCCGCCCTGGCCTGATCGAGTACCACCGGGGCCGATCGGCCCACCACGCCCGCCGCCGTCAGCCGTCGTGCGGTCAAGTCGAACACGAAGTCGATCCGGTGTGAGAGAGGCTGCAGTACCGAGTGCTCCCCCGGCGGAGGAGCTGAGCCCCGAAGGTCCCGCAGCAGCGCCGCGACCTCGGGCAAGTCCCAGGCGAGGTGCCGCACCGGCACTCCCGGCTCGACGTTCTCCAGCAGCAGGGCACCGGCGGCGAGGTCGTCGGCCAGCAGGGTGACAACCGACGGGGTCTCCGCCCAGGCCCACAGGGCTTCGGCTTCCTCTCGGGCGATGGCGGGCTGCGGGGTGAGTTTCAGCCACGCCAGGGTGCCCGTGTCACGTCGCACGCAGCGGAACACCCGCGAGGTGCCTCCCCCGCCGGTCGCGAGGGGATCCAGATTCCAGCGAGCAGCGAGTTCGCCGACGAGGGCCGGCAACTCGTCACACCAGGCCGACACCTCCGCTCCGAACCGCACGACAAGCCGCTCCCGGGCCTCCGGCGCGACACACGCCAACTCTCCCAACGCGTCCCCCGCAGGTGGTCGATGCAGTCCTTCGATCCTAGGCCCGACCGACCGTCAAACCGCGAACGTTTCTGCGCGAAGCGCGTTGCCGTGTGCCGTGCCGTCCCCGACGAAGCCGGCCGCGCCGAGCCGGCGCAGTCCGAGCGCGGCCGGGTGCCACTGTCAACGAGCCACCGGTCCGGCCGGCGTGACCGAGCGGCTCGCAGCCACCATCGGCCCTGCGGCCGGCGGCTCCCTGGTGGCGCCGCTCGGCCCCCTGTCGGGAGTTGCGTACTTCCTCACCACCAACCCGGCCTGGCCGCGGCCGGAATGGCGCGAGAGGGACCGCGCGAGCAGGCGAGGCGCCCTGGAACGGGAAGGGCAGGGACGCTGCGGGGCGGCGGTAGCGCCGTACGCGGCGCGGCGCCGCATCCCCAGGGGCTTGTCCCTCCGCAGTGGACGACAAAAAGGAAGGCAAGGAGGTCACCCACTCCTTGCCACTCTCAACGTATAGCGCACTGGGGGGCTTGCGGCAAGGCCCCCGTCGTACCGCAGAATCGTCGGCCGAAGGTCAGATCTTGCGGAAATGGGGGAATCGCGAAGTGCGTGTCCTTTTGATGAGCTATGGGTCGCGCGGAGACGTGGAACCCGTGGCGGCACTGGCGAGGGCACTCCGGAAGCTCGGCGCCGAGGCGCTGGTGTGCGCGCCACCGGACGAGGAGTTCGCCGAGCTTCTGGATGTCGTCGGTGTGGAGCACGTGCCGTTCGGCCCGTCGGTGCGCATGCTGGTGAGCGGGGCGAAGCCGCCGACGCCCGAGGACGCCTTCCGGGTCGCGGCCGAGCTGGTCGACGCCCACTTCGGCCCGGTCGCCCAGGCGGCCGAGGGATGCGACGCGCTGGTGGCGACCGGCCTGATGCCGGCCGGCGCGCGGTCGGTGACCGAGAAACTGGGTATCCACTACGTCTGCGCCTGCTTCCATCCGTTCTCGCTGCCGTCGGCGCACTACCCGCCGCCGGGACGGCCGGGCAAGCCCTTCCCGCCGGGGGAGACCGACAACCGGGTGCTGTGGGCACTGGACGCCGAGAAGGTGAACGCGCTGTACGGTGAGGCGCTCAACAACCACCGGACCTCGATCGGCCTGCCACCGGTGGCCAACGTCCGAGACCATGTCCACACCGACCGTCCGTGGCTTGCGGTGGACCCGGTGCTGGAGCCGCGGCTGGACCTCACGGATCTCGACGTCGTACCGACCGGCGCGTGGATCCTCCCGGACGAACGTCCGCTCCCGGGCGAGCTGTCGGCGTTCCTGGAGGCCGGCGAACCGCCGGTGTACGTGGGCTTCGGCAGCATGCGCATGCACGGCTCCCCGGACGTCGCCCGGGTGGCCATCGAGGCGGTCCGCGCGCAGGGCCGCCGGGTCCTCGTCGGGCGCGGGTGGGCCGACCTGGCCCTGATCGACGACCGGGACGACTGCTTCGTCGTCGGCGAGGTCAACCACCAGGCGCTGTTCCCACGGGTGGCCGCCGTCGTGCACCACGGCGGCGCGGGCACGACCACGACGGCCGCCCGGGCCGGCGCGCCCCAGGTGGTCGTACCCCAGATCGTGGACCAGCCGTACTGGGCCCGCCGGGTGGCCGAGCTGGGCATCGGCGCGGCACACAACGGACCTACCCCGACCGTCCATTCGCTGTCGGCCGCGCTCAGGAAGGCCCTGACCCCCGAGACCCGCGCACGGGCGGCCGCCGTGGCCGGGACGATCCGCACCGACGGAGCAGTGGTGGCCGCGAAGCTGCTGCTCGACGCGGCGGTCTGAGCAGAACCGTTGGCGAACCACACCGGAGCTGATGACGTGAACCCCCTGACCACCAGCGTGTTCGATCTTCCCGACCGCCTCTCCCTCAAGGCCGACCCGACGCTGATCGCCGGCGACGAGCAGCACTTCGCGGCCGTCGCCGAATGCCTCCAGCAGTCGATCGCCGAGCTGTCCGACCGCCTCGACGCGGAGCGCAGGGCGCCCGGCGGCCTGGGACGGCAGGCGATGGACCGGGATGCGGAGATCCACCGACTGACCGCTCGCCTGCGCGCACTGCGTCGCTTCGGTCTGGACCTGTGCCTCGGACACATGGTCGGCGCGGACGGCACCGAGCCCGTGTACGTCGGTCGGCTCGGCCTGACGGACAGCGCGGGCCGGCGGCTGCTGGTCGACTGGCGCTCCCCCGCGGCCGAGCCGTTCTTCGGAGCCACCCACGCCAACCCGATGGGACTGGCGAGCCGCCGCAGGTATCGCTGGACCGGTGGCCGGATCAGCGACTACTGGGACGAGGTCTTCATTCCTGACGGGTTCGCCGGGCACGCCGCGCTCGACGACCAGTCCGCCTTCATCGCCGGCCTGGGCGGCAATCGGTCGCCTCGGATGCGGGACGTGCTCGCCACCATCCAGGCCGACCAGGACGCCGTCATCCGCGCGGGATCCCGCGGCGCTCTCGTCGTCGACGGCGGTCCCGGCACGGGGAAGACCGTCGTCGCTCTGCACCGTGCCGCCTACCTGCTCCACTCCGACCCTCGCCTCGGTGACCGCCGCGGCGGCGTACTGTTCGTCGGCCCGCACCGGCCCTATCTGGCCTACGTCGCCGACGTCCTGCCCAGTCTCGGAGAGGAGGGGGTCCAGACCTGCACCCTGCGGGACCTCGTCACCGAGGGAGCCTCGGCAGGGATCGAGGCCGACCCTGACGTGGCCCGCCTGAAGTCGTCCGCAAACATGGTGAGGGCGATCGAAGCGGGCGTCAGGTTCTACGAGGAGCCGCCCGCCGAGGGGATGACGGTCACGACCCACTGGTCCGACATCCGCTTGGGCGCGGACGACTGGGCCGTGGCGTTCGAAGCAGCCGAACCCGGCACTCCGCACAACGAGGCGCGCGACCAGGTCTGGGAGGAGCTGCTCACGATCCTGGTGGACAAGCACGACGGCGATGTCCCGGCCGACCTGCTCCGCAGGTCGCTGCGGCAGAACAGGGAGCTGCTCTCGGCCTTCAACCGCGCGTGGCCGCTGCTCGAGGCGGCCGACCTCGTCTCGGACCTGTGGTCGGTGCCCGCGTACCTGCGCATGTGCGCTCCCTGGCTCAGCCGCGACGACGTCCAGAAGCTGCAGCGCGAGGACGCCCAGGCGTGGACGGTGTCCGACCTGCCGCTGCTGGACGCGGCACGGCAGCGGCTCGGCGACCCGGAGGCCGCACGCCGCAAACGTCGGAACGACGCCGCTGTCGCCGCCGAACGCGAGCGGATGGCCGACGTCATCGACAACCTGCTCCAGGCCGACGACGACGGTGAGGGAGCGGTGACGATGCTGCTCGGACGGGACCTGCGGGACACCCTGGTCGACAAGACCGCCCTGCCCGGCGCCGACCCGGACCTGCTCGCCGGACCGTTCGCGCACATCGTCGTGGACGAGGCTCAGGAACTGACCGACGCGGAGTGGCAGATGCTGCTGCTGCGATGCCCGTCCCGGAGCCTCACCATCGCCGGGGACCGCGCCCAGGCCAGGCACGGATTCGCAGAATCGTGGCAGGAACGGCTCGAGCGCGTCGGGTTCGACCGGATCAACCTGGCCTCACTGAGCATCAACTACCGGACTCCGGAGGAGATCATGGCGGAGGCCGAGCCGGTCATCCGGGCCGTGCTCCCGGACGCCAACGTGCCGACCTCCATCCGCAGCAACGGCGTCCCTGTCGTACACGGGTCTGTCCCGGATCTGAGCTCGGTCCTCGACGCCTGGCTCGTCGCGCATGCCGACGGGATCGCCTGCGTCATCGGCGACCCCGCGTTCCGGGACATGTCCCGCGTCCGGTCGCTGACGCCGGAGCTGGCGAAGGGGCTGGAGTTCGACCTCGTCGTCCTCATCGACCCGGAGGGGTTCGGCACGGGTGTCGAGGGAGCGGTCGACCGCTACGTCGCGATGACCCGAGCGACGCAGCAGCTCGTCATCCTCACGAGCTCCTGACACCCGCCGGACCAACGCCCGACTTACATGGGCTTCGACAGCATGCTGTGAGACGGCGCCCCGCGCATGCCATGCTCACATGACGCCGTCCGCTGAGAGGACTTCATGCCGAGAGAAGACGACTCGATCTCGCCGATCGACGGGCGGCCGTGGTACGCCGCCAACGAGTTCCTGGCGTTCCTGCTCGAACTCGCCGCGCTGGCATGCCTGAGTTGGTGGGGATTCACGATTGGGGCGGACGGGGCCGGCCGTGTCCTGCTCGGAGTGGGCACACCACTGTCGGCGATTGTGCTCTGGTCGTTGTTCGCCGCCCCGAAGGCGCGGTGGCGGCCGCGATTGCCGCTCGTCCTGGTCGTCAAGACGGTCGTGCTGGGCGGTGGTGCAGCGGCCCTCTACGGAGTCGGGCACCACGTTGCCGCGGTGACCATGGCGGTCGTCGTCATCGCCAGCACGGGGGTGGCCGAGGCCTTTCGACGCACCCCGGCAACCCTGGCCGCAGGGCAGGCGCCTGTCGCACGCTCACCGGAGTCCGGTTGATGGCTCACACACCTGCGGACAGGGGGGCCGGTGTCTCCTACCCTCAAGGGCTATGGATCTTCGCGAAGAGCAGCCTGGTGACAGAGAAGCCGTGCGGAACCTCCATCTGGAGGCGTTCGGTGATCACGGGCGTGTCGTGGGCGAGTTGACGGACGCCTTGCGCGACACCCTGACCCCCGACTGCGGGTTGTCGTTGGTCGCCGAGCAAGCGGGACAGGTGGTCGGACACGTCCTGTTCAGCCGCAGCCTGCTCGACGCACCGCGGCGCCTGGTCGACGTGCAGGTGCTCAGCCCGCTGGCCGTGAGGCCCAGCCACCAGCGAAGGGGCGTGGGCGCGGCGTTGGTCCGCAGCGGTGTGCAGATCCTCGCGCAGCGGGCGGTTCCCCTTGTCTTCCTCGAGGGGAACCCGGCCTACTACGGGCGTTTCGGGTTCGTGCCCGGCGGAGAGCTCGACTTCCGCAAGCCGTCCCTGCGTATCCCCGACGCCGCCTTCCAGGTGCTCAGGCTCCCGGCGCACGAGGACTGGATGACGGGAACGCTCGTGTACTCGGAGCTGTTCTGGCAGCACGACGCAGTCGGCCTTCGAGACGTCGATGCCTGACCGGCCGGACGCGCCGACGGCATGGCGGGTACGTCCGTCGCCGGAGCGCGCTCCGTGTCGCCGGGCTCGCGCTGATCACGCGGCCACGAGCCGGTCAGGCACAACCGCGACAGCGAAGGCCGCCATTCGGACCACGGGCCGGCCCCTTCCGGTGATTGACGGACAAGTCGTGAGCGGAGTGCGGGGCGCAGGGGTACGGCGTGTGCGGAGAGCGGACGATGCAACGGAAATCGTGAGGAGAGCAGCGTGTACGCAGCCGTAAGACGGTACGAAGGGGTGACCGATCCGGCAGAGGCAGGGCGCAAGGTGAGTGAGGGATTCGTACCGCTCATCCGCCAGATCCCGGGGCTCCTCGCCTACTACTGGGTCGACGCCGGAGACGGGGTCATGGTCTCGACCACTGTCTTCGAGAGCGAGGAGGGGGCCGAGGAATCGATCAAGAAGGCGGCGGTCTTCGTTCGGGACAACCTCGCCTCGCTGCTCCCCAACCCTCCCCAGGTCATGTCCGGCCAAGTCGTGGCTTCCGCATAGCTCGGAGTCGGCGGCCGATCGAGGGCGTCCCGCTCGCGCGGTTCCGTGGCAGAGGGCCTGAGCGCAGATGGGCGCGGCGCCCGATCGTCGAGCCCGGGCCCCTACGGGCCGGGCTCGACGGTCTCCATCGTGAAGTGCGAGGTGACGTTCTTGAGCCGCGGGCTGGTCATGCCCCGCCGGTTGAGGAACGTCTCGTACGCCGCGAGGTCGGCGACGCCACGCGCACGAAGTAGTCGGGGTGCCGGACAGCCTGCGCGGTTCCAGGACCTCCTCGGCCGGTGCCGGCGGCCGCTCGAAGTGTTCCACCGTCTCCGCGTCCTGCGCTTCCAGGCCGAGGTCTGGGAGCACCTCGAAGGAGCGGCCCCGGGCGGCGGGGGGTGAAGCACCCGGTGGCCAAGGCGTACGCGATGTACGCCGTGATCGACGACGCCTACGCCGTCAACGTCTCCCTGCCGGAGTCGCAGCGCTCGGCGCCGCGCCGCCGGCGATGCAGATCACCTGCGAGATCGACGACGGTGTGCCACACATCACCCCGTGAAGGGCAGCCATGAAGGGCCTCGGCGGAATAACAGGAGATGTGCCTCCGGTTGTCCCTGTCATCTCTCGGTTCTCCGGAGGCCGACATGGACCAAGACCGAACGGGTCAGGAGAGGTGGCCACGATGAGCCACAGCACCTCGGCCCTCTTTCGCGGCCGGCCCGCCCGTCCCGTGGCAGCCACCGCACCGCGTCACGCCTGGCGGCGCGCCGCGTTCATCCTTCTCGCGGCGGGCCTGGACACCGCTGCCGCGGTGATGCTGGTGAGCCGGCACCTCCCAGAGGCCGCGCTCGGCGTGCTGCTGGCCGGCCTCGGCTGGCTCGCCACGCGGCGCCTCGCGGCCTGGTACCCCGCGCCTTCGCCCGTTGTCGCCGAGGAAGCCGCGCGCCGATGAGCCCGACGGCACAGGACCCGGCGCACGCCGGCCCCTGCGAAGAGGTCCCGAAACCGGAGCGCCCGGCCCTCGCGGGCCGGGCCGGCCGGGATCCTCTGCTCGAGCGGCGCCGACGCCACACGCTCGAGTTGCTCGCCGTGTCGGCACTGGGACTGGTTCCCTGGACGGTGATCCTGGGAGTGACCCTGCCATCCGACTACCGTGTCCACGCGTGGCGCACGACCTGGGTCGGCTTCGACATACTGCTCCTGACGGCACTGGGGGCGACAGCCGTCCTCGGAGTACGCCGCCACCGGGCGGTGGTGCTGCCCGCCCTGGCGACCGCCGTCCTCCTGGTGTGCGACGCGTGGTTCGACGTCTCCCTCGCCCTGGGCACGTCCGCGGTCTGGATGTCCGCCGCGCTCGCCGTCTTCGTCGAGCTCCCGCTGGCCGCCTTCCTCTTCCACCGCGTACGACTGCTGCTGCGGTCGCAGTGGACGCCGCAGCCATCGCCGGACCCCACCCCGGACACAGTGGGGACAGGCGCCCGGTCCTGATCACCCCGGGCACAGGCCGCCTGCGGGCCGCGGGTGGTGACGGTCCGGCCGCCCGTTTTGTCGGGGGCCCACAGGGGCGGCCGGGTGAGCGCGGGCCGAACGCCGTCGCCCCGCCGAGTCAGGTGGGTCGTCGGCGAGGCGGCGTGGTCAGCGAGCGGTACCGAAGTCCTGCGTCCAGTAGGAGCCGGGCTGGGCGAGGCCCACGCCGATCTCCTTGAATCCGCAGTCGAGGATGTTCCGCTTGTGTCCCGGGCTGGCCATCCAGGCTGCCATGACGCTCTCGGGGGTGCTGTAGCCGTAGGCGATGTTCTCACCGTACGAGCTCCAGGAGTATCCGGCGCTGGTGATCCGGTCACCCGGGGACGAGCCGTCGGAACCTGTGTGGGACATGTTCTGGTGGGCGGCCATGTCGGCGCTGTGTGCCTGAGCGGCCTTCGTCAGCTTCGAGTTGACGGTCAGCGGTGCACAACCCACCTTGGCGCGCTCGCTGTTGACGAGCGCGACGACGCGTGCGGTGGCAGTGGTGGGAGCGCTGGACGCCGGGGCGCTCGAAGCCGTGGGCCGGGTGGCGGGGGCGGTGGTCGCCGAAGCGCTCGGCTTGGGCTGGGCCGTCGGGCTGCCGGTCGCCTTCGCCCAGTGCCATTTCGCGGCATTGCCGGAGTCGTTGTGCCGGTGATGGTGCGAACGGTGCGTGTGCGGCCGTCCGTTGTAAGAGTCCGCGCAGGCCATGGCGACGGACGGGACGCCCACGGCGGCGATTGCGACGGCGGCTATGACTGCCTTTCGGTGGTGCAATGTCCTGCGGTGCTTGCTCACGCGACCGTCCTCACTAGATATTGGCATCGCTTCTCGCAGCACCCCGGCATTTGCTGCGCATGACAATTCCACGTGCGGAGACCACGCGGTGTGCGCTGTGGGCAACGCCAACCCCGGCCACCGGCACGGGATCCAGTGCAGAAGATGCCGGGAAGCCCTGCGGCCCGGTCATTCTCGGAAGGCAGAGCAGCAAGGGCAATGAGCGCCGAGTACTACGCTTTCTCGTAGGAAAACGCCACCCTTGCCAGGCATCGACGGGCGCGCTAAATCCCGCTCAGCGCATTCGCGATTCTCCGCAGCACCGTCAAAGCAGCGGAAAAAGAAGGAGAAAGCCGCGATGGAGGAATGATCGATGAACCGGCGCAGCCTCGGTGAGGAATGTCCGCTTGGCGGCACATGAACACCAAATGAGCAGGAGGCGGGGACCTACTAGGCATCGCCGTACGACAGAGGTCGGCCATGACAAGAGTCACATCGGCGAGCCCAGGGCGGCCCGGACCCCGGCCGCCCTGGGGGCAGAAACCCCCGCCTCATCCTCCGCCCGGTGACCGGCGGGCTACCGGGTGAACCGGACGGGCAGGCTTCGCGGGCCGCGGATCATCATCCCCGGGCGCCAGGTGATCGCTGCCGGGTGGATGTCCAGTGCCAGGTCGGCACAGCGCTCCAGCAGCGTCCTGACGGCGATGCGTGCCTCCAGGCGGGCCAGCGGCGCCCCCAGGCAGTAGTGGATGCCGTGGCCGAACGCCACATGGCCGCGGGCGTCACGGGAGATGTCGAAACGGTCGGGTGAGGCGAAGCGCGCGGGGTCGCGGTTGGCGTCGGCCAGGGCGACGAGGACGAGTTCGCCGCCTCCGGGGATGGCTGTGTCGCCGATCGTCACAGGGTCGGTGGTGAAGCGGTACGTCGGGGTCTCCACCGGCCCGTCGTAGCGCAGCATCTCCTCGACCGCGGCGTCGATGAGGGACGCATCGGCGCGCAGGGCGGCCAACTGCTCGGGATGGGTGAGGAGGGCGAGGACGCCGTTGGAGATCAGGTTCACGGTGGTCTCGTGGCCGGCGACGAGCAGAAGCCAGGCCATGCCGAGAAGCTCCTCGGGGGACAGCTTGTCGCCGTCCTCGTCCGAGCCGTGGATCAGCGCGCTCATGAGGTCGTCGCCGGGCCGCCGCCGCTTGTCCTCCAGCAGCTCGGCCAGGTAGCGCGCCATCGAGGTCGCGGCGGCTTTGCGCTCTTCGGGGTCGGTGGCGCCGAGCGCGTCGTTCGACCACCTCCTGAAGGAGTCGCGGTCCAGGTCCGGAACGCCGAGGAGTTCGCAGATCACGGAGATGGGCAGCGGGAAGGACAGCGCCTCGACGAGGTCGGCGCGTCCGTCGGGGGCGGCGAGCATCCGGTCCAGGAGCGCGTCGGTGGTCTTCTGGATGCGCGGTGCGAGTTCCTCCACTCGGCGCGCGGTGAACTGGCGGGCGACCAGTTTGCGCAGCCGGGTGTGGTCCGGCGGATCGGCCCTGAGCATGTGAGGGCCGGAGGAGACGGCCCCCAGCGGCAGAGAGGGGGACGCCTTGCTCCAGTCCTTGGTGAGCCGGGAGTCCGCCAGCGCCGCGCGCCCGGCCTCGTATCCGACGACGAGCCAGGCCTCCGCGCCCCCTTCCGGCATCCGGATGCGGTGCACCGGGCCCTGGGCCCGTAAGCGGGCGTAGACAGAGTAGGGGTCGCGGGTGAAGGACTCGCCGAGCGCGGCGAGGTCAACGATGCTCATCGAGGTACCACCTCACTGGCAGGGACGGATGACCGGCCGGGCAACGCCACAGGAAGGCACCCGGGGGTGGCCTGCCGGTTCGTAAGCCACCGGCGTCCGCCGGCGCGCGGATCGGCGAGCGCGAGAAGCGGCCGGCCGAACGCCCCGACCCGGACCCCGGTTCCCACCGGGCATCGCCTCGTCATGCTTCCGGTCATCGTCCGCTCCCCCTCGGATCAACGCCCCACCGCCCGCCGACTGTAACCGGTACCGCCGCCGGACGGACCCGCTTTCGGCGAGGCGGCAGGGCAGAATCGAGCCGGAACAGCTCCTCCTCGGTCAGGACGCGCTGTCCGGCCGCGCCGCTGCCGCCAGGCTCGGCTGCAGGCGGCGCGCGGCGTCGAGGTGGTCGGCGGTCCAGATGATGCGGACGGCCGTGTCCGTGGCCCGCCCGTGCTCGTCGCTGAGGTCGCGGCGCAGGGAATCGACCAACTGCGCTTCGGCCCTGGGGTTGCGCGGCAACGGATCGCGGACAGCGCCGTCCCGCCCCAGACCGGCGGCCAGGTCCCGGTACCAGCCGGAGACCCGTCCGGCGGCGCTCAGGAGAACGAGTCGGGCCTGCGCCCGATCGGCTTCGCCGTGCGGTTGTGCGGCGCGCTGCCACAGCCCCAGAACAGCGTCCGCGGCAAGGCGCAGTCCGACGATGCCGGTGACCAGGGTGGTCATGTCCGCGAGCGGCACCGGCTTTTGCCCGCGTTCGGCGAGGTAGGTACGGAAGGCGTCGTCGAGCCGTCTCGCCGCGGCGGCGGCCTCGCGGCCCTCCTGCAGGGCGGGCTCCGCCGATGGGACACCGCCGCCGCAGCGGCCGACGGCGTACTCCACAGCGCCCGCCAGATAACGGGCGCTGTCCGTGTACGCCTCGGCGAGGGCCCGCTCCACGGCCGCGGCGGCGCCGCGTGGCCAGAAGAACAGGGCGACCAGCACGCTCACGGCGCAGCCGATCGCGATGTCCTCGATGCGCAGCAGCACGATGTGCCAGTCGGGGTTCTGGCCGATGTTGAACAGGATGACGAGGGTGATGGTGAAGGACGCCTGACCGGCGGCGAACGAGATGACCGCAGGGGCGATGCCGGCGAGGAGGACGGCGAAGGGCAGCAAGAACCAGAGCACCGTGCCGTGGTGACCGATGAGCTGGAGCAGTCCGGCCCCGACGATCGAGCCCGCGATCGTGCCGCCGACGGCACGGAGCGCGTTCTGTCCGGTGTTGAGGGCGTTGGAACGCAGTACCGACAGGGTGCCCAGCAGCACCCAGAAGGAGTGCTGGACGCTGATCAGGTCCGCCAGGGCGACCGCGATGCCCAGGCCGATCGCGCCCCGCAGGCTGTTGTGCAACCAGACGGACTGCGGCTGAAGGTGCGCGGCGGCCCGCTCGCGCGCCGCGGCCAGCGGTCTGGCCACGGCACCGGGCTCGCGGCCGAGCAGGCGCTCGGCCCAGCCGCGGCGCTCGGCGGCCGAGGCCAGGTCGACGTTGTCGGCGATCTGGAGGGTCGCGAAGCCCAGCTCCTGCGCGCGGAAGGACAGGTCCAGGGCCCCGATGACGGGGTGCACCTGTGCGGGCGTACCGGCTCCCGTGTGGTGGACGGGCAGTCGTGATGTGGCGTTGCGCTCCATCCGGGCCATGGCCGCACGCAGGTCACGGGCCGCGGCGCGCAGCCCCTCCGGAGCGTTGCGCGGGGCTTCGAGCAGGTCGGCCGCCTCGTCCAGCACTACGGCGGCGGCACGACGTACGGCATGGGCGTCGACGTCGCAGGCCGGGCGGTCGTCGAGCGGGGGTGCGCTGTCGGCCAGGATGCCGCTGAGCCAGGTCAGTTCGTCGACCAGGCGAACGACGGCCCGGGAGCCGACGGACAGTCCTGTGGGCCGGTAGGGGGTGGCGTCGAAGACACCGCGCAGGTCGGCTGCCGCGGTCGCGGCCTCGTCGGCGACGGCCCGGCACTTCGTGCCGCTGGGCGCGCCGGGGCCGCCGGCCAGCAGAGAGGCGTCGGTGCGCAGTTGGGCCGCCGCCGCGCGGCACACGCGGGCCGCCGGCGCGCAGAGCGGATCAGCGGCGGGACGAGGCCACAGAAGACAGACCGCGATCATGGCGGCGGCCGCTGCCAGACCCGCTCCGGCGAGCCGGGCGGGCAGCTGCGACAGCGGCACGGGGGATGTCACCGGGAGGACGAAGGCCAGCAACAGGGCGGTCGACGTGCCGGCGAGAACGGAACTGACCACTCCGGCGAACAGCACCAGGAAACCGATCACCACCATGGTCGTCACCGCGAGCCAGATCTGGTGCGCCACGACCGTGCCCAGGCAGACGAGTACCGCCCAGGCCACCGCAAGGCCCAGGTGTGCCCGTAGTCGCTGCACCATCGGGCCGGTGAAATCCACGAGCAGCAGCATCGAGAACGAGCCGAAGGCGGCGAAGGCAGCCATCGTCGGCGACCCGATCACCTGGTCGCACAGAGCGAACAGCGCGGGCATGACGATCGCGGTGCGCCCGGCGCGGCGGGTCGCGGCCAGGTCGGGATCGCGGGCACGCAGCCACGCTGCGGCCGGAGGGAGCCCGCTTCGGCCAGGTGTACGCACGTGCCCGCGCACCTCCACTCGACGGGGGCTGTTCCATCCGCCCTCAGGGTGACGGATCCGCCCGGGCAAAGGCCATACGAGCGCCCGGACGGCGCGCCCGGCGCCGCGCTCACCGTGCGCTTGCCGACCGCCGAGGCGCTAACTCTTGGTGACGGGAAAGAGCATGCAGCTGCTGGTGGCGTGTGCGAGCAGGCGGTCCTCGGAGTCGAACAGCTCGGCCTGCGCGAGTGCCGTACGGCGGCCGTGGTTGAGGACGGAACCGACGGCGCGGACCTTGCCGGTGTCGACGGTCATCGGGCGCAGGAACTTCAGGCTCAGATCGAGCGAGGTGTATCCCATACCTGTCGGGAGGACGGACTGGACGGCACAGCCTGCGGCCGAGTCGAGCAGGGTGGCGTAGACGCCGCCGTGGACGCTGCCGATGGGGTTGTAGTGCTCCTCCCCCGGTTCCAGGGCGAAGACGGCACGGCCGAACTCGACCTCCTCCAGGGTGAAGCCGAGGGTCGCGGCGATGGGCGCGGCAGGCAGACGCCCGCTGAGCACGCCGCGGAGGAAGTCGAGCCCGCTCTCCTGCCCCACCGCGGCGGCGGAGACGCCGGGGTCCTTCCACTCGAACGTGCGTGACCTCGTCATGGGCGCTTTCCTTCCCCCGTGCCGGCTTCTGAGGGCGAAGCTAGCCAGCGCCACCCCTGGCTGTCAATATCGAAGCCAGCCTACGATGGCCCCATGACCTGGCTGGAGACCAGCACCGAGAACTGCACGGTGCAGCGCACCCTGGACCTGATCGGCGAGAAGTGGTCGCTGCTGGTGTTGCGCGACGCCATGAACGGCGTGCGCCGCTTCGACGACTTCCGCCGCCACGTGGGACTGTCCGACGCGGTCTTGTCGGATCGGCTGCGCAAACTGGTCGCGGCCGGGATCCTGAGGACCGTCCCGTACCGCGAGCCGGGCCACCGCACCCGCCATGAATACCGGCTCACACACAAGGGCTGGGACCTGTGGCCCGTGATGATCGCGCTCAAGCAGTGGGGCGATCGCTACACCGCGGACCCGGAGGGACCGCCCCTGGAGGTCCACCACCGCGACTGCGGCGAACCGCTGGAAGCCGTGGTCGTCTGCACAGGTGATCACGGACCTCTGAGCCCGCGGCAGGCGTGCACACGGCCCGGCGCCGCAGCGCGCCCTCTGACCTGACCAGTCCCGGGTCGGGGCGTGACGTCAGCCGGCACACGTGGACCGACGGATGGGACCTGTAGTCGCTCGGCGTGCCGGGTGAGTTCGACGACGGCCCCTGACGCCACCACCGAGGTACCGAAGCCGGCGCGCCGGCCGCCTCGGCGGGTGCAGTGCGAGCGTCGAGCATGACGGCAGGGCCCGGGCTCGCCGCCCGGGCCCTGCCGCTGTGACCGGCGAAGGGAGGTTCGCCCTCGGATCAGCTCTTGAGCTCCTTGCGTTCACCGCCGCCGCTGACAGCGATCTTCCGGGGCCTGGCCTGGTCGGCGACCGGGATCCGCAGCTTCAGGACACCCGCCTCGTAGGAGGCGTCGATCCGCTCGGTGTCCAGGGTCTCGCCGAGGAACAGCTGCCGGCTGAACGTCCCCGCAGGCCGCTCGGTGATCACGGTTTGACTGTCCTCACCGTACGCCGGTTTGCGCTCGGCCTTCACGGTCAGGACGTTGCGCTCGACATCGAGGTCGATCGATTCCGGCGTCACGCCCGGCAGATCCAGTTCCACACAGAAGGTGTCACCCTCGCGCCAGGCGTCCATCGGCATACCGGCAGGGCGGGCGGCCGTGCCCAAGACCCGTTCGGCGAGCCGGTCAAACTCGCGGAAGGGATCCGTCCGCATCAGCATCTGCATCCCTCCTCCGTACCTACCTGCTGTTTCTCCTTCTCCACTTCCCATATACCGCACCCACCGAGAAGTTGACACCTGTCGGCTCAACTTTTTCGTCGGCGGAACAGCCGGGCCGGTCAGTCCACCGGGTGACCGGGACTGATGTCGAGGGCGTCGCCGAGCCGAAGCAAGGGGCCGTCGGCCCGTCGGCCGTACCGCACTGGTGTGAGGACGAAACCGACGTGATCGCCCCCGTCGACGCTTCGCTCGACGGTGCCGACGAACCAGGCCGCGGCATCCTCCAGGACGACCGCCCCGCCATGCCCCCGCGTCCAGCGCACCTGCGAGAACTTGTCGACCTCGTCGCCCGTCTCCCCGCCGAACAGAGCCGCCAGCCCGTGCTGGTCGCGGGTCAGCAGATGGACGGCGAGGCATTCCGCGTCGCGGGCCACCCCATAGGTGTGGTTGGCCTTGGACAGCCACACCACGAACCGGACCGGCCGGATGGAGCACTGCGAGGAGAAGCCGACCAGACACCCCGACCGCTCCTCGCCCGCCGCGGCCGTGACGACGCACATCTCGGGGTTCAGCCGACTCATGAACGCGTCGACGTCCGCCATGTCCCATCACTCCCGTCACCGCCCCCGACCGACACCTGCCGCCCACCGCGCGCCGCCCGCACAAGGTCACCGCCCGGGTGCCCTTCTTCTCCCTCGTCTCACAGGCGGATCTCGGTCGCGGTCCCCGCCTGGGCCCGCCCCACCGGCTGTCGATGAGCGAGTCGTCCACGACCCCGCGGACCCAGGCGCTGTCACGTCCTAGCGGCGGTGGGCGTGGTGACCGTGATGCCGGTGCTCGCCGTACCAGCCGTGGTGCCGGCCCCGGCCGCGAAGCCAGTCGGCCACATGACGGTCGTGGTGACGGTCGCCGTACCAGCCGTGGTGACGACCCCAGTCCCGGTCCCAGCCACGGAAGTGATCGCGGTCGTGGCCGTGGCGGTGTCCGTAGCCGCGGTCGCGGTCGTGGCCGTGGTCACGAGCGGTGTCGGGGCGGTCGCTCAGGGCGTGGATCCTCCCCTGCTCACGGATGCGACTGCCTCCGTCGGCGAAGGCGGGCAGTGCGGCCGCCCCCACGAGAGCGCCCGATGCCACACACGCGGCGATCAGCCGAAGAGCGGTACGAGAAACAGACATGGAGCTGTCCCTTCTGGCGTTCGCGCACACCCACCCCGGTCGGGGCCGATGTGCATCCGAGATCCCGGCTCGGTGCCGAGGCCGCCCACTCTGGGGGCCTTCCTCGCCGCTGGATCAACCACACCGTTCGCGTTACAAAATGCCGACATATCCGTAACACTCCCTTGTACGTGCCAATCACCCGGCGGGAATCCGGGTCGCGGCTCCACCCGCGCTCTCACCACGCTCTGGCCAGCGGAGAGGCAAGCGACCGCGCGAGACACTCCGGACCGGCTTGCCGCGCCGCTCCCCCCATCAGCCCATTCCGTTCCGTAACGGGCCAAGGACCTGCATTCAGGGGACGCGCGGAGCCCGTGGACCACCCGGGCACTTGGGACGGTGGTGGGGAAGGCGCGGAGTGATCCCGTCGGCGCGGCAGGCCCGTCGGCGCCCGGCCGGGCGAAGCCCCGGAACGCGCATCGGCCCGGCCCGCGTGGTGCGGGCCGGGCCGATCGTGTGCTCCTCGGCGGCGTGTCAGCCCTGGCGGGCCTTGAAGCGCGGGTCCTTCTTGTTGATGACGAAGGTCACGCCGCGCCGGCGGACCACCTGGGCGCCCGGCTTGGACTTCAGCGAGCGCAGGGACTTGCGCACCTTCATGACGGGTCTCTCCTTCTGCTCGGGACCGGAACCGCGCTGCGGTCAGCGACGGGCCGCCGCCGCGCGGCCGTAGCGGCGCTCGAAGCGCTCGACGCGGCCCGCGGTGTCCACGACCCTCGAGGTGCCGGTGTAGAACGGGTGACTGGCCGACGAGATCTCCACGTCGATCAGCGGGTAGACGCGGCCGTCCTCCCATTCGATCGTCCGGGACGAGTGCGCGGTCGAGCGGATGAGGAACGAGGTGTTCCCGGCGCGGTCGCGGAAGACGACCGGGCGGGAGTCGGGGTGAATGTCAGGCCTCATGGGGTGTACCTCCTCGTGGTCCACCGCCCAGGGGCGGAGGCGTGGTTCAGCGTTCCTCGCGGAAGTCGACGTGCCGGCCGACCACCGGGTCGTACTTGCGCAGGACGAGCCGGTCGGGGTCGTTGAGACGGTTCTTGCGCGTCACGTAGGTGACACCGGTCCCGGCTGTCGACTTCAGCCTGACGACCGGACGCGCACTGGTGCGTGCCATGAGGTTCTCCTTTCGCCCACACCCCCGGACGTTTGGCCCGGGCATGTCAGCTGCCTCCTGCAACAAGCCGGCCCGCTCACGCATTCCCGCCGCCGCCCACAGCCCGCGCTCCTGTCCGCCTCGGAGCTGCCCACGTCGTCGTCATTCCCCTGACCTGCGGAAACGCCGATGAACGGGACGGTCGACTGCCTGTTGTCGCGCCGCCGCAGCCGAAGAGGGTGCCCGAGGCCGGGCCAACGGCCGCCGCCGATCTCCGCACGAACTCCGGCGTTGAAGGAACCTCTCGTTCCACCAGGTACTCATACACAGCGACGGGGAGTGACGGCACGGCAGTTGTGGGGGACAGGCGCGGTGAAGCGGCGCGGCGGGCGGGGCGGGTTCCACGGGACTCTGGCGGGTGCGGTCATGGCGGCCCTGACCGTCGGCGGCTGCGGCGCGGGCGATGCGAGGGGGCTCGGAGCGGCCCCCACTTCGCCACGGCCCGCCCCCACCGGCGGCAGCGCAAGCACCGCGCCGCGCGTCGCCGCCGACGCCTGGCACAAGTGGGGCCTGACGCCGCTGCCCGCGACTCCCGGGCCTCCGGCCGACAGACCCGTGAAACTCTCCGCCACCGGAACAGTCCCGGTCCTCACGCACATACCGACCTCGCAGAAGGTCGTCTTCATCACCGTCGACGACGGGCAGGAGAAGGACCCCAGGTTCATACAGATGATGCGGGACCTGAAGGTGCCGATCACGATGTTCCTGACGAACGACGCCATAAAGTCGGACTACGCGTACTTCAAACCGCTGCAGGCGATGGGTGATCACATACAGAACCACACCCTGCACCACCCGGTGATGAGCACCCTTCCGACGGCCCGGCAGAAGGAAGAAGTCTGCGGCAACCAGAAGATCCTCACCCAGCAGTACGACACCGCGCCCCTGCTGTTCCGCCCACCCTACGGCGCCTACAACCTCAACACCCGGATCGCGGTGGGTGAGTGCGGGCCGCGGGCGATCGTCTGGTGGCGGGAGTCCATGCAGATCAAGAACATGCAGTACCAGGAGCCGGACAAGAAGCTGCGCCCCGGGGACATCATCCTCGCCCACTTCCGCGGTCCGAAGGAGCTCAAGGGCGCCAGTATGACGGACATGTTCGGCAATCTCCTCAAGCGCATTCAGGAGCAGGGATTCGCCGTGGCGCGCCTGGAGGACTACATCCAGCCACCGGCCGACCGCTGAAGCGCGCCGCGTCAGAAGACGGCAGGAGCCTCGTCCTTCGCCGCACTCACTCGCGCTCGCTGTCCATGACGGCAGCGGACGAGCCGATCGCCCAGCCCCGCCCGGGCGATCGCGGCGAGAAAGTCCGCGAGCGGCGAGCGCATCACCGTGTAGTCGCCGTAGTGGACGGGCAGGAGCAGGCGGGGCTGGAGACGCCGGGCCAGTTCGGCTCCCTGCGCGCCGTCCATGGTCACCACGAAGCCACCCGGCAGGAGGGTGCCGCCCAAGTGCAGCACGGCGAGATCGGCCGCCGGGAAGCGCTGGGCGATGGCGTCGAGCCCGTCGAACAGGAGCGTGTCCCCCGATACGTACAGCCGCATCCGGACAGGGCCGCGGGGAGGACCGAACTCGAGCATGCTGCCCATCACCGGCGGAAGCAGTCGGCGCAGCACCGGGTGGCCGGCGTGCCGTCCGGGCAGGGCGGTGATGCGCACCTGGTCGTCACCGCGCCGGAGCGTACAGCTCTGCCAGGTCCGCAGCCCTCCCGCCCGGCGGAACCCGTGCGCGGTCCTGAGGCGGCGCGCGGCGTGGGGGGTGGTGACGACGGGCAGGGAACGGTCGAGGTGCCGTCGGGCCCTGCGATCCCAGTGGTCGCCGTGGAGGTGGGAGAGGACCACGGCATCCAGGCGCGGCAATGCGGCGGCGTCGAGGGCCGGTTCGGTCAGGCGGCGGCTCACCAGCCCGTACCCGAGGTAGGCGTACTCGCCGCGGTGCAGGAAATTGGGGTCCGTCAGGAGGGTCAGCTCCCCGTAGCGGAGCAGGACAGTCGCGTTGCCGATGAAGTGGATCTCGACCGTGTCGTCAGTGGCCTTGGTCATGACCGCCCCGTCCGACGGAATCGCGGAGCGGTTCCGTCTCCCGTATCGCCGCCTGTGGTCCTCCCCCGCCTCCCGTCGCCGGTTCGTGGCGAGTACCCCTCCCCCGGCGTCCGACAACGTGCGGCGTGCCGCCGGGCTCGTGGGAAGGGCTGCCCGCGTGCGCCGGGCTCGGGCTGCCCGCGTGCCGCCGGTTCTGCGGGCCGGGTGTTCCGCGCGGTCGGCTCCGTGGTCGGCGCGATCCCCGTAACGGCCACGGGGTGTGTCAAGCCGCGGGCGTACATAAGCGGCCACTGGCAGCCGGTGGCCGCCGGATCCTGGGCCGGTGACTCCGGCGGCCGCCCTCCGGCCGAGGGACCGACCTGGAGGAGGTGGGGCCGGTGATCAGGCTTACCGGGCGCGACGTCCGATGACGTCGACGACCGGCTGATCCGGCAGGGCGATCCTGGCGGTGATGCGCTTGCCGACCGGTTCGCGTCGTGCCTCGAACCCCTGCACGACGGCCATCACGATCTCCAAGCCGTGCTGGCCCACCCGGCCAGGGTCGGCCGCCCGGGCCACCGGCAGCACCGGATCGCTGTCCCAGACCTCCACCTCGACCGCGCCCTCGGCGATCCGCACCTCCAGCAGCACGGGACCGGGCGCGTACTTGCGCGCATTGGTGACCAGCTCGCTGACCACCAGTTGCGTCAGGTCCACCGTGCGGTCCGACACCGGCACCCCGTGGACGGCCTCCGCCCGGGTGAGGAACTCAGCCGCGAGATGACGGGCCTCGGCGATGCAGGCGCCATCGCCCTCCAAGGCGGCCGTGATGTGCACATTCCCACGCTCTGGTGCTATCCGGTCCTCCCCGAGGACATCTGGTTCCATCCGCATCACCTTCGCTACCCCGTTCACACGGCCGCGTATACCCACTCCCGCGCCGTGCAGACCTGCCGCGCCCAAGTGGCAGGAGTTCCAGAGCATCCCCCGTAGCATCTTGGGGCAGCATCTCCGGGAAGCACTGGGCTGAGGATCACCGAGCGTTGTTGAGGGACGTGTGACAGACACCGACGAACTGGCAGAACCGAACCGCCTGTCGATCACCAGCGCCCTCGTCGACGGCGTGACCGTGATCACCGTGCGGGGCGAGATCGACCACAACACCGTCGGCTCTCTCCGCCAGGCCCTGACGCCTCCCTCCGGCACCGCCGTGCCGCGGACGGTCGCGGACTTCAGTGGCGTCACCTTCCTGGACTCCGGTGGGATCACCGTCCTCATCGCCGCCCAGCAGGCCCACAGCGGTGGCGGCTGGCTGCGCCTGGCCGGCGTTCAGCAGCCGGTCCTGCGCGTCCTGCAGCTGGTCGGCCTCGACTCCCTCATCGACTTCCACCCCACCCTCCGCGCCGCCTTGGACGCGTGACCGGCGCCCACCCACCCGGTCGGTGTCGCCCTCCGGTGCCGATCGCCTCGGACGGGCGAGCCGACGGCACGAGCTGACGGCACGAGCTGACGGCACGAGCTGACGGCACCGACAGGGACCACGCCGAGCAGCGCGGCCGCCTCCCCGACCGCGGCCGGTCCCCTTTCCCGGACATCGCCGATGGTTCAGGCGTGTGCGGTCACCGGTGGCGGCCACCGGTGGGGATCACCACCGACGCGGACCTGGAGAGCCCCCGGCTGCCCGGTGCGACGCGAACCGGGGACGCACCCGGGAGACGGCGATCTCCCAGGTCGACGCTCTAGGGTGGCGGGAGGACGGCGTGATGCGGGCACTGCGGGAGCCGAGGCCCGCCCCTGCGGTGTCCGACCGGGTCTGCGGCCGCCGACGGGCCGGCGAAGTCATCGACAGCGTGGAGGGCGGTATGGACTGGCGTATGTTCGCGCAGCAGATGGCCTCCATGGCGCGCGACCTGCTCGCTCAGGACTCGGTCGATGCCACCCTGGGGCGGATCACCGCCTCGGCCATCGAGCTGGTCGCGGGATGCGACGCGGCCGGCATCCTGCTCCTGCACGGCAAGCGAGTGCAGTCGCTGGCCCCCACCGGCGACCTGGTCGTCCAAAGCGACCGGCTTCAGGAACGCCTCGAGGAGGGCCCCTGCTTCGACGCCGCGCGCACCCGCGAAGGGGAGAGGGTCTTCCGCATCGCCGACGTCACCAAGGAGCACGCACGCTGGCCCGCCTACGCCCCACAGGCGCGGGAGCTGGGGGTCGGCAGCATGATGGGTTTCCTGCTGTTCACCGAGGACGAGGACCTCGGCGCACTGGACTTCTACTCCCGCCGGCCGGGCGCGTTCACCGAGGCCAGCGAGACCGCCGGATGGCTGCTGGCCTCCCACGCCGCGGTCGCCTTCTCCAGCGCCCGCACCCACGCACAGCTGGAGCAGGCCATCGCCACGCGCCACACGATCGGCGAGGCCATGGGCATCCTCATGGGCAGCCACCACCTCACCGAGGACCAGGCGTTCGACGTGCTCCGCCGCTACTCGCAGGAGAAGAACATCAAAGTGCGTGAGGTCGCCCGGCGGATCTGCGAGAAGGGCGCTCTCGCCTGAGCCGGACCGACCGGGCTCCCCGGTGCGGGGAGGAGAGCGGCGACCTCACCGCCGAGTTCATCCGATTCCCATCCGTCTCCCATCCGGACATCACAGGGTGACCCGATTCTCATGCACATGTGCGGCAAGTGGGGGTACCAGGGGGGCGGACGGCCAGGGAAGCGAGGACGAGCGCATGACGATGCAGGGGGCGGCAGACGGCGGCGGGCAACGAACGGGACGCGCCCGGTGTCGCAGACCGGCGCTGATTCTGGGGTGTGTCGTCGCATGCCTCGTGGCGTGCACCAGCGGTGCCACGGCCGCCGGCAAGATCTTCGGCCTGAACGCCGCGAACGCCGAGAAGACCGCGACCTCACCGCGCCGTTCCAGCGGCGGGGGGCACCAGCCGCCGTCCCCCGCCGTTCGGAAGGCCACCGCCTCGCCGGCCCCCTCCGCCGCCCCCGCTCGGTCCTCGCCACACGCCACCGCCTCCCCCGCTCACCAGGCGCCTCCACCGGGTGTCTCACGCACGGTTCCGGTTCCCCAACTGCCCTCGCAGGTCGGCGCGTTGTTCGACGGCAGCGGTGTGAGCGGGTCGCATCACTGCACGGCGAGCGTGGTGAACAGCCCCGGCGAGGACCTGATCGTGACCGCCGCGCACTGCCTCGGCTCCACGTCGGACGTCTTCGTCCCGGGGTACCACGACGGAGTGGCTCCGTACGGCGTGTGGCATCTGGAGCGCATCGTCGTCGACGCCGGGTGGACCGACGACTCCAGCCCGGACGACGATGTGGCGTTCGCCGTGGTCGCACCACTCGACGGGCGCACCGTCCAGTCGGTGGTCGGTGGCTACACCCTCGGCATCGACGAGGGTACGGGCGGTCGTGTCACCCTCACCGGCTACCCGGCGACGTCACAGGACCCGGTGACCTGCACCAACCAGATCTCCTCGTTCAGCAGCACGCAGAACGAGATCCACTGCACCGGCATGACCGGCGGCACCAGCGGCAGCCCGTGGGTCACCGGCGACAACCCGGGCACGGTCATGGGAGTCATCGGCGGCTACGAGCAGGGCGGCGACACCCCCGACGTCTCCTACAGCGTCGCCTTCGGCCAGAGCGTCCAGAACCTCTACGAGGAAGCGACGTCCAGCGGCAACTGAACCCGGCGGCGAGCGTATGGCGTGAAGCTGATGCCCGGCGGGAGGAATGAACGGCTCCGGCGGGGGTAGCCGCTCAGGCGCAGGTGGCGGGGCGGCGAGTTCCTGGGGAGGTCACACGCCGTCCCGCCCCTTCCGTCCGGGGTTCACCCGTGCCGTGCGTCGCCCGGTCGGGTCCCGTCGGTCTCAGGGCCCGGGCGTTCGTACGGCTGTCGACGTTCGCCGACGCCTCAGTCCAACTCGGCCAGCCGTCGCACGGCGGGAGCCACGAAGGTCTCCATCCACGGCGAGGTGGTGCCCGTACGGGGCGCGAGGATCACCGTGTCGATGCCGAGCTTGGTGTAGCCGGAGATGTCGCTGGTGAAGCCGTCCACGTCGCCGGCGTTGGCCGGCTCTCCCAAGTACGTCACCGTCTTGCGGACGGTGTCGTAGTCGCGGCCGGCGTCGTCGCAGTGGCGGCGCAGCACCTCGAGCTTGTGCGCGACCTCCTCCGGGGTCGTGGCGAACAGGTTGCAGGCGTCCGCGTAGCGGGCGACGAGCCGCAGCGTCTTCTTCTCGCCCCCGCCGCCGACCAGGATCTCCGGGCGCGGGGAGCTCACCGGCGGCGGCACGCACAGCGTCTCGGCCAGCTGGTAGTACCGGCCCTCGAACGGGCCGTTGTTCTCCGGATCCCACATCTGCAGGCAGATGCGCAGGGTTTCCTCGAGCCGCTCGAAGCGTTCCGCGAGCGGCGGGTACGGCACGCCCAGGCCGTGGTGCTCGCGGTCGTACCAGGCAGCCCCGATCCCCAGCGTGGCCCGGCCCCCGGACAGCAGGTCGAGGGTCGTGGCGATCTTGGCGAGGAGCCCGGGATGACGGTACGTCACTCCGGTGACCAGCGCGCCGAGCCGCACCGTGGAGGTCCGGGCGGCCAGGTATCCGAGCGTGGTGTAGGCCTCCAGCATGGGCGCCTCGGCCCCGCCGTTGAACTCCATCTGGAAGTAGTGGTCCATGACCGACAGCCAGCTCACGCCTGCCGCCTCCGCCGCGGCGCCTGCGGCGGCCAGCTCGTCGCGCAGCGCGCCGCCGCCCTCGGGGTGGTCGAACCGGTTGATGTGCACGCCCACGTGCATGTCCGTCTCCGTTCACATTCACCCGCAACGTCCTCGACACTGGCGACCCTAGATCGTGGAGTGTTCTCGAAGTCAAGGCCGTCAGGCGTGTCGGAGGGCCGTGCGCGGGCGCCATGGCCGGCTCTGCGCCGCGCCCGGCGGCGACTGCGGCGCGCGCCCGCGGTGTGCGCCTGCTCCTGCGCGGCAGGGCTGTGCGTCAGGACTGTGCGGCGTCGGTCGCCGCACCGGCCGGGGCCTGCGTACCGGTGGTGCCGAACCGGACGCCCTTGGCTTCCTTGCCCAACGCGCTCAGCAGGATGACCACGGCCAAGGTCGGCAGGATGGTCCATGCCATCGCCGCCGGGTAGCCGTGGCGCCCGGCGAGAGCCTCCTGGATCGGCAGGTTGAGGGCGGCGATCAAATTGCCGAGTTGGTAGGTGACGCCCGGGTAGAAGCCCCGGATGGAGTCCGGGCTCATCTCGGTCAGGTGCGCCGGGATGACGCCCCAGGCTCCCTGCACGCACACCTGCATCAGGAAGGAGGACAGCATCAGCCAGCCGACGCTGGTGGACAGCACGAAGAACGGCACGACGAGCAGGCCGCCGGTCGCCGCGATCATGATCGTGCGGCGGCGGCCCAGTCGCTCGGAGTAGGCGCCGAGCAGCACACCGCCGAGGATGGCGCCGATGTTGTAGACCACGGCGATGGCGATGGAGGTGTTCGCGGACAGGCCCAGCCCCTTCTTGACGAAGGTCGGGTAGATGTCCTGGGTACCGTGCGACATCCAGTTGAACGCGGTCATCAGCGCCACCAGGTACAGGAAGCGCCGCAACACCGCCGGGTTCTTGAACACCTGGTACGCGGGGGTGCGGTTGAGCCGGACGCTCTTCTCCCACACCTCGCTCTCCTCGACCCTGGTCCGCACCCACAGCGCGACCAGTGCGGGCAGCAGGCTGAAGGCGAACAGTCCCCGCCAGCCGAAGGCGGGCTCGATGACGAAGAACGCGACGGCGGCGAGCAGGTATCCCAGGGAGTACCCGCTCTGCAGCAGGCCCGACCAGAAACCGCGCCGGGCCGCCGGGATCTTCTCCATGGCGAGCGCCGCGCCCAGGCCCCACTCGCCGCCCATTCCGATGCCGTACAGCAGGCGGAGCACGAGCAGCACGGTGTAATTCGGCGCGAAGGCGCAGGCGAAACCGACGACCGAGTAGAAGACGACATCGGTCATGAGTGGGATGCGCCGACCGCGACGGTCGGCCCACATACCGAACAGCGCGGCACCGACCGGACGCATCACGAGGGTGACGGTGGTCAGGAAGGCCATGTCGGTGAGGGAGACGTCGAAGTCCTTGGCTATCTCGCTGTAGACGAGAACCACCAGGAAGTAGTCGAAGGCATCCATCGCCCAGCCCAGATAGGCGGCGACGAAGGCATGGCGCTGGTCCTTGGTGAGCCCCGCTGCCTGGTCTCTGACGGTCTTCAGCATGACGACCCTCCCGCAGTCCGCTGGTGAGGCTAGGCAGGAGCGGTGGAGCGGGACAACGGTAGGGCAGCAAAGCACCGGCCACGATTGCACAAAAGGTCGCACGGCCGCCGTCTGCCGGCCGGTGCCCCGGTCCTCTCCCCGTGTTTCAGCCGAGCTGCGGGTAGAGCGCGGCGACGCCGCCGGCGAGACCCGCCTGCACCTGACGGCTGAGTCGTCGGCGACGATCTCGTGCGCGCCGGTGGCGATGCCGTCCACGGCCGCGCGCGCGACGTCCGCCGGGTCGCTCTTGGTCGTACGCCACAAGGAATGCGGTGCCGCCGTGCACGCGGTCCTGCAGTGCGAGGAGGGGCACGAGGTCAGGCTCGAGGACTCGGTCCTCGACGCCGGCCCCGGCGTCATCCGCACGCCCGGACAACGCGCCGATCAGCACACCGGGTGAGGCGGGGCGGCAGGCTCAGCACGCGTGCAGGGCGGCGTGCAGGGTGTCCGTCACCTGGATACGGGCCGCTTTGGACGCGAGCGTGCCGCGCAGCAGGTCGAACAGGACGAAGCCGTGGACCGTGCCGTGATAGCGGACCGACACGACCGGTACGTCCGCTTCCCTCAGCCGCGCCGCGTACGCCTCGCCCTCGTCGCGCAGCACATCGGCCTCGGCGGTGAGGACGAGCGCGGGCGGCAGGCCCCGCAGACGGTGGGTGGGGGTGCGCAGTGGCGAGACGATGTCCTGCGTCCGGGTCTCCGGGTCCGGCGCGTAGTGCTCCCAGTAACCGTTCATGGCGGCGCGCCCCAGGAAGTACCCGTCCGCGAACTGGCGGTAGGACGGGGTGTCCATCGCCGCGTCGGTCACCGGGCAGACCAGCACCTGGTGACGCAGGCGCGGTCCGCCGCGCCTGCGGGCCACCAGGGTGAGGGCCGCCGCGTGATGGGCGCCCGCGCTGACACCGACGACCGCCATCCTGGTCCCGTCCAGCCGGCACTGAGCGCCATGGCGTGCGATCCACCCGGCGACCGTGTGGGCCCGCTCGACGGCACCCGGATACCGTGCGTCCGCCGGCACGTCGTACTCGGGCACGACCACGGCGGCGTCCGATCCGAGAACCAGGTCCGCCACCAGGTTGCGGTGCGCGTACGCGTCGGTCAGCATCCAGCCGAGGCCGTGCAGGTACAGCACCACCGGCAGCGGCTCCTCGCTGCCGGCGGGGCGGAGGATCCGCACCCGTATCCGGCTGCCTTCGCCACCGGGCAGCGCGAGCCATTCCTCCTCGATGTCGGGCTCGTCACGGCCACCGCCGCTCCACAGGGCCGCCATGCGCGCCCTGGAGGCGGCGGCGTCGGAGTCCGAGGCCGTGGGGCAGGCGTAGGTCTCGACGAAAGCACGCGCCCGTCGTTCGAGAACCGGCGTCGCCCGAAAGGCCGGAACGTCTTCTTCCACGGGAACTCCTGCGTGGGGGGTCGAATCAGGGGGCCCTGCTCGGAGCGGCTCCGCACCCACGACCGGGCAGGCAGGCGCTCGGTGCCGGAAGCTGCTGTACCGGCACACGGGACACACCCTAGGCCAGCGTTGTCAGCATGAGGGAGGGGCGACCGCACTCACCCGTGCCGCTGCGTGCACACTTCGGTCCCGTCCGGTCCTCCTTCCCCGCGCACGACCGAAGTGCAGTCATATGACTTACCGACTCCCCCGGTCATCCCCGGAGACTTCAGGACGGGGCGTGGAGTCGGCGGCCGTCTCCTCCCGCGCACCGCACACCGATTCCAGGACGGCTGAAGGGAGTCGTCGTGAGCGCTCTACCCGGGACGCCCGTCTCGCCGGGGACCGACGCATCCACCGATGTGGGAGCCGCCGTCTCGCGATGGCTCGCGCCGGTCCTCGAGCACACCCGGCAGGACGCCCCGGCGAGCGGATCGGTGACCCTGCACCACTTCGGCTATGTGCGGCTGGTCGCCTGTGAGGCCGCGGAGCTCCGCCTCAGCCGTGGGCCGCGCTCGATCGCCCAGGACCCCTCGGAGGCCGTCGCCCTGCTGGTCCCGCGGAACGGGACCGTGCGCCTGGCCCAGGACGGCCGGGGCGCCCATGTGGAGAGCGGGCAACTGGCGTTCGTCGACCTGCGCCGGCCCTTCTCGGTCGAGCACCGGGACCACGCCCGGATGCTGTTCTTCCGCGTGCCCGTTCACGCCCTGCACATCCCCGCGGCCCTCCTGCGCTCCGTCACCGCCCGTGCCCTCACACCGACGGGCGGAGTGGCGGCGCTGCTGGCACTCGTCCTGCGGCGCCTGGAGGAGTCCGCCGCAGGGACGCCCCCCGCCGTGGCAGAGGGGTTCGGAGGCATCGTCACCGAGTTGGTGGCCGCCCTGGTCGACGAGCTGACCGAGGAGGCGGAGACGCCTCGGTCAGGGCGCCACCAGTTGGTCGCCACCATCCGCCGGTACATCGACCGGCATCTGGACGACCCTGAGCTGTCGGCCGAGCGCATCGCCGGCGCGCACCTGATCTCGGTGCGCTATCTGCATCGCCTCTTCGAGGGCGAGGGTGTCACCGTCGGCAGGCTGATCCTGCGCCGGCGGGTCGAGGAGTGCGCTCGGGAGCTCGCTCGGCGCGGACGGGTGAGTCCGTCCATCTCCGTGGTGGCGGCCCGCTGGGGTTTCCGCAACGCTGCGCACTTCAGCCGTGCCTTCAAGGCCGTACACGGGCATTCACCGCAGCAGTGGCGTCGTCTGGCGGGCACGCCCGCGGCCGACAAGACCGCAGTCGCCGGTGGGGACGCGGCTCGTGAGCGCGGGCCGGACCGAGCGGTCGCCGCTCCGGCCCCGTCGTCGCGGGCCTCCTGACGGGCTGTCCCGGGCCAGGGCCGTCCGGACGGGGGCCGTCCGCCCCGGTTCCGGTCTAGGGCCTGTTGCGAAAGCGGCGCCTGCCGCGCGACGCCCGGCACGCTCCGCCAAGCTCTTCGAGCAGGGGGACCCCTACTCGCCGCACCGCCCGAAAGCCCGAGTACGCCCAGTACGAGGGCTTCCGGGCGGCACTCCCCCAAGCTCTTCGAGCAGGGGTACCCCCAGAGCACGCACCGGACGCCGCGCGGCCGCCCTTCGGGCGACGACGCCACTTTCGCAACAGG
>NZ_PQSR01000090.1 GCF_002920635.1 Streptomyces sp. Ru72 | reverse complement strand
CCGCGACGGCCGCCGTGATGGCCCTGGTCGGCTTCCAGGGCGCCGCGGCGGACGAGGTGGAGAACCTGCTGCTCCTGGTGGTGCTCATCGGGTACGCGATGACGGGCGTCGGCCAACTGGTGCGCACGACGATCGAGCTGCGCAAGGCCCGCGCCACCGTCGCCCAGCTCGCGGCCAACGAGGAGCGGCTGCGCCTGGCGCGCGATCTGCACGACCTGCTCGGCCACTCGCTCTCCCTGATCACGCTGAAGAGCGAGCTGGCCGGCCGTATGCTCCCCGACCACCCCGAGAAGGCGGCCCAGCAGGTCGCCGACATCGAACGGGTCAGCCGCCAGGCGCTCGTCGACGTGAGGGAGGCGGTCACCGGGTACCGGCGCCCGCGCCTTTCCGCGGAACTCGCGGGCGCGCAGGCAGCCCTCACGGCGGCCGGAGTCAGAGCGGACATAGCCGCGGAGCCCGACCTCACCGGGGTCGCGGAGGAGAGCGAGTCCGTCCTCGCCTGGGCGCTGCGCGAGGCGGTCACCAACGTCGTACGGCACAGCGGCGCCGGCCGCTGCACGATCGAGGTGCTGCAACGGCAGACCCTCGACGGGCGGATGTTGGAACTCTCCGTCGAGGACGACGGATCGGGAGGCGCGGGCAACGGCCCGGGCAACGGCCTGACGGGGCTGACCGAGCGTCTTCAGAAGGCCGGCGGCACGCTGGAGGCGGGGCGAGTCCGGCATGGTTTCAGGCTGGTCGCGCGTGTGCCCGTGGGCGCCGCGGTCCACGTAGGATCCGGGACATGAGCCGTACGATCAAGGTCCTGCTCGCCGAGGACCAGTCGATGGTCCGCGAGGCGCTGGCCGCGCTGCTGGGCCTGGAGGAGGACATCGAGGTCGTCGCCCAGGTCGCCCGCGGCGACGAGGTGCTGGCGGCCGCACGCGCTCATGAGGTGGACGTGGCGCTGCTGGACATCGAGATGCCCGGCGCCACCGGGATCGAGGCGGCGGCACGGCTGCAGCGTGAGCTGCCGGCGCTGAAGGTGGTCGTGCTGACCACCTTCGGCCGCCCCGGCTATCTGCGCTCCGCGATGGAGGCGGGTGCCGCCGCGTTCCTGGTGAAGGACGCCCCCGCCTCCCAACTCGCCGAGGCGGTACGGAAAGTCCTCGCCGGTGAACGGGTCATCGATCCCACGCTCGCGGCGGCAGCCCTGGCCGACGGTGCCAATCCGCTGACGGAGCGCGAACGCGAGGTCCTGCGCGCGGCGGCGGACGGCGCGACCAACGCGGAACTGGCGGCGACGCTGCACCTGTCCCAGGGGACGGTCCGGAACTACCTGTCCACCGCCATACAGAAACTGGCGGTGAGGAACAGGGCGGAGGCCGTGCGGATGGCTCGTGAGAAGGGCTGGCTGTAGCCGTACCTCTTCAGTTGAGCATGGCTCGCGCAGCCCGAGCCTGCCCCCGCACCCGCTCCGCAGCCGCGTCGTCGACGGCGGAGACGACGTCGGCATACGCGTCCAGCTCCGCGGCCCCCCGCAAGAACTCCCCCCGCTGCACCAGGAGCTGCGCGTGCTCGTAGCGCAACCGCGCCGGATGCGAGGGCACCAGCAACGACAACTCCACCGCCCACAGGGCGACATCCGACCGTTCGGGCCGAGCAGCGGCCCACGCCCGGATGTTGTTCAACACCCGCAGTACGACATCCAGCGGGTCGGCAGGGGCGAGCATCGAAGGATCGAGCGCCGCCCCCGTGGCACCGGCGACCAGCATCTCGGCGTCACCTCCGGTCAGCACCCGGCCGCGGTCGAACGGATCGGCCAGCACCTGCTCGTCCGGCGGCCCGAACCCCACGACGAAGTGCCCGGGCAGTGCCACCCCGTACACCGGCGCCCCCGCCCGCCGCGCCACCTCGATCCACACGACCGACAGCAGGATCGGCAGCCCGCGCCGCCGCCGCAGCACCGCGTGCAGCAGCGAGGACTCCAGGCGCTCGTAGTCCGCGGCACAGCCGTGGAACCCGAGGCGGCCCCCGAGCACGTCCGCCAGCGCCTCGGCCCACGCCCGCGGCCCGTCCGGCCGGAACGGCACCAGCCCGGCCAGCCGGTCCAGCTCGATCTGCGCCGCGTCGATCCCGGCCTCGTCCAGCTCCCCGTCCGCCGCCGCGCCCACGAGCAGGCACAGCGTGGCGAGGTCGGGCCGTTCGGACCGCGCCTCCTCGCCGAACCGCCGCCGCACCTCTGCGGCCCGCTCCGGCTCCGGGGGACGGGGGCCACGCATCACGATCTCGAACCCTCTCACGCCACCGGTCCGCGGGAGCCCTCCGGCTCCCGGTAGTGGTGATATGCATGATGCGCCCCGAAACCCAGTCCCGCGTACAGGGCCCGCGCACCCTCGTTGTCCTTCTCCACCTGGAGCCAGGCCGCCGAGGCGCCCTCGTCCAGGGCCTGCCGGGCCAGCGCCGCCATCACCGCGGTGGCCAGGCCACGCCGGCGCTGCTCCCGGTCGACCTCGACCGCCGCGAAACCGGCCCACCGCCCGTCCACCACGCACCGCCCGATCGCCGCCGGAGGGGTGCCCTGAGCTCCCGGCACCGTCGCGAACCACACCGAGGGGCCTCGCCCACTCTCGGCTCCTCCCCCAGTCTCGACTTCGCTCGAGCGGGGGGACCCCCCTCCCAGAACCTTCAGGGCCACCTCGCTCAGCCCCTTGCGCTGGTAGCGGCCGAGCCACGCCGCGTCGGCCGTGCGGGACAGCTCCACCTCGGGCGCCTCGCGGTCCGCGAGGGGCGCCAGGGAACCCGTCCACAGCTCGGCGGTCACCTCACGCGTCCAGCCGCGCGCTTCGAGCTCCGCGCACAGCAGCTCCTGCGTGCCCTCCGCTCCGGTCGCCGGCTGTATGTAGGCGGGCAGGCCACGGGCCGTGTACCAGCGCCGGACGGCCGTCAGTGCCTCGTCCAGCGGCAGCCCGGGGTCGCCGAGGGGCAGCACCGAGTTGGCCCGGCGCGTGAATCCGGAGGATGCGCGCAGCTCCCACTCACCGAGCCGCTCCCGCTCCACCGGCTGCCAGGCCCGGGCGGCGATCCGCACGAGCTCCTCGTAGGAGGCGGCGGGGCCCCTGCGGCGCGCCGGAGCCGCGGGGACCACCTTGCCCGCGACCAGCGACGATTCCGCGATCCGGACGCTCTGGCCGTCCCGCCGTGTGATCAGCAGCACACCTTGATCCCATGATGTGAGAACTCCGACCGTGTCGGTGAACTTCTCACCCTCGGCGGCATGTTCGTTCCACCGCCGGACGGAGACGCGTTTTCCCACGTCAGCAGCGGTTATGCGGATCTCGAGCCGTCCGCCCGCAGAGATTTCCACAGGTCGGTTCACCCCTCCTGTTCGGATCGTGCCCCGGAACGGAGATACTAGGTGCGGGCATCGACGACGCCGCGCTCCCGCGCGCCAGGCGGCGGAGCCTGAGGAGGCCCGCCAGCGCCCTATCGAGGAGGAACGACAGCGTGACCTACGTCATCGCAGAGCCTTGTGTCGACGTCAAGGACAAGGCGTGCATCGAGGAGTGCCCGGTCGACTGCATCTACGAGGGCCAGCGGTCCTTGTACATCCACCCGGACGAATGCGTCGACTGTGGGGCCTGTGAACCGGTCTGCCCGGTCGAGGCGATCTTCTACGAGGACGACACTCCCGAGGAGTGGAAGGACTACTACAAGGCGAACGTCGAGTTCTTCGACGAGCTCGGCTCGCCCGGTGGCGCCAGCAAGCTGGGGCTGATCGAGCGCGACCACCCCTTCATCGCGGCGCTGCCCCCGATGAACCAGTAAGCGGCCCGGAGGCCAAATTGTTCCGGTCCCGTGCGGTGCCCGCCGGGCGACGCACGGGACCGAGGCGTTTGGCGTCCCTGCGCTCGCAGAGGGCGCCCGTCGTAGCAGAAAGTGAGCCGATCCCCGTGTCCGCAGTCTCCGACCGCCTTCCGACGTTCCCCTGGGACAAGCTCGAGCCGTACAAGAAGACGGCCGCCGCGCACCCGGACGGCATCGTCGACCTGTCCGTCGGCACCCCGGTCGACCCGGTGCCCGAGCTGATCCAGAAGGCGCTGGTGGCGGCGGCGGACTCCCCGGGCTACCCGACCGTCTGGGGCACGCCCGAGCTGCGGGACGCGATCACGGGCTGGGTGGAGCGCCGCCTCGGCGCCCGCGACGTCACCCACCGCCATGTCCTGCCGGTCGTCGGCTCCAAGGAGCTCGTGGCCTGGCTCCCGACCCAGCTGGGCCTCGGTCCCGGGGACAAGGTCGCCTACCCGCGGCTGGCCTACCCGACGTACGAGGTCGGCGCCCGCCTGGCCCGCGCGGACTACCTGGCCTACGACGACCCGACGGAGCTGGACCCCGCGAACCTCAAGCTGCTCTGGCTCAACTCCCCGTCGAACCCGACGGGCAAGGTGCTGGGCAAGGAGGAACTGACGAGGATCGTCGCCTGGGCCCGCGAGCACGGCGTACTGCTGTTCTCCGACGAGTGCTACATCGAGCTGGGCTGGGAGGCCGACCCCGTCTCCGTCCTCCACCCGGACGTGAACGGCGGCTCGTACGACGGCATCGTGTCGGTCCACTCCCTGTCCAAGCGCTCGAACCTGGCGGGCTACCGCGCGGCCTTCCTCGCCGGTGACCCCGCGGTCCTCGGCCCGCTCCTGGAGATCCGCAAGCACGGCGGCATGATGACGTCGGCGCCCACACAGGCCGCCGTCGTGGCCGCGCTGGGCGACGACACGCACGTCCGCGAACAGCGCGAGCGGTACGCGGCCCGGCGCACGGCCCTGCGCGCCGCCCTGCTGAAGCACGGCCTCCGGATCGAGCACAGCGAGGCGAGTCTGTACCTGTGGGCGACCCGGGACGAGTCCTGCTGGCAGACGGTGGCCCACCTGGCCGACCTGGGCATCCTGGTGGCACCGGGCGACTTCTACGGCGAGGCGGGCGAGAAGTTCGTACGGGTCGCCCTGACGGCGACGGACGAGAGGGTGGCAGCAGCGGTGGAGCGCCTCGGCTGACGACGGCTGCTCTCCAGGCGGCTGTCAGCCGCGGTGCGCCACCGGGCACGGTCCGCCGAGGTCCGCTGCAACAGACGGAGGGTCCAGGGAAGCTTCCCTGGACCCTCCGCGCTAGGGGAAGGCGGTGTCAGCCGCCCAGCGGCAGCCCCTTCGGCAGCCCGCCCTTGGTCGCGCCCCCGAGCAGCCCGCCGGCCTGCCCCGCCGCGTCCCCGGCCACCTTCTGCGCGACCGGCGCCGCCGTCCCGACGACCTTCCCGCCGGTCCGGCTCACCGCCGGCACCGCCTTCCTGGCCGCCTGGCTTCCGGCCTTGACCGCGTGGCTGCCGGTGTCGCCCGCGACCCCGGTGACCTGCTGCGCCGCGCCGTCGGCCTTCTGGGCCGCGCCGTCGAGGGTGGTGCCGACCTGCGCGGTGTCCAGGGCGGTCAGCCCACCGAGGTTCGGGGTGGCCGGCAGATCGGTCGTCGCCGCGCTGGCGGAGCCGGCCGCACCGACCACGGGCGCCGCTCCCGCCGCGATCAGCAGCGCGGCACGGGCGATCCGGTGGGTCAGGGGGAGGGACATGATGCTCCTTAGACGGGAGAGAACGGTGAAGTGTTCGGCTACGCCCGGGAGTTCGGCCGATTCGGCTGTTCATCGTTCCGGGCTCGGACGCAGTGACTACCGCTCGAAGCCCGCGAAGGTTGCGGTGGGCCAATGTAAAGAGTTGGCAATGCGTCGCATTATCAGGTGGGGATGAAATCGGGCAAACGGCAACCGGCCGGAAAGGCTGCCGAATCCTTACAGCCCTTTGTTCGCAAGGAGCTCCGGTATACGCCGAAGGCCGCGCAAAAAGGTGCGCGCCCCGTCGACGAGGCGCGCCGTGCATTACCCGCAGGAGTGAGAACTCGTACTGCTGCCCGGACTATCCGCCGGTGACGATACGGACTTCGGTGGCCGACGCCTCCCCGTCGCCGGAGCCGGTCGTACGCCATTCGCCGGCGAAGCCTCCGCGCGACCACTCGCGGCCCGCGAAGGAGACGCGTGAGATGTGCAGCGCCGTGGAGTTGGCCACGGCCCAGTGCGCCAGCTCCCAGCCGCGCTCACGGACGGTCCCCGAAGCGGTGGACCTCTTGGGCACCGGGATCGTCACCGCGTCGTCGGCGGCCCGCTGCGGAGTGGCCGTGGGGGACGGCGACGGGCGCCGGGGGACCACCTCCGCGCCGGCCGTCTGGAGCATGTCGCGCCCGAAGTCCCGTACCAGCGCGGCCCGCACCGCGTCGGGGCCCCCGGTCGCCGTCGGCGCGGGGCGGCCCTGGCAGGTCAGCGTGCCCGCCGCGCGGCCGGTCAGCGCGGCGGCGAGCAGCACGGCGTCCGGTTCGTGCTTCGCGTACGCCTCCGGATAGCCGCTGCGCTGCACCCGCTGCGCGGCGACCGTCAGCGGAAGACTCGTGTAGTCCGGCACCTTGGCCAGGTGCTCGTAGAACTCGCCCGCCGCGTACGTCGGGTCCATGATCTGCTTCCTGGTGCCCCAGCCCTGCGACGGGCGCTGCTGGAACAGGCCGAGCGAATCCCGGTCGCCGTGCTCTATGTTGCGCAGGCCGGACTCCTGCAGGGCGGTCGCGAGCGCGATGGTCACCGCGCGTTCCGGCATGCCTCGGGTGGTGCCGACGGCGGCGATCGTCGCCGCGTTCACCGCCTGCTCCGGAGTGAACTCGTACGAGGCACCGTCGTCCTTTCCGGAGACGACCAGGCATCTCGGCGCTGCCGAACCGGTGAGGTACTGCACGACGAGATAGCCCGCGACGGCGAGCAGGACCACGAAGGCAGCCCCGAAACGGAGGAGACGGCCACGTCGGACAGGGGTGGGGGACGGCTCTGACACGCCGTACAAGGTACTGGAGGTGAACGGCGGGTTGCCCGGTGCTGTGGACAACTCCTGTGGCGGGCGCGCGCGGTCCGGCGCGCTAGGGTCGATGACATGGCCGATACCCCGCTTGACCTCACGCTGGACGCCGCACGGCTCACCGCGCGGCTCGTCGACTTCCCCTCCGAGAGCGGCACCGAGAAGCCCCTCGCGGACGCCGTCGAGGCGGCTCTGCGCGCCCTGCCGCACCTGACGGTCGACCGGTACGGCAACAACGTGGTGGCCCGTACGGACCTGGGGCGGCCCGAGCGCGTCATCCTGGCGGGCCACATCGACACGGTCCCGATCGCGGACAACGTGCCCTCCCGTCTGGACGCGGAAGGCGTCCTGTGGGGCTGCGGCACCTGCGACATGAAGTCGGGCGTCGCCGTTCAGCTCCGCATCGCGGCGACGGTCCCCGCGCCCAACCGCGACCTGACGTTCGTCTTCTACGACAACGAAGAGGTCGACGCGCACCTGAACGGTCTGAAGCATGTGTCCGAAACCCACCCGGAGTGGCTGGCGGGCGACTTCGCGGTGCTGCTCGAACCCTCCGACGGCCAGGTGGAGGGCGGCTGCCAGGGCACGCTGCGCGTCGAGCTGAGGACCAGGGGCGAGCGGGCCCACTCGGCCCGCGCCTGGATGGGCTCGAACGCGATCCACGCGGCGGCCCCGATCCTGGCCCGCCTGGCCGCGTACGAACCGCGCCGCCCGGTCATCGACGGACTGGAGTACCGGGAGGGCCTGAACGCGGTCGGCATCACCGGCGGGGTGGCCGGAAACGTGATCCCCGACGAATGCGTCGTGACGGTCAACTTCCGATACGCGCCGGACCGCAGCGAGGAGGAGGCGGTCGCGCACGTCCGTGAGGTGTTCGCGGACTGCGGCGTCGAGGACTTCCGGGTGGTCGACCACAGCGGCGGCGCCCTGCCCGGGCTGTCGCACCCGGCCGCGGCGGCGTTCATCGGGGCGGTCGGCGGCACCCCGATGCCCAAGTACGGCTGGACGGACGTCGCCCGCTTCAGCGCGCTCGGCGTGCCCGCGGTCAACTACGGTCCCGGCAACCCGCTCTTGGCGCACAAGCGGGACGAGCGGGTGGAGACGGCGAAGATCCTCACGGCGGAGGAGCGCCTGCGGGCCTGGCTGACGTCCTGACCTGCCGCCGGACGCGGGGGACGGCCGTCCGAGCCGGACATGCGCACGTCCCCCCGCCGTAACCCGCGCGGATCTACGCTGGGGTGGAACCACCCCCGAGCGGAGGGAGCGCACATGCCTACCGGCAACCCCGAGGGGAAGAAGATTCCGCCGGATGAGCAGCGGCTCGGTCCGGTGCTGCGCAGACGGGGCCAGGTGACGAGGAGCACGACGGACCAGCGGCTGCTGGACGAGCGCGCCCCCACCGACTGGGTCCACACGGACCCGTGGCGTGTTCTGCGCATCCAGTCGGAGTTCATCGAGGGTTTCGGCACGCTGGCCGAACTCCCACCCGCGATCAGCGTGTTCGGCTCGGCGCGGACGCCGGTGGACTCGCCGGAGTACGACGCGGGCGTACGGCTCGGGCGCGGCCTGGTGCAGGCGGGCTGGGCGGTGATCACCGGTGGCGGCCCGGGCGCGATGGAGGCGGCGAACAAGGGCGCCTGCGAGGCGAAGGGGATCTCGGTCGGCCTCGGCATCGAGCTGCCGTTCGAGCAGGGGCTGAACCCCTACGTCGACATCGGCCTGAACTTCCGCTACTTCTTCGTCCGCAAGATGATGTTCGTCAAGTACGCGCAGGGGTTCGTGGTCCTGCCGGGCGGCCTCGGCACGCTGGACGAACTGTTCGAGGCGCTGACCCTGGTCCAGACCCAGAAGGTGACACGCTTCCCGATCGTGCTGTACGGCACGTCGTACTGGGGCGGCCTGGTCGACTGGCTCAAGAACACCCTGGTGGCCCAGGGCAAGGCCACGGAGAAGGACCTGCTCCTGTTCCACCTCACGGACGACGTGGACGAGGCGGTGGCCCTGGTCTCCAAGGAGGCGGGACGCTAGGCGCTGGGCCCGATCCGGGGCGGTGGGACCACCGGGGTCCGGGCACGCACCCGGTGCGGGCGTGACGCTACCGGGGGCTTCGCCCCCGGTCCCCTTTTCGGCCGTCGGCCCGAGACGGGGGCGGCTCGGGCCGGTGCCCGGCTGCGGCCCGTCCGTGGCTGGTCGCTCAGTTCCCCGCGCCCCTTCACAGGCGCGTCCCCGGTCTGCGTGGCACCGGAAGCAGCCCCACGAGCCCCTGGTGGGGTCGAAGGGGCGGAGCCCCCGAGGGGACGGGTAGGGGCGGCGGGGGCGAGGAAGACTCCGTCAGGCCAGGCCCCGGCGGGCCACCGCCGGGGGCCGGTGGCCCGCGATCGACGCCACCATGTCCAGCACCTGCCGCGTCTCCGCCACCTCGTGCACCCGGTACACCTGCGCCCCCAGCCACGCCGACACCGCCGTCGTCGCCAGCGTCCCCAACACCCGTTCCTTCACCGGCTTGTCCAGCGTCTCCCCGACGAAGTCCTTGTTGGACAGCGACACCAGCACCGGCCACCCGGTGGCGACCATCTCGTCCAGCCGCCGCGTCGCCTCCAGGCTGTGCCGCGTGTTCTTCCCGAAGTCGTGGCCGGGGTCGATCAGGACCGACTCGCGCGGCACCCCGAGAGCCACCGCCCGCTCCGCCAGCCCCACCGTCACTTTCAGAATGTCGGCCATGACGTCGTCGTACGTCACCCGGTGCGGCCGTGTCCGCGGCAGCGCGCCCCCGGCGTGCGTGCACACCAGCCCCACCCCGTACCGTGCCGCCACCTCGGCGAGCCGTGGATCGACCCCGCCCCACGCGTCGTTCAGAAGATCGGCGCCCGCCTCGCACACGGCCTCGCCGACCTCGTGCCGCCAGGTGTCCACACTGATCACGACGTCCGGGAAACGCCGCCGCACCTCCGCGACGAAACCGACCGTCCGCCGCGCCTCCTCCTCGGCCGTGACCTCCTCGCCCGGCCCGGCCTTCACCCCGCCGACGTCGATGATCGCGGCACCCTCGGCCACCGCCCGCTCCACGCGCGCGAGGGCGGGTTCGTCGCGGAACGTGGCCCCCTGGTCGTAGAAGGAGTCCGGCGTCCGGTTCACGATCGCCATGATCACCGGCTCGTGCTCGCCGAATTCTCGCCTGCCCAGCTTGAGCATCCCCTGTGACCTCTCCCAGTACGTCCCGTTCCTCGGCCGCCTGTGACCTTAATTGTCAGCGACGCATGGCACGATCTGACGCAGAGGGAAAGACAGACTCGACATCGGCACTTCCGCGTCGGCGCGCAGCGCGCCGGCACCGAGCGTGGGGACTTAAGTGATGCTCATGTTCTTGTTCCTGGTCGTCGCGCTCGCCGTCGTGGTCGCCGCGGTGACACTGGCCGTGGTGGGAGGCGGCGAGAGCACCCCGCTGCCGGAGGCGGCCCCCGAGCGGTTCGACGACCCGCTCCCGCCGGACCGCCCCGTCGGCCGCGACGACGTGGAGGCCCTGCGCTTCCCGCTCGCCCTCCGGGGCTACCGCATGGCCGACGTGGACGACGCGCTCGGCCGCCTCGGCGCCGAGATCGCCGAGCGGGACTCCCGTATCGCCGACCTGGAGGCCGCGCTCGCCGGCGCCCGCGCCGCCGGACCGGCAACGGAGGAGCGGGCCGAAGGAGACCCCCAGTGAGCGGTGCGGCCGTCGCGGGGCCCGACGGCGTGCTGCGCTGCCCCTGGGCACTGTCCACCGTGGACTACGTGGCGTACCACGACGAGGAGTGGGGCCGCCCGGTCCACGGCGACGACGCGCTGTACGAGCGGCTGTGCCTGGAGGCGTTCCAGTCGGGTCTGTCGTGGATCACGATCCTTCGCCGCCGCGAGGGCTTCCGGGCCGCCTTCGCCGACTTCCGGATCGCGAAGGTGGCCGCGTTCACCGACGCCGACCAGGAGCGTCTGCTCGCCGACCCGGGAATCATCCGCAACCGCGCCAAGATCGAGGCGACGCTCGCCAACGCACGCGTGCTGGCCGAGTGGGCCCCGGGCGAGCTCGACGAGCTGATCTGGTCCCACGCCCCCGACGGCGCGTCCCGCCCGGCTCCGGCGACCCTGGCCGACGTCCCCGCGGTCACCGAGGAGTCGACAGCGCTCTCCAGGGCCCTGAAGAAGCGCGGCATACGCTTCGTCGGCCCGACCACGGCGTACGCGCTGATGCAGGCCTGCGGCCTGGTGAACGACCACCTGGCGGACTGCGCCGCCCGCGACGACTGACTCCCGCCGATCGACCGGGGCGGCGCACGGCCAGGTCAGTCGCAGACCTACCGGCCCAGGTACTTCGGCCTCTCCTTGTTCACGAACGCCTCTACCGCGATCGCATGGTCGTCGGACGAGCCTGCCCGTGTCTGCAGCTCGTCCTCCTTCTCCAGGGTCTCCTCCAAGGAGTGGGTCAGCCCGTAGGCCACGGCCTCCTTGATCGCCGCGTACGCCACCGTCGGCCCCTCGGCGAGCGCCACGGCCACCTTCTCCGCCTCGGTCCGCAGTTCGTCCGCGGGGACGACCCGGTTCGCGATGCCCAGCTCCAACGCCTCCTGGGCGCCGATGCTCCGCGGGAAGAGCAGCAGGTCGGCCGCGCGCCCGGGACCGACCACGCGGGGCAGCGTCCAGGAGACGCCCGAATCGGCCGTCAGCGCGACGCCCGCGAACGACGTGTTGAAGGATGCGGTGCCCGACACGATCCGGTAGTCCGCGGCCAGCGCGAATCCGAAGCCGGCCCCCGCCGCGACGCCGTTCACCGCGGCCACCACCGGCTTGGGCGCACCCGCCAGCGCCCGGATGATCGGGTTGTAGTGCTCCCGGACCGTGCTCATCGTCTGGCCCGAGCCGGTCTCCCGGTCGGCGGCCAGCAGCCCGATGTGCTCCTTGAGGTCCTGCCCCACGCAGAACGCCCGGTCCCCGGCGGCGGTGAGCAGGATCGCGCGTACGGAGCCGTCGTCCGCCGCGGACCGCACCGCGTCCCGGAGGGCGACCTTGGTCGCGATGTTCAGTGCGTTCATCGCCTCGGGACGGTTCAGCGTGATCGTCGCGAGTCCGTCGCTCACCTCGTAGAGCACGGTGTCGGCCATGGTGGTCCCCTCCGGTGTCGCGCCTCGGGCGTACCGGCCGGTACGCCCGCGTCCGAAGGACAGCATGGCCGAGATCACCGTCCACGGAACGGACCGTACGTGTGACCTGCATCAAAGAATTCCCGCAGGGATCCGGTCGGCGGATCTCCGTGCGGGGGCGAAGTATCACAGCCACATCGCCGAATTGAGTGGTTTTGCTCGCGCGTGTTGCCCAAGCGATGCCGACCGATGTTGGTCATCGGGTCATGAGATGCGGGATAATGGCCTGGAAGCAATGTGTTCGATGCCGGTGTCGCGTGTCCTGTGAGGATCGCGTGCCCTTCAAGGGGCCGTCGGCTGACGATGAGCTGGTTTCAGGAAGGGGAACGAGCATGGCGGCCATGAAGCCGCGGACGGGCGACGGCCCGCTCGAGGTGACCAAGGAGGGGCGGGGCATCGTCATGCGCGTTCCGCTCGAAGGCGGCGGTCGGCTCGTCGTCGAGCTGACCCCGGACGAGGCCGACGCGCTCGGCGACGCCCTCAAGAAGGTCGTCGGCTGACGCGGCAGACCCCGGATCTCAGCTGCCCCGGCATCGTACGCGGTGCCGGGGACCGCTTTTTCCAGGGGGGCTTCCCGGGGGTGCTTCGACCCGGGCGGCCCACCCGGCCCGCCCCCACGGCCGTGCTCACCGCCTGACCGCGCAGAGCAGTCCGTCCCCCACCGGGAGCAGTGAGGACACGAGGTCGGGGCTCTCGCGCACCGTGCGCAGCAGCTCCCGCAGCCGCAGCACCTCGGTGGGCTGCGGCCCCGAGCCGACCGTGCGGCCGTTGGCGAAGGCGCCCTCGAAGACGACGAGCCCGCCGGGACGCAGCAGACGCAACGATTCGGCGAGGTAGTCGAGCACCTCGAGCCGGTCGCCGTCGCAGAACACGAGGTCGTAGCCGGCGTCCGCGAGCCGAGGCAGGACGTCCAGGGCCCGGCCCGGGATGAAGCGGGCCCGGTTGCTGGCGAAGCCGGAGGCGCGGAAGGCCTGGCGGGCGAACTGCTGGTGCTCCGGCTCCGGATCCACCGTGGTCAGCACGCCGTCCGGCCGCATGCCGTGCAGCAGGTGGATCCCGGAGACACCGCATCCCGTCCCGATCTCCGCCACCGCCTTGGCGTCCACGGTGGCGGCGAGCATGCGCAGCGCGGCGCCCGTGCCGGGCGACACCGAGCGCAGCCCTGCTTCACGGGCCCGTTCCCGGGCCCAGCGCAGCGCGTCGTCCTCGGCGACATAGGCGTCGGCGAACGCCCAGCTCGTCTGCCGGTTGCCGGTAATGACCCTCTCCCGTCCCCGTGATTGCTTGGGCGTGACTGTATCCGTTGACGGCGGGAACCCGCAGATGGGACCGGGCGTTGAGGAGGGTGGGAAGAGGGCGTGGGGAAGGACCGGGACGGACGCGTGGACGTGGGTGCCGAGCAAGTGCTGACGCAGCCGTATCAGCCCGCATCAAATTCTCGTAAAACCGCTTATCCGGAGCTAACGGGCGAGGTGGCTATGGTAGGGGCTCCACTGGACACCACCAGAGCCGACAGGGGAGGTGCGGCTGCGCCTGCGGATCGGGGAGGGGTGCTACGGCTCCTTCTCAGGTCATCGGGTGAGCCGAAATCCGTGACCGACATCGCTGACACCCACCACGCTGCCGACACCGCGCAGACCGCGACCTTCGCCACCGACGCGGACGCGCAGGCGTGGACTCCGCCCACCTGGGAGGAGATCGTCAGCACTCACAGCGGCCGGGTCTACCGACTGGCGTACCGCCTGACCGGTAACCAGCACGACGCCGAGGACCTCACCCAGGAGGTCTTCGTACGGGTCTTCCGCTCCCTGTCGACGTACACGCCCGGCACGTTCGAGGGCTGGCTGCACCGCATCACCACGAACCTCTTCCTGGACATGGTCCGCCGCAAGCAGCGCATCCGCTTCGACGCGCTCGGCGAGGACGCGGCCGAACGCCTGGCGAGCCGTGAGCCGACGCCGCAGCAGCTCCTGCACGACGCGCACTTCGACGCGGACGTCCAGCAGGCGCTGGACACGCTCGCGCCCGAGTTCCGCGCGGCCGTCGTCCTGTGCGACATCGAAGGACTGTCCTACGAGGAGATCGCCGCGACCCTGGGCGTCAAGCTCGGCACGGTGCGCTCCCGGATCCACCGCGGCCGCTCGCAGCTGCGCAAGGCGCTCGCGCACCGGGCGCCTCAGGCCCGCACGGCCGAGCGTCGCTCCTTCGTGCCCCGCGTGCCCGCGCTGGGGGGAGGGGGCGCGACCGCGTGAGTGGATCCCGTCGCCCCACACCGGCAGAGCAGCACCTGGGAGACCGCCTCTCCGCCCTGGTGGACGGAGAGCTCGGTCATGAGACGCGCGAGCGCGTGCTGGCCCATCTGGCCACGTGCCCGAAGTGCAAGGCCGAGGCCGACGCCCAGCGCCGGCTGAAGAACGTCTTCGCCGAGGCGGCCCCGCCGCCGCCGTCCGAGAGCTTCCTGGCCCGCCTCCAGGGCCTGTCCACGGAAGGTGACGTCGACGGCGACGGCACGCCGCTCGGCGGGGGAGGATTCGGCAGAAGACTCCCGGGCAGAGCCGGACTGCCCGCGCGGCCCGGCGTCTTCGGAGTGAGGGGTGAGCCCTTCGGCTACGTCCCGGCGGGCCCGCACGCCACGGCACTGTCGCCGTCCGACAGCCGCGGCCTCCCCGGGGACCGCGTCCTCCCGGAGGACGGCGGCTTCCGCATCCATCCCGTCGGCCGGCAGGAGAGCGAGCGGCCGACGTCCCGTGGGCGGCGTTTCGCGTTCGTCGCCGCCGGCGCCGTCTCGCTGGCCGCGCTGGCGCTCGGCGGCGTGTCCGGCGTGGGCGGTGACACCGGCGTGGAGGCTCGAGGTTCCGGGGCCAACAGCAATGTCACGCCGATGCGCTCACCGGGTACAGGGGGTGCCACGTCGCCCGAGGCGCAGCGACGGCGGTCCACCGGAGCGTTGCTCGGGCAGCGTGCGGTGGACCGGACGCCCGTCGCGTCCACGCAGTCCTCGGCGCCGCTGCTGCCCGGAGTGCCCGCTCCCGGCATCCAGGACGTCTCGCAGATCCGCGCGCTGACCGCTCCCGTGGTGGCCGGCGCGGCTGCGATGTCCCCGCTCATACGCCCGCTCACCGACACCGGACCCTTCGCACTGTCGACCGCCCCCCGGCTGACGACCCCCGGCCTGCTGGCCCGGCCGGTGCCGGCCACGTCCCACACGCCCTCACCCCCCTCGAACACCGGCCGCTGAGCGACCGCGCGGTCGCGCGGGGAACCTGGTTGAATCCATGGTGCCCGCGCCGCGCAAGCGGTCCGGGCGCGGAATCCGCGGCATCAGATGCCGCCGGCGGGTGTAGGGAGAGCATGAACGAGGGGAAGCCGGTCCCTGCGGCGGGACCGGAAGACGGGGCGAGCGAGTCGGGAGCGGCGCGCGACGCCGAGGGGGCGACGAACGGCGGTAGGGCGCCGGGCGGAGAGTCCGGCGGCGACTTCGAGCTGCCCGCCCCTGCCGGGGCACGCCCCCGCGGCGAGGCCGGCGCCGAGGGCGACTTCGAGCTGGAGCGCCCGGCCGCGGCGAGGACCGGGGACGCGGCCGACGGCCTCGCGAAGCCGGTGACCGCCGACGGGGACGGCGATTTCGAGCTGGAGCGCCCGGCCGCCGCGGGCACGGCGCCGAAAGGTTCTGCCGGGCACATCGACCCTCGGCAGAGCGGCGACGCGCCCGACGCCCTCGACGGTCGCGTCGAGGCCCTTCACGACCCCGACCCCTACAACACCCCGCCCTACGGCGAACCGGGGCCCTGGGCGCCCGCGCCACCGGTCCAGCACCCGGCTGCGCCGTCCCCGCCCGACGCCGCCCCGCAGAGCACACCCCCGCCCCCGGGCGCGCCCGTGCCCGGAGGCGCAGGCGTGCCCGAGGCACCCGTGCCCGGCGCGACCGCTGTGCCGACGCCGCCGACCGCACCCCTGCCGGGCGGCCCCACCGGCCCGAGCGGTGCCCCCTCGTCCCCTTCCCCCTGGCAGAACTACGACCCGTGGGCGCCCCGGGCCCCCTTCCAGCAGAACGGCGCCACGCTGCCCGGCACGGACCAGCGGCGGGGGAGCGGCCGGAAGGCGCTGGTTGTGGTCGGCGTGCTGGTCGCGCTCCTGTCCGGAGGGATCGGCGGTGTCGTCGGCGCCGCGTGGGAGCGGGACGGTGGCATCGGCGAGGTGCGGCTGCCGCAGGCCGGGAAGGAGCCCGCGGGGCGCGCCCCGGACAGCGTCGCCGGGATCGCCGCACGGGCGCTGCCCAGCGTCGTCACCCTGCACGTCAAGGGCGCCTCCGAGGAGGGCACCGGGACCGGCTTCGTCCTCGACGGACGCGGCCACATCCTCACCAACAACCATGTCGTGCAACCCGCGGCAGCCGGCGGCGAGATAACGGTGACGTTCAACGGAGGCCAGAGCGCCAAGGCCACCGTCGTAGGCCGGGACACCGGCTACGACCTCGCCGTGGTCAAGGTCACCGGCGTCCGCGGCCTCGCCCCGCTGCCCCTCGGCAACTCCGACAACGTCGAGGTCGGTGACCCCGTCGTCGCCATCGGCGCGCCCTTCGACCTCGCCGGCACCGTCACCTCCGGCATCATCAGCGCCAAGGAGCGGCCCATCACCGCCGGCGGCGAGAAGGGCGACGGCAGCGACGTGTCGTACGTCGACGCCCTGCAGACCGACGCCCCGATCAACCCCGGCAACTCCGGCGGCCCCCTCCTCGACGGCAGGGGCCGTGTCGTCGGCATCAACTCCGCCATCCGTTCGGCCGGCAGCGGATCCGATCAGAGCGGCCAGGCCGGTTCCATCGGGCTCGGCTTCGCCATCCCCGTCAACCAGGCCAAGCGCGTTGCCGAGGAGCTGATCAACACCGGTAGGGCCACCCACCCGGTGATCGGTGTCACGCTCGACATGAACTACACGGGAGACGGCGCCCGGGTCGGCGCGAAGGGCGCCGGCGGAGGCCCCGCCGTCACCCGGGGCGGTGCGGGCGACAAGGCCGGCATCAAGCCCGGCGACGTCATCACGGAGGTCGACGGCGTGCGCGTCCACTCCGGGGAGGAGCTGATCATCAGGACCCGCGCCCACCGCCCCGGCGACCGTCTGCAGCTGACCGTGGTCCGCGGCGGCGCCGAACGGAGGATCACACTCGTCCTCGGCTCGGCGGACGGCAGCTGACGCGAACCCCGCCAGGGCGGGACGAAGCCCGCCCGACAAGGCAAACAACCCGGAAAACCCGTCGCGTACACGCGGCCGGTGCGCCGGGACAGTACCGGTACGGCAGGAACGCCGGGTACCGTGGACCCGGCCCGGACCACGGAAGACCCGCACAGACCACCGAGGGCCGAGGACCGAGGACATCGCAAGGAGCTTCAGGTGTTCAATGACATAGGACCGCTCGAGCTGGTCACGATCGTGGTCATCGCCGTGCTCGTCTTCGGTCCGGACAAGCTCCCCAAGATGATCCAGGACGTCTCGCGCACGATCCGCAAGATCCGCGAGTTCTCGGAGAGCGCCAAGCAGGACATCCGCAGCGAACTGGGTCCGGAGTTCAAGGACTTCGAGTTCGAGGACCTCAACCCCAAGACGTTCATCCGCAAGCAGCTGGAGAACGACGACCTGGGGCTGAAGGAGATCCGCAACGGCTTCGACCTGAAGAAGGAGATGGCCGAGGTCACGGACGCGGTCCACGGCCGCGAGCCCGAGTCGTCCACCTCCTCGTCGGCGTCCTCCGGCCCGACCGGCGGCACCGTCGACATGACGAAGAAGCCCACGAGCACCGACCCCGACGAGCGCCCGCCCTTCGACGCGGACGCCACCTGAGCCCCGCGCGCCACGCCCGGCCGACGCCCATCGCACCCACGTGATGTGACGCAGGCCATACACCCCATCGGCGTGCGTACGGCCGTATGGCGCCGCGCGGGGGGTGGTACGCGCCGGGCGTTTCGCTGCTGTTCGGAGCGCTGTGGCTATGCTGCCCAGTTGTTGTGCGGACCGTTCGTGAGCGAGGACGCCCGTGGGGGGCGGGCCGCTCGGGTCCGACGAGAGCGAGGAGGCGTCCGGGCAGATGGAGACGACGAGTCGGGTGGACGCGCAGGCGTCGGCCGCGGAGGGCGGACCACAGCTCCCCTCCGCCCGCCGCACGGTCGACGGCTATCTCCGGGCACCCTTCCCGTGGTACGGCCTCGACGAGGCGTTCACGGGGCCGCGCTGGCTGATGCAGGTGGGCACCGCGGCCGACGGGACCGTGGAACACGGGTCCATCGGACACGGGGACGAGCCGTCCGTGCGCAACGAGGCCACCGAGGACAAGGAACGGTTCGCGGTCGTGGTCACCGTCGCCGAGAACCCCGTACGGCGCAGCCCGGACGGCACCGGCGTGCTGGAGGCCACATCGGTCTCGTCCGCGGCGTGGCTGGCGGGTGTGGGGCTGCTGTCGTTCACCTGGCCGGGCCAGATGGACCACACCCTGCGTGACGACTGGCTGGACCAGCAGACGGAGACGGCGTGGGTTCTCGCGGACGACCTGACCGGGCCCGCGTGGTCGACGCTGTCCCTGCCGGTGGACGGGGTGCCGACGCCCTTCCACTACCGCGAGTCCGAGTTCGGCTGGGTGCTCGCGGGGGCGACCGAGGCCGGGGTGCATCTCGGGGCGTACGGAAGAGGCATGAGCGCGTACGGTCTGGGCTTCGCCGTGATCAAGGACATCACCGCTTACACCGCTTAGCGGACGCCCGACGCCGCGGCGCTCGGCCGGGCGTACGACGAGGGGGCGCCGTCGGTGCGACGGCGCCCCCTCGTCGTACGAGCCCTGGGACTAGAACTTGTTCCTCGGCGTGATCCCCAGCGACATCCCGGCCAGGCCCCGCTGCCGTCCCCCGAGCTTGCCCGCGATCGCGCGCAGGGCCGAGCCCGCCGGGGAGTCCGGGTCCGTGAGGACCACCGGCTTTCCCTCGTCGCCGCCCTCGCGCAGGCGGACGTCGATGGGGATGTTGCCGAGAACCGGGACCGTCGTACCCGTCGTGCGGGAGAGGCCGTCGGCGACCAGCTGGCCGCCGCCCGTGCCGAAGACGTCGACCATCTCGCCGCAGTGCGGGCAGGGCAGGCCGGACATGTTCTCGACCACGCCCACGATCTTCTGGTGCGTCTGCACGGCGATCGAGCCCGCTCGCTCGGCCACCTCGGCGGCCGCCTGCTGCGGGGTCGTCACGACCAGGATCTCGGCGTTCGGGACCAGCTGGGCCACGGAGATGGCGATGTCGCCGGTGCCGGGCGGCAGGTCGAGCAGCAGCACGTCCAGGTCGCCCCAGTACACGTCGGCGAGGAACTGCTGGAGCGCGCGGTGCAGCATCGGGCCGCGCCAGACGACCGGGGCGTTGCCCGGGGTGAACATGCCGATCGAGATGACCTTCACGCCGTTCGCGGACGGCGGCATGATCATGTTCTCGACCTGGGTGGGCCGCCCGTCCGCGCCCAGCATGCGCGGCACGCTGTGGCCGTAGATGTCGGCGTCCACGACACCGACCTTCAGGCCGTCGGCGGCCATCGCCGCCGCCAGGTTCACGGTCACGGAGGACTTGCCGACACCGCCCTTGCCGGAGGCCACCGCGTACACCCGGGTGAGCGAGCCCGGCTTGGCGAAGGGGACCTCGCGCTCGGCCTGGCCGCCGCGCAGCGCGGTCGCCAGCTCGCGGCGCTGCTCGTCGCTCATCACGTCGAGCGTGACGTCGACGCGGGTGACGCCCTCGACGCGCGAGACGGCCTCGGTCACGCGCTGCGTGATCGTGTCGCGCATCGGGCAGCCGGAGACCGTCAGGTACACGGTGACCGCGACCGCTCCGTCCGCACCGATCTCCACCGATTTGACCATCCCCAGCTCGGTGATGGGTCGATGGATCTCGGGGTCGTTCACCGTCGCCAGCGCTTCGCGCACCGCGTCTTCCGTAGCCATAAGGAGATGGTACGGCGCACCGCGGTGGCCACGGTAAGCCCGTCAGCGGTCGTCTACGTCACGTCCGTGCGCCCGTTCCGCCGGGAATACGACATGCCCGTCGGAGCGCCGCCTGTCCTCCAGTTCCTTCATCAGGTCCTGGAGTTCGGACCGTATCCAGTCCCGGGTGGCGACCTCGCCGAGGCCCGAGCGCAGCGCGGCGATCTCGCGGGTCAGGTACTCGGTGTCCGCGATCGACCGCTCGTTCTGCTTGCGGTCCTGCTCCAGGTTCACCCGGTCGCGGTCGTCCTGGCGGTTCTGGGCGAGCAGGATCAGCGGGGCGGCGTAGGAGGCCTGCAGCGACAGCACCAGTGTCAGGAAGATGAACGGGTACGGGTCCCAGCGCAGGTGGACCGGGGCGATGATGTTCCAGCCCAGCCACACGATGATGACGCCTGTCATCCAGACGATGAACCGCCCGGTGCCGAGGAAGCGCGCGATGCGCTCGGACAGGCGTCCGAAGGCCTCCGGGTCCCACTCGGGCACCAGGCGGACGCGCCGTGGCTGCGGCTGGTCGAGCCGGAGGCGCCGGGTGGCGGCGGTCGCGCCGGAGGGGAGCTTCTCGCGGTCAGGCGTCATCGCCGACCCCCTCCTCGTCCAGGTGGAACTCTGTCTCGCGCCAGTCGTCGGGGAGCATGTGGTCCAGTACGTCGTCCACGGTCACCGCGCCGAGGAGCGAGCCGGACTCGTCGACGACGGGCGCCGCGACCATGTCGTAGGCCGCGAAGAACCCGGCCACCACGGGCAGCGGCGCGTCCGGGGCGAGCGACTGCAGGTCGTCGTCGACGAGCGAGCTGACCAGGGTGTACGGCGGGTCCCGCAGCAGCCGCTGGAAGTGCACGGTCCCCAGGTACTTGCCCGTGGGCGTCTCGTCCGGCGGACGGCAGACGTACACCTGCGCGGCCAGCGCGGGGGACAGGTCGGGGTTGCGGACCCGGGCGAGCGCGTCGGCGACGGTGGCGTCGGGCCGCAGCACGATCGGCTCGGTGGTCATCAGGCCGCCCGCGGTCTTCTCCTCGTACGCCATCAGACGGCGCATGTCGGCCGCGTCGGCGGGCTGCATCAGGCTCAGCAGCCGCTCCTTCTCCTCCTCCGGCAGTTCGGCGAGAAGGTCGGCGGCGTCGTCCGGGTCCATCGCCTCGAGGACGTCTGCGGCGCGTTCCTCCTTCAGCTTGCCGAGGATCTCGATCTGGTCGTCCTCGGGGAGCTCTTCGAGCACATCGGCGAGCCGGTCGTCGTCCAGGGCCGCGGCGACCTCCGCGCGGCGCTTGGGGGACAGGTGGTGCAGGACGTTGGCGAGGTCGGCCGGCCTGAGCTGTTCGAAGGTGGCCAGCAGGCTCTCGGCGCCCTGTCCGTGCTCCTCCAGGGAGAACCCGGTGACCGCCGACCACTCCACCGTCAGCGTCTCGCCCTTGCTGCGCCGGAACGTGCCGCCCTTCCCCTTGCGCACGAAGACCCGGTCGATCTCCCAGTCGCGGCGGGCCGGCAGCTGCTGCACGGACAGGTCGAGGACGGTGACCTCCTCGCCCGTCTCGACGAGGGTGACGTGCCGGTCGAGCAGCTCCCCGAAGACGAGCCGCTCGGTGGGCCGCTGCTCGAAGCGGCGCACGTTGAGCACGCCGGTGGTGATGACCTGGCCCGACTCGATGCCGGTCACCCGGGTCATGGGCAGGAAGATACGGCGGCGGGTGACGAGTTCGACGACCAGGCCCAGCAGCCGCGGGGGGCGCCGGCCCACCCGCAGCATGACGACCAGGTCGCGCACGCGCCCCACCTGGTCGCCGGTAGGGTCGAAGACGGCGACCCCGGCCAGGTGTGAGACGAAGATCCGAGGGGCGCTCGCGGCCATGCCCGCGCCTCCTTTTCCTGCTGTTTTGTCCGCTCGCGTGGGCTTCAGGCTAGCCCGTCCCGGTGCGCCGCGCGCTGGCGGGGGTGCGGATGAACCGGCTCTGGAAGGTCTCCCGGGCACCGGTACTCTGCGGTACGCCGATGAGGACTCCCACATGAGAGGTAGCCCCGCCTGTGACCGCCATTCCCCAGGGCCGTACCCGCAGGGCCGCGCTGGTGCGCGCGATGTGCGCGCTGGTCGTGACGGGGGCGGGGCTCGCGGGGTGCGGCGGTGGTGACCCGGACGCCGGGACCAACGGTGTCGGGAAACTGCCCGCCGACAAGATCCAGAGCCGTACGCGTACGGCGGCCAGGTCGGCGTCGTCGGTCCATCTGTCCGGCACCGTGGTCAGCAACGGCGGCACCTACACACTGGACATGCGGCTGAAGGGGGAGGGCGGCAGCGGGTCGGTCACCTCCAAGAACGGAACGTTCCGGCTGCTGCGGGTGGGCAAGCACCTGTTCCTGAAGGCCGACGCGGCGTTCTGGAACCAGCAGGACGGTTCGGGGGACGCCGGGGGCTCGGCGGCCGCGGCGGGCAAGCTGGACGGAAAGTACGTGAAGGTGCCCTCGCAGGACCCGGCCTACCAGCGCTTCAGCGGCTTCACCGACAAGGACGTCCTGCTGGACGGGCTCCTCACGCTGCACGGCGCGCTGGCGACGGACGGCCACCACGAGCAGAACGGCGTCCGCACGATCCGCGTCACCGGCGACAAGGGCGCCGGAGGCAGCCTGGACGTCTCGCTGGAGGGAAGCCCGTATCCCCTGCTCCTGGTCCGCGCCGGCAACGCGGGGACGCTCCGCCTGTCGGAGTGGGGGAAGGACTTCACCCTGGCGGAGCCACCGAAGGAGCAGACGGTGGACTACGGGAAGCAGCTGCCGTCGTCGTAGCCGCCGCGACTGCGGCAGCCGGCCGGCCACCGCTGTGGGCAGCCACCCTGCTGCCGCCGGCGGCGGTCAGCCGTGGCGCTTGCGCCGCAGCAGCCGCGGCAGCGCCGCCGGGATCGGGCGGCGGGTCGTGGCCGAGGTCGGGACCGGGCGCGCGGCCTGGGAGTCGGACGGCAGCGGCACGGTCGTCCCCTGCGGCTCCAGGCGGAGCACCCGGCACTCCCGGCGCCACCGCTCCGGCATCTCCTCCCCGTCGGGCGCGTTCAGCCGCTTGCCCTTCAGCTCGGCGACCGCACCCTCCCACTCGGGCGACCCCGGCGCCAACTCCACCACCCTCGCGGGCCAGGTGACGATCCGGCCGCCCTTGTCCTTGCTGCGCACCGTCACGACCGCGTCCCCGCCGTCGACCAGGCCGGGCAGCGGCTGCTCACCGGGTCCGTCGCCCACCACGCACGCCGCGCCCTCGTACCAGACGTGCCACAGCGCACGGGCGGCCGCGGCCGGCCCCGCGCCCTGGACCCAGATCAGCCCGGACTTCTTCGTGGCCTCCTCGACCAGGGCCCTCTCGAGCAGCTCGCTTGTCATGCGCCCAGCCTAGTCGGGACCGTCACAGCCAGCCGTTCCGCTTCAGCATGCGGTGGATGCCCACGCAGATGCCGACCGTGATGCCCATGATCGCCGGGTAGCCGTACTTCCAGTGCAGCTCGGGCATGTACGTGAAGTTCATGCCGTACACCCCGCACACCATCGTCGGCACTGCGATGATCGCCGCCCACGCGGTGATCTTCCGCATGTCCTCGTTCTGTGCGACGGACGCCTGCGCCAGGTTGGCCTGGAGGATCGAGTTCAGCAGTTCGTCGAAGCCCAGCACCTGCTCGTTGACGCGGGCGAGGTGGTCGGCGACGTCGCGGAAGTACTTCTGGATGTCCGGGTCGATCAGCCGCATCGGCCGCTCGCTCAGCAGCTGCATCGGCCGCAGTAGCGGCGCCACCGCCCGCTTGAACTCCAGGACCTCCCGCTTGAGTTGGTAGATCCGGCCGGCGTCCGTGCCTCGCGGCGTGCCCTTGCGGCCCGGCGAGAACACCTCGGTCTCCACCTCGTCGATGTCGTCCTGCAGCGCGTCGGCCACCGCGATGTACCCGTCGACGACGTGGTCGGCGATCGCGTGCAGCACCGCCGAGGGGCCCTTGGAGAGCAGCTCGGGCTCGTCCTGCAGCCGGTGCCGCAGCGTCCTGAGCGAGCCCTTCCCGCCGTGCCGGACCGTGATGAAGAAGTCCCGCCCGGTGAAGCACATGACCTCGCCGGTCTCGACGACCTCGCTGTTGGCGGTCAGCTGGTCGTGGTCGACGTAGTGCACGGTCTTGAAGACGGTGAAGAGGGAGTCGTCGTACCGCTCCAGCTTGGGCCGCTGGTGCGCCTGCACGGCGTCCTCGACGGCCAGCGGGTGCAGCCCGAACTCGCGGGCGATACCGGCGAATTCCGCCTCGGTCGGCTCGTGCAGCCCGATCCACACGAACCCTCCGTCGCGCCGGACCAGCCGCATCGCCTCGTGCGGGGACAGCGGCGCTTGCGTCTGGACGCGGACGCCGTCGCGGTAGACGGCGCAGTCGACGACGGCGGACGGCATCCCGGGGTCACGCGTGGTGTCGTACGCGCCGTTGTCCTTCCGCGGGGAGGTGCGGGACGGGCGGACCACGGCGCGCAGGTCACGGATCATCGACATGGCAGGGCTCCTTCGCAACGAGCAGCGAAAGGCCACGGGAAACGGGTGGAACTACCCGGAATGGGGACGTCCTGGCTGCGGAGGTTTGGCACGTCCACAAAGCGGGGAGCACCGCACCGTCACGGTGGCGGGCTTCGCTGCTGATTCAGCTACTGACTGAGATCAGACAGATCAGGCAAAGCGAAACGAAGTGCTCTTCCGTGGCGACGCGAACGCGAGATGCGAGAGGTGGCAGCCGACGGGAGTCAGAACAGCTGCGTCAGCGGCTGGAAGAGCGGGTGGTACTGCACGGTCGACTTCGATCCATAACAGCCCCACCTCCTCCGGCCGGTCCCTGCTGAGGGACGATCCATACCCTGATTAGAGGGTGCCCCCTTGGGGGGAGTCTCATGGGTGCCGGGCCTGACAGGACTTCTCCGGTGCCTTGGGGGCCTGGAAGATTTCCCTACCGAGTGCTGCCCGAAACCACCGGCCAAGAGTATCAGCCGACAGAAGTGTCAAGGCGCCGCTTTGCCCGGTGCTGACGAGTTCTATGCTCGCCGCATGGTTGATGTTCTTCCTCTGGTCGAGGCCCGGTTGCGCACCGCGCTGGGCGAACCGGACGCGCGCGCGGCGGTCACCTTCCTCGGCACGGACCGCATCGAGGTGCTCCGCTTCCATGAGGGCGACATCGTCCGCTACGCCACCCTCGGCATGTCCGCACAGCCCATGACGGACCCCACCGGGATGCTCGCCGACCCCGTCAAAGGACCGCGCGCGGAGCTGGTCCTCTCCGTGCGCGGCGGCCTCGCCGACACCGACAAGGTGCTCCGCCCGCTCGCCGTACTCGCCGCGTCCCCGCAGGTCGAGGGCGTGGTCGTGGCGCCCGGCGCCTCGCTGGAGGTGGGTGAACCGCTGTGGCCCGGCGCCCCGTTCACCTCCGTCCTGGTGGCCGAGCCCGGTGGCCTGGTCGAGGACCTGGAACTCGACGAGCCCCTGGATCCCGTACGGTTCCTGCCGCTGCTGCCGATGACTCCGAACGAGGCCGCCTGGAAGCGGGTGCACGGCGCGGGGGCCCTTCAGGAGCGCTGGCTGACGAACGGGACGGACCTGAGGGATCCCTCCCGCAGGTCCGTCCCTCTGGACTGAGGCCAGGGGTGAGCAAGCTCACCAACGCCCGCCCGGCAACGGTCACTTGGCAAAGACCGTGACACCGTCCTCGGTCGCGTGCCGCGTCTGGAGCTCCTCGGCCATGGGGGTCCCCCCTGCTCGAGCGGAGTCGAGAGCTTGGGGGAGGGTGAGCGCCCTGCGCCGCACGAGGACCACGACCGCCCCGAGAAGCGCCGTCGCCGCCCCCGCCACGAACGGCATGTGGATGTCGCTCCACTCCTCGATCTTCGGCGCGAGACAGGGCGCGGCAGCCGCCGCGAACCACCGCACGAAGTTGTAGCCCGCGCTCGCCACCGGACGGGGCGCGTCCGAGACGCCGAGGGCCAGCTCGGTGTAGACCGTGTTGTTCACGCCGATGAACGCCCCGGACAGGACCGTGCAGACGACGGCGGTGGTGTGGCCGCCGTAGCCGAGCACGGCCACGTCCGCCGCGAGCAGCACCAGCGAACCGCCGAGCACCTTCAGCGAGCCGAAGCGCTCCTGCATGCGCGGCGCCACGATCACCGAGAAGACGGCGAGCAGCACACCCCAGGCGAAGAACACGGCGCCTGACTTGTACGGCGTCATGTTCAGCACGAAGGGCGTGAAGGCCAGCACGGTGAAGAACGTGTAGTTGTAGAAGAACGCCGAGACCGCCGCGGAGGCGAGGCCGCCGTGGCCGAGCGCCTTGATCGGGTCCAGCAGTGAGGTCTTCCGCGCGGGCCGCGGCTGCTCCTTCAGGAACGCCGTGATGCACAGGAAGCCGATCGCCATGAGCGTCGCCGTGCCGAAGAACGGGTAGCGCCAGCTGACGTTCCCCAGTAGTGCGCCCAGCAGCGGGCCGCAGGCCATGCCGAGGCCGAGCGCGGACTCGTAGAGCAGGATGGCTGCGGCGCTGCCTCCGGCCGCCGCGCCGACGATCACAGCGAGGGCCGTGGAGACGAAGAGTGCGTTCCCGAGGCCCCAGCCGGCCCGGAAGCCGACGAGTTGCGCGACCGAGCCCGAGGTGCCCGCCAGGCCCGCGAAGACCACGACGAGGGCTAGGCCGAGCAGCAGGGTCCTGCGGCCGCCGACGCGGCTGGAGACGAAGCCGGTCACCAGCATCGCCAGGGCGGTGATCAGGAAGTACGAGGTGAACAGCAGGGAGACCTGGCCGGGTGTCGCCTGGAGGCCCTTCGCGATGGACGGCAGGATCGGGTCGACCAGTCCGATGCCCATGAACGCGACGACGGATGCTCCGGCGGTCGCCCACACGGCCTTCGGCTGCCGCAGGATGCTGCCGGCTCCCGCGTCGAACGGGTCCACGTCGGCCGCTGTGGCGGGTTCTCCTCCTGTGGTGGCCTTCATGCGTCTCCTCGCAGAGTCGTGAGTGCAGATAGTTGGTATATACACATATTAAGTTAGGTCTGCTAATTAGTGCAAGCGGCATCTAGCTGGCGCAGGTGAATCGGGCGTGAGGGGTACACGCCGGACGGGTGATCGTCCTTGACGCGACGCGGGACGGGGAGGACCGTGGGAGCCTATGAGGGGCGAACCCAGTTGCCCGAAGTGCGGTGGCCGGGTCAGGGCTCCCGGACTCTTTGCCGACTCCTGGCAGTGCGATGTGCACGGCACCGTGCATCCGCTGCAGCCCGTGATCCCGCCCAGCGTCGAGGCCCTCAGCGTTGTGGTGCACCGCGCCCGGGTGCCGGTGTGGATGCCGTGGCCGCTGCCGGTCGGCTGGCTCTTCACGGGTGTGGCCTACGCGGGTGACGACCGCAGTGGAGGCCGCGCAACGGCCGTGGCCTGCTCGGGTCCCGGGCCGCTCGGCGGCATGGGCGAGCTGATCCTGGTCGCGGAGGAACTGGGGGTCGGACTCGGAGCGCGGTACGCGGGCATCGACGGGCCGGACCCGGGTCCGTACCTGGACGTGGAGAAACCGCCCCAGGCCAAGGTGCTCGCCGTCGGCCGCCCCACGCCGCTGTGGCATGTCGCGGGCGTCCCGGGTGACCGTGCGGTCTTCGCGGGCGAGGCGCGCGGCCTGTGGCTGTGGGCGGTCGTCTGGCCGGAGCAGTCGGGCCTGCTGATGTACGACGAGATGGTCCTGACGGATCTGCGGGACGCGGGGGCGGAGGTCGATCTCCTGCCGATCGGAGCGCTGTCGCCGCGCCTGCTCGAGCCGTGACACGAGCCACCGCGGGGAGCGGGGCGCCGTAGGGGGCGCATTCGCTGTGCGGGTGTGACAGGGGCCCCGGAACTGCCGTTATCCTTGAGCGTCCCCTTCCGTCCCGTCACCGCCTGGAGTACGTGTCGTGCGCATCGACCTGCACACCCACTCCATCGCCTCCGACGGTACGGACACCCCGGCCGAGCTGGTGCGGAACGCCGCTGCCGCCGGACTGGACGTCGTCGCGCTCACCGACCACGACACCACCCGCGGTCACGCGGAGGCGATCGGGGCGCTGCCCGCGGGGCTGACGCTCGTCACGGGTGCCGAACTCTCCTGCCGGTACGACGGCATCAGCATGCACATGCTGGCCTACCTCTTCGACCCCGAGGAGCCCGATCTGCTCGCGGAGCGCGAGCTGGTGCGGGACGACCGCGTACCGCGCGCCCACGCGATGATCGCCAAGCTGCGGGAGCTGGGCGTGCCGGTCACCTGGGAGCAGGTGGCCCGCATCGCCGGTGACGGCTCGGTCGGACGGCCGCACATCGCCTCCGCGCTGGTGGAACTCGGCGTCGTCGGCAGCGTCTCGGACGCGTTCACGCCCGAGTGGCTGGCAGACGGGGGGCGTGCGTACGTGCAGAAGCACGAGACCGACCCCTTCGAGGCGATCCGGCTGGTCAAGGCCGCGGGCGGAGTGACGGTCTTCGCGCACCCGGCCGCCTCCAAGCGCGGGCGCACCGTGCCGGAGTCCGCCATCGCGGACCTCGCCGCCGCCGGGCTCGACGGCATCGAGGTCGACCACATGGACCACGACCCGGCGACCCGGGCCCGGCTGCGCGGCCTCGCCGCCGAGCTGGACCTTCTGGTCACCGGCTCCTCCGACTACCACGGCAGCCGCAAGACGTGCGTGCTCGGCGAGTACACCACCGACCCGGAGGTCTACGGGGAGATCATCCGGCGGGCCACCGGCGCGTTCCCCGTCCCTGGCACCGGCGGAGCCCGCAACACCTGATCCGGCCGTAGCTCCCCCTCTTCTGCCCTTCCCCGAGGCACCCGGCGCCCGCCGCCGTGTCCAGCCGTCGCACGCCTCCGCGCGCGGCGACGGCACCCGGCGGCCGCGGGACGCCCGCCGCCGCATGCTCGTTGCTCGTCCGTACCTCATCGCAAGGCACCCATGTTCGACGTCGCCGTTTTCGGTTCCCTCTTCCTGACCCTGTTCGTGATCATGGATCCGCCCGGGATCACCCCGATCTTCCTGGCGCTGACCGCCGGCCGCCCCGCCAAGGTGCAGAAGCGCATGGCCTTCCAGGCCGTCTGCGTGGCCGGCGGTGTCATCGCCGTGTTCGGTGTGCTCGGCCACCAGATTCTGAACTACCTGCACGTCTCCGTGCCCGCGCTGATGATCGCGGGCGGGCTGCTGCTCCTGCTGATCGCCCTCGACCTGCTGACCGGCAAGACGGACGAGCCGAAGCAGACCAAGGACGTCAACGTGGCCCTGGTGCCGCTCGGCATGCCGCTGCTGGCCGGACCGGGGGCGATCGTCTCGGTGATCCTCGCGGTGCAGAAGGCGGACAGCCTGGGCACCCAGGTGTCGGTGTGGACGGCGATCCTGGCGATCCACGTCGTGCTGTGGCTGGTCATGCGGTACTCACTGCTGATCATCCGCGTCATCAAGGACGGCGGGGTGGTCCTGGTGACCCGGCTCGCGGGCATGATGCTCTCCGCGATCGCCGTGCAGCAGATCATCAACGGTGTCATCCGGGTCGTCCACGGAACCTGACCGCCGGTCAGGGCCCGGAACGCGCGGAGCCCCGTACGGCGCGATGCCGTACGGGGCTCCGAAGTCGTCTACGTGTGGTCGTCCTCGTGTATACGCAGGTCGTATACGTGCGCGTGTGTGTCGTCGGTGCCGTTACGAGGTGGTCGTCCCGGCCGGGCGGATCCACAGCCGCTGCCCGATGGCCGCGGCCTGCTGAACGATCTGGTTGACGGAGGCGGCGTCCACGACGGTCGTGTCCACGGGGGTACCGTCGACATCGTCGAGTCGCATGATTTCGAAGCGCATGGGCTTCTCCCTTCGTCTGGTCATCCTCCTGCGGAGAACTGCTGGCGAGCGGAGCGCGGAGCGTCGGTGCCCCTTCTCCTGTGAGTAGTCAACGGGATGCTTGTTACAAACATTCCCTATGCTAAGGAAATTTTTCGAGTCGCTAATTACTGACGGGTAATCGACTGAGTCGACGGCGGGTTTGAGTTCATGGTGCACTGATTGGGATCGGTTGTGTTCGCAGCGTGACCGCCGGGAGAATGGAGGCATATGAACGACGACCTGGCGGCGCTCGGCGCCCGCATCGACCGAACGAACGAGCTGCTCCAGCGCATGCTCGCCGAGGTGGCGAAGACGCCCTCGACTCATGCGATCTTCGTCGACGCCGGCTACCTGTACGCCGCCGCCGGACGGCTCATCGCCGGCACCGAGGACCGCCGGGCCTTCGACCTCGACGCCGAGGGACTGATCGACGCCCTCATCGACAAGGCGCGCCAGGTCTTCGCGGACAGTCGGTTGCTGCGCGTGTACTGGTACGACGGCGCGAGACGCCGCATCCACACCGCCGAACAGCAGTCCATCGCCGAACTCCCGGACGTGAAGGTGCGGCTCGGCAATCTCAACGCCAACAACCAGCAGAAGGGCGTCGACTCCCTCATCCGGACCGACCTCGAGTCACTGGCCCGGCACCGCGCCATCAGCGACGCCGCGCTCATCGGCGGCGACGAGGACCTGGTGTCGGCGGTCGAGGCGGCGCAGGGGTACGGGGCCCGGGTGCACCTGTGGGGCATCGAGGCGCCCGAGGGCCGCAACCAGGCGGAACCGCTGCTGTGGGAGGTCGACAGCCAGCGCACCCTCGAGCTCGACTTCTTCAAGCCGTATGTGAGCCGCCGCACGGCCGCGACCTACGAGCCCTCCTCCACGGCCCGCCCCACTCGCGACGACGTCCGCTTCGTGGGCGCGCAGGTAGCCGCCAAGTGGCTCGCCGAGCGCGGCCGGGACTCGCTGGCGGACCTGCTGCCCGGTCACCCGTATCTGCCCGGCTCCATCGACCAGGACCTGCTGGTGGAGGCGGAGGGCCTGCTGCAGTACTCGCTGCGCGGCCAGGCGGACCTGCGCCGCGCCCTGCGGGACGGGTTCTGGGAGCACCTGCAGGCGCAGTACTAGGCCAGATCTCAAGGCCGGACGAGCCGGTCCCAGAAGGCGGCGAGGGCGCGGGCCGTCCCCTCCGGCCGGTCGGTGTTGGGGGAGTGCTCCGCCTGCGGGACGACGGTGCGGTGAGCGCCGAGGCGGTCCGCCATGTCGTCCAGCAGCGGGACGGGCCAGGTGTCGTCGCGGTCGCCGGACAGAACGTGCACGGGCAGGCCGACGGCGGCGAGTTCCGCCACGCGGTCGGGTTCCTCGCACAGCTGCCGCCCCGTGGCGAGGAGCTGGGCGGGGCTGTTGCTCAGCCAGCGGCGGCGCAGGTCCTCCCCGTCGGAGAGACCCTCGTCGAGGTCTCCGGCGTCGATGTCCTGCGGCGGTTCGAAGGCCTGGATGGCGTCCCAGACCCCGGCCATGTCCAGGACGGCGAGGGCGTCGTGCAGCAGCTTGACGCGCTGCTGCTGGGGGAGGGAGATCTGGGCGGGGCCGGAGGCCATCAGGGTGAGCGAGACGAACGGGGAGGGGTCGAGGAGGACGGCGGCCCGGGCGATGTGGCCGCCGAGAGAGTGCCCGAGCAGGTGCACGGGCGTCCCGACGGCGTGCGCCTGCGCGATCACGTCCCGTGCCAGCTCGGCCTGCGCGTACGGTGCCTCGTCGTCCTCCGGTCCGGGGGACTCGTACTGCCCTCGCCCGTCGACGGCGACGGTCCGGTACCCGGCCGCCGCGAGAAGCGGCTGCAGGAGGAGGAAGTCCTCCTTGCTGCCGGTGAAACCGGGCAGCAGCAGGGCGGTCCCCTTCGCCCGCGCCGTCACCGCGTCGGCCTCGAGCACGGCGAACTCCCCCCGCTCGGTGGTGAGCCGGTGCGCACGTACACCGGGGGGCGGGGTGAAGCTGGGGGGACGGCTCATGGGGGTGAGGGTACCGGGCGGCGAGAACACCGATGGCCCGCCCCTGTGCGACAGGTGCGGGCCATCCGGTGAACAGTGCCTGGCCTTAAGGCGGGTGTCAGCCCTCCACGGGCTCCGCGACCTTGCGCGTGCGCCGTCGCGGCTTGGCCTCCGCGGCGTCGTCCGCCTGAGCCGGGATCTCCGCCTCTGCCGCGACGGCCTTCCGCGTACGGCGCCGGGGCTTGGCCTCGGCCTCGTCGGCGGCCTGCGCGGGAATCCCGGCCTCGGCGGCCTTGCGGGTACGGCGGCGGGGCGTGACCTCGGTGGCGGCCTCCGCACCGTCCGCGGCAGCCACCGGGGCGGCC
>NZ_PQSR01000089.1 GCF_002920635.1 Streptomyces sp. Ru72 | reverse complement strand
ACCTGGAAGGGGCCGTCGGGCGCGAAGGCCAGCTTGGCGAAGCGTTCGCCGATGCGGCGATGGGTGTCGGCGTCCGGGTGGAGTTCGTCGGGCAGCGGCAACTCATCGGCGTCGGCCTCACCGTAGAGGTCGCGGCCGTCGAGCAGGTGCAGGTTCGGGTCGTCGGCCGCCCGCTGCCGTACGACCCGGGCCAGCTCGTCACGGATGACGGCGAGGGTCAGCTTGCCCTGCGCGACTTCCGCCGGATCCCCGGCGGCCCGGAAACGGAGTCGTCCGGTGGCGAGGGCGCTGAAGTCCGGCGTGCTGGGGCCGGGCGTGTCCTCGTGGATGGGGCACAGCAGGGGCGAGACGACCAGCAGCGGTGCGGTGGGGTGGCCTTCGCGGACGGTGTCGAGGAAGCCGTGCACGGCGGGGATGAAGGCGCGCAGACGCATCAGATCGGTGTTGACCACATTGATGCCGATCTTGATGCTGATCAGGTCGGCGGGGGTGTCGCGCAGGACGCGAGCGGTGAACGGGTCGAGCAGGGCGCTGCCGCCCAGACCCAGGTTGATCAGTTCCACGCCGGCGGAGGCGGCGGCGAGCGCCGGCCAGGTGGTGGTGGGGCTCGCGGCGTCGGAGCCGTGGCTGATCGAACTGCCGTGGTGCAGCCACACCTTGCGGCCCCGGTCCGGTACGGGCTCCACGGGCGCGTCGGTGCGCAGGGCGACGAGCTCGGTGGTCTCGTTGTGCGGGAGCCAGATCTCCACGTCCTTGAGCCGGTCGGGCAGGTCGGTGAAGCGGAGGGTGCCGGCCTGTCCGGGCCGGTGTTCGGCGGCTCCGGTGGTCATGTCGATGGTGAGGGTGTGGCCGCCCGGCACGCTGCCCCGGCCCACCAGGTGACCGTCGAGGAGCAGGTCGTAGACGCCGTCCGGGCGGGGCGGGGCGCCCACGTAGACCCGCTTGGTGGGCAGCGCGTCCAGTTCGACGGCGGTGGCCCGGGTGCGGAAGGCCAGCCGGACGCCGGAGGGCTGTGACTCGGCCAGGGCGAGTTGCGGGTCGGCGCACTGGGCGCGGGCCCTGGCGGGCAGGCGGTGCGGCAGGACGCCGTGCGCGGTGCGCTCCAGGTCGAGGGCGCCGCGCAGGAGGTCCCCGGTGACGGGTGTGGTGATCCAGTGGGTGTTCATCGCTTCAACCTGGTGATCAAGGCGTCCGAGTGTCCGCGTTCGCGGGCCAGTTGCGCAGCAGGGCGTCGAGGCGGTCCAGGATCCATGTCCAGGACTCCTGCGAGTCGGGAGCACTGTGATTGAAGCCTCCGGCCGCCTCCAGGCTGACGTATCCGTGGAAGACGCTGCCCAGCAGCCGGACGGCGTGCGTCTGGTCCGGTTCCGTCAGGTCGTAGCCGCGCAGGATCGCGCGCGTCATCTGCGCGTGCCTGCCCCCGGCGCTGACGGCCGCAGTCTCCGGGTCGAGGCGGAACCGCGCCGCCTCGTAGCGGCCGGGGTGCTCGCGGGCGTAGTCGCGGTAGACGTTCGCGAAGGCCGTCAGGGCGTCCCTGCCGGCCCGTCCGGCCAGCGCCTCGGCGGCCCGGTCGGCGAGTTCCTCCAGGGCCAGCAGGGCGATCCGGGTCTTGAGGTCGTGGGAGCTCTTCAGGTGCGAGTACAGGCTCGCGACCTTGACATCGAACCGCCTGGCGAGCGCGGAGACGGTGACCTGGTCGAAGCCGACCTCGTCGGCCAGTTCCGCCCCTGCCCGGACCAGGCGTTCGGTGGTCAGCCCTGCGCGCGCCATCGCCTGCCCCTTCGTACGTGGAACTGAAGCGATTATGCATTTTCCTAAATGCATTAGGCAAGTGGCCGTTACGCGCATGGCTGCGCTCGGGGCTTCAGCCGCGCACCATGCAGGGCCGTTTGGCGTCGAACGTCCAGTCCTCGATGAGGTACCGCATGCCCGCGGCGTCGTCGCGGTCCGACAGCGCCTTGCTCAGGTACAGCTCGTGGGCGGCGAGGAGCCGGTCGCGGTCGAGCCGGACGCCGAGGCCGGGGGTGTCCGGTACGGCGATCTCGCCGCCGGTGATCCGCGGTGGCTCTGCGGTCAGGCGCTCCAGCCCCTCCTGCCAGATCCAGTGGGTGTCCAGCGCGTTGTACGCACCGGGGGCGGCGGCTCCGCAGTGCGCCATCATGGCCAGGGAGATGTCGAAGTGGTTGTTGGAGTGGCAGCCCCAGGTCAGCCCCATGGCGTGGCACAACTGGGCGACACGGACCGATCCCTGCATCGTCCAGAAGTGCGGGTCGGCGAGCGGGATGGAGACGGACTGCAGCGCCAGCGCGTGGGTGAGCTGGCGCCAGTCGGTGGCGATCATGTTGGTGGCCGTGGGCAGCCCGGTGGCCCTGCGGAACTCGGCGAGGATCTCCCGCCCGGAGTAGCCGTCCTCCGCTCCGCAGGGGTCCTCGGCGTAGGCGAGGGTGCCGACCAGGGGCCGGCACAGTTCGACGGCTTCGCGCAGCGACCAGCAGCCGTTCGGGTCGAGCGTGACACGGGCGTCCGGGAAGCGCTCCTTCAGGGCGCGTACCGCCGCGACCTCCTCAGGCCCAGGCAGGACACCGCCCTTGAGCTTGAAGTCGCGGAAGCCGTAGAGCTCGTGCGTGGCCTCGGCCTGCCGGACGATCGCCTCGACGGTGAGGGCCTCCTCGTGGCGGATCCGGTACCAGTCGGACCTCGCGCCGGGTTCACGGACGTAGTCCAGGCCGGTCCTGTCGGGGTCGCCGACGTAGAACAGGTAGCCGAGGAAGCGGACGGAGTCGCGCTGCTTGCCGTCGCCCAGCAGGGCGGCGACGGGCACCTCGAGATGCTGCCCGAGCAGGTCGAGGAGGGCGGATTCGACGGCGGTGACCGCGTGCACGGTGGTGCGGAGGTCGAAGGTCTGCTCGCCGCGTCCGCCCGCATCCCGGTCCGCGAACCGGTCGCCCATGGCGCGCAGCACGCGCTTGTGGTCGCCGACGCGTGCACCGACCACGAGTGGCTCGGCCTCGCGCAGGGTCCGTGTGATCCGCGCCCCGCCGGGCACCTCACCGAGCCCGGTGCGCCCCTCGGAGTCCTCGATGACGACCACGTTGCGGGTGAAGTAGGGACCGTGCGCGCCGGAGAGGTTGAGTGCCATGGAGTCCCGGCCGGCGACCGGGTACACGGAGTAGGAGGTGACGGTGGGCTGGCCCATGACAGGACTCCTCGGTCAGGTGGGGAGACGGTGGAGCGGGAGGGGGACGCGGGTCACACGCCGATGGTGTCCAGGACCGACTCCATGGCCAGGACACCGCCGAGGCCGAGGATCGCGAGGACCGTCGTGTAGGTGGTGCGTGCCTTGATCGCGTCGAGAACGGAGAGGTTGAAGTACTCCTTGAACATCCAGAAGCCCGGGTCGTTCACGTGGGAGAACGCGATCGAGCCGCAGGAGACGGCGAGGACCATGATCTCCGGGTGCACGCCGCCGCCCGCCAGCAGCGGGAGGGCCACGCCGGATGCGGTGACGACGGCGACGGTCGCCGAGCCGAGGGCCACGCGGAGGATGGCCGCGATGAGCCAGGCGAGGATGATCGGCGACAGGGACCAGCCGTCGGTGGCGTCCTTGATGTAGTCGGAGATCCCACCGTCGACGAGGACCTGCTTGAACGCCCCGCCCGCGCCGATCACCAGCAGGATCATCGCCATCGCCTGGGCGGCCGACCGGCACGACGCACCGACCTCCTCAAGACTCCGGCCGATCCGCGGGCCGAACGCCCAGATGGCGACGCACAAGGTGAGCAGCAGGGCGATGGGCGCGGAACCGATGAAGGCCACGAAGTGGAGGACGGGGCCGGAGCCGGAGGTGGCCAGGTCGGTCACCGCCGCGCCGGCGATCAGCACCACGGGCAGGAGGGCGACGGACAGCGACCAGCCCATGCCGGGCATCTCCTCCTCGGTGAAGACACGGTCGCCGACCAGGCCGGTGGGTATGGACGGGCTCATCCTCCGGACGAACGGAAGGCGTGGCCACACCAGGGCGATCAGGGCACCGACCGGGACGGCGATGAACAGGCCGTAGAACAGGGTGAGTCCGACCGAGGCGTGGAAGGTCGCGGCGACGGCGGTGGGACCTGGGTGCGGCGGCAGGAAGCTGTGCATGGTGGACAGGGCGATCGACATCGGCAGGCCGACCCACAGCAGGTTCGTCCTCGTGACCCGTACCAGCGTGAACGCGATGGGCACGATGATGACGAACGCCACCTCGTAGAACATGGTGACGCCGATCAGCATGGCGGTCAGCACCATGGCGATCTGGACCCAGCGCGGGCCGCAGACGTCGAGCAGCCTTCCGGCGATCCGCTGGGCTGCGCCGGAATCGCCCATCACCCGGCCGACCATGGCGCCGAGTCCGATGGTGAGCATGGTGTCGCCGATCTGCCCTCCGATGCCGTCGGAGAGGACGTCGGGGATCTTCTCCAGCGGGATGCCCCGGACGAGGGCGACCCCCACGGCCACCAGCAACAGGGCGGCGAAGCCGTTGAGTCTGAGCTTCGTCATCAGGAAGAGCAGGATCAGCACGCTGATCGCTACGACAACAAGTGGCATGGGTCAGTTCCCCTTTGAACCGCACGGTCGCCTACTTGAACGACGTCCGCATACAAGGACGCCGTCTACACATGAGGATGGAGGCTAGGGTTGTGGACGCCGCAGGTCAATGGGTGGGCGAAGATGGAACCTGACGAGGCGATGGATTCCGACTCACCGTCCGCCCGCCTGGCGCCAGAGGGAGAAGGCCAGACCGAGACCCGCCAGCGCGATGACGATCCGCAGCGGGGTCTCGGGCAGGCGGCGTACGATCACCGGACCCATCCGGCTGCCGACGAGGCAGCCGAGTCCGAGCGCGGTCGCGGCCGTCCAGTCGACCGGGGCCAGGAAGGCGTAGGCGACGGCCGCGGTGACGTTGGCGGCGCCCGTGGCGATGTTCTTCACCGCGTTGGTCACGGGCAGGGGCTCACTCGCGGACAGCGACAGCACGGCCAGCATCAGCACACCCGCCGCGGCGCCGAAGTAGCCGCCGTAGAGTCCCACCACCAGGACCGCGCAGGCCGACGGCAGTTTGACGCGGACGCCATCACCCTTCGGCGGATGCGGCGCCACCAGCCGGCGCAACGGCTCACGGGCCAGGATGAGCACGGACCCCAGGGCGATCAGCCACGGCACGACACGCTCGAACGCCGAGGACGGGGTGCCCAGAAGCAGGGCCGCACCGGCCGAGCCTCCCGCGGCCGCGAGCAGGGCGAGCCGCACGAGGCGCCGGCGCTGGCCGCGCAGTTCCTCCCGGGAGCCGACGGCGGTGCCCACCGTGTTGGAGAACAGCGCAACAGTATTGGTCACATTGGCGGCCACCGGCGGGAGCCCAGCGGCCAGCAGCGCGGGATAGCTGAACAGAGAGGCCAGGCCGGCGATCGAACCGGCGAGCCCGGAGGCGACCCCGCCCCGGCGAGCAGCACGGCGGCGCCGACGTCCACAGGGCCTCCCTCAGAAACAGACGAGACCCATACTCCCGTCACCCTGTCTCATATCCAAGACGGTGTCTACATAGGGAGACAGCTTGGCGTGACGGCAGAACTTGACGCTCCGTCGGTGGGGAACGTCTTCGGCGACACGACGTGGAGCACGCCGGGGCCGTTCTACGCCTGAGTCGGCGTCACCCGGATGCCGACCGTGCCCTTCTCACCGCGCCGCAGTCGGCTGCCGAGAAGAGTGAGGCGGCCGACGAGGCCGTACTTGCGCGCGATCAGTTGCCGGTAGCGGGCGGTGGTGGCCGCGTCGCAGATCTCGGCCGTGGCGGGGATCTGTTCGCCGGTCGGATTGCCGCGAAGGTCGCAGGGGCCGACGAGGACGTCGGAGCGGGCCCGGATCCGCTTCACCTTCCAGGAGTCCGCGGCGGTCCACACACCGAGCGCGTCGCCGTCCCGCACCACCCAGACCGGGGTGGCGACCGGGGTGCCGTTGCGGCGGTAGCTGGTGACCAACAGGTACTTGCCCGTTCCGAGCTGATCCAGGAGCGCGTACATGAGCGCAGTGTAGGTGCCTCGCGCAGGAGGGCGCCGGTACGGCCGCACCGGCGCCCCCTCGGGCGAAGGGGCCGTCAGGACAACGTGCCGTCGTAGTCGGGCAGCTTGAACGTACGCTCGGCGTGGCCGCCGACCAGGTCGGAGGCGTTGTTGCCGACGTTGGCGATGATCGTGTAGCCCTGCGCCTCGATCTCCGCGCGCTTGCTCGTCTTGTACGCGCTCACCTCGTCGAACAGGTCCGGCAGATCCCGCACGGTCAGGCCGTCGACCGGGTAGCCCACCGTCCTGAGGTTCCACTTGGTCTCGGCCTCGATGATGCCGGGGCGCGCGGTGACGAAGAAGACGGAGACTCCGCGGGACTTGGCGTACTTCGCGAGTTCCAGCGACGGCTGGACCGCCGGGGTGGGCAGCTGGTACCAGGGGTGGAAGTAGGTCTCGAGCGTGGTGTTGTCGATGTCGAAGACGATCGCGAGCCTCTGCCCGGCCGCGGTCGCCGTGCGCTGCCGGACGTACGGCAGCGCCTGGTCGACGACCGCTTTCACATCCGCCTGCCAGATGGCGTAGTCGACACCGGCGGCCTGCGCCGCCGCCACGCTCACGGTGGTCGCCGCAGGAGCCGCGGAGGCGGTCCCCGCGGCGGTCACCGTGCCGCCGATGCCCAGCGCCACGACCGCCGACACCGCGCCGATGCGGCGCACCGCACCACGTCTTGTCATGCCCGTCCCTTCCCTCGCGTCCACATCGCGTCCGTGCGGCGGTGGATTCTCCGCCACGGCCGCGCCCGACATGTTCACGACCAATGATGGACGCCAGACCACGCAAGGGTTACTGACGCGTAGACAGTTACTTGCGAGTAGCCGGGGATTGGCGGGGGTTCGCCGGCGGAGCGGGACGGTTCGCCGCGCGACGTGTGCGGGATGACCCTCATGCGGTACGAGGGCAGGGGGCGAGACAGTGGGGGACGAGCGCAGCGGCGTCTCGCTGCGGTGCTTCTGAGAGCTCCGAACGAAGTGGCGCCCGGCTCGCGACGCCCGGCCGACGGCGTGACTTCCGCGGCGCTTCGGTGAACACCCGGGCACCTGCGCACGTATGGAGTGAGGGCGCGCGACGACCGGAGTGCCCCGCGGTGGTGACGCCGTGCTGTTCGGGTTCGGGAGCCATGGATGAGGCATGCACGACGACGGATCGTCCGGCGGGGGGCGCGCATCGCAGCCGTCGGCGGACTGCTCCTGGGTGGTCTGATGGTCACCCAGGCCCTGGCGAGCGAACCGTCGGGCGCGCAGACCCCCTTCAGCACGGGCACGTCCGCCATGACCGCCTCGCAGACGGGCTCCCAACTGGTGTCCCGGCTCGGCACCTCCCGGACGGCGGGCAGCTGGCTCGCCTCCGACGGGAAGCCCGTGGTCGCCGTCACGGACAGGGCCGCCGCGGACGCGGTGACGGCGGCCGGGGCCCGGGCCAAGATGGTGCGGCACAGCATGGACCAGCTCAAGTCGGCCACGAAGACGCTGAGTTCCGCTCCAAAGGTGGCGGGCACCGCCTGGTCCGTGGACTACCGGACCAACCAGGTCGTGGTGCAGGCCGACCGCACGGTCTCCGCGTCCGACTGGTCCCGTATGACGAGACTCGCCCACGGCATCGGGGACTTCGTCCGGATGGAGCGCGCCCAGGGACGGTTCACGACCCGCGTGACCGGCGCCCAGCCGATCTTCTCGACCAGTGGCCGCTGTTCCGCGGGCTTCAACGTGACCAACGGGCAGAGCGAGTTCGTCCTCACCGCCGGACACTGCGGCCCGGGCGGCACGCTCTGGTTCGCCGACAACACGGGCCGGACCCAACTGGGCCGGACCGTCACCTCGGAGTTCCCCGGGGACGGCGACTTCTCCCTCATCCGGTACGAGAACGGGCAGGCGACGCCCGGGGAGAACGTCGTGGCCATCGGGGGCGGGCGCGGGGTGCGCATCACGGCCGCCGGGGACCCGGTGGTGGGTGAGAAGGTGTTCCGCAGCGGCAGCACCAGTGGCCTGCACGACGGCGAGGTCACCGCACTGAACGCGACGGTGAACTACCCGGAGGGCTCGGTCACCGGTCTCATCCAGACCACGGTGTGCGCCGAACCGGGCGACAGCGGCGGCCCGTTGTTCTCCGAGGGCATCGCGCTCGGGGTGACCTCGGGCGGCAGCGGGGACTGTCAGGCGGGCGGTACCACGTTCTTCCAGCCGGTGACGAGGGCGATGGCCGCGCTCGGGGTCCAGCTGACGGGGCAGGGGCAGGCGACGGGCGCTGCGCGCGCCGGGGCCTCCGCTGCTCCCGCGCCGTCCGTCTCGGCGTCTCAGGGGGCGGCGATCGCGCCCGGGTCGGCTGCACCTGGCGCGGTCCAGGAGGTCGGCGCCACCGGGGCGGCGGACGGATTCCTGTCGCGGCTCACCGACCCGCGGAACGTCGGCCCCGGTCTGTTGGTCATCGCGGGCAGCCTGGTCGCGCTGGTGGCCACGCGCTACATCCGGACGGAGCAGGAGCGGAACGCCTATCGCCGGGCGTACTCGGGGACCTGGGGGTGAGCGGCCGGGTCGCGGTCCCCTCGGGGTGCCGGCGGGCCGGTCCCCTCGGGGGTGCCGCGGAGGCGGAGGTGACGGGGCCTCCCACGGGTATGCCGGGCCGGCCGCCGTCGGCTGTGGTCACAACGCAGGAGGTGGCCGGGCGGGCGGTCAGGCCGCCCTCGTCGGGCGCGGCGCGGAGGCCGCCGCCCACTCCAGGACGAGCCGCTGGTACTCCCGCCGCTCCTCGAGGCTCAGGATCCCGCCGCTGCGGAACCACAGTGCCCGGATCTCCTCGTTGACCTCGTCGGCGGAACGCTCCGCTACGGGTTCAGGAGTGGTGGACATGTCGTGAAGCATACGGGCCCCGACGTGAAGGCGATGTGAGCAATCGGGCACCTCCCGGCATTCCGGACCGTGAAGCTGATCACGTCCCGCCGACCGCACACGTCATCCGTCCACGGCCCCCAGCACGAGCACCTGGATCGCCAGCACCGCCGCTCCGCGCGCCCAGTCGTGGAAGTCGGAGACCTTGGTCTCCAGACCGACCGGAGCGGCCAGCGGGTGACGCTGGGAGCGGATGGTGTCCTCGACCGTCTTCCCCGCCACGTCCATCAACCCGACCCCCTCCCCGGCAAGCAGGATCTTCTGCGGCATCACGAAGTTGGAGATCTGGGCGACCAGCGTGCCGAGGGCCCGCGCGGCCTCCTCGACGACGCGGGAGCACATCGGCTCGCCGGCGGCGGCGAGCCCGAGGATCTCCTCGTACGGCTTGTCGCTGCCGGTGGCGGCCCGGATCTGGTAGCGGATGCTGGGGATGGTCAGCAGCGAGACCGCGCTGCCGCGCTCGCCGGACGGGGTGAGCGGCCCGTTGGGGTCGATGATCCAGTGCCGCCCGAAGCCGCGGTCCTCCTCGGCGTAGGGCACCCGCTTGCCGCCCAGGACGAGGCCGTAGCCGATGCCGGCGCCGATGGTGAGGACGACGAAGCGTTCCAGACCGCGGCCGGCCCCGAACCAGGTCTCGGCCTCGACGAGCGCGGCGACGTCGTTCTCGACGACCACCGGTAGCCCGGTGCGCTCCTCCACCAGCCGGGCCAGCGGTACCCCGCGCCAGTGCAGGAATACGGACTCGCCGACCACGGCGCGGTCCTGGACGAGTCCGCCGACGCCGATGCCGATACCCGCCGCCGTCGGGAACTCGGCGGTGAGCGCGCCGGCCATCTCCGCCAGCAGCGCGGCCACATGGACGGGGTCGTGGCTGGTGAGCGGGCGGTCCAGGCGGGCGACAATGTCGCTTCTGAGCGTGGTGACGACGCCGTAGACCATCTCTTCGGTGATCTTGAATCCGAGGAACGTCCGGGACTCGGCGACGACGTCGAGGGGCTGCGAGGGGCGCCCGTGGCGGCCCTCGGCCGGGCCGCCCCCGTCGGCCACCTCGATCAGCAGACCCGACTCGATGAGCGGCTTGGTGAGCCGGGTGAGGCTCCCGGCCGAGAGGTCCAGTCGTCGTGCGAGGTCGGAGCGCGACAGCGGCCCGTGGACGAGTACCTCGATCGCCACGGCCCGCTCGCCGGGACTCAGTGGCAGCCAGCTGGCGGCGCGTGCACTCATGCGACCAGACTCCCCCACAATTTTCTTTTGAGATGGAAGTAATTGCCCGACAACTCTACGCCTCGACTCGCGATAAGCGCAGAATCGACGCCACCCTTGACGTAAGGATTGTTTCGCGTCAAAAGTAAGTCCACCGAGGACGAGCCGCCGACGAGGAGGGTCCCCGATGACCGTCGCCTCCAGCAGCCCTCCCTCGCGACTGCCGCAGCGCGGCACCGCGGGGAGGGAGACCGCCCGCAGGGGTACGTACCGCCCGAGCACGCGAGGGCAGCGGCGACGGACCGCTCGCCGCCCTCTTCCTGGCCCCGGCCATGCCGGGGTTCCTGGTTTTCCTGCTGTGGCCCACGCTGCGGGGCATCTATCTCGGCTTCACCCGCTTCAACCTGCTGACGCCGGCGCAGTGGGCGGGTCTGGACAACTACGTGCGGACGGTCCATGACCCCATCTTCTGGGACGCGCCCAAGGTCACCGTGGAGTACGTGGTCATCAACATCGGCGTGCAGACGGTCTCGGCACTCGCCATCGCCGTGCTGCTCCAGCGGCTGACCCAGTCGGCCGTGCTGCGCGGGATCGTGCTCACGCCGTATCTGATGTCCATCGACGTCACGGCCTTCACCAGGCCGGTCGCCGACAAGAAGGACTTCACGACCTTCATCTACCCGATCACCGACTACGCGGCCGACGTGTTCGCGTTGATGCATCCCGCGATGCAGAACATCTGCGGCAACGGCAAACCCGTGACCAGCCTCGACCAGACCAACGACCAGATCAATCCGATCCTCTCCCAGTGAAGGGCACGCCTTACATGACGTTCTCGATCGGCATCGTCGGCGCCGGCCAGTTCTCCGGCCAGTTCGCCACGCTGTTCCAGGCCCATCCCGGCGTCAGCGACGTCTATGTCACCGACCTGCTGCCCGAAAGGGCGGAGCAGCTCGCCACCGCGCAGGGGCTGGCGGGGACCTTCCCCTCGTACGAGGCCATGCTGGAGTCGAAGGCGGTCGACGCGGTCGCCATATTCACCCAGCGCTGGACGCACGGTCCCCTGGTCGTCCAGGGACTGAACGCCGGCAAGCACGTGTACTCCGCCGTCCCCATGGCGATCACCACGGAGGAGATCGCGGCGATCCTCGACGCGGTCAAGGCGACCGGGCTGACCTACATGATGGGTGAGACCAGCCAGTACAACCCGGCGACCGTGCACGCCCGCAACCAGATCGCCGAGGGCGCCTTCGGGCGGCTGTTCTACGCCGAGGGCGACTACGTGCACGACATGGACCTCGGCTTCTACGAGGCCTACCAGTACAGCGGTGGCGAGCGCTGGAAGGCGACCGCCAGCTATCCCCCGCTGCTCTACCCGACCCACTCGGTGGGCGGTGTGCTCGGCGCCTGGCAGACGCACGCGGTGAGCGTGTCCGCGATCGGGGTCCGCGACGAGCGCGGGGACGGCGTCTTCGACAAGGAGATCAGCCAGTTCGACAACGACTTCTCCAACGCCACCGCGCTCTTCGAGGTGGCGGGCGGCGGCTCGTTCCGTACGAACGAGTTCCGGCGGGTCGGCTACCCCTCGTACATCCGGGAGTCGCGTTTCAGGTTCTTCGGCACCGAGGCGAGCATGGAGCAGCTCGCCACGGTGGCCCTGTGGCAGGACAAGAAGGGCGTCGAGGACATCACGGAGCTCCTCGAGCCCAAGCCGACCATGTCCCCGGACGACCCCTCGCTCCAGCACATCGCGCCGGAGCTGAGGGCCGCCTTCACCTCCGGGTCGGCACCGGTGCACGACCGCTCGCGGCTGCCGCGGGAGTTCGACAACCTGCACAACGGCCACGAGGGCAGCCACCACTTCCTGGTGGACGACTTCGTGACGGCCGTCAACTCCCGCAGCCTGCCGTCCGTGAACGCCTGGGTCGCGGCCCGCTACACCCTTCCCGGGATCATCGCGCACCAGTCGGCGCTGAAGGGCGGTGTCCGCCTGGAGATCCCGGACTTCGGGGACGCTCCGGCGGTGTGACGCCCAGCTGCGGCCGAGCCGGGTGCCTGTCTCAGGTGCCCGGCTTGCGGCCGTAGACGAACACGTCGTCGCCGACCTTCAGCAGCGACCAGTACTTCTTGGCGTCGGCCGTGGTCATGTTGACGCAGCCGTGTGAGCCCGGCGGGTTCCACATGCTCAGGCCGACCGAGTGGAAGGCCTGCCCGCCGTCGAAGAACTGGCTGTAGGGCATGGGGACGTTGTAGATGGTCGAGACGTGGTGCAGGTCGCGCCAGTAGATCTTCTTCAGGCCGGTGCGGGTCGCATAGCCCTTGCGCCCCGTGCGCACGGGCACCGGTCCGTAGACGAGGCGGCTGCCGTCCTGGATCCAGCTGAGCTGGAGCGTCAGGTTGACGCAGGCGATGCGGCCCTTGTTGACCGGGCACCTGCCGTCCTTGTTCGGGTTCTTGCCGACGGCCTTCTGCTTGTTCATCAGGTCCATCACGCCCCAGGTGACGGGCCCGGCGTAGCCGATGGCGGGGGTGATGCCGTGCTTGTTCTGGAATGCCTGGACGGCCTTGCAGTCGGCGGGCGACTGCCTGCCGTCGACCGGGCGGCCGAGGAACTTCTCCACCTGCTTCTGGTACGGACCGGTCTGCGTGGTGCAGCTCGCCGCCTCGGCGGGTGCGCTGGTGAGCGCGAGTGTGAGCGGCGCCACCAACCCCGTGATTCCGAGCGCGACGGCCCCCCGCCTGCGTATGTCCCCCATGCCGGGCCTTCCCTTCCACGTTTCTGCGGTCTTCTGCACGCTAGACCGGCACGGGGGACGCTCGGTTGTGGTGATGCTCACACTGTGACGAAACAGTGAAGTATCAGGTACAGGCGGCGACGGCACCGCAGGACGTCCCGTGCGCCGGGCACGGGCAGCCGACCGGTCAGTGGTCGGTCGCCGGGATGCGGACCACGATGCGGGCTCCGGGGGCGTTGTCCTCGATGCCGATGTGGCCGTGGTGGGCGGCGACGAGGTCGCGGACGATCGAGAGGCCGAGACCGCTTCCTCCGGTGTCCCGGGTGCGGGCCCCGTCCAGGCGGGTGAAGCGGTCGAAGACACGGCGGCGGTCGGTCACCGGGATGCCGGGGCCGTCGTCGGCCACCACCAGGTGCGCGGCGCGGTCGCGGACACCCAGGCTGACCTCGATCCGTCGGGCGGCGTACCGGATGGCGTTGTCGAGCAGGTTGCGGACGACACGGGCCAGGGCGTCCCCGTCGCCGTACACCCGGGCCGCGCTCACGGAGTGCTGGTCTATGACCACACAGGTGTGCCGGCGGGCGTGGCGGACCTCGTGGAAGACGATCTCGTCCAGGTCGACGGGGCGCATGCGCAGCCGGGGCCGGGCGTCCAGGCGGGCCAGCCGTACCAGGTCGTCGACGAGCCGCGACAGCCGCTCGCTCTCCTCGATGAGGGCGGGTCCGCGGGCGGCCCAGTCGGCCGAGCCGGGGTGTCGGACGGCCACCTCCAGTTGCGTGTGCAGACTGCTCAGCGGGGAGCGCAGCTCGTGCGCGGCGTCCGCGACGAACTGCCGCTGCCGCCGGGTGGCGACGTCCAGCCGGGCCAGCAGGTCGTTGAGGGTCCGCGCGAGCCGGCCCAGGGCGTCCTCGGCCGGGGGCGGGTCGAGGCGGTGGCCCAGGTCGCAGGCGGTGAGCTCGGCCGTCTGGGCGCGCAGTGCCTCGACGGGGCGCAGTGCCCGGCCGGTGAGCAGCCAGCAGGCACCGGTGAGCAGTGCGACGGCCGGCGGCACGGCGATGGCGAGGCCCACGGTGAGCTGGGCGAGGTTGTGGTCGACGGCCGCGGTGGATACCGCGACGTACACGGTGAGCGGGTCGTCGTCCCCGCTCTCGAGGGCGACCGCGCGCCATGTTCCGCCCTCGCTCAGGGGCAGCCCATGCACCGTGTGGGCCGTACCGGAGAGGGAAGGGCGGAAGGTGAACAGCGCGGGCCGGCCCTCCAGGTTGGCGGAGCTTGAGCGCACCACGCGCCGGGCGTCGACGACCTGGACGGCCGTGTCGCCGCTGCCGGAGGCCGGCAGCACGGGGGCGAGGTTGTCGGCGTCGGCGCTCGCGGCGACGACCTGGGCCCGCTGGAGCGCGGTCTGGTCGAGGTCGGTGATGAGGCTCATCCGCAGCCAGACGATGAGCAGACAGGCCGCGCCGACCAGGGCCGCCGAGATCATCAGGGCTGCCGCGGAGGTCAGCCTCAGGCGCAGGGAGCGCCGGGCCCACCACGCGGAGACGGCGAGGAGCACGGTCATCTCCCGGTGGCGTGCAACCGGTAGCCGGCCCCGCGGACCGTCTCGATGGTCCGGCGGCCGAAGGGGGTGTCGATCTTGCGCCGCAGGTAGCCGATGTAGACCTCGACGATGTTGGTGTCGCCGTCGAAGTTCTCGTCCCAGACGTGGTCGAGGATGTCCGTCTTGCTGATCACTTCGTCGGGGTGCCGGAGCAGGAACTCCAGCAGCGTGAACTCGCGTGCGGTCAGCGCGATCTCCCGGCCGGCGCGGCGGCAGTGGCGGCGGGCGGGGTCCAGGGCGAGGTCGCCGGCCGCGAGCACGACCGGCCGGGCGGGCGCCCCGCGCCGCAGCAGGGCCCGTAGCCGGGCGACCAGCACGACGTACGAGAACGGCTTGCTCAGGTAGTCGTCGGCGCCGAGGTCGAGGGCGTCCGCCTCGTCGTACTCGCCGTCCTTCGCGCTCAGGACGAGGACGGGCGTCCACACACTGGCGGCCCGCAGCCGCTTCAGCACCTCGTATCCGGAGATGCCGGGCAGCATCAGGTCGAGCAGGATCACGTCGTACGACTCGTGGACGGCCCGCCACAGGCCGTCGACGCCGTCATGGACGACACGGGCGACGAAGCCCTCCTCGGCGAGCCCGTGAGCGATCGCCGCGGCGAGTCCCCGTACGTCCTCGATCACCAGCACTCGCATGACCGACCTCGCCCTCCACCCTACGAAGGCGTGGCCGTGCCCGCGCGTCGAGCTGCTCTCAGCCTGCTCTCAGGAGGTCCGCCGCAAACTGGAACAAATCAGGACAAAAGAGGGCCTCCGTGCCTGTGAGCAAGGAGAAACACGATGACGAACGTCCGACGCAGGGTCGCACTGGTCGCCGGCACGATGATGCTGGCCGGCGCGGCAAGCAGCGGGGTCGCGATGGCGAGCACGCCGCCGGTGGTCCACCACCCCTCCGTCCAGACGAACTACTGCGACGACGATGACTGGGGCAACTGGGGCAACTGGGGCGACTGCGGCGACCACGGCGGGTATTACGGTGGCCACAGTGACCACGCCGGTTACGTCGGCCACGGTGACGATGACGACGATGACGGGTACTACGGAGGGTACTGACAGCACTTGATCCACCGTCGGGTGCCGGTTCGCGCCCCTCGGCGCGGACCGGCACCGGCGTCCCGCCTCAGCGGGCCGGGTAGTCAGGGATCCACTGGGTCTTCTCGACCGCCTGGCGCACCTCCGCCTCGGTCGCCTTGGGGGCCACCCCGTCCTCGACGGCGGCGAGCGCGGCGGCCACCGCGATCTCCCGGGCGGCCTCCCGCATGCCACCGAGCGGCGGCAGCAGCGGGGCGGGACCCGAAACACCGGCGGCCGCTTCGGCGGCCCGCCGGGCCACGGCGCGTGCGGCGGCCACCAGCATCCGTTCGGTGACCCTGGTGGCCCCGCAGGCCGCCACCGCGAGCCCCATCGCGGGGAAGATGTACACGTTGTTCGCCTGCGCCACCGGAATCCGGTGACCGTCCACCTCCAGCGGAGGGAACGGCGAACCGGCGGCGATGAGTGCCCTGCCGTCCGTCCAGCGGGCGAGGTCCGCGGGATCGGCCTCGGCGTGCGAGGTCGGGTTGGACAGCGGAAAGATGACCGGCCGTTCGCAGGTGGACGCCATCTGCCGCACGATCTCCTCGGTGAACGCGCCGTGCGCCGTCGACAGCCCGATCAGCGCGGTCGGCTCGATCCGGCGCACCACCTCGGCGAGCCCGGTGTCACCCCAGCCGGCCACCTCGTCGTCCGCGCGCGCGTACAGCCGCTGTTCGTCGGTCAGATCGCCGCGCGAGTCCACCAGCAGTCCGTCGACGTCGACGAACCAGAAGCGACCCGCCGCCTCCCTCTCGGAGAGCCCTTCGTCCACGAGCGCGGCGCGAATCATGTCGGCGACGCCCACGGCGGCGGAGCCCGCTCCCAGGACGAGGAGCCGCTGCTCGGTCAGCGGAGTGCCGGCCACCTGGCAGGCCGTTGACAGGGCGCCGAGCACCACGGCCGCGGTGCCCTGGATGTCGTCGTTGAAGGTGAGCAGCCGGTCGCGATAACGGGTCAGGATCGGCCGGGCGTGGACGGTGGCGAAGTCCTCCCACTGCAACAGTGTGCCCGGCAGCTCCGCCTCCACCGCCGAGACGAACGCCTCGATCATCTCGTCGTACTGCGCCCCGGTGAGCCGGTGCTCGCGCCGGCCCAGATAGCGCGGATCGGACAGCAGCTGCTCGTTGTCGGTGCCGACGTCGAGCAGGATCGGCAGCGTGCGCGCCGGATGGATGCCGCCGATGGCGGTGTAGAGGCTCAGCTTGCCGATCGGGATGCCCATGCCCCCGACGCCCTGGTCGCCGAGGCCGAGAATGCGCTGGCCGTCGGTGACGACGATGACGTCGACGGCGCCCTTGTGCGGTCGGTTGCGCAGGATCTCCCGGAACCTGTCGCGGTCCTCCCAGGACAGGAACAGGCCGCGGGGCCGCCGGTAGATCTCGCTGAAGCGGCGACACGCCTCCCCGACGGTCGGGGTGTAGACGATCGGCAGTAGTTCCTCGAGGTGTTCGGTGATCAGACGGTAGAACACCACCTCGTTGGTGTCCTGAAGCTGCCGCAGGTAGATGTGCCTGTTGAGCGGCTTGTCGTAGCCGAGGAACGCCTGGTGGGCGCGGGCGACCTGCTCGTCGAGGGTCTCCACGGCGGGCGGCAGCAGTCCGTCCAGGCCGAGTTCCGCGCGTTCCTCGCGGGTGAAGGCCGTGCCCTTGTTGAGCAACGGGTCGGCGAGCAGGGCGGTGCCGCGGGAGGTCGTCTGTCCGGTGAGGTGTGTCATCGTGCGGTCCAACCTGAAGGGATCGAACATTCTCTTCCCCATGCCCCGCTTCGGTACCGTCCACCCCGCCGACAGGACGTGTTCCTTCACTCCTTCACCGCAGCGTCGGAGGGAGGATCGGATAGGTTCGCGGGCATGGCGATCATCCACAAGACCACGATGACCCCGACCAAGCTGGAGCTCCTCACCGCCTGGCTCCCCACCCGGTCCTGGTACGTCGGCACGGGCCGCGCGCCGGAGCTGTCCAGGACCGGCGGATTCCGGCTGGACGACCCGGAGGGCGCGGTCGGGATCGAGTTCCTGGTGGCCACCGACGAGTCCGGACCGGCGCCGGTCTCGTACCACGTACCGCTGAGTTACCGGGGCGCGCCCCTCGAAGGAGCCGAACAGGCGCTCGTCGGCACCTCCGAGCACGGTGTGCTGGGGCGGCGATGGATCTACGACGGTACGCACGACCCGGTGCTCGTCGCTCAGTTGCTGGCGCTGTTCGAGGGGCGCGCCGAACCCCAGGCGCAGAGCCTGTCCGACACACCCGACCGGTCCGTCACCGTCCGGTTCACGGGTACGCCGGCGGCGACCGGGGGCGTCACGACGACTGTGACCGACGGATCCCACGACACCTGTGTCACTGTGCAGGCGACCGGCTCCGCGGCCCCCTCGTCGCTGAACCTCCGCGTGACGCGCGTCCTGGAACCCGGGGCAACGGCACCGGCCGACGCCACGGGCGACGTCACCGCGGGCTGGCGCTCGCCGGACGGCGGTGAGCACCGCGGGGTGTTCGCCGCCCTTCACCGCGCCGGGTCCTGACCCGCTGCGCCGGCTCACGTCCGGCCCGCTGCGTCCGGCCCGTCCGCAGCCGTCGGACCGGCCGGACGCCTCTCACCCTTCCGCAATGCTCCGGTCACCCGTGCGCCACCTCCGCGCCGGGTGCCCGTCCCAAAGGAGCGGGCTCTTACCAACGTCCTGTACGTCTCATGCGACACGGCCACGGAATGCCTACTTCTTCGTAGTCGGATCATCCGGTCGCACGTGCCGCGCAACGGGCCGACGCGACGGTGAGAAGACAGCGGCAGTCCGGGAAGGCCACCCATGCTCAGCGCTCATTCGGAGCAGACCACAGCGCGCGACGCGACACCGACGAGGGGTACGGCGGCCGGGACCGCCGCGGCCCGCACGCACGACGGGGAGCCACCTCCCCGAAGGCCACGGCCGCCACGGCCGCGCTACGAACTCCCGGTGCTGGCGGCCATTGCGGCGCTTTCGGCGATTCTCTGCACGTGGGGCATCGACCACAGCGTCTACCACACGTTCTACGCCGCCGCCGTGCGCAGCATGACCGACAACCCGGTGGCGTTCTTCTTCGGTTCGTTCGACCCGGGCAACTCCATCACTCTCGACAAGGAGCCCGGCTTCCTGTGGCCGCAGGCGCTGTCGGCCATGGTCTTCGGCTTCCACCCCTGGGCACTGGTGCTGCCCCAGGCGATCGAGGGCGTGGCCTGCGTCCTCCTCCTGCACCTGCTGGTGCGCCGCTGGGCCGGCGTCCCGGCGGGGCTGCTGGCCGCGGCGTTCCTGACGCTCACCCCGGTGGCCGTGGGGCTGGGCCGGTCGATCGTGGAGGACGCGCCGTTCGTCCTGCTGCTGCTCCTGGCCGCCGAGGCCACCTGGCGGGCCGTCATGCGCGCCCGGCTGCGCACCCTGCTGGCGGCCGGCGTCTGGGTCGGCGTGGCGTTCCAGTGCAAGATGCTGGAGGCCTGGGCGGTGCTGCCGGCCCTGGCCGTCACGTATCTGGTGGCCGCCCCCATCAGCCTGCGGCGCAGGATCGGCCATGTCGCGGTGACCGGCGCGGTCGCCGTGGCGGTGTCGGTCTCCTGGGTTGCCGTGGCGGCCGCCGTCCCCGCTCAGTCGCGTCCCTACATAGACGGCACCACGAACAACTCGGCCCTGGGCATGGTCGTGGGCTACAACTTCCTGACCCGCTTCACCTCGCTGGGTGTGGACGCGGCGGACACGGGCAGCGTCGTCACCGGCGAGACGGGCCCCGACCACGCGGCCACCGACAGCGGCCCGGGTGACGGCGGTTCGGCGAGGGAGGCCGGTCGCACCGGCCGCCTCGCAGGGCGAGCACAGCACAGGGGCCCGGGCATGGGCAACAGCGTGCTCAAGATGTTCAGCCCGGGCCTCGCCACCCAGACGGGCTGGCTGTACCCGCTGGCCGGGTGCGCCCTTGCATGGGGTCTCGCCGCCGCGCGGCGCCGCCGTGTCCCCCGCACCGATCCGGCGCTCGCGGGGTATCTGCTGTGGGGAGTGTGGCTGGCCACCTTCTTCGCCGCGTTCAGCTTCGGCAGCGTCACCGGCCACACGTACTACATGGGCGTCGTCGCCGTGGCCCTCGCGGCGCTGAGCGGTGCGGGCCTGGTGCGGGCCTGGGGGGCGTACGGGGCCGGAAGCCGCCACGCCTGGGGCCTTCCGGCGGTGACCGCCGCGAACGTCCTGTGGGCCGCGGCCCTGACCCTGCACTACCGCCACTTCTTCGGGTGGCCGGCTCCCGCCGCCGTCGGCCTGTGCGTCGTGTCCCTGGTACTCACCGGCGCAGGCCGCGCTCCGCTGGCCCGCCGGCCGCGAACAGCCATGGCCGGCCTGGCGGTCGGCCTCGCCGCCGTGCTCCTGGTACCGGCCGTTTGGTCGGCATCAGCACTGTCCCCGCGCTACAACCAGCCGGGCGGCATGGGCAGGGTGGGGCCCGCCAGCCGCTCGGGGAGCGGCGGACCGACCCGGCTCACGCCGCCGCGCGCACGGCTGCTGGCCTACCTGTCGGCGCACCGGAACGGCGCCAAGTACCTCGTGGCCATGCCGGACTGGGCGGACGCCGCGCCCTACGTCATCGCAGCCGACGCGCCCGTGCTGCCCATGGGCGGCTTCACCGGACAGGTCCCCTACCCCTCCCCCGACGGACTCGGCCGACTCGTCGGCTCCGGCGAACTGCGCTTCGTCGCCCTCCGTGGCACAGGCGCGGCAGCGCGGCAGCTGAAGGCCGATGGCCACGGGGCAAGCGCCCGGCACGAAGCGACGGCCCAGCACACCGGTACCGTCGCGTCGCCCACCACGACCGCGATCACTCGCTGGGTCACCACGCACTGCACGGCGGTGCCGCCGACGGCGTACGGCGGCACGGGCTCCGACCGTCTCCGGCTCTACCGGTGCGGACAACGCCGATGAGGGACCGCTCAGTTCGCGGTCGCCGCGGCTGACGCGGGCGTGCCCGGGAACTCCGCCCGGCCGCCGAGCGGCGACTGTCCTGCGTGAGATGCCGTTCATGTTCCTCGCCGTCTCCTCGTCGTGCGGCTCCGGGCGGAGCCGTCGTGCCGTGTGGTCGACGGGTTCGATGGGCCGGTGCGGCGGAGAAGATCGGGGGGCGAAAGAGGTGTTGCCGTCCTGTGACAACGGTGGCGGTTCCTTGACGAACCCCGCTGCCTGGGAGCGGGCAGCGGGGTCGGAGGCAGGGCGGTTCAGGCTCCGGTGCCGGGCTGGAAGGTCGTCAGGAAGACGGAGGAGGAGGTCCCTGACACGGGCACCGCACCGCCCGACCACGTCACCTTCAAGGTGGCCTTCTCGTCCGGCGGGGTGATCAGGAGGGCCGCGGGTGTGGCCGTGCGGGCGCCGCTGACCTCGGGGTTGGAGAAGGTCAGTCCGGCCCAGGCGCTTCTGCCCGGCGCCAGCGTGACCTTCGTGGGGCTGCCCGGCCTGCGTTTGGGGTCCGGGCCCAGTTGCTTGCCGGAGGCGTCCACGAAGGCGGCGCCCGGGTAGCCGTCGATGGTGCAGGTGCGTCCGGAGCGGTTGGTCAGGACCAGGGGGAAGTTCTCCTGCCCTGCTCCGGGGTTGTTCGCCCCGACGGACGCGCGCAGTTCGGACGTGTGACAACGGCTGCCGCTCGTCGTGCTGCCCCCGGTGGCCGCCGCGGAGGACGCGGGGCGGGTGCCGCCCGATGCCGCGGGGTCGGCGGAGGTGCCGCCCGCACTCGTCGCGGTGCCCCCGCCGGGCGACCGGTCGCCGGAGGCGGGCTGGGCCGTGCCGGGCAGCTTCTGCGGAGCACCCGCGGTGCCGTGGTCGCCTCCGCAGGCGGTGAGCAGCGTCAGGGCGGCGACCGCGCCCAGCGCGGACACCACGCGTCGCGCCGTCAGGAAGGGGGCCGTGCACTCGAGGTCGGGGCCCGATGTGCCGCGCCGGAAGGTCACCATGTCCATTGCTCCTCAGCTCGTGCCGCCCGCGCCGTGCGCGGGCGTTCTCGACGGAGCGAGATGCTCCGTCCTTCTGTCCGATGCCCGCTCGGGCGGAAAAGTTCGCGACGTCCGGCTGTGGCGCGCGGCGTGTACGGGGGCACGGGACGGCGCGTTCCTCAGTGGGCCGGGCGGCGCGTCCCGCCGCGGTCGGGGCGGCCGCCGGTCGTGTCGCGTCGGTCGTCAGCCCGTGACACGCACCGAATCCAGGATCCGGTCGGTCCGGTCGCTGCCGCCGTCCTGGCGCAGCTGGACGTAGACCCGGGGTCCGTCCGCGCCGTCTGCCGGGGCGAGGGCGGCCTCCGTCACGGAGCCCTTGCCTCCGTCGCAGTCGTTCCAGGTGCGTATGCGGCCCTGCCAGACCGTGCCGCGGTAGTCACGGCTGCCCTCGTAGCGGCAGCCGGCGTGGTCCAGTGCGCGCACCTTGGCGGAGGGGTCCCCGTGCTCGCTCAGCCCGATGAACGCCCCGTTCACAGAAGTGCTCAGGTCCTGCCAGCGTGAGAGGTCGTCCGCGACGGCGAGGGCGGGCTCCTGCACGGCCGGCAGGCCCAGTTCCCCGGGGGTTCCAGCCGGCGTCGCGCAACTGTCGGCCCCGGCCGCGGGCACGGCGGCGCGCAGGCGCCCGGTGGAGTCCTGCACGGTCACGTTCGCCGCAGCGGTGTGCCGCAGCAGCAGGGTGGTGGCGGTTCCGGCGGCGCCCGCGACGGCCACCGCGGCCAGGGCGAGGACCGCGCCGCCGCGACGGCGGCGGGGCCGCCGGGGGGCCGGCGCGGACGACGGTCCGGCGAGCCGGTCGAGTTCGTCGGCGAAGGCCTCCGCGGTCGGCCGGCGCCGGTCACGGTGGACGCGCTGCTCCAGCGGATCCAACAGGAGGTGGTGCGGCGCTGCGGGTGCTTCCTGCCGTGCCGGGAGGACGCCGAGGAGGCGGCGCAGGACGTGCTGTTGCAGGTTGCCCGGCGGATCACGACGTTCCAGGGCCGCAGCCGCTTCAGCACCTGGCTGTACACGGTGGTCACCAACTGCGCCCGGCAGAGGTACCGGGAGCTGAAGCGGCGGGCCGCCGAGCAGCCGGCGGCCATCGACGCCGCGCAGCACGTGGATCCGCGCACCACCAGGGTGATCGCCGGGTCCCGCGTGGACCTGCTGGAGGCGCTGGAGCGGCTGGAGCGCGAACACCCGCACCTGGTGGCGCCGCTGGTGTACCGGGACATCTGCCAACTGGAGTACGCGGAGGTCGCCGAACGCGTCGGTGTCCCGCTGGGCACCCTGAAGTCCCGTCTGCATGAGGCGCGCCGGCAGGTCAGGCCGTGGCTGGCCGACTCTCCCTGAACCGCGTCACGAAGGGGCCGGTGCGCGCATCGCGCACCGGCCCCTTGTGGACGGCAGACGTCAGTGGCCGCTGATCGCGTGCGGCGTGTACGGCTCCTGGAGTGCCTGGATCTCCTTGTCGGTGAGCTCGATGTCGACCGCCGCGACGACGTCGTCGATGTGCTGGGGTTTGGTGACGCCGACGATGGGTGCGGCGACGGTGTCCTGGTGCAGCAGCCAGGCCAGGGCGACCTGGGCGCGCGGGATGCCCCGTTCGGAGGCGACCGAGGCCACCGCCTCGACGATCTCCCGGTCGCCCTCCTGGTAGAGCTTCTTGCCGAACTCGTCGGTGCGGCTGCGCTCGCTGGTCTCGTCCCAGTCACGGGCGAGGCGCCCGCGGGCCAGTGGGCTCCAGGGCAGGGTGCCGACGCCCTGGTCCGCGCACAGCGGCAGCATCTCGCGCTCCTCCTCGCGGTAGAGGAGGTTGTAGTGGTTCTGCATGGAGACGAAGCGTGTCCAGCCGTTCAGCCGGGCCGTGTACTGCGCCTTGGAGAACTGCCATGCGTACATCGAACTGGCACCGATGTAGCGGGCCTTGCCCGCCTTGACCACGTCGTGCAGGGCCTCCATCGTCTCCTCGACGGGGGTCGTGGGGTCGAAGCGGTGGATCTGGTAGAGGTCGACGTAGTCGGTGCCGAGGCGGCGCAGGCTGTGGTCGATCTCCGTCATGATGGTCTTGCGGGACAGGCCGCCGCCGTTGGGTCCGGGCCGCATCCGGCCGTGCACCTTGGTCGCCAGGACGATCTCGTCACGCCGGGCGTACTCGGCGAGTGCCCGGCCGACGATCTCCTCGCTGGTGCCGTCCGAGTAGACGTTGGCGGTGTCGAAGAAGGTGATGCCGGCGTCGAGCGCCCGCCGGATCAACGGCCGGGAGGCCTCCTCGTCGAGGGTCCAGGTATGGGTGCCGCGGTCGGGCAGGCCGAAGCTCATACAGCCCAGGCAGATCCGGGACACCTCGAGACCCGTCGAACCGAGCTTCACGTACTGCATGCGACTCCTGCTTTCGTCGTAGCGGGGCGGGGCCGGGCACCGTGGACCGGCCGGAGCCGACCGTCGTCACCCTTGGGGGCGCCGTCGCCCAGGACGACGTGTTCCCTGCCCATCCTGGGCGCCGTTCAGCCCCGCCGCACGGTGGCCGCCGGGGTCAGCGGTATCCCGTCGCGTCCGCCGGCCTGCCGGCGTCCTGCACCTCGACGAGGTAGCGCCAGGCGTCGGGACGGCTGCCGTCCCGGTCGGTGAAGCCGTAGACCTGGGCGAGCCGTCCGCTGGAGAGCGACGCGCCGTTCCAGCGGGAGACGTCCGGGTCGGCGGCCAGCGCGGCGACGGCGCGGCCGACGTAGTACGGGCTCTCGGAGATGCAGAAGTGGGGTTCGCGCGCGAGGGCGTCGCGCCAGTTGTCCTCGGTCACCCCGTACAGCTCGAGCATGAGCTCCGAGCGCAGCCAGCCGGGGGTCAGGGCGAGCGCGGTGGCGCCGCGTGGCCCCAGTTCGTGGCCGAGGGCGAACGCCATGCGCAGCACGGCCGCCTTGGCGATGTCGTAGAAGAAGGAGACCCGGTAGGTGTCGCGGTTGTACTCGGCGGTTCCGTCGGTCATCTCCACGACCAGGCCGCCGGGGGTGCGCAGCAGCAGGGGCAGCGCATGGTGGCTGGTGATGGCATGGGTGTCGAGGGCGAGCCGCAGCAGGTGCAGCCCCTTGTCGAGGTCGTGCTCCCACACCGGGGTGTCCCATTCGAACAGCTTCTCGGCGCCCCAGATGTCGTTCACGAGGATGTCCAGGCGCCCCTGTTCGCGGTCGATGCGGTCCACCAGGGCGCGCACCTGGGCGGGAACGAGGTGGTCGGTGGGTACGGCGATGCCGTGCCCACCGGCCGCGGTCACCAGGTCGGCGGTGTCCTCGATGGTCTCGGGCCGGTCGTACTCGGAGCGCCGCCGGCGGGTGCTGCGCCCGGTGGCGTAGACCGTGGCCCCGGCGGCGCCGAGTTCCACGGCGATGCCCCGCCCCGCGCTCCGCGTCGCCCCGGCGACGAGTGCGACCTTGCCCTGAAGTGGTCCCGGCATACCCGACCTCCGCGTTCGTTGGACCGTTGCGCGTCGACCGTCTCGCGGAAGCCGGACATCTCCTGTCGCCTTTTCACGTGCGGCCTGTTCCGGTTGCCGCCGGCTCAGTGGCCGCGGGCGATCCACTCCTCGAGGTGGGGCGCCTCGTCGCCGATGGTCGTCGCCTCGCCGTGCCCGGTGCGGACCACAGTGTCGGGCGGGAGGGTCAGCAGCCGGTCACGGATCGAGTCGATGATCGTCGGGAAGTGGGACCAGGAGCGTCCGGTCGCGCCGGGGCCGCCCTGGAAGAGGGTGTCGCCGGTGAAGACGGTGCCGAGTCCCGCGTCGTAGAGGCAGACCGCGCCGGGCGCGTGGCCGGGGGTGTGCAGGACGGTCAGGTCGGTGCCGGCCGTCTCGATGACCTGGCCGTCGGCCAGCCAGTGGTCGGGGAGGCGGTCGGGGTGGGTGAGCTTCCACAGCGGCAGGTCGTCGGGGTGGAGCCAGATCTGCGCGCCGGTCCGTTCCGCGAGGGCGGGGGCGGCGTCGATGTGGTCGTTGTGGGCGTGGGTGCACACGATGGCGGTGAGCCGCCGGTCTCCGACGGCCTCGGCGATCGCGTCGGCGTCGTGGGCGGCGTCGATGACGACCGCCTCGTGGTCGTCGCCGACGATCCACACGTTGTTGTCGACGTCCCAGGTGCCGCCGTCCAGGGAGAACGTGCCGGAGGTGACGAGGCGGTCGATGCGGGCGGTCATCACAGCATCACCACCGAGCGCAGCACGTCGCCGTGGTGCATCCGCTCGAAGGCCTTCTCGATCTCGTCGAGGGCGATGGTCTCGGTCACGAACTTCTCCAGTGGCAGTCGTCCCTGCCGGTGCAGGTCGATCAGCATCGGGAAGTCACGGCTGGGCAGACAGTCGCCGTACCAGGAGGACTTCAGGGCGCCGCCGCGTCCGAAGACGTCGAGCAGCGGCAGTTGCAGCTTCATCTCGGGCGTGGGAACGCCCACGAGGACGACGGTGCCGGCCAGGTCGCGGGCGTAGAAGGCCTGCTGGTACGTCTCCGGGCGACCGACCGCCTCGATGACGACATCGGCGCCGAAGCCGCCGGTCAGCTCGCGGATCGCCTCGACGGGGTCGGTCTCCCTGGAGTTGACGGTGTGCGTCGCGCCCAGTTCCCTGGCGGTGGTGAGCTTGCGGTCGTCGATGTCCACGGCGATGATCTTCGCGGCGCCCGCCAGGTACGATCCGGCGATCGCCGCGTCACCGACACCGCCGCAGCCGATGACCGCGACCGAGTCCCCCCGGCCGACGCCTCCGGTGTTGATGGCGGCGCCGATGCCGGCCATCACCCCGCACCCGAGGAGGCCCGCCACGGCCGGCGAGACGGACGGGTCGACTTTCGTGCACTGTCCGGCCGCGACCAGCGTCTTCTCCGCGAAGGCGCCGATACCGAGGGCCGGGGAGAGCTCCTGCCCCGTGGAAGCGAGCGTCATCCTCTGCTCGGCGTTGTGGGTGTCGAAGCAGTACCAGGGGCGGCCGCGCAGACACGCGCGGCACTTCCCGCACACCGCGCGCCAGTTGAGGACGACGAAGTCGCCGGGGGCGACCTCGGTGACGCCGTCGCCTACCGACTCGACGATCCCGGCGGCCTCGTGGCCGAGCAGGAACGGGAAGTCGTCGCTGATGCCGCCCTGCTTGTAGTGCAGGTCGGTGTGGCACACCCCGCACGCCTGGACCTTCACCACCGCCTCACCAGGACCCGGGTCCGGTACGACGATCGTCTCGACCCGCACCGGCTCGTCCTTGCCAGGGGCGATCACGCCGCGTACTTCCTGCGCCATGGTGCTGCTGCCTTCCGTCGGTGGTGCGGGCGTCGTGCGCGCCCGGCGCGGGCCACTGCGGCCCACTCACATGATCCTTGCGCGGAGGGCACGTCTTCCGCACGTGTTCCGCGCGGCGGAAGTCAGATCGACCGGGCGGCGGACCCTCGGAGCGGGTGACGCCCGCGGGGACACGGCCGACGGCCCCAGTAGGCGAACACCCCCACGCCACCAGGGACGCCGTGAGCATCGCCGAGACGGAGCCGAACCGGCCGTGCCCCGGTCCCTCGCCACCGCCGGCCGACGCGGCGGGTCAGGAGGACGAGGGGCGCGCGGTCTCGACGATCTCCTGGAAGGCCTCGTCGTCGACGGCGGCGGCCAGGAAGTCGTCGACCATGCGGTGGAACAGGGTGGCCAGCTGCCTCAGGTCGTCGGGCGACCACGCGGCGAGGGCCGCCTGCATGCCCCGGACGCCCGCGGCGCGGATACGGTCGATGGCCTCCCGGCCTCGTGGCGTGAGCTCGATGCGCTGGGCGCGGCGGTCGTCGGGGTCGGGCGCCCGCCTGACGTAGCCGGTCTTCTGCAGGTGCTGCACCTGCCGGGTCACGTGGGAGGCCTCGACTCCGAGCCGGTTGGCCAGCTCCCCCGGGCGCAGGGGCTCGGAGTCGGCGATCTGCCGCAGCAGCGCGACTGCCGCGCGGTCGAGGGGCACACCGGCCAGGGCCATCAGACGGTCGTGCTGCCGGGCGCGCGTGCTCAGGTAGGTGATGCGGTTGAGCGCGCGCTCGATCTCGATCACTTCCGGGGAGGTGGGGAGGAGGGGGGCTGGGAAGGGGACATACCGAGGAGTCTAGCCTATCGTTGCCTAACTCAAGTAATTTCCCGCGCCGGGCCTTCCGTGCTCCCCCACACCGCCCTGCGGGCCATGGTCACCACCGTACGGGCACTTCGCTCAGCCCTCCGACGACCAGTCCCTCGAGCCGTCGCAGGTCCTCGGCCGGAACGGCGAGGTCCAGACTGGGAAGCCTGCGCAGCAGCACGTCGAGGACGGCCTGCAGTTCGGTGCGGGCCAGGCCCTGCCCCAGGCAGGAGTGCGCTCCGACGCCGAAGGCCAGATGCGGGTTGGGGCTGCGGTCGAGCGCCATCTCACCGGCGTCCTCGAAGGCGGTTTCGTCCCGGTTGGCCGCGGCCATGCTGCACATCACGGTCGTGCCGCGCGGCAGGAGGGTGCCGCCGACCTCGACCTCCTCGCCGATGTAGCGCGGCAGGCCGATCCCGGCGTTGGCGTCGAACCGCAGCGCCTCCTCCACCGCGGAGCGCACCAGCGAGCGGTCTGTCAGCAGCCGCTCCCAGCGGCTCCGGTCGGACAGCAGCAGGGCCACCATCTTCCCGATCATGTTGGCGGTGGTCTCGTGCCCGGCGACCAGCAGGCCCCTGCCGGTGGCGACCAGTTCGCGGTCGGACAACCGGTAGCCGTCGGGTCCGGTGGAGACGATCAGTTCGCCGAGCAGGTCGTCCCCGGGCGCGGCCCGCTCGGCGGCGAGGTGCTCGGTCATGTAGGCGTTGAACTCGGCCTCCGCCTCGTCGACCTCCTCCTGGGTGTAGCGGGTGAGGTTGAGCAGGGCATCGGACCAGTACGAGAACCGGTCCCGGTCCGAGTCCGGGACGCCGAGCAGGTCGCAGATCACCCACACCGGCAGCGGGAAGGCGAGGCTCGCCCTGAGGTCCGCGGGCTGTCCGCGCTCGACCATGGCGTCGACAAGCCGTCCGGCCATCGCCTCGATGCCCGGACGCAGTGCGGCCATGCGCTTGGCGGTGAACCACTTGGTCACCATCCGGCGCCAGCGCCGGTGCGCCTCGCCGCTCTGCGGGATCGCCAGTGCCATCTCGTTGCTGAACACGCCGCCCGACCTGGTGGCCGTGATCCGGGCCGCGTCGTCCGCGTCCAGTCGGCGGCTGAACCGCTCGTCGGACAGGATCTGTTTGACGTCCTCGTACCGGGTCAGCAGCGATGCCTCGTCGCCACTGGGCAGCGTCACCCGGGCGACGGGACACTCACGCCGCAGCACGGCCCATTCGGCGGGCGGTTCCAGCGCGCTGTCGCTCGGCAGCGGGTAGCTCAGCGGCTCCCGGGGAACGGTCACGGCTGCTCCTTCGATCCGGTGACCTCCGCGCCGTCAGGCAATCCCAGGCACGGAGTTCAGTCAAGCGACTGCCTTGAAAGCCGCGGAGAACAAGCCCGGGATTCAGCCGTTCACCCGAGGGCGCGGGCCCGCCCCGGCGCGCAGGGCGGGCCGGGGCGGGCAGAGGCGACGGTGAGCGCGGTCAGAAGGGGTAGTGGGCGTGCTGCGTGGCGATGGTGACCCAGCGGGTGTTGGAGAACGCCTCGATGCCCCAGCGTCCGCCGAAGCGGCCGTAACCGGAGGCCTTTACCCCGCCGAAGGGCGCGTGCGGTTCGTCGGCCACCGACTGGTCGTTGATGTGGACGATCCCGGTGCGCACCCGGCGTGCGACGGCCAGTCCGTGGGTGGCGTTCTCGGTGATGATGCCGCAGGTCAGCCCGTTCTCGGTGTCGTTGGCGAGGTCGGCCGCGGTGTCGTCGTCGGCGAATGTCTGCAGCACACACACCGGGCCGAACGACTCGGCGTGGTACAGCTCCGCATCCTTCGCCACACCGGTGAGGACGGTCGCCGGGTGCACCGCGCCCTCGGGCTCCCCTCCGACGAGGACCTTCGCTCCCTTGGCCACCGCGTCCCGCACCAGGCCGGCCACCCGCTGCGCGGCCGACGGACTGACCAGCGGCCCGACCACGGTCTGCGGATGCGCCGGATCTCCTGCCCGCAGCGAGGCCGCCTTGGCGGTGAACTTCTCCGTGAACTCCTCGGCGACGGACTCGTGGACGAGGATCCGGTCGCCGGACATGCAGATCTGCCCGGCGTTCATGAACACGCTGAAGGCGACCGCGTCGACGGCGTAGTCCACGTCGGCGTCGTCCAGCACGATGACCGCGTTCTTGCCGCCCAGTTCGAGGACGGAGGGCTTGAGGTGACGCGCGGCCAGTTCACCGATGATCCGGCCCACGCCCGTCGAGCCGGTGAAGTTGACCGCCCGCACCCGCTCGTCGCTGATCAGTGCCTCGGCGATCTCGGCCGCGTCCTCGCGGTCGTTGGTGACCACGTTCAGAACGCCGTCCGGCAGCCCGGCCTCGCGCAGCACGTCCGCGACCAGCAGCCCACAGGCGATCGGCGCGTCCTCACTGGGCTTGACGACCACCGTGTTGCCCGCGGCGAGCGGCGCCGCAACGGCCCGTACGCCGAGGATGACCGGGGCGTTCCACGGCGCGAACGCGGCCACCACGCCCAGCGGTTCGCGCACGGCGAGTCCGAGCGCACCCGCCTCCTGAGCGCTGAGGACCTCACCGCGCGGGGCGGTGATCGCGGCTGCCGCCTCGCGCAGGATGTTCGCGGCCAGGGCCACGTTGAAGTAGGCCCACGGCCGGGTGCCTCCCGCCTCGTGCGCCATGATCTCGGCCACCTGTTCACCACGGGCGTCCAGCAGATCGGCCGCCTTGAGGAAGATCGCGCGACGGGCGAAGGGTGCGAGGGCCGCCCAGGCGGGGAAGGCCGCGTCCGCCGCGTCCACCGCGCGTCGGACGTCCTCCGGCCCGGCGGCCGCCACGGTGGCGTACACATCACCGGTGTAGGGGTTGACGTCGACCGTGGTGCGGCCAGACGCGGCGGGCACGTCCTTGCCGCCGATGAACAGTTCGCGGGAGACGGGCACGACGGTTTCCTCTGTTCGCGTAGTGAAAGCCTATTCACTGATCACCGCGATGCTCCGGCGGGCCCCGGGGAATGTCAAGGCCCCCGGCCGTCGACGACCGGGGGCCTTGCGCAGTCGCCGCGCTACTGGACGGCCGGGAGCAGCCCCGTGACGGGGGCGGCCAGATCGGTGGCCTGGTGGAGCTGGTTGATGTCGCGCAGGTGGTTCATGCCCGCCAGTTGGCCGGACAGCCGCGGAATCTCGTTCCGGTGCTCCGCGGGGACCCCGCTGCGGGCCAGTGAGTCGAGCATGGTGACCGGGTTGAGCCTGCCGGCGTCCGTGGTGCCTGCGGTCGCCGCGGTGGCCGGCGGCGCGCCGAGACCGGCTGCGCCCACGGCGAGACCGACCGCGGCGACGATGCGTCGTGTTGAGAACATGCTTTCAGCAACGGCACCCCGCGGCTCGCGGTCACGGGCCCCCGGCGCCGCTCACCCGAGAGGCGCACCGGCCCCGGCGCGTTTGCCTGTGCCGCGCGCCGGGGGGAGGCTCGAAGCAGAGGCCCTCAAGCGGCCCGCCGCTCGCCGGGCCGCGGCCTTCCAAGGAGGTCGAAGGAGGTCACCATGGGCACCGCGGCAGGCGCCGGCTTCGACACGGAGGCTCTGCGCCGGGGCATCGAAGGAGAAGACACGACGGCTCTGCTGTCGCTGTACGCGGACGACGCGGAGATACGCGTCGTCGACCGCAACACCCAGCCCAGCCACCCCAAGGTCCTGCACGGCCGGGACCAGATCAGCGAGATGCTCAGCGACGTCTACAGCCGGGACATGACCCACCACCTGGACCAGTGCGTCGTCCAGGGCGACCATGTCGCGTTCACCGAGTCCTGCGAGTACCCGGACGGCGTGCGGGTGCTGGCCAGTTCGATGGCGTCGCTGCGGAACGGCAGGATCACCGAGCAGGTTCTCCTCCAGGCCTGGGACGAGTAGGCGGATCACGGCCACCTGTGGCCGCGCGGCGGCGGAGCGCGACGAGGACCCGCTGGTCCTTGCCGCGCCGGACATGCGAGAGGTGATGCCATGGATGGTGTCGCGGACATGGGCGGTACCTCCGGCTGGGGCCCGGCTCACCCGCCGAGGCAGGATGAACCGGTCTTCGAGGAGCCCTGGCAGGGCAGGGCCTTCGCGTTGGCGCTCGTCTCCAGCCGCATCGCGTGCGGCGGCTACAACCCGGACGCCTTCCGGCACGCGCACGAGCGCCTGGACCGAGCCGCCTACCTGGACGAGGGCTACTTCGGGCGCTGGCTCAACGGCGCGGAGCTGATGCTCACCGAGAGCGCCACCCTGGCCGCGGGCGCGATCGACGCCCGCGCCCGCAACCTGCGCGGCGAACAGGTGGAGGAGCCACCGGTCCCCGCCCCTCGACCCGACTACAGGCCGACCGCCGCGCCGGTCGGCGCGGGCTCGCTGCGCTCCGTGGACACCGCGCCGGCCTTCGCCGTCGGCGAGCGTGTGCGCGCCAAGGACATGTCACCGCCCGGGCACACCAGACTCGCGCGCTATCTGCGGGGCCACACCGGAGTCGTCGAGCGCATTCAGCCCGCTTCCGTGCTGCCGGACACCAACGCCCACTTCCAGGGCGAGAACCCCCAGCACGTCTACTCGGTGCGATTCGACGCGCGCGAGCTGTGGGGCGAGGACGCAGAGCCCTTCGCACTCACCGCAGAGCTGTTCGAGAGCTACCTGGAGACAACCTCATGACCGCCACCGGCGGAACGGGCGAGCGCCTGCCCGCGTCCCTGCGCACC
>NZ_PQSR01000088.1 GCF_002920635.1 Streptomyces sp. Ru72 | reverse complement strand
GAGCGTGACGGGAATCGCCCATGCGCCGGGGAGGAGGCCGAGGCCGTGTCCCGCTCCGGCGGGGACGACGAGCCAGGCCGCGACGCCCGGTGCGAGGCCCATGGTGGACTCCAGCGACAGGTCCATCTTCTTGACGATCAGGATCATCGTCTGGGCCAGCACCAGCAGGGCGATCTCGGACATGGTCTGCAGGACGTTGATGAGGTTGTCCGCCTGCAGGAACACCGGGTTGACGATCTGGCCGACGATCGCGATGACCACGATGGCCGGGACGAGGGCGAGGTCGCGCAGCCGGGCGACCTGGAGCCGGCCGCCGAACAGGCCGGTGCGCCTGGCTTTCGGCTCCCTGGTCCCGGGGGCGGGGGTGTCCGCGAGGACGGTTTCAGGCATCGAGTTCCACTCCTTCCATCGCGGCCACCAGGTCGTGGTCGTGCCAGCCGCGGGCGATCTCTGTGGTCACCCGGCCCTGGAACATCACCAGGACCCGGTCGCACATGCGCAGGTCGTCGAGTTCGTCGGAGGCGATGAGCACTCCGGTGCCGGTCTCCGCGGTCTCCTCGACCTTGCCGAGGAGGAACTCCTTGGAGCGCACGTCCACGCCCGCGGTCGGGTTGATCAGGACCAGCAGCCGGGGGTCGTCGGCGAGCGCGCGGGCCATGACGACCTTCTGCTGGTTGCCTCCGGACAGCGAGGAGACGGGCAGGTCGGGTCCGGGCGTCTTGATCGCCAGGTTCTCGATCATCCCCTCGGCGAGCCGGTCGCGTCGGCTGCGGCTGAGGAATCCGTTCCTGCCGAGCCTGCGAGGCACGGACAGCGTGGCGTTGTCCGCGATCGACATGTCGGGCACGAAGCCCTGGTGGTGCCGGTCCTGCGGGACGAACCCGGCGCCTGCGGCGAGCGCGGCGGGCACGCTGCCGGGCCGCGGACGGTTGCCGGCGATCCTGACCTCACCGCTGTCGGCGGTCCGCAGTCCCACGACGGTCTCCGCCACCTCGGTACGTCCGCTGCCCGCTGCTCCCGCGAGCCCGACTATCTCCCCGGCACCGATCTGGAACGTGATGTCGCCGTAGGTCTCGCCGCTCAGGCCCTGGACGCTGAGCGCCGGCGTGACCGCCGTGTCGACGGTGCTCGCACGATCCCCGCGCCGGTCGGCCGCGGCCTCCCCGGTCATGGCGGCGACGAGCTCCGTGCGGGGGAGCTCCGCGACCGGGGCGGTCAGGATGTGGCGGGCGTCCCGGAACACCGTCACCATGTCGCAGATCTCGTAGATCTCCTGCAGGTGGTGGCTGATGAACAGGAAGGTCACGCCCTGGCGTTGCAGGTCGCGGATGCGGTCGAAGAGCCGGTTGATCGCGGCCGCGTCGAGCTGGGCGGTCGGCTCGTCGAGGATGATGAACCGGGCGCCGAAGGACAGTGCGCGGGCGATCTCCACGAACTGCCGCTGCTCCACACTGAGATCACCCGCGGGGGTCTGCGGGTCGACGTCCACGGACCAGGTCGACAGCAGGTCCCGTGCGCGGCGACGCACCCCCTGCCAGCTGATGAGGCGATGGCGGCCGCGGTCGTGCCGGTTCAGGAACAGGTTCTCGGCCACGGTCAGCGTGGGGATGATCGTCGACTTCTGGTAGACGCAGGCCACGCGCTGCCGCCAGGCGTCCCGGTCCGTGAGCCGCGGCGCCGGGTCGCCGCCGAAGGCCACCGTCCCCTCGTCCGGAGCCTGCAAGCCGGTCAGGACGGACACCAGGGTCGACTTGCCGGCTCCGTTGCGGCCGACGAGCGCATGGGTCTCGCCGGGCCTGATGGTGATCCCGGCGCCGTTCAGGGCCACTGTCGGACCGAATCGTTTGACAATGCCCGTCGCCTCGACGACGGGCGGATCCTCCCGGACCCGTCCGTCGTCCGCCGGGGCGGGTGCGGGGCGGAGTGCTGGTTCCCCGTCGCTCATCTCAACCGCCTTGGTGTGTTCGTCATTCGTCTTCGGGGCGTGTGATCAGCCGAGGTCGTTCAGCCGAGGTTGTTGCCCCACAGGGACTTGTCGTCGCTCTTGACGCTGGGCACGCCGCCGTAGGTGCCCCCGTCGGCGGTGACGAGCGGAGCCGAGAGCTGGTCCTCGAGCAGCCCGTCGCGGACCTTGACGATGGTGCTGTCGTGGTCGGTCTTGCCGGGCTGGAACTTCTTCCCGTCGATCGCGGCCTTCAGGTAGTACAGGGCGTACTTGGCGTAGAGGTCGGCCGGCTGGGAGACCGTGGCGTCGATCTGGCCCGCGGCGATGTCCTTCAGCTCCTCGGGGATGCCGTCGTTGGAGACGACGAACACGTGCTTCTTGTCCTTCGGGCCGACCAGCAGTCCCTTCTGCTTGAGGACTTGCAGCGTCCCGGACAGCGCGAAGCTGGACTGCATGTAGACGCCCTTGATGTCCGGGTTGGCGGTCAGGTCCGTCTGCAGCTTCTGCGCGGCGACCGCGCCGTCCCAGTTGGTGGCCTCACCGAAGACCTTGATGCCGGGGTAGTTCTTCTTCATGCAGTCGTTGAACGCCTCGGTGCGGTCACGGCCGTTGATGGAGGACAGGTCGCCCTGGAGCATGACGACCTTGCCCTTGCCCCCGAGCTTGGTGCCCAGGTACTGACAGGCCTTCTCGCCGTACGCGCGGTTGTCGGCCCGGACGACCATGTAGACGTTGCCGGTGTCCGGGCGGGTGTCGACGGTGACGACCGGGATCTTCTTCGCCTCCAGCTGCGACAGGGTCGGCGCGATGGCGGCGGTGTCCTGCGGGGCCATCGCGATGCCCTTGACGCCCTGACTGATGAACGTCTGGGCGTTGGCGGTGAGTTTGGCGACATCGTTCTGCGAGTTGGTGGTCTTCAGCGAGAGGCCGAGCTGCTTGGCGTACTCCGGCGTGTACTTGATGTACGAGTTCCAGAAGTCGGTGTCGGAACGGGGGTAGTCGACGCCGACCAGTGGTGCGCCGCTCGACGTGGAAGCGGTGCCCGAGCCACTGCTGCAAGCGCTGAGCAGCGCCAGGGCGGACAGGGCCGAGGCGGTGGAGCAGAGAGCGGTTCTGAGTCTCATCGGTGATTCCTCGCGCTGGTCCCGGAGCGGGAGACGGTTCGCAGGGCGACAGTCCCATGTCGCCGCGTCGAAGAGATGGGATGTATGTATAGGTGGCGACCGAGGGTGCTGTCTAGGTCTCGGGAGAAATCGCTGGAAAGTAGGTGGGCTCGGAGCTCGCTGTGGTGACCAGTCGGCTAAATAAATCCCATCAATGATGCGTGTCTGTGATGCGCCGACGGCGTGTCTGCGGACTTCCCGCGTGGCCTCGCCAGCCTCGTGTGGTGCGGAAACATTCCATGTCTGGCCTGGGAAAAACTGGACATAAAGTGCTAAACAGGCATGAAACCAAGGGTCAAGAGGTTGCTTTCATCCCTGCACGCCCGTTGACATCAGTACGTCACATGGTCGAACTTCGTGCGTAACGTCCGGCACTCCAGTGCCGCGGGCGTCGCGTCTTCCCTTGTCCCCCACTTCAGGGATGTCCTCATGTCGAGCTCGTTGAACAGACGCCAGTTCCTGGCCGGAGCCACATGCGTCGCGGCGGCCGCCATCGCCGGCGGCGGCCTCGGGGCCGGCGTCGCACAGGCGGCACCGAGCACCTACACACCGGCGTGGACCTCGGTCGACCAGCACCCGCCCGCCCCCGAGTGGTTCCAGGACGCCAAGTTCGGCATCTACTTCCACTGGGGCGTCTTCAGCGTTCCGGCCTATGGGAACGAGTGGTATCCGCGCAGGATGTACATCAGCGGCGACTCGTGCAACCAGCACCACATCGCGACCTACGGCGACCCGTCCGCGTGGCCCTACCACAACTTCATCAACGGGGCGAAGGACCTGGCGGGCAACTTCGTACAGTTCGCACCGAAGCTGAAGTCGGCGGGCGGGAACTTCGACCCCGACGCGTGGGCGCAGCTGTTCGTCGACGCGGGCGCGAGGTTCGCCGGACCGGTCGCCGAACACCACGACGGCTTCTCCATGTGGAACAGCCAGGTCAACGAGTGGAACTCGGTCGCCAAGGGCCCGAAGCTCAACCTGCTCCAGCTGTTCACCGACTCCATCCGCGGCAAGGGGCTGAAGCTCCTGGTGGCCATGCACCACGCGTTCAACTTCAACGGCTACTACGACCACGTGCCGGCGCAGTCCGACCCGAGCCTGCAGAAGCTGTACGGGCAGCTGGGCACCACGGCGGAGAACCAGCTGTGGTACGACAAGCTCAAGGAGGTCATCGACCTCGCCCAGCCCGACATCCTCTGGGAGGACTTCGACCTGTCCAAGGTCGACGAGACCCAGCGGCTGAACTTCCTGTCGTACTACTACAACCAGGCGAACACCTGGGGTCGCGAAGTCGTCGCCACCTACAAGGACGGCTTCAACAGCCACGGCGAGGTCTTCGACTACGAGCGTGGCGGCCCCGCCGACATCACCGCCCCCTACTGGCTCACCGACGACAGCATCTCCAGCTCCAGCTGGTGCTACACCAACGGCATCGGCTACTACAGCACCCAGCAGATGCTGCACTCACTGATCGACCGGGTCAGCAAGAACGGCAACATGCTGCTCAACATCGCCCCGATGGCCGACGGCACGATCCCCCAGGCACAGAAGGACATCCTCCTCGGCATCGGCGACTACCTGAAGCGCTTCGGCGAGTCGATCTACTCGACCCGGGCCTGGACGGTGTACGGCGAAGGTCCCACGCGGATGGGCGGCGGGTCCTTCACCGCCCCGCAAGCCGGCACCGCGCAGGACATCCGCTTCACCCGGAACAAGAACAACACCGTCCTGTACGCCACGGTCCTCGGCTGGCCGGGGAGCACGCTGACGATATCGACGCTCAACTCGGCCCGGATCAACGTCGGTTCCCTGGCCTCGGCGCAGCTGCTGAACCCCACCGCCGGCACCTACACGAACCTGCCCACGCCGACGCAGGACTCGGCCGGGCTGCACGTGACCCTGCCGTCGTCGTCTGCGCCGTTCTCCGCCCTCGCCTACGTCGTGAAGCTGACCTTCTCCGGCCGGATCCCGACCCTGCAGCCACTGTCCGGGGCCGTGGTCTACCAGGACGTCAACTACTCCGGCGCCTCCTCCGTGCTCCAGATCGGCTCCTACAACGCCGACCAGCTGACGCTCGCCGGCCTGCCCAGCAGGAGCCTGTCGTCGCTGAAGCTGGCCCCCGGTTACCAGATCATCGGCTACTCCGGTGACAACTTCACCGGCACCGCCTGGACCTTCACCTCCGACAACGCCGACCTGCGAGGCACCGGCAACAACGACGCCGTCGTGTCGATGAAGGTGCAGCTCAACCCCGCGGCGTGGTTCAGGATCACCAACGTCACCGACGGGCTGGTGCTGGACAGCGGCGGGAACGTCCCCAGCGGCTCCAACCTCAAGCAGTGGACCTGGAACGGCAGCACCAACCTGCAGTGGCAGGCCGTCGAGCTCGGCAACGGCTACTACAAGCTGGTCAACCGCGCCAACGGCATGGTCGCCGACGGCGGGGGCGCCACCACGAACGGCTCCGCCGCACTGGAGGCGACCTGGAACGGTGGCACCACCCAGCAGTGGCAGCTCAAGTACCAGGGTGACGGCAAGTACTGGATCGCCAACCGCGCCACCGGCCTCGTCCTCGACGGCGGCGGCAACGTGCCCTCGGGCTCCGTGACCAAGCAGTGGTCCGGGAACAGCAGCACCAACCTGCTGTGGACCTTCACGGCCCTCTGACCCTCGCCCCGGCATGACAAGCGGCTGCGGCGGGTCAGCCATGCGCTCCCCGGCGCAGCCGCGTTCGCCTGTGGGCCCGCCGTAGCTGCGGGCCTTCGTTCTCGACGGAAGGCCCGCACAGCCACGCCCGCCGCCCAGCCGCCCCTCCGCGGGAACCCCTGCCACGGTCGCGTGGCCCTCAGGGCTTCGCGACCGTGCCCTCGTCGCGTTGGGGACGGCGGGGGAGCAGCCCTACCGCCAGGGCGGGGACGGCGGCGAGGACCAGCCACGGGACGGCGGCCGGGAGGCCCAGGTCGAGCAGGGAGCCGGTGGCCGAGCTGCCGACGAGGACGATCAGACCGGAGACCGAGTACAGCGCACCGATGTAGAGGCCGATGCGGCCTTCCTCGGCGAGGTCGGGCACCCAGGCGCGGGCGGCCGGCGTCACCAGCATCTGGCCGAGGGTGAGCAGGACGACGAAGCCCGCGCACGGCAGGAGCCCCTCGGTTCCCGTCCAGCCGGCCGGGTGGGCGGCGGCCACCACGGCGAAGCCGGCGGCGATGAGCAGCAACCCGTAAGCCATGGAGCGGCGCAGGTCGAGTCGGTCGCCGGCCCAGCGGGTGACCGGGAGCTGAGCGGACACGACCAGCAGCGAGGAGAGCCCGAACAGCCAGGACAGGGCCGCCTGCGAACCCGTCGCACGCTGCACCTCGTCCGGCAGGGCCAGGTAGAGCTGGTTGTAGGCGAGCAGGTAACTGCCGTACGCGCAGCACAGGGCGAGGAACCGGCGGTTGCGCACCATCGCGCGCATCCCGCCCCGCTGCCGGGTGCGGACCCGGCCGGGGATGTGCTGCGGCATCAGCCACGCATGCCCGGCGAGGACGAGGACGAAGACCCCGGCCCCGGCGAGGCAGGCGGTACGGAAGTCCACGGCGAGCAGCAGCGCGCCGATCAGTGGGCCGACGAAGGCGCCGGCCTGGCCCGCCACGCTGAACAGGGCGAGGACCCGGGTACGCGGGCCGTGGCCCTCCTGCTCCCAGACCACCGCCTGCCGGGCCACCTCGGACTCCACGGCGGGGGAGAAGAGCGCAGCGGCGAGACCGATCACGACCACCGCTCCGATCACGGCCCAAGCCGCCTGCGCGTACCCGAGCCAGGCGAACCCGGCGATCCGCAGCGCACAGCCGACGAGGACGACCGGACGTACGCCGTAGCGGTCGACGAGCCCGCCGCCGACCAGGAACAGCCCTTGTTGGCTGAAAGTTCTGAGGCCGAGGACGAAGCCGACCATCCAGCCGGCCATGCCGATCGCGGTGCCGAGGTGTTCGGCGAGGAACGGCAGGACGGCGTAGAAGCCGACGTTGAAGGCGAGTTGGGTCAGGATCAGCAGTCGCAGCAGCGGTGAAAGGTTCTTCCAGGTCCGCTCGCGGCGGCGCTGCGGTGCGCGGGCGGTTCGGCGAGCCAGGACTCGGGAGATGGCGGTCATGTGGTGTCCGTCAGGGGGTGTCTGGGGGAGAGATGGCAAGCGCGGGGGCGTCCGTCGCCCCGGACGCGGACAGTTCGGCCCGTCCGGCCCGACCGGGCCCCCTGACCCTGGGCCGGTGCTCGGCGAGCAGCAGGCCCCACTCGGGGAAGGGCGGTTGGGCGCCCAGGCCGAGGAAGCCGAGGGCGGACGGACGGAGGGCGATGCCGGGCAGTCGGAACAGGGCGTGACGGGTCACCGGCGGCAACCCTAATGCAGAGGAGATTCACCTGCACATCATATGCAAGAAGCGGGTCGCCGCCCCTTGGTGGGTCGGAGATCGCCGGCCGACTCCGTGACATGACGACGGCGTCGTCGGAGGGCGGCGTGATCGGACGGAGGCTGCCACGGCGTTCCGAAACCCCGAACATGCCGGGGAGTCAAGGATTCGTTCACACCCGGGTATCGAGGTAACTAAGGGAAGCCTTGCCTTATATGATGACCCGGTCCCCTTCTCCCCACCTGGTGTGGCCGGGGGCAGGACCGCCTTCTCCCCGCACGACAGGATCCCCATGCGTACGACCTTCCGTGGCTTCTTCGCGGCCCTCGCTCTCACCCCGCTGCTGGCCGGCTGTTTCGTGTCCGGCGAGGGGAGCGCGGGTACGGATGCCCAAGGCGGTTCGGCGGGTCGGCTGAGGATCGCTCTCGCGGTACCTCCGGTGCAGGCCCTGTCGCCGTACAGCAACGACGCCACCGTGCTGAGCAAGCTGTCCGTGGCCGAGGGCCTGACGGCGCTGGACCGGGACGGGGCCGCCGTGCCCGCGCTGGCCAAGTCCTGGAAGCAGCAGAACGACACCACTTGGACCTTCGAGCTGCGCAAGGCCACCTTCCAGGACGGCACCCGGGTCACCGCCGAATCCGTGGTCGACGCGCTCGACCACGCGGGCGCGGCCGAACCCAAGCCCCGCGTCCTCAGCGACGTGTCCCTGACGGCGAAGGCGGAGGACGCCGACACCGTCACCATCAGCACCAAGGCCGCCGACCCGGTGCTCCCGCTGCGGCTGGCCAGCCCGGCGCTGAGCATCCTCTCGCCGAAGGCGTACGGCAAGGACGGCACGGCCAACCCGGTCGGCACCGGAACCGGTCCGTTCGAGATCACGAAGCTCACCGGCAAGACCGGCGCCACGCTCGACCGCTTCGACGGCTACTGGGGCGGCAAGGCCAAGGCGCCCGGCATCGACGTGACCTGGATCGCCGACGGCACCGCGCGGGCCAACGCCCTGCGTGCCGGTGACGTCGACATCGCCGAGTGGATCCCCACGGCCCAGGCGAAGCTCCTGCCCAAGGACACGCGCCACGTAGTGCCCTCCGTGCGGACCGACAGCCTGATCCTCAACACCCGAAGCGGCATTTTCACCGACGCCACGCTGCGGGCTGCGGCCCGCGAGGCCGTGGACGGTTCCGCCCTCGTCGACTCGGTCTTCGGCGGGTACGCCGACCCCGCACAGGGCCTGTTCGGGCCCGCCGTGTCCTGGGCCGCCGACAAGCGGGTGAAGGTCACCGGCCGCGCCCAGGCCGCCACGGCCGCACAGGTCAGGGCGAAGACCAAGGGGAGGACCCTGCGCCTGGCCACCTACACCAACCGCGCGGAACTGCCCGAGGCCGCCACCGTCCTGGAGCAGCAGATGGAGAAGGCCGGGTTCGCCGTGAAGCAGGACGTACGGGAGTACACGCAGATGGAGGCCGACCTGCTCGCCGGCAAGTACGACGCCGTCATCCTCTCCCGGGTGACCCTCCTCGACACCGGCGACGCGGTCGCCTACCTCGCGAGCGACTTCGCGAGCGACGGCGTCTACAACATCGCCGGTCTGAAGGACTCCAAGGTGGACCAGGCGATCAAGTCGGCCGCCGAGGAAGGCGACACGGCCAAGCGACAGCAGGACATCATGTCGGCCGAGGCGGACATCCTGCGCACCGACGCCGTCGTACCGCTGGTCCACGAGAAGGTCGTCCAGGGCGTCTCCCCAAAGGTCGAGGGTGTGCTCCTCGACCCTCGCGAGCGTTCCCTGGTCGACGTCGACACCCGCCTGAAGTAGCTGCCGATGAGCATCACGCCGGTCAGTGCCGACGCCCGCCCGGCCCAGTGGCGCGCGGGCCTCGGCCGTCTCGCCGCCGGGGCCGTACTGCTGACGGCCGTGGCCCTGTTGCCCTGGCTGTCCGGGAACGACCCCGCGCTGACGGTCCTGCGGGCCCGCTCCGGCGACCAGGACCCCACTCCCGCGCAATTGGCCGCCGTACGACACCAACTCGGCCTGGACCAGGGACCGTTCATCCACTTCGCGCAGTGGCTTGAGGGGCTGCCGCAGGGTGACGCGGGCACCTCCTGGGTGTCGGGCGAAGCGGTCCTGCCCCAGGTGACGGGCGCCTTCGCCGTGTCCTTCACGCTGATGCTCGGCGCGCTCGTGGTCACCGTGGCTGTCGCCGCGCTGATCAGTGCCCGCACCCTGCATCTCGGATCCCGGCGTCGGCTGCACCTGGCGAGAGGGGCCACCGGGGCCGCCGTCCTCGCCGCGCCGCCCAAGTTCCTGCTCGCCTCACTGCTCGCCACCGTGTGCGGGGTGTGGCTGGGCTGGTTCCCCTCCAGTGGGTGGGAGGGACCCGCCTCGATGGTGCTGCCCTCACTGGCCCTCGGTGTGCCGTCCGGGGCGATGATCGGTGGTCTGCTCGACCAGGCACTGCCCGCCGCCTTCCAGGAGCCGTGGACCCGGACCTGGTACGCCTGCGGGTTCGCACCCCGCCGCATCGCACGGTACGCGCTGCGCCGCGCGCTGGCCGGTGTGCTCCCGCAACTCCTGCCGACCGTCGTGGCGCTGGTCGGCGGTGCCGTCGCGGTGGAGAAGATCTTCAACATTCCAGGGCTCGGCCGCCTCGCCCTGGACGCCGCCATGGCTCAGGACCTCCCGCCCCTGCAGACCGCGACACTCGTCCTGGTCCTGCTCGGCATCACCGCCGGCCTACTGATCCAGGCCCTGCGTCGAGCTCTGCTCGGTCCGGCCCTGCGGGACCGAGCCCTGCCCGCCCTGCACGCGCCGGCCATCCCGCGACCGCGCTCCAGCCGCTGGGTCGCCGCAGCCAGTGCCGCCGCGCTGCTCACCCTGGTCGTCGCCGGACTGCTGCGAGATCCTCTGCACGTGGACACGGCAGCCCGGCTGCTTCCGCCCTCGGCCGCTCACCCGTTGGGTACGGATGCGCTCGGCCGAGACCTGCTGGCCCGGCTGGGCCACGGGGCGCTGCGGACGGTCGGCGTGGCACTCGCGGTGACGGCGGTCTGCACGGTCACCGGGCTGTCGCTCGGCATGGCGGCACAGGTGGGCGCGGGCCTGACGGAGGCGGTGTCGACACTGCCTGCGGTTCTTGCCGGCCTGCTGACGACCGCGGTGACCGGCCCGTCGGTGTGGGGTGCCGCGTTTGCGGTCTGCCTGGTCGGCTGGACCCCCTACGCCGCTCAGGCCGCGGCCCTGCTCGAACAGGAACGGGCCTGCGGCCACATGCTCGCCTCCCTCTCCTTCGGCGCAGGCCGGGGGTATCTGTTCCGTCGTCATCTGCTCCCCGCCGTACTGCCCGCCGTGCTCCGCAACGCCCTCCTGCGCCTGCCCACCACGGTCCTCGTGCTGGCCTCACTCGGCTTCCTGGGGCTGGGTGACCAGCCGCCCACCGCGGAGTGGGGCCGCCTTCTGTCGGAGAACCAGCCTTACGTGGAACTGGCGCCCTGGACCGTCCTCGGCCCGGCATGCGCCCTGGTCCTGCTCTCGGTTCTCGCCGTGTCCGGAACGGCCTCCTCCGCACTGCGCACGCCCCGCCCCCGCGCATGAACGCGGACGTCATCGCCACAGCCACAGTGGCGCGGCTCAGCCGCGGTGGGGCTCCCGCTGCGGTGGCCCGTCCCGGCCGCGGCACCGGGCGGGCGCGTGCCCGTCAGGCGGAACCACCCGCCCGGACGCCGGGGCCGAAGCACCGAGCCGGCGGTGACGGGACGTCGGCGCGGGGAGCCTTCCCCTGAATGATCAGGGGAAGGCCCCGGGCCCGCACCGACGCACCGACGACTGCGCGAGCCTGCTGGTGCCCATCCGCGGACGCGGGCGGGGGCGACGGGATCAGTGCCGGGCGAACTGGACCTGGGTCGGCTGCACGACGTTCGGCCGCAGCGCGATCCCGTTGACGGTCAGCTGTTCCCCGTAGATGTCCGTGAGTCTGATCGCGCCGCCGCACCCGCTGCCGTCGGCGGAGATGAAGTAGTTGTAGTCGGTGCGGGGCAGTTGCCGCCAGCCGCCTGCGGTGCGCACCTCCAGCCGCGCGACCGGATTCCGGTGGCCGATCGCCTGGATGCCGCACCAGTAGGGGCTGGAGCCGGTCTTGTACCTGATGGAAATGGTGCCCGACGTGCTGGGGCTCACCAGGCTCCAGGTGATCGGTATGCGGCCGGCCTTCAGGGGGGAGAGTGCGGCGAAGGCCTGTTGGCTGAGGTCGAGTTGCCCCGGCGCGCAGGGCAGGGGGCATTCATTGGTGATCCGCACCGTGACGGAGGCGCCGTTCGCCGCGCGGACGAGCACGTACGCGCCGCACGCCCTGGCCGTCTCGTAGTCGGTGGTGTTCATCGCCGCGATCATGAGGTTGTCACTCGGGCCGAACAGGCAGGCGCCGTCCCCGTCCCCCGCCTCATAGGCGGTGGCGACTCCTCGGTAGGTGGTCCCGGGCTGGATCCGTCCTGCCGGCGGTGCGGCGGTGGACGCCGTTCTCGGGGGCCGCGTGGTGTGGGTGGACGACGGTCGTGCTGCCGTGGCGGTCGCGGAAGCCGTCGGGGTCGGGGTGCCGGTCGCGGTCGGGGTGGTCGACGCGCTCCGGGTGCCCGCCCCGGTCGGGGTGGCGGCGCCCACTGGCGTGCCGGCGCCGGGTGCGGCTGCCGTTGACGCCGCATCGTCCTTGCGGTCGGGGAGCAACGCCAGGACCAGGGAGGCGAGAACGCCTGCGGCGGTCAGCGCCACCGCGGTGCCCACCATGAGCCTGCGTCTGTGCCTGCGCTGCCGCGCCGCCTGCCTCGCTGTCTTCATTGTCTGTCCGTTCGGAGGATCGAGTCGATGGTGCACTGCTCAGTGACCGCAGGAAGCGAAAAGGTTGCCGCCGATTTCCCGGCACGGAGGCCGAGTGGGAGCAGTGGACCGCGTCCGCCCTGCGCCCGCACGGCCGGCCGGACGTGCGGGAGGCCGGCGGCTCCCGTCATACCCCTCACGTGATGCGCTGTGCACATCGACGTGTTTCGGCATCTGAGCAGCCGGCGGCACCATCACCCGGCGCCCGGCCGTCGCGAGCGCGGACAGGCCTCCCCGGTAATGCCCCCAACCATGCATTTGGCAGTGCCAGTTCATGACAAAGGTGACTGTCGGGCTTCTGCCGCCGCGTGACACTCTCGCTTCCGTCGGGCACGCCGGACGAAGGGGTGGCATGGACAAGCGGTACGAGGTGTTCTGTCTCGCCGACCGGCACTTCTACGAGACCCCCGAGCGGCTGGCCGCTGTCCGCGAGCAAGCCGGGCCGCAGGAGTTCGAGCCGGCCCTGCGCCCGGCCCCCCAGGGCTGGCGACGCAGCCGCAAGGGGGACTGGCTGCACCTGAGGCCGTCCGGAGACCACGGGCCCGCCCAGGGATGGAAGATCCACGTCTCGGCGTGTCTCGACAACGCCGAGAAGACCGGCGCCAAGCTGTGGGACTACTGCGTGCCGCGCGGCATCCCGTTCAAGTTCGTGCCCGGTGCCCGCGAACTGTTCCTGCGCAACTCCAAGTACGCCGATCGCGGCGGCAGCGGGAAGTTCGCCACCGTCTACCCGCGCGACGAGGAACAGCTGCACACCGTTCTGCGCGAACTGGACGAGGTGCTGGCCGGCGAGCCCGGCCCTTACATCCTCACCGACCTGCGCTGGAACGACGGCCCCCTGTACGTGCGCTACGGCGCCTTCGCGCCACGCTACTGCGCCGACGCCACCGGTGCGCTGGTGCCGGCCATCGAGGACGGCCGGGGCCGGCTGATACCGGATCGCCGCGACCCGGTGTTCCAGGTGCCGTCGTGGGTGCGGCTGCCGGCCTTCCTCGAACCCCAACTCGCCGCGCGCGCCGCCACGAACGTCGCCGACCTGCCCTACCGCATCGAGCGGGCGCTGCACTTCTCCAACGGCGGCGGCGTCTACGCCGGCACCGACACCCGCACCGGCGAGCAAGTGGTCCTCAAGGAGGCCCGGCCGTACGCCGGACTCGCGGCGGACGGCGCCGACGCGGTGACCCGTCTCGAACGCGAGAAGACGGCCCTGGAGCGGCTGGACGGCCTGGACGTCGTGCCCACGATGCGCGACTGGCTCGACATCGGCGGCCATCGGTTCCTGGTGATGGACTTCCTGCCCGGCCGCACCCTCAACGCGTTCTTCGCCGAACGGCACCCGCTGATCGTCTCGCGTCCCGACCCGGGGGCCGTGGCCGACTACACCCGCTGGGCGCTGCGGTTGCACCGGGCGGTCGAGGAGGCCGTCGCCGCCGTGCACGGGCGCGGCGTGGTCATCGGCGATCTGCACATGTTCAACATCATGGTCGCGCCGGACGAGAAGTCGGTGGCCCTGCTGGACTTCGAGGCCGCGGCCCCGGATGAGGACGGCGCTCGCCAGACCGTGGCGCACCCCGGTTTCGTCGCACCGCCCGACCGCACCGGCTTCGCCATCGACCGGTACGCCCTGGCATGCCTGCGGCTGGCGCTGTTCCTTCCGCTGACGACGCTGCTGGCCATCGACCGCGGCAAGGCCGCCCACCTCGCCGCGCTGGTCGAGAGCCACTTCCCGGACGTGCCCCGCCAGTGGCTCGCCGAGGCCGTCGCGGAGATCGAGGGCGGTGCGCCCGCCGCGGCACCGCCCGCGGACCTCCCGCAGGTGGCCGACTGGCCGCGCAGCCGGGACGCGATGGTCGCCGCCCTCCTCGCCTCCGCCACCCCCGAACGCGACGACCGGCTGTTCCCGGGCGACATCGCCCAGTTCGGCGACGGCGGAGGGCTCGGCATCGCGCACGGCGCGGCCGGCGTCCTGTACGCCCTCGCCGTCACCGGCGCCGACCGGTACCGGGAAGGCGAACAGTGGCTGCTGCGGCACGCCGCCGACCCGCCGCGCGGCACCCCGCTCGGCCTGTACGACGGGCTGCTCGGCGCCGCGTACGTGCTGGACACGCTCGGCCACACCGACGCCGCGCTCGAGATCACCGACCGGGTGCTGAGCGAGAAGTGGGACCGCCTCGGCATCGGTCTGCACGGCGGGCTGGCCGGCGCCGGTCTCGTCCTGGACCATCTGGCACGGCACGACGCGGCACTGCACCAGCGCGCCGACGACGTGGTGCGGCTGACCGCCCGTCGGCTGACCGCCGCGCCGCCGGACCGCACGGGCCTGCTGCACGGCGCCACCGGAGCGGCCCTGCTGTTCATCCGGCGCCACGAACGCACCGGTGACCCGGCGCTGCTGGAGGCCGCCGCCACCGCGCTCCGCACCGACCTGGCGCGCTGCGTGCAGCGGCCGGACGGCACCCTCGTCGTCGACGACCGCACCCGCACCCTGCCGTACACCGGCGCGGGCAGCGTCGGCATCGCCATGGTGCTCGACGACTACCTCGCGCACCGCGACGATCCCGAGTTCGAGACCGCCCGGGCCGCCATCCTGCCGGCCGCCTGCTCCCGCTTCTACGCGCAGCCCGGTCTGTTCCGCGGCCGGGCCGGCATGGTCCTGCACCTGGCGCGCACCACCACGCCCGGCGAGCGCCCGGTCGCCGAACTCCCCGTCCAGCTCGCCGCCCTCGACTGGTACGCCATGCGCCACGGCAGCGGGCTGGCGTTCCCCGGCGACCAGATGATGCGGCTCTCCCACGACCTGGCCACCGGCACGGCGGGCTGTCTGCTCGCCGCCGGCGCGGCCCTCCATCCGGAGCCCGTCGGGCTCCCCTTCCTCCCGCCGCCGCGGCCGCGGGACCACGAGCCGGCTCCGGACCCGGAGTCGTGACCAACCCATCCCCGTCCCCGCGAGGACACGGAAGGAAAGGAAACGATCATGTCGCTTCTCGACCTGCAGACGATGGAGACCCCGGAGCCGCAGGAGGACGAACTGCACGGCGGTGGCAGCGAGATCAGCCTGACGCTGTGCAACAGCGCCGCCAGCGTCACGCTCTGTCTCTGACGCGCCGACGGCCCTGACGGGCCGGCGCTGAAACGTCCCGGGCGGCCTGGAGCCGCCCGGGACACACTCTTTGCTCCCCCTGTGGTCCCACGACTTCGGCAGGCTTCGGCCGACTCGGGCAGGAAGGAACGCATGACGAAGACCAGTGGGCAGTCCGCCATGCGATACAGCGCCTTGCCGGCCGCCGCACTGTGCGCCGTCACCGTCTGCGGTTCGGCCGCCGCGCTGATCCTGCCCGCCGCACTCGGCCGCACGCTCGACCTGCTGCTCGCCCAGCAAGACCGTTCGGCCACGGCCCGCTGGACGCTGCTGTGCGGCTGCCTGCTGGCCGCCGTCGCCCTCTGCGACGCACTGCAGACCTGGCTGACCGGCACCACGGACGCCCGAACCACCGCCTGGCTGCGCCGCCGGCTGATCCGCCGCGTCCTCGCCGCCGGCCCCGCCACCGCCGAACGGTTCGGCGTCGGCGACGTGGTGGCCCGCTGCACCGGCAACGCGGCAGCCGCCGGCACCGCGCCCGCCTCGGTCGCCGCTCTGCTCGCCGCGCTCGCCACTCCGATCGGCGCCGTAGTCGCCCTGGGCCTGACCGACCCGTGGCTGATGGGTGTCTACCTGCTCGGGGCACCGCTGCTCATCGCGCTGCTGCGCGCCTTCACCCGGGCGGGCACCGACTGTCTCGCCCGCTACCAGCAGGCCCAGGCAGCGATCGCCGGACCGCTCGCGGAAGCAGTCGGCGGCGCCCGCACCATCGCCGCCGCCGGGACGCAGGCCCGCGAAAGCGCCCGCATCCTGCGCGCCCTGCCCGAACTGAGTCGCCACGGCCACCGCATGTGGCACATTCAGGGCCGGGCCACCGCACAGGCGTCCGCGCTCGTCCCGCTGCTGCAGACCGTGGTGGTCGCAGTGGGCGGCCTGCGGCTGGCCGGAGGCCGGCTCAGCGTCGGCGACCTGCTCGCCGCCTCCCGCTACGCCGTGCTCGCCGCCGGCATCGGCGTGATCGTCAGCCGGCTGGACGCCCTGGTCCGGGCCCGGACCGCCGCAGCCCGTACCGACGCCCTGCTCGATCTGCCCTCCCTCGCCTACGGCAGCCGCCGACTGCCGGCAGGTCCGGGCCGACTGGAGCTGCGCGGTGTGAGCGTGGCGCGCGGCGGTGGAACGGTACTGCGCGAGCTGGACCTGGTGGTCCCGGGCGGCACTTCGCTCGCCGTGGTGGGGCGCTCGGGATCCGGCAAGTCCCTGCTCGCGGCGGTGGCCGGCCGACTGGCCGATCCGGACCGCGGCGTGGTCACCCTCGACGGCGTCCCGCTGGACGAACTCGACCGGGCCGCGCTGCGCGCCGGGATCGGCTACGCCTTCGAACGGCCCGCGCTGTTCGGCGAGACGATCGCCGACGCCATCGGCTACGCCGCCCCCGAAGCCGACCTGAACCGCGTCACCGCGGCGGCCCGGGCGGCCTGCGCGGACGGCTTCGTGAAACTCCTGCCCCACGGCTACCGCACACCCCTGACCGACGCCCCGCTGTCCGGCGGCGAGGCGCAACGCCTCGGCCTGGCGCGCGCCTTCGCCCACGCGGGCAGGCTGCTCATCCTGGACGACGCGACCTCCAGCCTCGACACCGTCACCGAACGACACGTCACCGGAGCCCTGATGCACCACACCGGCGACCGCACCCGCCTGGTCATCGCACACCGTGCGGCCACCGCCGCCCGGGCCGACACCGTCGCCTGGCTCGACGGCGGCCGCATCAGGGCACTCGCGCCGCACCGCGAGCTGTGGCGGCTGCCGGAGTACCGGGCGGCCTTCGCCGAGGAGGACGGATGAGGCCCCGTACCCGCCTCCGGACGGCTCTTGGAAGGCGTACCGGCGCGGGGCGGGCCACCCGCACACGGCCCTTCTCAGCCGAGCAGCGCCTCGCCGGAGCGGGCAGCCCCCGCCACCCCCTGGTACGGCAAGGGCTGCGGTTCCTGCGACGGCGGCCCGCAGTGCTGGTGGCGCTGGCGTTGTGGTCGCTTCTGGAGACAGGGCAGACCTTCCTCGGCGGCTATGCGATGGCCCGGGCCGTGGACGCGGGTTTCCTGGCCGGGCGGCCGGGCGTCGGTATGGGCTGGCTGGCCGTGGGCGCGGCCGGCATCCTGCTCGGCGCCGTCGGCACCGGGCGCTCCTACGCGGGCGTCGCCGCGCTCACCGAGCCGCTGCGCGACGCGCTGGTACGACGGGTGGTGCACGGTGCCCTCGGCAGGCCGGCCTCCGGCGCCGTCGCACGGCTCACCCAGCAGGTCGAGATCGCCCGGGAGAGCTTCGCCGGACTGGTGATGGTGGCCCGGTCGTTCGTCTTCACCGCCGCTGGGGCGCTGGCGGGTCTGGTGTCCCTGTCGCCGGCGCTGTTGCCCGTGGTCGGGGTGCCGCTGGTGGCGGGGCTCGCGGTGTTCGCGGTATCACTGCGGCCCATGGCGACCCGGCAGCGCGCGTTCCTCGCCGCGGGCGAGGAGTTGGCCGACGAGCTGCACGCCACCGCCGCCGGGCTGCGCGACGTGGTCGCCTGCGGCGCGGAGGACCGGGCCGGGCAACGGGCGGCGGAGCGGATCGCCGCCGAATACCGGGCCGCTCGAGCGCTCGCGCGGTGGGGCACGCTGCGGATCGCCGCCCTGGCGGTCGGCAGTCGGCTGCCCGTGGTGCTCCTGCTGGTCACGGCGCCCTGGCTGTCGGACCGCGGCGTGACCGCCGGTGACCTGGTCGGCGCGTTGACCTACCTGACACAGTCGCTCTCCCCGGCGTTGCAGGCGCTGGTGCACGGCTTCGCCGGCGCGGGCACCCGGTTGACCGTCGTCATCGACCGCCTGACCGCAGCCCCCGATCCCGCACCACCGCCGTCACCCGGACAGCCGGAGGCGCGCGTGGCCGGGCGGGCACCTGCGGTGGAGCTGCGGGGGGTGACGTTCGCCTACGGGGCGGGCGCCCGCCCCGTGGTGGACGGCCTCGACCTGACCGTGGCGGCCGGCGAGTGGCTGGCCGTGGTGGGGCCGAGCGGGGTCGGCAAGTCCACGCTCGCCGGACTGGTGGCCGGGACGCTGGCGCCGCACGCCGGGCAGGTGCGGGTGCACGGCGTGGTGGTGGCCGGAAACGAACCGGCCCGGCACGCCGCACTGCGGGTACTCATCCCCCAGGAGGCCTATGTCTTCACCGGGACACTGCGCGACAACCTCGGCTATCTGCGCCCGTCCGCCGCACCCGCCACCGACACCGAACTGCGGGCGGCGGCAGAGGCATTGGGGATGGCCGAGCTGGTGGCCCGGTCGGGCGGCTGGGACCGTGAGCTGGATCCGGCAACGCTGTCCGCCGGGGAGCGGCAGTTGATCGCCCTCGCCCGAGCCTGGCTCAGCCCCGCCCCGGTCGCCCTGCTGGACGAGGCGACCTGCCACCTGGACCCGGCGGCCGAGGCGCGCGTCGAGCGCGCCTTCGCCGCCAGGACGGGCGGCACCCTGGTGGTGGTCGCGCACCGCATCAGCTCCGCACGCCGGGCCGGGCGGGTGCTCGTTCTGGACGGCGCGCAGGCGCTTGACGGCACCCACGCGGAACTGCTGCGTCGCTCAGCCCTCTACCGGGACCTGGTCGGTGCGTGGGACGACGGTTCACAGCCACCCGGCACCATGGGAGATCCGGATGGCGTCGACCCGGTTGCGGCCCCCGGTCTTGCGGGTGATGGCGGCCATGTAGTTGCGCACGGTGCCGTTGCACAGGTGCAGGCTGCGCGCGATCTCCGAGACGGACGCGCCCTCGGCGGCCAGTGACAGCACACTGAGCTCCCGCGGGGTGAGCGGTATCTCGGAGGCCCGCAGGAAGTCGTGGCCGAGCGAACTGTCGACGAAACGTTCCCCCTTGGCGACCCGCCGGATGGCCCCGAGCAGCGCGTCCGGCGCGGCGTCCTTGTTGACGAAGCCCAGCGGGCGAGCCCGCCACATCCTGCGCAGCAGGCCAGGTCTGCCGGGGCTGGCCAGCACCAGCAGGCCAGGACCGCGCGAGCCGTCGGACAGCGCGGCCAGGCCGGCCAGCTCGGCCGACTCCGGCCCATGCGCTGCCCCCGGGGCGACGGGCGTGTCCACGTCCACCACACACACCTGTGGCCCGAGTGAGCGGGCCTCCGACACCGCGTCCCCCCAACTGGACGTGGCGACTTCCAACCCACTGTCCTGCCCCAACAGCGCCGCCAGCGCCGACCGCAGCAGGCGGTTCTCATGGACCAGAAGCACTCTGATCACAAGCCCTCCCCAAGTCGCCCCGTTCAACGGGTGCTTCACGACCACGATCACCCGTACCCGGTGAGTAACAGGGCATGGGGGTGGAAACCAGTCAAGCGGCGGTCATGGGGTGCCTGCCGTGCCGCGGGTGGTCCGCACGGCGCGCTCACCGCCCTGGATCGCGCTCCTACCCGACGTGCTCGGCACATGTGCGGGGACGTCGGTTGCCACCCCGGCCCTGACGCGACTCGCCCTCCCGGTTGCGCCGTGCGTGGAACCGGCCGGTGGCCGCGGGCAGTTGGTACCGTGATCCAGCGTCGTGAGATCCGCAGGGCGATCGTGTTGTCAGTCCCCCCTGCCATCATCCCGCCATGCTCTACGACGCCTTGGTGGCAGAATCCCGTAGGAACGACTCGCTCGACGACGTGAGGTCCGCCGCGCTCGACCGCGTCCGCTGGCTGGTCGATCTCCTGGAACGTCAGCGCACCGAGTTCCATCGGTCCATGGGGCCCGAGTACCGGCGATTCGAGGCGGAGGCCGCGGAGACCCGGGCCGAGATCGACGGGAGGCTCACGGCCTGCACGGACGAGGACGGCAGGGCCGCGGTCCTGTGCCTCATGCTGGCCGCCGGCTTCGACGACACGCTGTGGCAGTACGGCCCCGAGACCAGGCGCCTGATCGATCGGGTGCGTGGCTGGACGCCCGACGAGGTCGCGGTGATGCTGCTCCGCGCCACCGAGTACGACATGGGCTTCTGGTTCGCCGATGCGCTGGCGTGGGTCCTGAACGCCGCCGACCAGCTCGACGCCGACGGCCGCCGTGCGGTCACGCCCTGGTTGCGGCACGCGCACACAAAGCTCATGGCCGTCACCGTCGAGGCGCGCCTGCGCGCATCGCTCGCCGAGCGCCTGCGCGAGCTGCTCGCGAGCGTCGACGAGGCGCACATACCCGAGGGACTGATCCCCGCGGACGCTCCCTGGGCCGCCCCGCTCAGGAACCGCGCGCAGACCTCGCCGACGCCGGAACTCGCCCGCTTCGTACGCCACTTGGCGAGCCTGTCGGGCCCGCGCCCCGCCCAGAGGTGGCGGCGGACGTGCCTCGGACTCGCGGACGCCGCGTCGGCGCGGGACCTCGTGACCGACGTCCTGCGGGCGCTGGCCGAGGACGATCCGCTGTGCAGCAGGGGAAGCGGTGCGCACGCCGGCTGGATCGGCGACGGTTACCACTACCACTACGTCGTCCGCCAGAACGACGGTGACCTGGCCCGCGGCGTCGTCTGGGCGGCCGCGCTGACCGCGGGCCCGGCCGCGGTGCGACACCTCGGCGCGCTCGCGCTGCGGACCGGCGGGGCCGGAACCGGCGTGATCGAGGACCTCAAGCTCGCGGGAGCGGCGATCAACGCGCTGGCCGAGACCGGCGATCCGGCCTCGCTGGAGACCCTGTGGCGGCTGCGGTCCCGGATCAAGCACCGCGCTCTGCGCAAGCAGCTCGAGACCGCGCTGGTGACGGCGGCCGGGAAGCAGGGCATCACGGCGGAGCAACTCGTCGAGCGCAGCGTGCCGGACCACGGCCTGGCGCCGGACGGCTCGCTGGAGCGGGATCTGGGCGGACATCGGGTGAGGCTGACGATCGAGGACGCGGCGACCGTGCGGCTGACGTTCACTCGCCCCGACGGGGGCACGTCCCGCACGGCACCGAAGGCGGTGAAGGACGGCTTCCCGGACGAGCTCCAGGAGTCGAAGGCCCTGGCCAAGGAGGTGCGGGGGACACTGTCGGGGGAGCGGACCCGCGTCGAGGCGCTGATGTCGGCCGGGCGCGAGTGGCCGTACGACGAGTGGTGCCGCCACTACCGCGACCATCCGGTCACCGGGACCCTCGTCCGCGGCCTGATCTGGGAGTTCCAGGACGCGGACGGCGAGTGGCGTGCGGTGGCACCGATGGCCGAGCCGCCCGGTGAGCCAGAGCGCGTCCGGTTGTGGCATCCGATCCGGGCGTCGACGGACGACGTCAGGGCGTGGCGGGAGCGGCTCGTCGCCGGGCGGCTGCGACAGCCGTTCAAACAGGCCTTCCGGGAGATCTACCTGCTCACCCCCGCGGAGGAGGAGACCGGCGTCTACTCCAACCGGTTCGCCGCCCACATCGTCCACTACCGGCAGCTCTACGCGCTGTTCAAGGAGCGCGGCTGGCAGGCGAACTTCCTCGGCCGCCACGACGGCGGCTACGAGGGGCGGGCGCGGGCCGAGTTCGGCGACGGCGAGTGGCGGGCCTGCTTCCACCACGAGCCCGCCGAGGACGATTTCCGCGACTACGCGCCCCGGTACGCCGCGACCGACCAGGTCCGCTTCGAACGGCGGGACGGCCGACGCTGGCGGGAGGTTCCGCTCGCCGACGTGCCCCCGGTGGTGTTCAGCGAGGCGATGCGCGATGTGGACCTCTTCGTCGGCGTGACCTCGATCGCCGCCGATCCCGACTGGACCGACCGGGGCGAGGACCGCTACGGCGCGTACTGGCGCACGGCCACCTTCGGCGCGCTGACGGCGAGCGCGCAGGTCCGCCGCGAGGCGCTGGAGCGGATCCTGCCGCGCCTGAAGATCGCTGACCGGTGCTCGCTCGACGGCCGCTTCCTGGTGGTCCGCGGCGATCTGCGCACGTACAAGATCCACCTCGGCTCGGCCAACATCCTGATGGAACCGGACGACAGTTACCTGTGCATCGTCCCCGCGCGGCGCTCGGCGGGCGGCAAGGTGTTCCTGCCGTTCGAGGACGAACGGCTCTCCCTGATCCTCAGCAAGGCGTTGCTGCTCGCGGCCGACACCCGGATCACCGACGAAACCATCCTCACGCAGATCAAGCGAGGTGCCTGATGGCCACCGTGACGTTCCGGGACGAGACCGCGACGGGCAAGCGGGTCACCGAGTGGGAGGTCGCCGGGCTGCCGGAACGGATGACCGTACGGGAGTTGATCAGGCTCCGGGTCCGTGAGGAGGTCGCCCGACACAACACCCGCCCGAGCCACCGTTTCAACGGCCTGGTCCGCCCCGACGACGCCGAGACGGAGCTGAACGGCTACCGACTCCGCGAACCCCGCCGCATCGACTGGGAGCGCCAGGCCGAGATCGCCGAGCGGGCCTTCCTGGCCAACGGGTTCTTCGTGCTCGTCGCCGATCGCCAGGTCGAGGACCTCGACGAAGCGGTGGATCTCACCGCCGACCCCGACCTGGTCTTCATCAAGCTCGTCGCCCTCGTCGGCGGCTGAGGGACCGGACCTTGGTAAGCCACTGCCCTTCCCCCAGGGGCGTCCGCCTGGGACCGACGACGCGGGCACAGGGCGGTGACACGATCACCCTGACAAGTACTAGGGCTTCCGGGCCAGCCCGGCGGCGATGAGGCGCTCCCAGACGGTGAGCTCCCGTTCGCCGCTGCTGTTCCACGGGCTGTCGACCACCTCCGGACGCCACCGGGACGCGGGGACGATCCCGGGGTCGAGGATCTCCAGGCCGTCCAGCAGGGATTCGATCTCCTCGTCGGTGCGCCACCGGCCGCGGCCGAAAGTCCGCTGGAGGACTGCCTCGGCCTCCGCTGTCTCCGGATTGTTGCCGGAACGGAAGTGGCTGACGAAGAAGTAGCTCCCGGAGGGCACGTGGTCGCGCCAGTAACGGACGATCCCAGCCGGGTCCTCCTCGTCGTTGACGTGGTGAAGGATGGCGCTGAACATGACGGCGACGGGGCGGTCGAAGTCGATCAATTCCTGCGTGTCCGGGTGGGTACGGACGTCTTCGGGGTTGCGCACGTCGGCCGCGACGAACCGGGTCCGTTCGTTCTCCTCCAACAGCGCACGGCCGTGGACCAGCACTTGGGGATCGGTGTCCACGTACACGACCCGGGACTCCGGAGCGTGCCGTTGCGCGACCTGGTGGACGTTGTCGGCGGTCGGAAGACCACTGCCCAGGTCGATGAACTGCCGTACGCCGGTGGTCGTCGCGATCTCCGCGACCGCCCGGGTCAGGGCTGCGCGGTTGGCGAAGGCGATTGCCACCGAACCGGGAAGGTCACGTTTGAACACGTCGCCGATCTCCCGGTCCACGGCGTAGTTGTCCTTGCCGCCGAGCAGGTAGTCGTAGACGCGGGCGATGCTGGGCTTGGTGGGGTCGATGGAGGAGCCTTCATCCGTCATGCCGAGAATCCTCCCCTGCGGCGCCGCCTGCTGACCATCACTTTGGAATCCTTGGACGGGCGTTCCGCGCGCAGTCCGGCGAGCGGTGACGGGGGAGCACCACTGGCCGCACACCACGCCGGGATGGGTGACGGCGGTGGGCGAGGCGGCGACCGCCGCCGGGTGGTGGCGGTGCCCTGCGCCGCGGCCGGGCCGGCGAAGCCGGCCGCGGCGCAGGGCAGGGCGGCGGCAGCGGCGAGGGTTCTCCGTCCGTCCGGCCCGGTCGAGTGACCGCACGTCCATCGGCGGCCGGTCACGTACCGCGGAGGGCGACGACGTGGTTCACCGGTGCGGTCGGACGCCGACCCGGATCGTGGCCTGTGCCGGTGGCGGAGTGGTTCAGCGCTCCTTGCGGGCGGGCAGCCGCCATCCCGGGCGAGGGAAGTGGCAGGTGTAGCCGTCGGGGTAGCGCTCCAGGTAGTCCTGGTGCTCGGGCTCGGCCTCCCAGAAGGGACCGACCGGCTCGACCTCGGTGACGACCTTGCCCGGCCACAGTCCGGAGGCGTCCACGTCCGCGATGGTGTCCTCGGCGATCCGCTTCTGCTCGTCATCCACGTAGTAGATCGCCGAGCGGTAGCTGAGACCGATGTCGTTGCCCTGGCGGTTCTTGGTGCTCGGGTCGTGGATCTGGAAGAAGAACTCCAGGATCGTGCGGTAGTCGGTCTTCTCGGGGTCGAAAAGGATCTCGATGGCCTCCGCGTGGGTCCCGTGGTTGCGGTATGTCGCGTTCGGCACGTCGCCCCCGGTGTAGCCGACCCGGGTCGCCGTCACGCCCGGGAGGCGGCGGATGAGGTCCTGCATCCCCCAGAAACACCCGCCCGCCAATACGGCCCTCTGCGTCTGCGCTGCCATGTCGGCCCCTTCGCTCTCTGTCGCCTCGGTCGCTCGCACCGTTCGGCTCGCACACCGTCGGCGTTTCCTCTGCCTACGTCAGCGCGCGAGGGCCCCCGACAATTCCGCGCCCGCCGAACCGGCCCTCCGGCCGCCGTGCGCGCGGCTTGTCAGCGGGCCCCTGTTGCCGTGCGCGCCTGCCGGCGCCCCCAGCGCCGGCGGGCGCGCGGCAGAACCTTCGTGCCCCATGGCTCGAGATCAGTCCCCGACGGCCATCTCCCCGAGCAAGGACCAGTCGTCCTGATCCAGTTCCGTGTTGACGATCCGGGGTGTGGCCGCCAGGTACGGCGGCAGCGTTCGCTGCGCCGCCTCGAAGTGGGCGGACCGGACGTGTGCGGCGCCGGCGTCGGCGTCGCGGAAGGCCTCGACCAGTACGTACTCGGCCGGGTCGGCCAGGCTGCGTGACCAGTCGAACCAGAGGCAGCCGGGTTCGCTGCGGGTGGCCTCGGTGAATTCCCGGACGATCTCCGGCCACTGCTCCGCGTGCTCCGGCTTGACCCGGAACTTTGCCGTAATGAAGATCATTTCGATGCTCTCCGTAGGACCGGTGACGGGGTCAGCCGAGGTTGCCGAGGCGGGCCTCCCGCCACAGGTCGACGCCGCCGTCGGTGGCGTACTTGTCGATCTCGGCCAGTTCCTCGGTGGTGAAGTCGAGGTTGTCCAGGGCGGCGACGTTCTGTTCCAGCTGTTCGGTGCGCGACGCGCCGATGACGAGGGAGGTGACGCGCTCGTCGCGCAGGGCCCAGGCGAGGGCCATCTGGGCCAGGGTCTGCCCGCGACGGGCCGCGATGTCGTTGAGGGCGCGCAGCCGGTGCAGCATGTCGTCCGACAGCCACGTCGTGTCGAACGACGTGCCCTGCGCGGCCCTCGAGTCACCGGGAATGCCGTTCAGGTACCGGCCGGTCAGGAGTCCCTGGGCGAGGGCCGTGAATCCGATGACGCCGAAGCCCTCCTCCTGGGCGGTGTCGAGCAGTCCGTCGGTCTCGATCCAGCGGTTGAGCATGCTGTACGACGGCTGGTGGATGAGGAGCGGGGTGCCCAGGTCCCGGAGGATGGCGGCCGCCGCACGGGTCCGTTCGGCGTCGTAGGAGGAGATGCCGACGTAGAGCGCCTTGCCCTGACGGACGGCGGTGTCGAGCGCGCCCATCGTCTCCTCGAGCGGTGTGGTGGCGTCGAGCCGGTGGGAGTAGAAGATGTCGACGTACTCCAGGCCCATGCGTCGCAGCGACTGGTCGAGCGAGGCGAGCACGTACTTGCGGGAGCCGCCGCCCTGGCCGTAGGGGCCGGGCCACATGTCCCAGCCGGCCTTGGTGGAGATCACCAGTTCGTCCCGGTACGGCGCGAGATCCTCCCGCATCAGACGCCCGAAGTTGATCTCCGCGGAGCCGTAGGGCGGGCCGTAGTTGTTCGCGAGGTCGTGGTGGGTGATCCCGAGGTCGAAGGCGCGCAGCGCGATCTCGCGCTGGGCCTCGAACGGCCGGTTGTCGCCGAAGTTGTGCCAGTAGCCCAGGGACAGGACGGGAAGGTCGAGCCCTGAGCGGCCGGTACGCCGGTAGCGCATGGTGCCGTTGTAGCGCTCAGGATCCGCGACGTGGTTCATCGGCGATCTCCGGGTGGTGCGGTGAAGGACGCCCCGGTCGGGTTCGAGGGGGCGCCCCCAACGGTGCTCCTGCGCGACTCCGAAGTCCAATAACGCCATTTCATCGGATTCAGCAGCTTTGCTTCTGAATGGGATCCGGCACCCGCACTCCGATTTCCTGTCAGCGGCGTGGAGCGGCCGCGAGAGGTGACACCCCGCTGCGCCGGTCGTGCAGGGTGAAGTCGGACCGGACGGCCACACCGGACTGCAGCAGCTTCTGGCGGACCACTGGATTTCGGCCGGGGTAGGAGACCACGACGCTGATGAATCCCTCGGGCAGGCCGGTCACGGCGTACTCGCCCCGCGCGTTCGTCGCGGTCCGCACCAACTGCCGGCCCCCGGCGTCCATGACGGTCACCGCGGCATGGCGGAGGGGCTGCTGCTCGCCGTCGTGGACGGTGCCCTCCAGCATCGGCAGCGGCTCGCCGAAGTGGTGGGGGTGGACCGGGAGCGCGGTAGGCGTGGGCGCCTCCACGGACGGGTCCTCCACCGGCGGCTCCGGAACGTCCTCCTGCTCCGGCCCCCGTCGTACGGCCATGCGGTGGTGCCGCCACGCGTCCAGGCCCAGCAGCGCCATCCCCGCCGTGATCCACGCGCTCAGCACGAGGACCGGCTTGAGCACCCCCGCACCGTGGAAGTACAGGACCCCCTTGAGGGCGTCCACCGCGTTGCCCAACGGCATGACGGCGTGCAGGCACTGGTAGAACCTCGGCAGCAGCTGGACGGGGGCCACGCCGCTGGAGGGAACGCTCAGCACGATGTACAGACCCAGGCCCACCAGAGGGAAGAACTGCTTGGTGAAAGGCGCCACGCCGAGGGAGAACGTGGCCACCGCCGTGGTGAGCAGGAAGGCGATCGCCAGGGCCGAGGGGTCGTCGGGGAAGAAGCCCAGCCCTGCGCCGACGAAGAAGCCGACGACGCTGAAGAGGGCGGCCACGCCCGCGATCGTCATGAGCTTCTTGCGACGGTTGAACGTCACCGCCCGCAACAGGGTCGTCGCGAGGATGTAGCCGGGGACGTTCCAGGCGATGGCGAAGTAGACCAGGGTCGTGCCGAGCTCGTCCTTGCTCACGGTGGGCGCCACGTCCGTGACCGTGAGCCTTTGGTGGTCGTGGGCCGCAAGCTGGGCGAATCCCTTGGTCAGCACCTGCTCGAGGGCGGCACCGTCGGCCTTGGCCACATACAGCACGGCGTGTCCGCCCCTGGCGGCGTAGCCCGCCACGGCGGCCCGGTCCAGTACCGCCTGGCGGGCTTCCCGGGCGTCTGCCACAGCGCTGACCTGGAACCCACCGGGATGCTGCCGCTGCAGAGCGGTGTCGACCTTGCGTTCCACTGCGAGGTCGGCGATCACGATCTTCGCGTGGTTCGGCCGAGGCTCGTGAAAGGCCATGGGGAAGCAGAACAGCAGGCCGAGGAAGAGCAGCACGGGGATCGTCAGTGCCTCCGCCAGAGTTCTGGCCAGGTGTGTGCCCCGAGGGCGCTCGATCCGGTGTTTCACGGAACCACCCTTGTAGGCGCCGGCTCCGTGTCCTCATTGGAGGCAGACCGTGGCGTCATGTCTCCGACCTCGCCTCCCGCGATCGGCGCTCGCCGTCGAACCGGCTTCACGGCGCCCCTCTCCGTTCCCGGCGCGAGGCCGTCGCCGTCGCGCCATCCCATTAATGTACCGATCGGCACATCCATGCTGGGTGGACCATACGTGTACCGGCCGGTACAGTCAAAGTCGTGCCTCGCCCCGTCAACGTCGAGAAGCGTGCAGAGCTGCTGAAGCACGTCGTGCACCACCTCCAGCACCACGGCGTCGCGCAGATGTCGCTGAGCCCGCTCGCCGAGTCGATCGGCACCACCAAGCGCATGCTTCTGTACTACTTCGGCAGCCGCGAGAACCTGTTGGCCCAGGCACTGGCCGCCAGCCGTCCCGACGCCCACGCGATGTTCGACGGCGTCCGCGACACCGCGGGACTGCACAAGGCGGCCCTCGACCTGTGGAAGGCGATGACCGTCGGAGAGCAGTCCGGGCCGGTCCGCATGCTGCTGCAGTTGCTCAGCCTGGCCGCCACCGACCCCGAGCAGTACGGCGACATCGCGGCCGAGACCGTCGAGGTCATGATCGGCCCCATCGCCGCCGCGTACGTCCGGCTGGGCCACCCGCCACAGCAGGCGCGGGCAGGGGCCACGCTGCTCGTCTCCGGCCTGCGCGGGTTGTGCCAGGACCGCCTGGTGACCCATGACGTCGCCCGTACCGACGCGGCCGCTCGCCGCCTCATCAGGGACGCGGTCGAGGCGGCTGACTGAGCCGCACGGGGCCTTGCGGCTTCCGTACTGGCCCATACGAGTGATTCACCGGCGCCGCAGGGTGAACGGTTGGCCTGGACGCCCCGAGCCGACGGCCGAAGGCGGCTCGCGACCATACGTTGGCTCCTGTGTCGCTGAGCTACGCCTTTGTGAACCTGAAGCCCGGAGTGGGAAAGACGACGAGCGCGGTCTGGTTGGCGCACGCACTTCACGAGTCGGGAATCCCACCGCTGCTGGTCGACAGTGACGCCGCCTCCTCCGCGCTGCGCTGGAGCGAATTGGCAGGTGGCTTCCCGTTTCCGGTGGTCGCTCTTCCGGTGGGCGACGTGCACCGGCGTGTGAACGACTTCCTCGGCGACCGGAAGGCCGTCGTGTTCGACGCCCCGCAACTGGAGGACCACGCGCCCATCACCCGGAGCATCATGAGGTACGCGAGCGAGTGGATCCTGCCGGTGACGCCGGCTCCCATCGAGCTGGACCGCATGGCGCCCATCGGCGGCGAGATGGGCGACGTACAGTCCTTGCGCGCCCGGCCGGCCCGGGCCTCCGTTCTGCTGAACCGAACCAATCGTGCCGAAGCCACGCGCACCGGTCCCGACGCCGACGCCCGCGAGGCTCTCACCGAGCGGGGATTCGAGGTGTTGTCCACCCACATTCCGCGGCTCGACCTGTATGCCCAGTCCTTCGGCAGCCCGGTCGACGTCAAGGGCTCGGCGTACATGGACCTCGCGGACGAACTCATCAAGCGACAGGACAAGGCATGAACCAGCGCAAGGACGCCTACCGAGCCGCACTGCGGCGCGGACCGGACACCGCCGCACCGCGCCCCGTCAAGGTCACTCGGCTGCACACCCGATACCTGCGGGTGACCATCGAGCTCGACGCCGGCCTGCCGGGCGACCTCGTGCGATGGGCAGGGTCACCGGTGTCCGCAGTGGTCCGGGTCGGCGCCGCCGCCCTGCGCCCCCTGAGAAACGCCCCCTGAGCAGGGTGGCGCAGGCGCGCGTGCCCCGAGCGGCGATCAAGGCCGCCGCCCCGTCACGGAGCGGCGTCGAGATCCACGGCGAGGTCCTGCGCCTCGGTCCAGAACCTGTCGTCCGCGTCCTGGAGCCGAGAGGCGGCGTGCTTCAGGTGGCGGCGCGCGGCGGCACGTGCCGCCTCGGCGTCACCTGCCTCGATGGCGGCGAAGATGGCGTGGTGCTCCTCCCGGACCGCTTCGATGAAGTCGCCCCGCCGCGCCTCGTTCGCGCGGGTGACGCGGATGCCGCTGCGCAGTACCTCGCCCAGGTACCGGACCGTCGAGACCATCACGGCGTTCCCGGTCGACTCGGCGATGGACGTGTGGAAGGCGAGATCCTCGTCCACACCGTCACCTCCGGCCGCCACGGCCGCGTCGATCGCCTCGAGGGCCTGACGTATCCGGGCGAGGTCGTCGGGCGCGGCACGGGCGGCCGCGAGATACGCCGCCTCACCCTCGATCGGGCGACGCACCTCCACGATCTGCAGCACCTTGGACCTGGTCTGGGAGGCATCGGCTTCCAGGTCGAGCGGTCGGGTGCGCCGGGGCAGGACGAACACGCCGAGACCTTGGCGCGCTTCGACCAGGCCCGCGTTGCGAAGCCTGGAGACGGCCTCGCGCACCACCGTGCGGCTGACGCCCAGCTGCTTGACCAGCTGCACCTCGGTCGGCAGCTTGTCGCCCACGGCCAGCCGCCCGGACTCGATCTCCTCCGACAGCACCGCGGCGACCTGGTCCGCGAGCCGCACGGGACCGTTCACCTTGGAAAACATGGTTTTCAGTCTATCGGCACCGCCCTGTCCGCCCCGGCCGTGAGGGGGGCGACGTCGACCTGCACCGCGTCGGTGTGTTCTTCGACGTAGTCCCGTACCACCGACTCGAAGCTCGGGTCGGGTTCCAGCCCGAGGCCGGCGGCGCGCGCGTTGTCGAAGACAGCGGGCCAGGAGCCCACGATGGCCTCGATGCCAGGATCGGGCTCGACCGTCACCAGGTCGGCTACGGTGTCGCCGGCCACCCGCCGCAGCGTTGCCAGCATCTCGGCGACCGAAACCGTGAGCGCGGGAAGGTTCACCGGCACGCCGCCGTCGAGGCGGCCCGGCCCGACGCCTCGCTCGACCTCCGCGACGCGGAGGATGCCCTCGACCGTGCGCCGGGGCGAGGCCAGGGCCACCCGCAGTCCGGGATGCACCGGGCAGATGGCCGCAAGGCCCGCGAGCGGCTCGCGGATGATGCCGGACAGGAAACCGGAAGCGGCCGCGTTGGGCCTGCCCGGCCGTACGGAGACGGTCATGAGCCGGGCGACGCGTCCGTCGACGAAGCCGCGGCGGGTGTAGTCCGCGATCAGCTCCTCGCAGACGAGCTTCTGCGTCCCGTAACTCGACCGCGGCGTGGGCAGGGTCGACTCGCTGACCACCGGCGGCAGCGGCAGCATCGGGTCGGAACCGTAGACGGCGACGCTGCTGGAGAAGACCACCCGCGGCGCCGGGCCGCCGGCCGCCGACTGTGCCCGGGCGGCTTCGAGCAGCGCGCGGGTCGTGTCCAGGTTGGCGCTCATGCCGAGGTCGAAGTCGGCCTCGCATGCGGCCGAGACCGCGGCGGCGAGGTGGATCAGCACATCCACCGGCTCACCGAAGACCTCGTCGAGGCGGTCCACCAGGTCGCCCTTCACGACGTCCACGAGCGGGTCCGCGGGCGCCGTGGATTCCGGCGGCACGATCCGGTCGACGAGCACCAGTCGGTCGATCGGTGCACCACAGAACGTGCGCGTCCGCAGCAGTGCGGCCGCCACCTGCTGTCCGAGGAAGCCGAAGCCACCCGTGACGACGATCCTCATGCGTTGTTCCTTCGGTCGCTTCGGTAGCCGTCGAGCCAGCGCAGACCCTCGCTCGTGCCGGCGCGGGGGATGTACTCGCAGCCGATCCAGCCGTCGAAGCCCAGCTCGTCGACGACGTCGAACAGGTGGTGGACGTTGAGTTCGCCCAGGTCGGGTTCGTGGCGGTCGGGGACGCCCGCGATCTGCAGATGACCGACCCGGCCGGTCGGCACGTCGCGGCGCAGGGTCACGGTGAGGTCGCCCTCGACGATCTGGCAGTGGTAGAGGTCGAGTTGCACCTTGAGGTTCGAGGCTCCCACATCTTGCACGACGGCGTGCGCCTCGGCCTGGGTGGTCAGGAAGTACCCGGGCATGTCGCGGCCGTTGATGGGCTCGATCAGGAGGTCGACGCCCGCCGAGGCGGCCCGTTCCGCGGCCCAGGCGAGGTTGGCCAGGTAGGTGTCACGGTGCCTGGCTCGCTCGCCCGGCGCCGCGTCCGGCCGGACCAGCCCGGCCATCACGTGCACCCGCGGGCTGCCGAGCTCCACGGCGTACTCCAGCGCCCGGTCGATTCCGGAGCGCAGCTCCGCCTCGCGTCCGGGCAGCGCCGCCATCCCGCGCTCCCCGGACTCCCACGCGCCGGGAGGCGCGTTGAAGAGCGCCTGACGCAGACCGTGGTCGTCGAGCCTGCGGCGCAGTTCGGTCGCGTCGTACGCATAGGGGAAGAGGTACTCGACGGCCTCGAAGCCGTCGGCCGACGCTGCGGCGAAGCGGCCGAGGAAGTCGTGTTCGGTGTACATCATGGACAGGTTCGCTGCGAACCTCGGCATTCTGGCTCCTGCTGTTCGGGCGGAGTGCGGCCCGGGTCAGTGGTTGACGACGTGCTTCTTGGTGGTGAGCACCGCTGCGGCGCCGACGACGAGGCTGAGCGCCAGGACGTACATCGGGATCGAGGCCGAGCCGGTGGCGTCCTTGATCGCGCCGATCATGTAGGGGCTGACGAAGCCGGCGAGATTGCCCACAGAGTTGATCACGGCGAGGCCGGCTGCCGCGGCGGTGCCGCCCAGGAACGCGGTGGGGAGCGACCAGAACAGCGGCGCGCAGGTCAGCACCCCGGCCGCGGCGCAGGACAGCGCGACGAGGGACAGCGCGGTCGACCCGGTCCAGCCGGCGGCCAGCGAGAAGCCGACGGCGCCCATGAGCGAGGGGAGAACCAGGTGCCAGCGGCGCTCGCGGCGCCGGTCCGCCGAACGCCCGAACAGGTTCATGGCGACCAGTGCGGTCACGAACGGCACGGCGCTGAGCACACCGATCTCGAAGTTCCCCTTGATGCCGGTGGACTGGACGAACGTCGGCATCCAGAAGGTCAGGGCGTACTGGCCCAGCACGAAGCAGAAGTAGATGAGGCACATCAGCCATACCTTGGGCTCGCGGAAGGCGGACCCGAGCCGGCTGTGCACCGTGTGCTGCGCGACGTCGTCGGCGAGCGCCCGCTCGAT
>NZ_PQSR01000087.1 GCF_002920635.1 Streptomyces sp. Ru72 | reverse complement strand
TCGGGGACTCCACGGCCTACGGCTCGCAGACCGCCTACGTATTGCCCGTCCAGGGCACCTCGGGCACCTCGTACCTCTACATGGGAGACCGCTGGGGCAACTCCTTCGGCGGGACCGTCAACGACTCCCGGTACGTCTGGCTGCCGCTGGCCTTCCCCACCTCCACGTCGATGTCCATGTCCTGGTACCCCGAGATCACGGTCGACACGGCCGCCGGAACGATCAGCGGCACCAGCGCCACGTACAACACGCTCGTCGCCCGGCACAGCGGCAGGTGCGCCGACGTGACCAGCCAGTCCCTGTGGCAGGGCGCCCAGATCAAGCAGTACGACTGCAACGGCGGCACCAACCAGAGGTTCTGGTTCAGGTCCGTCGGCAGCGGCTACTACCAGTTGGTGGCCCGTCACAGCTCCCTGTGCTGGCAGGAGAACGCGAGCGACGTCACCCAGGAGGACTGCAACGCCTCCGCCACCAGCCAGCAGTGGTCCCTGACCACCACCGGCTCCTACGTGACCGTCAAGTCCCGCGAGACCGGCGAGTGCCTGGACGTGTCCGGCGCATCCACCGCCGACTCCGCCGCGATCATCACCTACACCTGCAACGGAGGCACCAACCAGCAGTGGACGCACGGAACATGACCACCCTCCCGGTGGCTCAGGCCAGCAGGTCGATCGCGTCGATCGCCGTACCCGCGCTGAGATAGCCCGTCGTCCCCGAGCCGCTCACCACGTTGATCTTCAGCACGTTGTACTGGCTGGTGTCCGTGAGCCAGGCACCGGCCGGAACGTTGTAGGTGAACGTGTGGTTGTTGCCCCGGTACGAGCCCACGGTCAGCGACCGCGTGCTCGGCTGGGTGGGCGGCGAGGGGATCGACGAGGTCCAGTTGTTGACGGTGACCTGCGGCCGTCCGTTCGCGTACGCCGTCGTCACGCCGATCCGCAGGGTGTGCGCGGCGGCGGCCTGCGCCGCGGTCAGCCTGAAGTAGACGGTCAGTCCGCTGTTGACGTCCTTCCACAAGTAGCAGGGGAAGGCCGAGGTCTCGCTGCCGCTGCCGATCACCACGTTGCCGGTCCAGGACGCGGCCCGCACGTCGGACGGGTGGGCGTACGTCATCAGGTCCGCGTTCTTGAACCCGCTCGGCGTGCCGTCCCAGGTGCCGATCCGCCAGATCGCGCTCGCGTTGCCCGGGTCGTTGGAGGACGGGACGGTGATCGTGTTCAGCGTGGTCGTCGAGCCCGCAGAGACCGTCACCGAGCCGGTGTACACGGCTAGTTCGCCCTTGTAGACGGTCAGCGCGTACGTCCCCGGCAGCACCCGCGGGATGGAGAAGTACCCGTCGGAGGACCGCGCGGAGCCCCAGTACTGCGCCGTGGAGTTGGCGAGCCCCACCGTGTACGCGTACGCCGCGTCCCGGCCCGCGATGCCGACGCCCGCGACCCGTCCCCGGCCGCTGTCGGGGACGTACCCGGAGATGCCGAGCGAGTCGGCCCACGGGGTGGTGAGGTTGTCGTGGTACAGCGACGACGACGGCGCCCCGCCGTCCGTGAACGCGATCACGTACGGGCCCTGGAGGCCGTAGCGCTCGGCCTCGGTCTGGTTCTCGCCGTAGTACAGGATCTCGTAGAGGCCGCCGCCGTCCGCGCTCTGGTGGCGCAGCAGGGAGCGGTAGAACGGGCCGCCGGAGGCCTTCTCGTGGTTGCTGCGCACCACCCACAGGCCGACGCTCCCGGTCGTCCAGCCGATGTAGTCGTAGTCGATGACGCGGCGCTTGGAGTAGTGCTTCGAGCGGGTCTGCCCGTCGGACTTCTCGAACACGTCCGAGGCCTCGATGGTGGTGGGCGCGTAGGTGTAGGAGTCGGGCTCGTCGTTGAGGAACTTGCCCGCCTTGACGCGCACGATGTACCGGGTCGCGGTGACGGACGAGTCCGCCTTGCAGGTCCAGAGGTAGATGTTGTTCTCGCCGCTGCGGGCCGCGTAGTAGTGCCGCAGCGTGCCGTACGCGACGGAGATCAGGATCGTCGAGCCGGACTGCCTGACGGTGACCGTGGAGGTGCCGAGGCCGGACTCGATGTGGGAGTTCTTGCCGCCGTAGCCCTGGTACTCGGTGCCCCGGTGGACCAGTGAGGTCAGGTCGCCGTTGGTCTTGCTGACCTTGAAGACGAGGCCGGCGCCGGTGTCGACGACGTAGTTCGAGCCGTCGTCGCTCCAGCCGAAGCTCGCGGCCGACGCGTGCGGTGCGAGCGGGCCGGCGAGGGCCGCGGCGCCGGCGGCGGCCGCGGAGCCCAGCACGAAGGTACGGCGACGGACCGGTCTGGGATCGGTTCCGGACATGGGGGATGCCTCCTTCGGAGGTGGGGGGCGGTGTGGTGCGGGTGTCTCGCAGGGTGACAGTTGAATCGATTTCGCGAAAGGGCTTTCACGGCAAGGGAGTCGGCCGTCTAGCGAATTCACGCCGACCTCTAGAAAGCGCTTGCCGAAACGGGTACGTTCCAGCCTCCAGGGTCCTGTCGTCCGTCGGAGGAGCGCAATGAGACGTTTCACCCTTGGGCTGCTGGTGGCGCTGACCGCCGCCTCCGCGTTCCAGGCCGCACCGGCTCAGGCCCACGGCCGTCCGCCCGGCGGCCTCGGCATCGACGACTGCTCGGCGAACGCCTGCCACTTCGACGTGCCGCCGGGCGACTACGACGTGAGTGTGGAACTCGGCGGTGCCGACGCCTCCAGCACCGCCATCACGGGTGAGACCCGGCGCTCCCTGCTTCCGGAGACGGCCGTCGACGCCGGACGGCGCGTCCACCGCAGCTTCACCGTGAACGTCCGCACGCCGGAGGGCGAACCGACCGGACCGGACGGCTCCCCGGGGCTCGACCTGACGATCGGCGGCCCGGCCCCGGCCCTCGCGGACATCCGCGTGACCCCGGCCGGTCATATCCGCCACATCTACCTCGTCGGCGACTCAACGGTGTGCGACCAGCCCGCCGAGCCGTACTCGGGCTGGGGCCAACAGCTGCCGCAGTACCTGCGCAAGGGCCTCGCCGTCGCCAACTACGCCGACTCCGGCGAGAGCACGGTCACCTACCTCGCCAACCCCCGACTGTGGGCGACCGTACAGCCGTTGATCCGCCCGCACGACCTGGTCCTCATCCAACTCGCCCACAACGACAAGCAGACCGACGAGACCACCTACAGGACGAACCTGGAGACCCTCGTCGCGGGCGTGCGCGACAAGGGGGGTGAGCCGGTGCTCGTGACACCGATCGTCCGCCGCTGGTTCAATGCTGACGGTACGCTCAACAACAACACCGCGCTGCTGGTGAACGGCCTCGGCGTGGACCACCCCGCGGTGATCCGCTCGGTGGCCGTCGCCGGGCACGTCCCGCTGATCGACCTGACGGCCAGGACCAAGGCGCTGGTGGAGTCTCTGGGCGTCGAGGGCTCGAAGTCGATCTACCTGTACAACGAGAAGCGGGACAACACGCACACGTCCGTCCACGGCGCGACTGTGTACGCGGGTCTGGTGCGCGACGAGTTGGTGGCGCAAGATCTGATACCGGAGGGTCTTTCACGTTAGGCCCCGCCCGAACGGGGAACTCGCCGACAGTCCCCGACCGAAAGCCCCTGGGGCGTCCCGACCGGAACCGGGGCGCCCCAGGTCTGTGCCCCGGGTCGCACCTGACGGGCGGCCGGGATCCGGCGCACCGGAGTCCAGGAGGCCGGACGGCGGCCGATCTCCACCCGGAAGATGAGGAGCGGGACGGCCCGCACGGCCGCCCCGCGTCGATCGTTGCCGGCCCAGGACTCCCGACGGCCGTCAGGCCACCGGCAGCACGTCCTCCCGCCCGGGTGCGGGCACCAGCGGCGCCGGCGCCGTCGCGGTGGCGGCGATCACCTTGCGGTACACCGCCTCGTACCCGGCGGTCATGGTCTCCGGCTGGGAGTGCTCGATGACACCTGATCTTCCTCGAAGTAGGCGCGTTCGGCGGGCTCGCTGCACTTCGCGGCCAGCTTGATCTCGCGGCCGGGCGCGAGGGCGGCGTCGATGGCCAGGTGCATGCCCTTGTCGGGGGTGCAGCGGCCCAGGTAGTCGCCGGGTTCACCGTCCAGCGGGCCGGGCGCGGTCGGTGAAGCCGTAGCGCATGAGCCCGGCGGCGACGATGCCGCTGTCGTGCGGCCACACCGAGCCGTTGTGGTAGCTCATCGCGTTGTACGCGGCAAGGAGGTGGCCAGGGTGCGCACGCCCCAGCCGCTGAACATCTCGGGGGACAGCAGTCGTTCGGCGACCGCAGGGGCCCTGCCGGCGTCGACGATGCCCGTCCACAAGCAGTGCCCCATGTTGGAGGCCAGCGCGTCCACGGGCTGCTTCTCCCCGTCCAGGGCCTCGGCGTACCAGCCGTGCTCGGGCAGCCAGTACCTTTCGTGAAGCGCTCCTTGAGCTGCCGCGCCCGTTTGCGCCAGTGCCCCGCCGTGTCCGGGTCCTCGAACCGCTCGGCGAGCACGCCCGGGCGAGATGGGCGCCGTAGACGTGACCCTGCACCTCGGCGAGCGCGATGGGGGGCTCCGCGATCCTGCCGTCGGCGCTGTTCACGCCGTCCCAGGAGTCCTTCCAGCCCTGGTTGGCCAGGCCACGGTCGGTCGCCCGCCGGTACTCGACGAACCCGTCGCCGTCCCGGTCGCCGTACTTCTCGATCCAGGTCAACGCCCGGTCGGCATGCGGCAGCAGCGCGCGTACGGCGTCCGGTTCGACATCCCAGCGGCACAGCTCCCCGAGCAGCATCACGAACAGGGGAGTGGCGTCGACGGTGCCGTAGTAGACCGAAGTCCGCGCGCGCTTCCGCGGTGAGCCCGGCTCAGGTCCCCAGCGGCAGCACCCTGGGGCTACTTCCCGTAATGGTTTGACGAAGTCCTGTCGGATGCCTTGACACCCCCGGCCGACTGCGGCGAGGCTCTCGCCCGAAAGGTGATCGTCCGAGCGTGACCGCACGTCAGCCCCCATGGCTTCGGTTCCGTGCCTGCCGTGCCGCCCCAGGGCACCGCAGGTTCTTCCTCCCCCGTCCGTGGTGTCGCGCGTCCGCACGCCGTCTCGCACCCCACCCGCACAGGAAGGTCCCCGCACATGCTCCGCTCCGCCCGCAGGGCCGCACAGCGCACCACCAGGATCACCCGCACCGTCATCGCGGCGGCGGTCGCCCTGAGCAGCGGCGCCCTCATCGGCCTGGCCACCGTCCCGGCATCGGGCGCCGACAGACCGGCAGCCTCCCTCAACCCCAGCCAGTTCAACGGCGTGAACTGGGCCGACCCCCGCGACAACTACGCCGACGACCCCGTGGTCCTGTCCGGTCTGAGCCTGTCCGACGACTACGCCACCACCTACGCCAAGGCCAGCGGCGTCATCAAGGGATTCCGCAAGAACCTCCAGGCCAACACGGTGCGGCTGCCGATCAACCCCTACACCGTGAACGGCTCGTACTGGAATTCCTACCGCGCCGTCATCGACGCGGCCACCGCCCACGGGTTCAAGGTCATCCTCAGTTACTGGGAGGGCACCGGGGCGCAGAAGGACGGCTTCGTCGACAACCTGCCCGACTTCTGGCGCATGTGGGGGACCGTCACCGGCGCCTACCAGCGCAACCCGCTGGTCTACTTCGAGCCCATGAACGAGCCGCACGGCTACACCGCGGGGGCGTGGGCCGACCTGGTGGCACAGTGGATCAGCACCTACCCGACCGTCCCCAGGAACAGGATCTTCGTCAGCGGCAGCGGTTACAACGACAGCGTCGTCAGCGTCTGCGCGGACCACCGTCTCGACGGCACGTACCTGTCCTTGCACCACTACGGCTTCTGGAAGCAGAGCGCCACCTACTCGGAGTGGGTCAGCGACCTCAAGGCGCGCCTCGGCAACTGCGCCTGGCGCACCGTCGCCGACGAGTTCGGCGCCCCCATGACGACCGGCCTGGACTACAACCGGCCCGCCTCGGCCAGCACCGACCCGAACTCGGTCGCCTTCATCCAGGCCGACACGGACGTCTTCCGGGAGCTCCACATGGGCTCGGTCTACTGGCCGGGCCTGCGCACCGGCGACACCTACAGCATCCAGACCCTCACGGGCAGCGGCACCCACCTGGGCCTGGCCACCACCAACGCCTCCGGCGCGGACCGCCTGGCCTGGGCCTGGGGCAAGGGGCACCCCGCGACGGAACAGTAACCGGACCCGGTGGCCCCGGGGGAGGGCGGCGCGTGCGCGAGGCGCTCCGCGAACTCCTCCGGGGCCGCCGCCCGCCGGCGTTTCCCCACGTTCCCCCCACGGTCCCGAGTGCCGCGGTCAGCCGGGAGACGACGGCAAGGTCCGGGACACCGAGGTCGACGGGCGGCGACGGCTATCGCATGCCGGGCTCCGGGCTGTCCCGGCGAAGCACCGGGGCAGGCGGTCCCGGGCGGAGCAGCGTGTCGGCGAGGCGCTCCGCGAACTCCTCCGGGTGCTCCGCGGCGCCGACATGACCGCCGGGGAACTCGGTGAACGCGGCGCCCGTCAGCTCGGCCGCGGACCTGGCCGTCCGGTGGAGGAGCCCGCCGCGGGAGTCGACTCCCGCGGCGAGCGTGAGACGTGCGGAGGCGGCCTTCAGGGCGGTCGTGTCCGGTGCGTACGCCGTGAACGAGAGCAGGACACGGGTGAGGAAGATGCCCATGGGGCTGGTCACGTCGTCGCCCGGCTCGGGTGGTTCGGCCTCCGCGAGCTCCGCAGGTCCGGGCCTGCCCTCCAGCCCGGCCGCCAGCCTGACCCCGGCCGCCTTCAGCCCGGCCGCGCGGTAGGTGTCGGCCACTTGCGCGAACATCGCCCGCTGCCGGGCCGCGTCCGGCAGCACCTCGACGACCGGCGGCTCGTGCGCGAGCACGTGCCGCAGACGGTCCGGACGACGGGCGAGCAGGTCGAGCGCCGCGATACCGCCGGAGCTGAAGCCGACGAGGTAGGCGGACTGCCCCTCGGGGACCACCGCTTCGAGCACCCGGTGCGCTCCGTCGCTCCACACCTCGACCCGCTGCTGCTCGACGGGCAGACCGAGGCGGCCGTGCGCGAGACCGAGCGGGTCGTACGTGACGACGGTGAAGCGGTCGGCGAGGCGGTCCGCCATCCGGTCGAGCCCCATGGGGTGCCCGGCGCCACCGGGGACGACGAGCAGCACGGGGCCGCTGCCGCGCACATCGTGATGGAGGTCAGTCATGGTCCTTCGTCTCCTCACGGGGCCAGTTCTCCAATGCCACATGCAGGGCGTCCAGGGCCCTGTCCCAGGACGCCTCCACGTCGCGGGGCGCACCGAAGCCGCCGGTGGCCTCCAAGGCGCAGTAACCGTGGAAGGTGCTGCGCAGCAGGCGCACGGCGTCGGTGAGGTCGGGCTCGTCCAGACCGTAGGCGCGGAGCATGCCGTAGGTGATCTCGGCGGTGCGGCGCATGGCGGGGGAGTCCGTGACGAGGGACTGGTCGATGCGGATCTGGGTGGCCGCGTACCGTCCCGGGTGCCGGTGGGCGTACTCCCGGTAGGCCCCCGCGAAGGCGGTCAGCGCCTCCTTCCCGGCGCGCCCGGCGACGGCGGCGGCGATGCGGTCGATCATCTCCCCGCCGGCGAGCAGGGCCACGCGCGTGCGCAGCTCCTGCAGATTCCTGACGTGCGAGTACAGGCTGGCGTCCTTCACGCCGAAGTGGCGGGCCAGCGCGGAGACGGTGACGTTCCCGAAGCCGGCCTCGTCCGCGAGGTCGGCTGCCGCCGCGACGATTCGCTCGACCGTGAGCCCGGCACGGGGCATGGACTGCTCCTTACCTAGGGGTCCTAGGCAATATCCTAGCCCAGGTAGGGGGTTGCCGTGCAGAGACGGCGCGAGCGTGGCGAGACGGCTCCGGGCCGCCGCCGGGTCGGCGTACGGTGGTACGTCTTGATCGTTCGTCGCGCTCGAATGTGGGCGCGCAGGGGGAGCTGCCGGTGCGGGAGGCAACAGGTGCGGGATCGCCGCGACGGAACCGGGACTTCGGGATCTTCTGGGCCGCGCAGACCCTCTCGGTCCTCGGTGACTCCTTCGCCCTGATCGCGCTGCCGCTGCTGGTGCTGGAGGCGACCGGGTCCGTCGCTCGGATGGGGCTGTTGACGGCGGTCGGAGGTGCGGCGTCGGTGCTGTCCGGGGTGTTCGCCGGTGTGGTGGTGGACCGGCTGGACCGCAGGAAGCTGCTGATCGCCTGCGACCTGGTGCGGATGGTGCTGTACGGGCTGGTTCCCCTGGTGTGGCTCGCCGGGCCGCGGGTCTGGCTGCTGTACGCGGTGCTGCCGCTGTGCGAGGCCGTCGGAATGGTGTTCTCGGTCGCGTACGTCACCGTGGTGCGGGGCCTGGTCGACGGCGAGCGGATCACCGCCGCGAACGGCCGGCTGAACGCGACGGCCGCCGCGGCGGGGGTGGTGGGCCCGCTCGGCGCGGGCGTCGTGGCCGCGTGGACGGGGCCGGCCGGAGCCGTCGCGGTGGACGCGGCGAGCTTCGGCGTGTCGGCGGTCTGCCTGACCCTCGTACGGCTCCGGCAGTCCGCGCCGCCCGACCCGGCACCGACCCGGCGGGGACTGTGGAAGGACCTGCTGGCAGGGGCGTCCTTCCTGCGGCGCCACCCGGTGCTGCGCGCGCTGACCGTGCTGCTGACCCTGTTCAGCTTTCTGGAGCTGGGCCTCAACGACGTACTCATCTACCACCTCAAGCACGACCTCGGGCAGAGTGACGGCACCGTCGGCACCGTCCTCGCGGTCGGCGCTCTCGGAACCATCGCCGGAGCCCTGCTGGTGGCACGGGTACGGCGGGTGCTCGGTTTCGGGCCCACCTGGATCGGGGCCGTGACCGTCTGCGGCTGCGCGCTCGCCGGCATCGGCTGGGCCCGTCATGTACCGGCCGTCGCCTTCCTGATGGCGGCGTTCCTCGGATGCGTCAGCATCGCCGGGACCTGCTCGATGTCCCTGCGTCAGCAGGTGACCCCCGAGCACCTGCTCGGCCGGGTCACCTCCGCGTTCTGGACGATCCACTACGCGGCTGCCCCGATCGGCGCGGCCGTGCTCACCTGGGGGGCCCAGCACCACGGCACGGCGGCGGTGGGGGTGGTGGCCGGGTCCTGCTGCGTGGGCATCGCGGCCCTGGCCCTGCTCACACCCGTACGGACCCGTCACCCGGAGACGGCCGCCGAGGCCGCCTGAGCGGCTCCGGCGTCGTCAGGGCCCGTGTCACCCACGGGCTCTCACCCGTTCACTCCGGTGTAGTGCCCCAGGCTCCAGCGCCACAGCAGCCGCGACCCGAGGTACGCCAGCAGCCCGAGCAGCGGTGAGGCCGCCGCCAGCCAGTACGGGGCGCCCGTGTCGTGGCCGTGGCCGGTCAGCACCGCCGCCGGGAAGTACGCGACGAACGCGAGCGGCAGGCCGAAGGTCAAAAAGCCCCCCACCGCCTTCGGCAGGACGTTCAGCGGATAGCTGCCGAACGTGCCGAGCAGTTCCTCCAGCCAGCGACCCCAGTAGTCGGCGGCCGGGAACCGCAGTGACGCACAGGCCACCGCGGTGAACAGGGCCGCCTCCAGGAGCATGCCGCCGACGAGCGAGAGGATCAGGTAGGTGATCCGGCCCGCCGTCCAGTCCAGGTGACTGCGGCCGAGCGCGCCCGCCATCAGGCCCGCCGCCACCGTCAGGTCGCCGATGGCGTTGGTGGGGAAGAACTGCAGCTGGACCTGGCGGTACACGGGCATGGGGCGCAGCAGGTACGCGTCGATCCTGCCCTCCTGGATGTGCCGGCCCAGTCCGTGCACCCGGCCCAGGAGCAGCACGAACAGGCCGTGCGCCAGCATCCGAGTCGCCGGGATGAGGAGCACGTCCGAACTGTCCCAGCCGCCCATCCCGGTGAACCGGGTCAGCAGCACCGTCGCGAACACGATCACCGACACCTGCCAGATGGCACCGATGGCGATCATCATCAGGAACTCGGTGCGGTACTCCAGCTGGGCACGGAAGTTGAGACGGGTGATCCGCCATGCGATGCGCAACGCCTTCACCGACACGGTCAGCCTCCCTGGGAGATGACACGCCGGGCGGCCCGCCGCCACAGCAGCCGGGTGAACAGGGACAGGGCCACCACCCACCCCGCCTGGACGGCGAGTTGCGCCCCCGCGTCGGACAGCGGGATGCGGCCCACGTACAGGGACAGCGGCACGCTCAGCGTCGCCTGGAACGGAAGGAAACCGCTCATCGTGACGAACCAGTGCGGGAAGAACCACAGCGGCGCGTACACCCCGGACAGCAGGTTCTGCGCGAAGAGGAGGATCAGCATCGCCGCGGTGTTGCGCAGCGTCCAGAAGCACAGCTGGTCGATGAGGAGCGTGACGTAGTGCAGGACCCACTGGCCGAGCAGCAGGCTCAGCGCGAACACCCCGGCCACGGACGCCGACTCAGGGGGTTCCACCACTCCGGCCGCGAGGCACACCGCGTACCCGGCCAGTGCCCACACCAGACCGTACAGCTGCTCGCCCAGCGCCCGCAGAGCGTAGTAGCGCTGGGGCGGCAGCGGGCGCAGGTACCAGTAGACGATCGTGCCGAAGTGCATGTGCTGGAGCACCGAGTCCCGGCCCGCGTACTGGTCCAGCTCCCGCAGCCGGGAGGCGAGGACCGCGAGCACCGCGTAGGTGACCGCCTGGTCGCGGTCCAGTCCGGCGGTCGTGCCGGTCGCCTGGTACAGGCCGCGCCACAGCGACGCCACGAGCACGACCTGCACGGTCAGCCGCAGCAGGGCGGCCGTGATGCGGGGCGGGGTGAGCAGCTCGCCCAGCGGAGTGACCCGCGCGGCGCGCCAGGCGTGCAGGACGGCCATCAGACCCCCTCCGCCTGGAACTGAGCCGGGGACGCCGCCTGGACGTAGGCCGCGCGCATCACGTCCTCCAGGTCCGCCTCGTCGATCCCGAGGTCCGTGACCTCGTACCGCTCGATGATCTGCTTCAGCGCCTGGTGGACCGTCGGCGCGCCCGCCCCGTCCGGGCCGAACACCACCTGAGGTCCCTCCCGCCGCAGCAGAGCGATCCCCGGCAGCGGCTCGACCGCGGCGTGCGGATCGGCGAGGGTCGTCCGCACCTGCCAGGTCGAGCCGAACCTCCGGCGGATCTCGGTCAGGGTGCCGTCCAGCACCAGACGCCCGTGGTTGACCAGTACCACCCGCTCGGCCAGCCGCTCGACCTCCGTCATGTCGTGCGTGGTCAGCAGCACGGTCCGGCCGCGCTCCTCCACCTGGTGCCGCAGGAACTCCCGCACCTGCTCCTTGACCACCACGTCCATGCCGATCGTCGGCTCGTCGAGGAACACCACCGGCGGGTCGTGCAGCAGCGCCGCCGCCAGGTCGCAGCGCACCCGCTGGCCGAGCGAGAGATGCCGGACCCGTGTGTCCCAGAAGGAGGAGAGATCGAGCAGTTCGTCGAACTCCTTCAGTCGGGCCGCGTGGTCGGCCTTCGGCACCTCGTAGATGTCGCGCAGGATCGCGAACGACTCGCGCACCGGCAGGTCCCACCACAGCTGGGTGCGCTGCCCGAACACCGCGCCGATGTTGCGCGCGTTGCGCTCGCGCTCCTCGTACGGCACCACGCCCGCGACCCGGGCCTCGCCGGACGTGGGGGTGAGGATGCCGGTCAGCATCTTGATGGTGGTGGACTTGCCTGCGCCGTTCGGGCCGAGCAGGGCGAGCAGTTCGCCCGGCGCCACGTCGAAGGTGATGTCCGTGACGGCGTGTTTGGTCACCTTTTCCGGGTTGACCAGGGAACGCAGGGCGCCCGTGAAACCGGGGCGGCGGACGGTGGTGAGGAAGGTGCGGGTAAGTCCGCGGACCTCGATGCTCCCGCTCACTCGACGAACCTCCGGGTCAGTTGGATCAGCCATATGGTCGCCGCGAGCGAGGCGGCCGACAACGCTGTCAGCAGCCAGGGAACGGCATGGATGCCAGAGGCTTCGATGCCCAGTCCCAGCAGTGGCGGCGCTGCCACTCCGCCGACCATCGACGCGGCGATGACCCAGGCGCCCGCTCGGTTCGCCTGGGGGAGAGCCCGGTTCAGCCAGGGCAGGCCGGTGGGGAAGACGGGCGCAATGAACAAGCCAACACCCGCATACGCCACGGGCGCCACACCTTTTACGAGCGACAGCAGCAGGCAGGCCGTCACCCCGGCCGCGCACACGGTGAGGATGCGCTCGGGGGCGTACCTCAGCGTGAGCGGGACGACGAGGAAGCGGCCCGCCGTCATCATCAGCCAGTACACGGAGGTCGCGGAGGCGGCCACCGTCGCGCTGTAGCCGACGGTCTCCAGATGGGTGGGCTCCCAGCCGCCGACGCCCGCCTCTACGGCCACGTTGAGGACGTAGAGGGCGAGGAAGCCGACCAGGACGCGGGACAGGCCCAGCGACGTCGAGGCCTTCGGCGCGACGCGGGCCGGTTCGGTCCGTACGCCCCTCGTGCACAGGGCAAGTACGGCCGCCAGTACGGCGCACCCTCCGTACGCGTACGCGTACCGCCCGGGTCCCGTCCAGGCCACGGCCGCCGGGCCGAGCACCGCGCCGATGCCGAAGTGCGCGTTGAGCACGTTGAGCATGGCCGTGGACTTCTCGCCGAAGCCGACCGCGAACAGCTGGTTGAGGCCGTAGTCGATGCCGCCGAAGCCGAGACCGCCGAGGAAGGCGGCGGCCAGGGCGAGCGGCCAGTCGGGGGCGAGCGCGAAACCGGCGCCGCCCGCCGCCATCAGTCCGTAACTCGCCGACAGCAGCGTCCGGTTGCTGATCCGGGAGTGGATGGCGTTGAAGGCGAGGACGCCCGCGACCCCGCCCGTGAAGTGCAGGCTCAGGCCGAGGCCGGCGCCCGACGGCGACAGGCCGTACTCGTCGCGCAGGCCGGGGACCGCAGGGCCGTAGAGCGCCTGGAGCATGCCGATGAGGACGAAACCGACGCAGGACGCGGCCGCGGCCGGACGACTGAACAGCCGTCCGGCCGCGGGGCTCCTCAGGACCGTGTCCGTCAACTGATCTCCGAGAAGACGAAGGAGAACTCCGCGGGCTCGGCCCGCAGGAAGTACTGCGGCAGCGGGCCCGGACCGCACGACTGGGAGCCGATGCCGTGCTGGCCGTGGTCGAGGTTGACCCACACCGTGTCTCCGGGCCTGAGGTCGGTGCGGTGCCGCGCGGCGTCCAGCTGCTCCGTCGTCCAGCGCCGGGCGCTGAAGAAGAACTCCGGGTCGCCCTGGATGCGCAGCCCGCCGATCTCCGCCCAGCGGACGTCGGCGCGGGCGCCGTTCTCCTGCGGGCGCACGTACGGCGTCTGCAGCCCGTCGACCGTGGACTCCCAACGGCCCAGCCGAGAGGCGGACCTGGTGTCCGGGTACGCCTCGCCGGGGCCGCCTCCGAACCAGGTGACCCGGTCTGCCGCGCCGGACAGCCCGAACCGGATGCCGAGCCGGGGCAGCGGCACCGTCCAGTCGCCCTCGGGTGTGACGGACACGGCCAGCCGCAGCCTCTCCCCGTCCGACGACCAGCGGTACACGGTCGCGAGGCCCACCTCCCAGGCGGCGGGCGCCACCCGGGTCCGCACGGTCAGTGCCCCGTCTGCGAGCTCCACCCCGTCCAGACGGTGCCGCATGCGGTGCAGGCCCAGCTTGCGCCACATGAAGCCGAAGCGGAGGTCCGTCTGCCACTCGGCGCCGTCGTCGTTGTCGGTGGTGGCCCGCCAGACGTCCAGGCGCAGGCCGGTCACGTCCACGCCGCCGACGGCCCTCAGCGCGCCTGTGCGGGCGTCGAAGGTGCCCGGGCCGAGCGTGATCCGGCCGTCGGTGAGCGCGGGAGCCGTGCCCGCGACGGCCGGGACCGGCACACGGCCGGTGACCGGGAACTGTCCCCACGCCACCTGGTGGCCCTTCGCGCCCCAGGCGGTGTCCGACGCCAGCACCGCCCGCACCGTCCACTGCGTCTCACCACGGCGCACCTCGGGCGGCTCGGGCAGCTTGACCTCCGCCGACTCTCCGGCCGCGAGCACCGGCACCGACAGCGAGCCCGACTCCACGGTCTCGCCGTCGACCTGGAAGGACCATTCGAAGGCGAGCGCGGAGAGGTCCGCGAAGTCGTGGGCGTTGCGGATCCGCACGGTACCGCCGTCGCCGTCGATGCGGACCGGCTCGATCACCTTCTTGTACTCGACGAGGCCCGGCGACGGCTCGCGGTCCGGGAACAGCAGACCGTCGCAGACGAAGTTCCCGTCGTGCAGCTCCTCGCCGAAGTCGCCGCCATAGGCGTAGCCCAGCTCCGGGTGCTTGATGCCGTGGTCGATCCACTCCCAGATGAAGCCGCCCTGGAGCCGGTCGTAGGACTCGAACAGCCGCTGGTAGTCGGCGATGCCGCCGGGGCCGTTGCCCATGGCGTGCCCGTACTCGCAGAGGATGAAGGGCAGCTCGCGGCGCTTGTGGGTGCCCCCGTCCAGTCCGCGGCCGATCTGCTCCACCTCGGCGTGGCTCGCGTACATCCGCGAGTACACATCCGTGTCACGGCAGTCGATGTCGCCCTCGTAGTGCACCAGCCGTGAGGAGTCACGCCCGTGGATCCACTCCGCCATCGCCGTCAGTCCGCGCCCGGTGCCGGCCTCGTTGCCGAGGGACCAGATGACGACCGACGGGTGGTTCTTGTCGCGCTCGACCATACGGGCGGCACGGTCGAGCAGCGCCGGGGTCCAGCGGTCGTCGTCGACGGGGTTGTCGCGCCATGCCTGCTCGACGAAGCCGTGGGTCTCCAGGTCGCACTCGTCGATCACCCACAGCCCGTACTCGTCGCACAGGTCGAGGAAGGCCGGGTGCGGTGGGTAGTGGGAGGTGCGGACGGCGTTGATGTTGTGCCGCTTCATCAGCAGCACGTCCTCGCGCATGGTCTCCAGGTCGAGGGCGCGGCCCTTCTCCGGATGCCACTCGTGCCGGTTGACTCCCTTGAAGAGGACCGGCCTGCCGTTGACCTTGATCAGGCCGTCCTCGAGGACGACGGTCCGGAAACCGATCCTGAGCGGTACCCGCTCGCCGTCCGTGGCCAGGACGCCGTCGTACAACGTCGGCGTCTCCGCGGTCCACGGCTCGACGGGCACGGTCACGGACTCGCCGGTGGCGACATCGATGTCCAGGGCGGGCACGGTGACCCGGCCGTCGACGTCCGAGTCGACCTTCAGCGTGCCCTCGCCGGTCGTGTGGTCGTAGGAGGCGTGCACGAAGAAGTCCAGGACACCGCCCGCCGGACGGTGCAGCAGGGTGACGTCCCGGAAGATGCCCGGCAGCCACCACTGGTCCTGGTCCTCCAGGTACGAGCCCGCCGACCACTGGTGGACCCGGACCGCGAGCACGTTGCCGGCAGGCTTGAGCAGATGCCCGACGGCGAACTCGTGCGGCAGCCGGGAGCCCTTGAACTCGCCGATGTCCGTGCCGTTCAGCCACACCCGGGCACAGGACTCGACACCGTCGAAGCGCAGCACCGTCCCGCCGTCCGACGGCCAGTCGGACGGCAGGTCGAAGACGCGCAGATGGTCACCGGTCGGGTTCTCGGTCGGCACGCGCGGCGGGTCGACCGGGAAGGGGTAGAGGTGGTTGGTGTAGATGGGTGAGCCGTGCCCCTGGAGAACCCAGTGGCCGGGGACCGGGACCTCCGCCCAGTTCCCCGCGTCGTATCCGGGCTCGGCGAACGCGTCGTCCTCGGCGTCCGCCGTCGCCGACAGGCGGAAGCGCCAGCTGCCGTTCAGCGAGAGGGACGCCGCGTCCGAGGACGCGTACCAGGCGCGGGGCGGCAGGGCACCGCTGCCCGGGGAGACGTCCTCGACGTAGTCGATGGAGGAATGGGTGCGGAAAGTCATCGGTCTCCTAGGTCAGCCCTTGATGCCGGTCTGTGCGACGCCCTGTACCAGCCAGCGCTGCAGGAAGAGGAACACGAACACCAGGGGCAGGATCGAGATGGCGGTGGCCATGAAGATCAGGTGGTAGTTGACGGTCTGGTTGGTCATGTACGAGGAGAGGGCGACCTGGACGGTCCAGGCGCTGGGGTCCTGGCCGATGACCAGCGGCCACAGGAACGAGTTCCAGCCGCTGATGAAGGTGATCGTGGCCATGGCCGCGAAGAAGTTGAGCGAGTTCGGCACGACGATCCGCCAGTACGCGCCCCAGTAGCCGAGCCCGTCCACGCGCGCCGCCTCCTCGAGTTCCTTGGGGAATCCGAGGTAGTACTGCCGGAAGAGGAAGCAGGTGAAACCGCTGAAGAGGCCCGGGATGATGAGACCGCGGTAGGAGTCCACCCAGCCGAGTGACGAGACCAGCACGAAACTCGGCACGAAGGTGACGGCGGTGGGGATCATCAGGGTGGCGAGCACCGCGTAGAACACCTTGTTGGCGTGCCTGTACGGGATGCGGGCCAGGCCGTAGCCGGCCAGTGAGCAGACCAGCAGGGTGCCGACCGTCGTCAGGACGGCGACTATGGCCGAGTTGACCAGCGAGCGGCCGAAGTCGACGGTCACGTCGTGGAACGGCTCGGTGATGTTGCCCCACTGGATGTGGCTGGGGAACCACTTCCAGTTCTCACCCGTGATCTCCGGGTCCTGCATCAGCGAATTGCGGACGATCAGGTAGAAGGGGAGCAGGAAGAGCAGCGCGGCAATCCCGACGGCGATGTAGAGGCCGGCGTTGCCGATGCCGCTTCCCCGCTTGACACGGCGCGGCCCCTCGACCGGAGGGGTGGTGGTGGTCACTTGGACTCCTCCCCCCTTCCGAAGCCCATGAGCTTGCCCTGGAACAGGGTCACGACGCAGATCAGGAGGGTCAAAATGACCGCGCCCGCGCTGCCCTGGCCGTAGTCCTGGTTCACACCGATGGCCGTCTTGTAGAGGATCACGAGGGGCGGCTGGCCCCACGTGGCCCTGCCCATCAGGTTGAAGAACTCGTCGAAGGCCTGGTAGGCCGCGATGAGCAGCAACAGGATCACCGCGGTGGAGGTGGCCCGCAGCTGAGGGAGTGTGATGTACCGGAAGGTCTGCCAGCCGGACTTGGCGCCGTCGATGGCGGCGGCTTCGTACAACTCCGACGGGATGTTCTGGAGTGCCGCCAGGAACAGGATCATATAGAAACCGGCCTGCAGCCACAGGCGCAGCGTCACGATGACCAGCCAGTACCAGGGCGGGCTGGGATTGGCGAGCCAGGCCACCTGGTCGATGCCGAACCAGCCGAGGACGGTGTTGGCCAGACCGAAGCGGACACCGTTGAAGATGGACATCTTCCAGATGAGCGAGGCGGCCACGTAGCTGCAGGCGGTCGGCAGGAAGAACACCGACCGGAAGAACGCCCGCAGATACGTCAGCCGGTGCACCAGCAGCGCGAGGCCCAGTGAGAGCCCCCAGGTGAGCGGCACGATGAATGCGGCGAACACCGTGAACGTCACCAGCGAGCCGGTGAAGTTGGGGTCCGTCAGGACCGTCTTGTAGTTGTCGAAGCCGATGAACTTGCTCGGCGTGACGGTGAACCGGGCGTCGAAGAAGCTGAGCCACAGGCTCCAGCCGATCGGCACGAAGACGAAGATCACCAGGCCGATCAGGAACGGGCCGGTGAAGAGCCAGAAGTTGAGTGTGGTGTTGGACCGCAGGCCCCGCCGCGGCCGGGCCTTGGAGGCCTTGGCCGGGGCGGGGCGTGCGAGGTCGCGCGCAGCCGTGGTCGACATGTCGGGGTCCGTCCGCCGTCCTATCCGAACAGCTTCTTGAGCTCGCGGTTGACCTTCGTGTCGCACGTGTCGAGCGCGGCCTCCGGGTTCCCGTTCTTGCGGACGGTGTTGGCGATGACGTCGTTGAACGCGGTGATCATGGCCTGGGTCCAGCCGATGTTGTCGAAGTGCCCGTACGTGTTGAACAGCTTGACGCTGTCAGCGGCCGCACCGGACTTGAGCTTGTCGGCCTGTGCGGCGATCGAGGCCCGCGGCGGGATGTGGAAGCCGTAGGAGGTGGCGAAGTCCGCCTGGTACTGCTTCTGGTCGATCCACAGCCACTTCACGTACTCCTTGGCCGCGTCGACGTTGTCGCCCTTGGCGTTGACGAACATCGACCAGCCGCCGTTGTAGACCGACTGCTTGCCGTTCGAGCCGACCTTCGGGAACGGGAAGACGCCGAAGTCGTCGCCGAGCGCCTGCTGCGTGGTGGGCATCCCCCACATGCCGCCCCACTGGATGGCGCACAGGCCCTGGTTGAACGCGGACGGGTCCCAGAAGTCGGCCGGGGCGTCCAGCAGCAGGTGGCCGCTGGTGAACAGCGTGCGCAGCTTCTTCAGGCCCTCGACGACCCCGTCCGTGTGGTAGGCGATCTGGTTCTTGTCGTCCAGGGTGTCGGCGCCGGCCGACCAGATGAGGTTGTTCTGGATCGGGGTGAGGTCGTTGCCGAGGAAGAGGCCCTTGACCTTGCTGGTGGTGAGCTTGGCAGCAGCCTCGATCAGCTCGTCGAGCGTGGTCGGTACCTGGACGTTCGCCTTCTCCAGCATGGACTTGCGGTAGAAGAAGAACTGCGGGTCGTCGATCATCCGGACGCCGTATATCTTCCCGTCGACCGTGTGCGACTTGATGTCGGCCGGATTGAAGTCGTCCTTGACCGGGTCGATGATGTCGGTGAGGTCGGCCACCTGACCGCTCTTGACGAGCTGGATCTGCGGGTGGAACTCGAAGACGTCGGGCGCCTGCTTGGTGAGCAGGGCGGGAAAGAGCTTGTTCTCGAAGTTGTTCCCGGTGATCCACTGCGTGGACACATTGGCCTTCGTGTACGCCTTCGCGTAGCGCTTCACGGCCTGTTCGACGCCCGGCTCGCCGTAGGCGTGGAAGTACTGGACGAGGTTCGTGCCCGAACCGCTGCCGCCCCCGCGGCCGTTGTTGCTCCCGCAGGCGGAGAGCGTGCCGGCGGCTGCCAGGCCCGCTGCGGCCTTCAGGAGTGATCGGCGGTCCCAGTTGCTGCTGCTCGTTGCCGACATGCTGACGTCCTTGTCTCGAAGCGCGGCTGCGGCTCTCGCGGCTCAGCGCGAGGTTGTTCGAAGGAGGTGCGGTGCGGGACGTTAGATCTTCGGCTAAGGCTTCGGCAAGGGGTTGGACGAAGTCTGTGCGAAACGTTGCGTCCGGTTCGGGATGACGAACAAGAGGGTGGATCCGGGATGAGGGCCGCCGGGTCAGGGCGGCCGGCGGCCCTCGGCTGCGGGGGTGTTACTGCCTGGCCCAGGCCTCGTTGGGGCCGCCGTTGCAGCTGTACAGGATCACCTTGCTGCCATCGGCGGTCGCCTGAGAGCTGACGTCCAGGCACTTGCCGGACGCCTCGCTGACGATCTGGCCGCTCGCGTTGAGCAGCCACCGCTGAGTGGCGTCACCGGTGCGGTCGGCGACGGTCGTGAGCCCCGAACTTCCGGCGGTCAGATAGCCGTTCACGCCCTTGAGGGTGCCGTCCGCGGCGTACGACCAGGACTGCTCGGTCCCGCCCGTGCAGGTGCTGATCGCGGCGCCCGAGGCGCCCGCCGTCAGGCACTTGCCGGACTGCGTGCCCTTCCAGGCGCCCGTCACGGCCGTCGTGGCGTGCCCGCGCTGGTCGAGGACGAAGGTCGTGATCGAACGCGCGGCGAGGGTGGTGGAGACGGTGGAGCCGTTCACGGCCGGCTTGTCGACCGAGGCCCAGTCCTCCGTGGCCGACGTCCTGACCGCCTTCTCGGCCCGCACCGGCGTCCTGCTGTTGAAGTGCAGGTTCAGCGCCGTGTCGGAGGTGTTGTGGTTGTTGACCACGACCACCCACTTGCCCTTGTCGTCGTACGTCGTGACCTCGACCCCGCTCGGTGCGCCGGTCACGTTGTGCGCGACCGATCCCGGCCTGACGAACTTGCTGTACTGGCCGAGCGCGTAGTACCGCTTGGTGAAGTACAGCTTCTGGTCGCCGTTCGTGGCGTAGTCGGGGTCGTAGTAGATCAGGCCGTCGTTCCAGCCCTGGTCGTTCTTCGTGTACGGGTCGGCGCCGTAGCCGCTGGCCAGGGCCACCCACCACTGGAACGCCGAGTCGTGCGCGGTCGCGAAGTCCTTGTAGATGATCCGCGACATCAGCAGGGCGTTGTCGATCGTCGGGTCGTACTCCTGGTTCCAGCCCGTGGAGCCCTTGCCGAAGCAGCAGATCTCCGTGGCCCAGGGCTGTTTGCCGACCGTCTTCGACGTCTCGTAGATGTCGGCGAGCTGCCCGTCGTCGGGGTTGTTGTAGGTGTGATGGGCCAGCTTGGAGACGTACTGGGCGGTGCCGGGCTGCGAGATCCACTGCGGGAGCTCGCTGGTGAACTGGGTCGTCTTGCTGGACTCGTCCGCGATGATGCCGGTCTTCTGGTGGCGGGCCTTCTGCTCGGCGCCCAGCGCCCGCACGATGTCGTCGCGCTGGTCGACGGGTACCGGCATGCCTTCCTGGCCGCAGTCGGCGAAGCTGTTGTCCGGCTCGTTGAAGGGGCTGATGTAGTCGAGCTTCGCGCCCTGCCGCGCGAAGTGGTCGGTCACGTCGGCTATGTACTTGGCGAAGTCGCCCTCGTTCTCCGGCTTCAACTGGCCGCCGCAGCTCTTGCCGTTGGTGGTCCACTGGGCGGGCGCGCTGTTCACGAAGCCGATCAGGTCCTTCACGCCGTACTTCGCGGCGTACTTCAGGAACGTCCGGCCGCCCTTGTCCTTGCTCCAGTCATAGGTGCCGTCGGCGTTCAGGAAGTCCTCGGCGGCGCGGGCCGGGGTGGTGACCGCGACGCCGCCACCGCCGATGTTGTAGCGGTACGAGCTGAGGTCCAGGCCCTCCTTGGAGAAGAGCAGCCCCGCCACCCGGGCCTGGACGGCCGGCGAGAAGTGCTGGAGGTCGTTGACCCACCAGGCACCGGAGGCGCCGATGTTGTCGATGGTCTGAGCGGCGTGCGGGGAGACCTCGGCCGCCCGGGATTCGGCGGCGCCCGCGGGTGGGGCGGAGATCAGGGCGCCTGTGACAGCCAGTGCGGCTGCGGCTGTCGCGAGGACGCGTCTGTGGGGGGAACGGTTCGTGGATCTGTTGGTGCGCGTCAACGTGCATCCCTTCCGTCGTCATGAAGGCGGTGCGGTACGGCTCCTTGTGGGGGTGGCGCTTCTGGGCCTCTGGCTGACCGACTGAAGCGCGCCTTCGAGGGCGAAGGTCGCGGCTCCGAGGCAGACAGGGTCGGTGGGGATGGGGGACAGGACGATCTCCGTGGCCGTGAGCGGCCGCTTCAGCGCGTGCCGGGCGACGGCCTCGCGCACCTCGTTCAGCAGCGGCTCGCCGAGGGTGGCGGCGACCCAGCTGCTGAGCACGACCATCTCCGGGTTCAACAGGTTGACCAGGTCGGCGATCCCGGCGCCGAGGTAGCGGGCGGTGTCCCGCACGACCTTGAGCGCGACCGGGTCCTGAGCGGCGACCCCGCGCGCGAGGGCGTCGATCGTGGCGGTCTGGTCCTCGGGGTGCAGCAGGGGGCTCTGCGGGCTCAGCTCCCGCAGGTTGAGCATGATGCCGGGGGCGCCGACGTACGTCTCCACACAGCCGTGGTTGCCGCAGTGACACAGCCGTCCGTCCAGCACCAGCGTGGTGTGGCCCCACTCGCCGGCGCTGTTGCTGACGCCGCGGTGCAGGCCGCCGCCCAGCGCCAGGCCGGCGCCCACACCCGTGCCCAGATTGACGACCACGGCGTCCCCGCGCCCGCGGGCCGCCCCGAACCACAGCTCGGCGACCGCGCAGGCGCGCAGCGGGTTGTCCAGGTAGAGGGGGTAGGCGATGTGCTCGGAGAGCAGGTCGAGCAGCGGTACGTCGTGCCAGTCCCAGTTCGGGGCGTACTCCGACACACCCCGGTCGCGGTCGACCTGTCCCGGGACGCTCACGCCCACGCCGAGGACGCGGGCGCCCTCCACCCCGGCCTGGGTGACGACCGAGCCGACGGCCGCGGCGACATGGGCGACGACCTGCTCGGGGCGGTTCTCGCCGGGGCGCATGTCCTCGTCGGCGCGGGCGAGCATGTCCAGCGCCAGGTCGAACAGCTCGACCCGGACGTAGGTCTCCGCGATGTCGACGCCGATCAACGCGCCCCCCGACGCGTTGACCGCGACCAGGCCGCGCGGCCGGCCGCCCGCCGAGTCCTCGAAGCCGACCTCGGTCAGCATGCCGAGGTCCAGCAGCTCACCGACGAGGGTGGCGACCGTGGCCAGACTGAGACCGGTCGCCGCCGCCAGCTCCTGGCGGGACGTGGGGGAGCGGGCGATGATCTGGCGCAGCACCTCGTAACGGTTCGCTGTGCGAATATCGCGTGAGGTGCGCTTGACCGGCACGTCCCCCATCCTCCCCGGGTCACGGCGAGGCCTCGTGCCTCGGCGCGGCAGGAGCCTATGCCGCAGGCGGACTTTCTACAAGGGGTTAGGAAAGGGGCTTTATGAAGTCCGCCGAATCGCCGCGGCCCTGTCTCAACAGCCGAGGACCTCCCGCACGAACGCGTTCCGGAACTTGCCCGCCGGGTCCAGCTCTGCCGCCAGCGCCGCGAAGTCGTCCAGCCGCGGGTAGCGTGCGCGGAGCACCTGCTCGGGCATGGTGAAGACCTTGCCCCAGTGCGGCCGCGCCTCCAGACCGTCCAGCGCCTCCTCGACCCGCCGCACCACGGGCAGCACGGCCGCCGTGTCCTCGACCCAGGTGAAGTGCAGCGCCACGGTGTCCCGCCCGTACGCCGGACTCAGCCACTGCGCGTCGGCGGCCACCGTCCGCACCTCGCAGGTCTGCAGCACGGGCGCGACCGTCGCCCGGATCTCGTCGAGGGCGTGCAGTGCGGCCGCAGCGTACGGGCGCGGCAGCAGATACTCGGACTGCAGCTCCGCGCCGCTGCTCGGGGTGAAGTCCGCCCGGAAGTGCGGCAGCCTTTCGTGCCAGGGCCCCGGGACGCCGAACTGCTCGGTGCAGTTGACCGCGGGCATGCCCGGCACCGGATGCATCGCCTCGGTGGCGGGCGAGGCCCACGGGAAGTCGGGCAGCGGCTGGTCCGTGCGGCGCTTGAGCCACACCTGCCTGAAGCCCGGGGCGCGCCAGTCGGTGAACAGGCTCACGCTGTACGCGCTCGCCGCCACGGTCTCGTAGTCGAGGCCCTCCAGGGCCAGCTCGGTGAAGACGTGCTGTTCGACCTCGTACGACGGCTCCAGGTCGAGGGTGAGGGCCGTGACCACGCCGAGCGCGCCGAGGGAGGTCACCGCACCGTCGAAACGGGGCTCCCCTCGGGAGATCCGTACCGTCGAGCCCTCCGCGGTGACCAGCTCCACCTCGCGCACGGCCGAGGCGAGCGAGCCGTTGGCGACCCCCGAGCCGTGGGTGCCGGTCGCCACCGAGCCCGCCACCGAGATGTGCGGAAGGGAGGCCATGTTGTGCAGCGCCAGCCCGTGCTCGTGGACCATCCGGGCGAGCTCGGCGTACCGGACGCCACCGCCGACGCGCACCGTGCGGGCCGCGGTGTCCACGTCGACCTCGTCCGGCAGGTCGGCGAGGGAGAGCAGGACGCCGTCGGCTCCCGGTTCGGCGATCTCGTTGAACGAGTGCCCGCTGCCGAGCACCCGCACGGCCGCGCTGTCCGCGACGAGCGAGCGCAGCGCGTCCAGCGAGTGCGGGCGGTGCAGTTCCTTGGCGGCGTAGGTGATGTTGCCGGCCCAGTTGGTCACGGTCTCGGTCATGCCGTCGTCCCTCCCCGGAGAATCCAGTGGCTACCGGAATCCCAGCCGAACGGCACCGGGTGATCAAGCCCCGTTCGCATGCTGAATCCCGCGAACAAGGTGAAAAGCGACAGAAGTGGGCAACGTGCGCGTCGGCGGGGACCCGGCACCGCCGGCCGACGGGCCGGGGCATACCGTGAGGAGTCGAGCAACACTCGCCGGAAACGAGGAGAACGGGATGGGTGACAGTCGCACCGCGCTGGTCGAGGACCTGATGGAGCGTTTCCCGCATGTGCCGCGGGAGGCCGTCTTCAAGGAGGACCTGCTGCGGGGTGGAGTCGCCTTCGACCAGTCGGCGCTCAGTGACAATGAGGACGGCGACGTCAAGCCGAAGTCGTACTTCATCTTCTCCTTCGACCACGGCACCCTGCCGGAGCTGGGCGAGGCCGCGCTGCGCCGTCCGCCTGAGGAGATCATCCTCACCGGCGGCCCCTACGACCTGCGGCGGACCGTCGTCTCCGTACGGGTGAACCCCGCCTCGCCGTACCGGGTCGCCGCCGACGGCGAGGGCCTGCTCGGGCTGTACCTCGACGGCAGGCGGATCGCGGACGTCGGCGTGCCGCCCATGCCGGAGTACTACCGGCACACCCTCTCCAACGGGAAGTCCGTGATGGAGGTCGCCCCCACCATCCAGTGGGGCTACCTCATCTATCTGACCGTCTTCCGGGTCTGCCAGTACTTCGGCGCCAAGGAGGAGTGCCAGTACTGCGACATCAACCACAACTGGCGCCAGCACAAGGCGGCCGGGCGGCCGTACACGGGCGTCAAGGACGTCGAGGAGGTGCTGGAGGCGCTCGAGATCATCGACCGCTACGACACCCAGAAGGCGTCCACGGCCTACACCCTCACCGGCGGCGCGATCACCTCCAAGGTGGCCGGCCGTGACGAGGCCGACTTCTACGGGCATTACGCCAAGGCCATCGAGGAGCGCTTCCCCGGCCGCTGGATCGGCAAGGTCGTCGCGCAGGCGCTGCCGAAGGACGACGTGCAGCGCTTCAAGGACTACGGCGTCCAGATCTACCACCCCAACTTCGAGGTGTGGGACCGCCGGCTGTTCGAGCTGTACTGCCCCGGCAAGGAGCGGTACGTCGGCCGGGACGAGTGGCACCGGCGCATCCTCGACTCGGCGGAGGTCTTCGGCGCGCGCAACGTGATCCCCAACTTCGTCGCGGGCGTGGAGATGGCCGAGCCCTTCGGCTTCACCACGGTCGACGAGGCCATCGCCTCCACCACCGAGGGCCTGCGCTTCTTCATGTCGCACGGCATCACCCCCCGCTTCACCACCTGGTGCCCGGAGCCCACGACCCCGCTCGGCAAGGCCAACCCCCAGGGCGCGCCGCTGGAGTACCACATCCGGCTGCTGGAGGCCTACCGGGCCACCATGGACGACTTCGGCCTCTCCTCGCCCCCCGGCTACGGCCCGCCCGGCCCGGGCCGGGCGGTCTTCTCCGTCAGTTCGTTCATGGACAGTCTCCCGGCGGACGAAGTCGTGGGCGAAGGGGCCGAAGAACCGACGCTTGCGTAACGATGCGATCACGGGCCCCGCGCGCTGAGTCGCAGCGGGGCCGTGGTCCGTACAACTCCACAACGCAACCACCGGCAACGGCATGTGAATACGCCGCTTGTCAGTTGTGTGGGAGCCGTGAAAGGCTCTGGGCCTGTCGTTGAGACGACCCTCAACTCCCTTGTCCCTCCGGTGAGTTGGCTTTGCTTGTGGAAGCAGTTGACGCAGGAGCCCCCATGCCCGACCTGCCGACCCCCCAGGACGCCGCCGAGGCAGCACTGTTCTCGGAGTGCTGGGACGCGGTCCTGTCGTACGCCGACCTGTGCACGTCCGGTTCGGCCGTCGGCAGGCAGCTGGCCACCGAGGCCTTCTCCCACGGCATCCAGGAGGTCCGCGCGGGCGAGGCGCAAAGGAAGGCCACCGGGCGCCGCGTGCCACGCCTGCCCCGGATCCCCCTGCTGCTGACCGCGGTTCGCACCACCGCCGCGGCCTGGGAGACGGAGGGCAGGGGACACCATCTCGACCCCGACCTTCGGCTGTGGCTCAACTCCGGCAACGCCGCCCGTTACACCGGTCCGCCCCTCCAGCGCCCGCTCGCACTGCGCGGTCTGAAGGACATGCAGGAGCCGGACGCGGCCCTGCTGTGGCTCGCGGAGGTCGAGGCCCTGCCGCTGCCCGACGTGGCCCGCCGGTTCGGCCTGGATCCGGCGACCGCGGCCGGGGAACTCGCCCAGGTGCGCGCCCTGTTCCGGGACCGTTGCCAGCGCAACCACCTCGACACGCCCATGGACCCCGACTGCCGCAGCTACGCCCGGCTGCTCGACGCGGTCACCCGCTCCTCGGGCGCGGAGACGCCCGAGGACCTCTCCCGGCACCTCGCGACCTGCGTGGAGTGCGCGGAGGCGGCGGCCTGCCTCAGGCTGCACGGCGGCACGCCCGCCGCACTCGCGAGCGGGGTGATCGGCTGGGGCGGACTCGCCTACCTGGAGCGGCGCCGCAGGGCGGCGGAGGCCGGACTGAGCGGCGGGCGCGCGGACGCGGGTACGGACCGGGGCATCACCGTGGGCGCCCAGGCGCGGCCCCGGATCGGGCGCACCGGGGTCCTCGCCGCCGCCGTGATCGTGTCCGCGCTCGCGCTCACCGTCTCGCTGCTGCAGCTGGGCAGCTCGGACGGGGACGACACCACCGCGGGCAGCACGGTGACCGGCCAGTCGGTCACCGCGCCGGGGCTGTCCTCGTCGCCTCGCGGCCCGTCCTCGGGCGACGGCACGGCCGGCGCCTCCGCCACCTCCCGGCCGTCCGGCTCCCACAGCGCGACGAGGAGCGGGGACTCCGACACCGAACCGCAGGGCACGTCCACGAGCCCGGTCGACGACCCGTCCACGGCCTCCGGCCCCGACAAGGCGACCCCGCCGACGTGCCGGGTGAAGTACGAAGTGCTCAACCAGTGGCCGGACGGCTTCCAGGCCACCGTCACGGTGACCTCGACCAGGGCGCTCGCCGACTGGCGCATCGGCTGGACCTTCCAGGACGGCCAGCGCATCACCCAGATGTGGGACGGCACCTACACCCAGGACGGCCCCGAGGTCACCGCGAAGGCCGCCGACTACAACAAGCAGGTCGCCGCGAACGGCACCTTCGCGGTCGGCTTCCTCTCCTCCTGGCACGGCGGCAACGCGCGGCCGCGCGCCTTCACGTTGAACGGGGCGCGCTGCACCACGGTGAGCTGAGCCCGGCGGGGCTGTGGGCCGGGCGCGCCGTCCGCGTCGACCGCGGCCGGTGGCCATGGTCACCGCCGACGGGCAGCTGCGCGCAGACACCGCCTTCGTGCTCGGGCAAGCGCCCGGACGACCTGGCTGACCTCCACCTCCGCCGCTGTCTCCGCAACAGATCCGGACGGTGGATCCGGGTTCAGTACTCGACCGCGCGGAGCGCTTCTCAGCGCACCCTGGACTCCACGAAGGCCGCGAGCCGCCCGAGGGTGTCGAAGGTGTCACCGCCGATCTCCTCGGTCTCGATCTCGATCCCGAACCGTTTCTGCAATGCGACGATGAGCTTGACGACGGTGAGTGAGTCGAGCTCAGGAAGACTGCCGTACAGTCCCGTCTCCGGCCCGAAGTCCTTGGCCTGGTCCTCGATGTCCAGCGTGACCACCACGACGGCCTTGACGTCCTCGAAAATCGCCTGCGAGATCTCTGGCGAGCGAGTCATGTGGCTTCTCCTCATCGGTCGTGCAGACCCGGCGGCGTGCGATCCGCACCGACACCTCCGTCATTGCCGGAGGGCCGAGGAACGGTGTGGGAGTGGCCGTCATCCAGGGCGGGAGGCGGTGAGCTCCTGGCGAAGCAATGCCCGGTCGAACTTGCCGTTCGGCGTTCGGGGCAGGACGCGAAGGACCACCACCTCGGCGGGCACCATGTAGCCGGGTAGTTCCTGCCGCAGGTGTGCGGTCACCGCGGCCGGGTCGAAGCCGGCGGGATCGCAGGGTGTCACGACGAGGACGATCCGGTGGCCGAGTGCCTCGTCCTCGAGGCCCAGCGCGACGGCGTCGTGGACCAGGCCGGTCTCGTACGCCACTTCCTCGATCTCTTGCGGGCTGACCCGATATCCCCGTGTCTTGATCATGTCGTCACGCCGTCCGACGAAGTACAGGAAGCCCTCCTCGTCGCGGACGACGACATCGCCGGACCAGACCGCCAGCTCGGGCGTACACAGCTCGACCGGACGGTTCGGCGGCGGCCGGAACCGCTCGGCCGTGCGCTCCGCGTCATTCCAGTAACCCAACGTGACAAGCGGACCTCGGTGCACCAGCTCACCCGGCTCTCCCGGACCGCACAGGCCGCCGTCCTCCCGGACCACGAGGATCTCGGCGTTCGGGATGGCCTTGCCGATCGAATCGGGCCGCCGGTCGACCTCCCGGGGATCGAGGTAGGTGGAGCGGAACGCCTCTGTGAGGCCGTACATCAGGTATGGCGTTGCGTTCGGGAAGATCGCTCGCAGTCGTTGCAGGGTAACGCGCGGGAGCCGCCCCCCAGTGTTTGCGAAGTAGCGCACCCCGGCCACGGCCTCGGGCGGCCACGTCTGGGCTGCGAGCTGGATCCACAGCGGCGGTATGCCCACCAGCCCGGTGATGCGGTGCTTCGCGCACGGGCGTACGACATCCCCCGGCAGCAGGTAGTCGGCCAGCACCACGTGGGCACCGACGCAGAAGCCGGTCGTCAATTGGCTCAGTCCGGCGTCGAAGCTCAGCGGGAGAACGGCCAGGATTCGGTCCTCTGCCGTGTTGTTCAGGTAAGTGCTGACGCTCTCCGCGCCGACGACGAGGTTGCGGTGCGACAGCACGACCCCCTTCGGGGGCCCGGTGCTCCCCGACGTGTAGAGGATCGCGGCCACATCCGTGTCCACGCCGCCCGTCGGAGGACACACGGTCTGGCTCGCGCGCTCGGCGACCTTCGACCAGGGGAGCACGCGGTAAGGGGCTTCCTCGTCCTCGACAAGCGAGTCGCCCAGCACGAGTACGTGGGAGAGCGACTTGCAGGCGGCGAGCTCGGCGCGCAGGGTCCGCAGCCGGTCCGTGGAGGTCACCAGTATCCGCACGGCGCAGTCGTCGAGGATGTGCCTCACTTGCCCGGCCCGCAGCACGGGATTCACCGGGACGAACACGCCACCGGCCCGCGAGCAGGCGAGCAGCGCCACTACGGTCTCGATCCTCTTGTCGAGGAAGATCGCGACGCGCTCGCCGCCGTCGAGGCCGAGGTCGCGCAGGCCGGCGGCCGCGAGCTCCGTCCGCTCGTGCAGATCGGTGTAGGAGATCGTGGTCGTACGTGCGGTCAGGGCGGGCGCGCCGGAGTCGCGTCGGGCGGACCTCGCAACGAGGTCCGGCAATCGGGTGATCATCTCGGCGGATTCCTCTCTGTCGCTCTTGCCTGGCAGCCGACGAGTCCCGGCCCTCCGTCCTGCGCCGGCTCGTCTCCGAGGGCAGGGCCGGGAGCGCCTGGTTCTCTGGACACGGGGGTTCGACAGCTCGTGCGGTGGACCTGGGCACCGGAGACGACCGCGAACGGTCACACGAGGGACGTGGTCATCCGGCGTTCACCTCGACGGTCGGCGAGCAGTCGGCCAGGCGCACCGGGTCGACCATCCCGACCAGGACTTCGCGCGGTCCGGTGAAGGGCTCCCTGCTGTGTGCGCTGCGGATGTTGTCGACGAGCATCAGATCGCCCGCCTGCCAGGGCTCCCGCATGGTGTTGGCCTTGTACACCTCGTTGATCAGCTGCACGACGTCCTCGCCTATCGGATCGCCGTCTCCGAAGCGGGTGGTGAACGGCAGCCCCTCGGCGCCGTAGGTGTCGACCAGGAACTCGTGGACCTCGGGGTCGAGCGTCCACTCGTTGAGGAAGGCGATCTGGTTGAACCAGCAGCGCCGCCCGGTGACCGGGTGCCGCACCACCGCGCTGCGGCGCTGCCAGGTGCACAGCCCTCCATCGGGTCGCCACTCGAACTCGATGGCATTGGCGCGGCAGTAGCTCTCGACCGCGCCACGGTCCTCGGTGCCGAACGCCTCGGCGACCGACGTGCCGATCTCCTCGTTGTAGTTGCGGACGAGCATCCAGCCCTCCCGCTCGAGCCGTTGAACGAGGTCACCGGGCAGGGCGTCGAGTACGGCCGTCGAGTCCGCCACACCGGTCGCCCCGCCCTCGGTGGGCGCGGACAGGCACGCGAAGAGCATCAGGCCGGGAAACTCGAGCCGGTAGCTCAGTTCGTGGTGCATGCACATCGGCTGGTTCGGCGGCCACTTCGAGGAGGAGTACACGCCCTCTGCGTAGGTCCGCCGGGAGGCGAAGGCCTCTCTCTCGGTCATCAGCCCCGTGCCGGCCAGTTGGTGGAAGACGGCGACGGTCTCGGCCGCGTCGCGCAGCCCGAGGCCACCGACGAGGACCGATCCGTGCTCGGCGACCACCGCGCGCAGCGCCGCGCGGTGCTCGGCTGCCCAGCGCACCGTGTCGCCGGCAGGTCTGGTGTGCAGGATCGGCGGTTTGCCGGGTCGCAGGTCCATCTCGAGCAGGGCCGCCTGGGGAGAGGACGACATCTCATTCCTCCTTGATTCCTCGATGTGCACTCAGGAAGGAGCCACCCATTCGGTTCCACCGTGCTGGCGCCCGGGCCGGCGACCATCAGCGCGAGGGCGGTGAGGTGGTGGCCGGCGATCCTCTCGGCGCTCCCCGCGTCGAACGCGTCGGTGCGGTGGTGCGGTGGTGCAGGTGCGGCGCGAGGCGGCCGCCGGGGTCGCGAGCGCCACCCGGAGCACGGCGTCCTCGGCGAGTTCGGTGCTGATCCTGCCGCCGGCGTCGAGGTTGCCGATCGGGTCGAACTCGGTCCCGAACGCCGGCCCGGCCACGCCCGGCTCGCGCTTGAGCTCGTCCACCGCGAAGTCCCTGTGCCGTAGCAGGTCCCAGATCGCGGTCGCGCGACCCGCGCGCAGGACAGCCCGCCGGAACTCCCGGCCGGTTTCAACCCGACTGTCCATCGAATCGTCCCCACGTTCCATGTTCGCCGGGTGTCAGTCGCCGCGGACGAGCACGGCGGCGCAGTCGTCGAGGCTGATCCTGCGCACCTGATAGGTCGGCCGACTGCTCGCGCATCTTCCTGGCCGGGTTCCCGCCCCACAGTGCGTGCGGTGGCATTTCCTCGCCCTTCATGAGGAAGGAGCTGGTGGCGAGCACCGCGCCGTCGCCCATCGTCACGCCGTAGTGGACGAATGCGCCGACACCGAGCGTGCAGCCGGCACCGATCACGATGCGGTCCGACTTGAATCCTCCGTCCTCCTGCGAGTGGCACTGAACGACGGTGTCGACATTGAAGGTGCAGTCGTCCCCGATCGTGGTGAACGTCCGCTCGGGCACGCGGAGGCCGTCGTCGAAGACCCGGCGGCCGATCCGCATACCCAGCAGCCGCCAGATCACGTTCTTGAGCGGGGTGCCGTTGAAGAGGAGGACATAGGCGAGGGAACTCACCTTCCAGAAGCGTTCGTGCCGCCAGAAGGCGCGGTCGTAGATCGAGCAGCCCTGCGGCCGCAAGGCCTGCAGCGGCCGGACCAGCCGGTCGACCAGGACGTTGTAGGCGACGGTGAAGACGAAGATCCCGGCGGTGGCCAGGGCGAACGCGAGCGCGCCCAGGGAGCCCCAGAGGTCGATGGCGGCCAGGTAGAGCACGGTGACGATGAAGATGAAGATCCAGCGCACGAGCAGGAACAGCGCCATGCTGATGGTGTTGTAGACGTTCTTGGCCCGGAGGCGGCGGCGCAGCTCGTCCTTGCTCGCCACGTCGAGCTGCTTGTCACGCCTGACCGACCGAGGGATCACGAAGCTGGGTGCGCCCAGCAGGCCCACGCCTTCCCGCACCTGTCCGTCGACGGGAGCCATGACCTTCGTCGCGAGGAGGCAGTTGTCGCCCGTCCTGCCCTGCGCCGGATAGGCGATCATGTTCCCGAGGAAGTTCTCTGCCCCGATCGACACGCGGGACACCCGGAACGACGTGTTCGAGAAATCGGCATTGATGATGGACAGCCCGTCCGCGACCATCGTTCCGCTGCCGACCGCGCTGAGGAACGGGGTGTCGTGCTTGACCATTTCGCCGAAGTTCGAACCGGTCTGCCGCACCCCGCGCAGGTCGTAGCCCAGCCAACGCAGGTAGTGGACGACGTAGGAGGTGCCACCGAAGAGAGTGATGTGGAACCTGCTGTTGCTCGTGCGGGCGATCGCGCGGTGGATCCAGTAGTGGAATCCGTACAGCGGGTAGACCTTGTCCGGCTTGATGAAGAGGTTCAGCAGGCGCGGAACGGTTCCCACGAACACGAGGCCGACGAGCACGGCGCCGAAGAAGAGTACGGCGGACATGACCAGCGCGTCGTCGCGGTAGAACGTCCAGCTCGTGAAGGAGACCGGTCCCGCGGCCGACAGCGTAGCGAGCTGCGGGACCTTCGCGAGCGCGAGGACCACGACGCCGAACGTCAGCGGCATACCCACCAGAAGCAGGTTCACCACCTGCACGGTCGCGTAGACGACCCGTCGCCGGGTGCTGACGTCCATCGCGGGGATGCGCTGGCAGTCGACGTCGGCCGGCTGCGCGGGGGAGCCGTGCCAGCGCTCCCCGTCGGGCGCGGTCTGTCCGGCATGCAGCGAGGAGGAGTGCCCCAGCAGGGCCCCGTCACCCAGCGAGGTCCAGATGTCGAGCACCGTCATCTCGCCGACGAGCGCGTCCTTGCCGAGGCTGACCGCGCCCGTCTGGATGATGCCGTTGTGGGCCCGGTAGCCGTTGAAGAACGAATCCTTCCGGATCACCGCGCCGTCGCCGATGCTGAGCAGGTCGGTGCACACGGGCACGTTCCTGGAGAAGATGACGGCGCCGCGCCCGACCTTCGCGCCCAGTGCCCTCAGGTAGAGCACGTAGAGAGGTGAACCGACGAACAGCGCCATCGGGTTTCGCTGGACCAGGGTCTTCACGAGCCAGAAGCGGAAGTACGCCATGCTCCAGACACGGATCTGCTGCGGCTTCCACCGGCCGACAAGCACCCACTTGAGCAGGATCGGAAGGGCGCAGAGGCCGAGGAACATCGCGCCGCCGTACGCGACCGCCCGCAGATAGATGTCGACCGGGTTCGGGCCGGCCGAGACCCATGCGTAGCCCTTCACAGCGACGATCGCGGTAAGGGCGGGGTAGCCGAGGAGGAACAGGAGCTGCAACGCCCCGCAGAGGACGTACTCACCATTGCGCGCCCGCCTCGGCGGCTCAACGGGAGCCGCCGGAGTCGACGGCTGCGGGGCAGGCCTGGTTCTGGTGTCGATCTTGTTGTCGGCGAGGGCGGCTGCAAGGCTTCGGACGGTCGGGTGCTTGTAGACGTCCGGCATCGAGACCGGCGGCAGGTCGTTCTGTTTGCGTACCCGGGCGCAGAAGCGGGCCATCGTCATCGAGTCGGCGCCGAGGTCGTCGAAGAAGTGGCTGTCGATGGGCACGTGTTCGGTGCCCACGATATCGGCCAGCACCATCGCGAAGCGTTGCTCGCATGTGGTGAGAGTGGTCGGA
>NZ_PQSR01000086.1 GCF_002920635.1 Streptomyces sp. Ru72 | reverse complement strand
CCCGTGAGACTGCCGCTGATCGCCCCGATGCTCGCCTGCCCCGGCACGCTGCCGCCCGCCGGGCAGGACGCGCAGTGGGCGTACGAGACCAAACAGGACGGTCAGCGGGTGGTGGTCTATCTGCCCGGCGACGGCACCCTGGAGCTGCGGGCCCGCTCGGGCGAGGTGATCACCGGCGCGTACCCCGAACTGCGGCCGCTGGGCGGTGTCCTGGGCGCCACGACCGCTGTGCTGGACGGCGAGGTGGTGGCGCTCGACGAGCGGGGACGCGGTGACTTCCAGCGGCTGCAGTCCCGGATGGGCCTCGCCCACTCCCCCGCGCTGGCGGCGCGCCGCGCGGCGCAGATCCCGGTGCACCTGGTGCTGTTCGACGTCATGTTCCTGCGCGGCGAGCGCCTTCTCGCGCTTCCTTACGCCCGGCGGCGGCAGCTGCTGGAGGGACTGGCGCTGACCGGTGCGTACTGGGCGACGCCGGGCGCGATCGTAGGCCACGGGGCGCGGGCGCTGGAGGCGACCCGGGAGGCGGGTCTGGAGGGGCTGGTGTGCAAACGGCTCGACTCGGTCTACGAGCCGGGGGTGCGGTCCCGTTCCTGGATCAAGATCCGCAATGTGCGGGCCGTCGATGTGATCGTCGGCGGCTGGCTGCCCGGCCAGGGACGGCTGCGTGGGCTGCCCGGGGCGCTGCTGGTGGGGCAGCGGGCCGAGGCCGGGCGGCTGCGCTACGTCGGGCGGGTGGGCACCGGCTGGAGCGAGGGCGAGCGGGCCGAACTCGCCCGGCTGCTGGAGGCGGTGAAGACCTCGCTGTGTCCGTTCGAGCGGGATCCGCGGGTGGCGGGGGCCCGCTGGGTCCTGCCGAGACTCGTCGGAGAGGTCCGCTACAGCACGCGCACGCGGTCGGGGCTGCTCAGACAGGCCTCATGGCTGCGGCTGCGTCCGGACCTGGCGCCGGAGGACGCGGCGGCCGACCTGCCCTGACAAGGACCTGCGGTGAGGCGGTCGGCGGCGGCCGGCTCATACGTGGCCGGGGCCGCCGCTGCCGAAGCCTCCGCTGGAACCCGGCAGCCAGCGCCTGCGGTGCTGGTCGTCGCACCGCCTGCTCGCCGCGTGGTGGAGCTGGTAGGGCATGAGCCGCTCGCTCTCCTGTCCCGCGAGCGGCATCTCCTCGGGCTCCCGGACCTCGCGCTCCTCCAGCACCGGTCCGCCGTCGGGCAGGTGTGGCTGCTCCTCGGGGCGGGGCGGGGCGGGTTCCCGGTCGCGCACCGACATGCCGAGCCGCACAGCCCAGATCAGCGCGCCGGCGACGACCACGCCCACGAGGATGAAGAACACGCTGAGCGTCCACTGGGAAACAACGCGATCATCCCGAGCAGCGGCCTGTATTGCAAAGCTCACCGTATTCATACGTTGACGATACCCCCGTCGGAGGGAATGCGCGCCTGGAGTATTTCCTGGTCAACCCGTAAATCACTGTGCAATTACCGGGTGACGTCTATTCGGCGTGGATTGCGGATTTGATTCAGATCCGGTACGTGCGCAGTGCGGGAGTCGCCAGGGCCAGGACCAGGGTCGCCGCGATGACCAGCAGACCACCGCCCGCGATGGCCGCGCGAGCGCCGAGGACCGAGCCGGCCGTGCCGTGCAGGGCGTCGGCGAGGCGCGGTCCGCCCGCCACGACGACCGTGAACACCCCCTGCATCCGGCCGCGCATCTCGTCGGTGGCCGCCGACAGCAGGATCGCGCCGCGGAAGACCATCGAGACCATGTCGGCCACGCCGGCGAGCGCCAGGAAGGCGACGGCCACCCAGAGGTTCGTGGTCAGGCCGAGGCCGGTGACGGCCGCGCCCCAGCCGATCACCGCGGCGATCACCATGAGGCCGTGGCGGCGGGCGCGGGAGAACGTGCCGGACAGCAGGCCGCCGAGCACCGCTCCGATGGGGATGGCCGCGAACAGCAGGCCGAGCGCGAGGCCTTCCCCGTAAGGCGCGAACGTCTGCGCGGCGAGCTGCGGGAACAGGGCGCGTGGCATGCCGAACACCATGGCGATGATGTCGGCGAGGAAGGACAGCAGCAGCACCCTGTGGAGGGAGATGTAGCGGAAGCCGTCGGCGATCGCCTGCCAGCCGGCCCGGCTGTTCGCCGCGGCCGCCTGGGGCGGCAGGACGGGGAGCCGGACGACCGCCCACACCGTGACACACAGCGCGAGGGCGTCGATCAGGTACAGCTCGGACAGGCCGATGACGGGGATCAGGGCGCCGGCGAGGAGGGGTCCGGCCACGAGGCCGGTCTGCATGACGGTGGAGCCGAGGGCGTTGGCCGCGGGGAGTTCGTCCGCCGGGACGAGACGGGCGATGGAGGCGTTGCGGGCCGGGGAGTTGAGGCCGAAGAAGGCCTGCTGGAGGGCGAGCAGCACCATCAGGACGACCACCGATTCCAGGCCGGTGACGGCCTGGACCCAGAAGAGCACGGAGGTGACGGCGAGGCCGGAGTTGGTGATCAGCAGCAGCCTGCGGCGGTCCATGCTGTCGGCGATCGCGCCGCCCCACAGCGCGAAGAGCGCGAGCGGCAGCAGGCCGGCGAGGCTCGCGTACCCCACCCACGCCGACGAGCCCGTGATGTCGTAGATCTGCTTCGGCACGGCGACCGCGGTGAGCTGGCTGCCGACCGCCGTGACGATCGTCGAGGACCACAGCCGGCGGTAGGCGGGGCGGCGCAGCGGGCGGGTGTCCATCGCCCAGCGTCGCCAGCCGCGAGCCCTGGCCTGTGCCGGTTGCGGGCCTTCTGCCGGGGCCGCTCCGTTGTCGGTCGTGCTCTCGCTCGTGTCCACGGACTTCCTTGCCTCGTACACGTTTCAATTCCGGGTTCACTATCACCGATCCGCCCGGCGGACGGACACCCGGGTCGCTCGTGCGGCGTCGGCGGGCGAGGAACGGCCGGCGCCTCAGGCGCCGGCCACGAGCATGCCGCCGGTCGTGATCATCGTCGCTGCCACCAAACCGTCCAGGACGCGCCAGGAGGACGGGCGGGACAGGAAGCGGGCGAGCAGCCGGGCCCCGAAGCCGAGCGAGGCGAACCAGCACAGGCTGGCCAGGGCCGCGCCGAGGCCGAAGGCCCAGCGCGAGGCGCCGTGGCCGGCTGCGATCGAGCCGAGCAGGAAGACGGTGTCGAGGTAGACGTGCGGATTGAGCCAGGTCATCGCCAGGCAGGCGATGACCGCACGCCTCCAGGAGTGCTGGGAGGCGCCCTCCACCCGCATCGCGGAGGGCCGCATGACCCGGCGGGCGGCCAGAGCGCCGTAGCAGAGCAGGAAGGCGCCGCCGATCCAGCCGACCGCGGTCAGCGCCGCGGGCCAGGCGACGACGACCGCACCGACTCCGCCGACGCCCAGCGCGATGAGCGCCGCGTCGGACAGGGCGCAGATGCCGACCACGGCGAGCACGGCCTCCCGGCGGATGCCCTGGCGCAGGACGAAGGCGTTCTGGGCGCCGATCACGACGATGAGGGACAGGCCGGTGCCGAACCCGGCGGCCAGGGCGGTCAGTGCGTGGGTCATGCAGGGGACGCTATGGAGGAGCAGCGCCGGAAGTACAGCTAAAGCTTCTTACGTATCATTAGCCCGCGTGATGACGGAGCTTCCCGTGGACCAGGTGCGGACCCTGCTCGCGGTGGTGGACGAGGGCACCTTCGACGCCGCCGCCCGTGTCCTGCATGTGACACCCTCGGCAGTCAGCCAGCGGGTCAAGGCGCTGGAGCAGCGCACCGGGCGGGTGCTGCTGACGAGGACCAAACCCGTGCGGCCCACCGAGTCCGGCGAGGTCGTCGTGCGGTTCGCACGCCAGCTCGCCCAGCTGGAGGGAGACGCCCGCACCGCGCTGGGCATGACCGGCGCCGGGGAGACGACGCGCCTGCCGATCGCGGTGAACGCGGACTCGCTGGCCACCTGGTTCCTGCCGGCGCTCACCCGTGTGGCCGAGGAGCTGGACATCGGGTTCGAACTGCGCCGCGAGGACGAGGCCCGTACGGCCGCCCTGTTGCGCGAGGGGCGCGTGATGGCCGCGGTCACCTCGTCACCGGACCCGGTCGCCGGGTGCGGGGTGCGGAGTCTGGGGCGGATGCGGTACACGGCCATGGCGAGCCCCGGGTTCGTCCGGCGGTGGCTGGCGGGCTGGCCCGAGGTACCGCTGCGGGAGGTGCTCGGCGGGGCGCCGGTAGTCGCCTTCGACCGGTACGACGACTTCCAGGACCGGTTCCTGCGGGAGCTGGGGCCATCCAGTGGTGTGCGCGGGCGGCGGCACCTCGTCCCGACGCCGGAGGGTTTCGTGGACGCCGTAGCGGCCGGAATGGGGTGGGGCATGGTGCCCGTGCAGCAGGCCGGGCCGCTGCTGCGCGCGGGGCGGCTGGTGCATCTGGCCGAGGACCGGCCGGCGGACGCGCCGCTTTACTGGCAGCAGTGGAAGCTGGACTCCCCCGCGCTGGCGGCGGTGGCCGCCGCGGTCGCGGCCGCGGCTGAGGAGGCGCTGGACCAGGGCCCGCCTGTCGGATCAGGCCGGCCGTGAGGAACGGGCTTCTCGGCCCGCCCGACCCTACGGAGACGCGCGGGCGGGAGCCCCGTCAGCTCTCCGCCACGACGAGGACGAGCGGGATGTCGTCGCACGGGATCAGGCGCAGCCCCTGGTGGCGGCCCGGTCGCGCCTCGGCGAGGAGGGCGCCGAAGTCGGGGCCCTTGGTGAGCGAGCCGACCAGGTGGGCCGGGTCGGCCGAAGCCGCCACCCGGCCACGGGCGTTGACCAGGTGGGCCGGTGCGGGCAGCCGTCGCAGCAAGGGCATCACGGCCGCCTCGAAGTGCCGCAGATACACGTCGGCGGCGGCCACCCCGGCGAAGCGGCCCTCGGCATGGACCGGCGCGGACAGGGTCAGGCTGTACTCGTCGGAGCACAGGTAGTCGACGTAGGGCCCGGCGACCGCGCGGCGGCCGGTGTCACGGGGCAGGGCGAACCAGTCCCAGTGCGTGTAGTCGGAGTACGCCGACTGCCGCGGGTCCAGATCGAGCAGCAGCGGGCGTACCGACCCGTCGGCGCGGGTCTGCCACCACTCCAGCCAGGCCGGAACGTCGGTGAGCAGACCGGGAGCCGCGATGAAGCCGACGCCGGAGACCAACTCCTGCCGGGCGAGGTGGAGATGCAGCCCGGGGCGAAGTGCCGCGAGGTCCGCGGTCGCCGGGCGGCGGCCCCGGGCGGCGATACGGGTCAGCAGTGCCGTTGTGTCGGCGCGAACCTGGGCGACGGTGTCGAAGACGGCTTCCAGGGTGCCGCGCACCCGAGCCGCGACACCCGTGTCCGTGACCGGATCGAGGAGTGCCGTCGCCGCGCCCGTACGGCTGCTGCCGACACTCGTGGCCGTGCTCGGACCCGTCGGTGCGGGGCGAGGAGCGAGGCAGGGCGAGGAGCCGGGCTGCTTCAGGGAGTCGGACATGACCGCGACCGTATACGCCCCGTTCACCTCGCCGCACCTTGACTCAGCGTCAACTCGCTTGTGATGTCCACAAGTTGAACCGGACGGCGACGCTCCGTAGGGTGTTGGCCACGTCGCCGCCCGAAGGCGCCACCCCGGCTTGCGGGCGAACCCTGGGCGGGGTCACCGACCCGCCCGCGACCTGGAGCTTCGTCCGTTCGCCCTCGCACCCTGCGGCGACCGGGGCCGCTCCTGCCATCACGCCACCCCCCATGCGAGGGCGGTGCGCGGCCCGGCCGCCGTGCCGCTCTTCGCGTCGCATCCTGTACGCCCGTACACCCACTGTCACCCACCGTCACACTTTCAGCCCCGATTCCCCCCACTCCCCCACACCCGTGGAGACTGCCTTGTGTCTGAACAGATCCCTCAAAACGACGGCCGCCGCCTGTTCCCTTCTGCTCGTCAGCGCCTGCGGACTGTTCGCCGAGTCCAACGCGTCCTCCTCGGCCGGCTTCAACCCGCCGGACCTGAAAGCACAGTCGGAACTGGGCCGGGCGGAGGGGCAGGTGAACCTGATCTCCTGGGCGGGCTATGTCGAGGACGGGTCCTCGGACCCGAAGGCGGACTGGGTCACTCCCTTCGAAAAGCAGACAGGATGTCAGGTACACAACAAAGTGGCGGCCAGCTCGGACGAGATGGTCAAACTGATGAAGACCGGCGCCTATGACGCCGTCTCCGCTTCGGGCGACGCCTCCCTCAGGCTCATCGCCTCCGGCGAGGCGGCCCCGTTGAACACCGACCTGGTGCCCAACTACAAGGACGTCTTCTTCGGGCTGAAGAACCAGAGCTGGAACTCGGTCGACGGCACGGCGTACGGCATCCCCCACGGCCGCGGCGCGAACCTGCTGATGTACAACACCAAGGAGGTCTCGCCGGCCCCCGTCTCCTGGTCCGCGGTCTTCGACGACGCGGCCCCGTACAAGGGCCACCTCACCGCGTACGACTCCCCCATCTACATCGCGGACGCGGCCCTGTACCTGCACGACACCCAGCCGGGACTGGGCATCGAGAACCCCTACGCGCTCGACCAGAAGCAGTTCGAGGCGGCCGTCGACCTGCTGAAGCGGCAGCGCGCCAACGTGGGCGAGTACTGGAGCGACTACCTGAAGGAGATCGCCGCCTTCAAGAGCGGCGACTCCGTCATCGGCACCACCTGGCAGGTCATCGCAACCTCGCCCAGAGCGAGGGTGCCAAGGTGAAGGTCGTGCTGCCGCAGGAGGGCGCCACGGGGTGGTCCGACACGTGGATGCTCTCGTCCAAGGCGGAGCACCCCAACTGCGCCTACAAATGGATGAACTGGATCATCTCCCCGAAGGTCAACGCGGAGGTCGCCGAGTACTACGGCGAGGCGCCCGCCAACATCAAGTCCTGCGACCAGACCAGCGATCCGGCCTTCTGCGACACCTTCCACGCCACCGACGAGAGCTACTGGAAGGACATCGCGTTCTGGACGACGCCCATCGAGCAGTGCCTCGACGGCCGTACGGACGTCAAGTGCGTGCCGTACGCGAAGTGGGTGCAGGCCTGGACCGAGATCAAGGGCTGAGCCGCCCTGACAGGCATCCGCCGTGCCGCCTCGGCGCGGCGGACCTCACGCCGGCCGGACCTTCGCGGTCGCGCGCTGGTGGCGGGCGAGCGCGTGCCCGATGTCACGGGTCGCCGGGTACAGCCGCAGGTACAGGTCGTAGAGGCCGTCGTAGCGGGACCGCAGGCGGGTGTCGGGAGTGACACGCTCTCGCACCGGGTTCCAGTCGTCGATGTCGGTCTCACCGATCGCGTTCGCCGCCAGGAACGCGGCGCCGTAGCTGGCGCCGAGCGTGACCGTCCTGATCTCCTGTTCGAGGCCGGTGACATCGGAGACGATACGGGTCCACAGGCCGCCGCGGGTGCCTCCGCCGACGGCGACGACCCGGCGGATGTCGGCACCGGCCGCGCGCATCGCCTCCACGTTGTGCCGTACGCCGAACGCGGTGGCCTCCAGCGCGGCGCGGTAGAGGTCGCCGCGGGTGTGCTCCACGGTCAGTCCGGCGATCACTCCCCGGGCGTCCGGGTCGGCGACCGGGGTCCGCTCCCCCGCGAAGTAGGGCAGCATCAGCAGGCCCCTGGCGCCGGCTCCGGACGCCCCTGCCTCGGCGAGCAAAGCGTCCGTGTCCCCCTCGCCGAGCAGGTCCCGCAGCCAGTCGGTGATCACTCCGGAGGTGGCCATACCGCCCGCGAGGCTGCGTGTTCCCGGCAACGCGCCGACGGTGCTCCACAGTTCGGGCACGAGCAGCCGCTCCGACACGGTGTTGATGAGGAACATGGTGCTGCCATACATGAGCATCAGGTCGCCGGTGTGCTGGGCGCCGACGCTCAGGGCCTCCGCCCAGGCGTCGATCGTCCCGGTGACGACCGGGATGCCTGCGGGGAGCCCGGTGGCCGCGGCCGCGTCGGCACTGACGTGGCCGGCGATGTCTCCGGGCCAGCTCAGGGGCGGCAGCTCGAGGTCCGGTGCGATACGGCGCGCCCAGGGCCGGTACCAGTCCTGGGCGGTGGAGTCGTACAGCGGTACGGACTGGCTCGCCGAGTGGTGGTCGAGGGCGTACCGGCCGGTGAGCCGGTTGACCAGGTAGGAACTGGGCATGTACAAGCGCCGGGCGCGGGCGGCGACGTCGGGGCGGTGCTCCGCGAGCCAGGCGATCTTGGGGCCCACCGCCTGGGTGGACAGCAGGGATCCGCAGCGCCGCAGGACTGCTTCGCGGCCCAACTCGGCGTCGAGACGGGCGATCTGGGCGGTGGCGCGGGTGTCGACGCCGTAGAGGATCGCCGGGTGCAGCGGGGTGTCCGTCTCGTCGGCGAGGGCGACGCAGGGGCCCATGCCGCTGACGCCGACCGCGTCCACGACGGTGCCGGGGGCCAGCAGTTCGCGGGCGAGTGAGACGAACTCGTCCCACCAGAGCCGGGCGTCCATCTCGACGTGGCCGGGCGTGGGGCGGCTGACCGTGTGCAGGCGCGTGGCCGTGCGAAGAACCGTTCCGTCCTCGTCGACCAGCACGCCTTTGCCGCTGGACGTTCCGATGTCGACACCGAGCACCGTCATGCGTTCCCGTCCTCCCGCATCGAGACTCCCGGGACATCGTTCCCCGCTTCGCCGCCGATCACCGGTCGAACGGGAGAAGCCGGCGCCGGGCGGCGCGGCGTTGGCCCAGGACTCCACAGAAGGCGCGCGTCGGCGTCGGCACGGCCGGGTCAGACGTCCGCGGGTGCGGGCGTCGCAGGCAGCCGCAGGGCGAAGACCGAGCCGGTGCCGACCTCTGAGGTGACCGTGACGGTTCCGCCGTGCGCCGCGGTGCCCTCGAGGTGGTCCGGCGGCACCGGCCCGACCTCGTCGTCCTCGATCTGATGCTGCCGGTGATCGACGGATTCGGCGTGTGCCGGGTGCTGCGCCGCGGTGCCGCCGTCGTGGACCACGGTCGCGGTGTGACCCTCCCGCACCAGCGAGAGACGTATCAGCTCGGCCTGCATCTCGTCGTCCTCGGCGACCAGCACATGTGCGCACACGCGGCCGATGCCAGGCGCAACGGACCGTGGACGGCCCGCGGACGACCCGCGAAGAGGTCCTTCCCTCAGGCTGACGGCTTCCTGACATCCGTGTGCGTATCCGGCCGCGGGGCGGTTCAGCGGGCCAGGGACGTGGCGTCGCCCATCACGACCACCGGGTGCCGATCCGGGTCCAGAGCGCGCAACAGCGCCTTCATGTCGGCCTCCTTCAGGGTGACGCAGCCGTGGGTGGGGCCGCCGTGGTCGACGTGGAACCATATGCCTCCGCCCCGGGTCCCCCCGAGCGGGCGGGTCCAGTCACGCGGTGAGGTGCCCGGCTTGCGGTTGTAGTCGATGGCCACCACGTAGTCGAAGGCGCCGGCGAGGGACTCGCCCTCGAAGCCGGTGCCGAGGGCGGTGAAGCCCTGGGAGTGGTCGTACGGCAGCCGCGTGCCGGGGTCGGGCAGGCGCCCTCCGGCATCGGTGAGGGCGTAGACGCCGATCGGTGAGCGCAGGTCACCGGACATGTGGTGGTCGGTCCAGCCCTTCAGGGCGTTGTGCGCGGGCCACTGCTTGTCGGCCTTCCAGCCCGAGTGGGTCCGCTCGTACAACACGGCGGTGGAATCCGAGGAGTTCCGGCCCTTCCCGCTCACCACGACGACCTGACGTGCGTTCGACGGTACCGCTGCCCGGGTGCTGGGCCCGAGGCCGGGCAGTTCCTCCAGGGCGTCCGGTGTCGCCGCGGGCGAGGACGGGGGTGCGGGCGTGCCCTTGGCCTCGTCGGCGGCGACCGCCGCGCGTGTCTGTGCCGCTCCGCCGCCCGACTGGCACCCGGCCACCAGCAGAGAGGCGGCGAGCACGGCCGCCGGTACACGTATTGCTGTGATCATGCTTCGACAGTGACTGAAACATGTAAGGAAGTGGTCAGGACGCGACTGGTCCGAACCGAACTGCTCCTAAATCAACAATGAGTTGTTGCCGTCTCAGAACAGCCGCGTTCTTGGCGGAGGGGAGCCGTGCGGGACAGGATGCCCGCATGAAGGGTGATCTCTTTTCCAGTGACCACATGGTGCAGCCCGCCGCCGCTCCGGGCATGTCCCTGCAGAACGCCAAGTCCATCCGGTACGTCGTCGGCGGCGAGATGTTCGCGCGGCAGGGCTCGATGGTCGCCTACCGCGGCGACCTGAGGTTCGAACGCAAGGGTCAGGGCGTCGGCGGAATGCTCAAGCGGGCGGTCACCGGCGAGGGGCTGCCGCTGATGTCCGTACGCGGGCACGGCGAGGCGTGGTTCGCGCACGAGGCGCAGAACTGCTTCATCGTGGATGTCGAGCCGGGTGACGAGTTCACCGTCAACGGGCGGAACGTGCTCTGCTTCGACGCGAGCCTGTCGTACGAGATCAAGACGGTGAAGGGTGCCGGGATCGCCGGCGGCGGGCTGTTCAACAGCTTGTTCACCGGGCACGGCCGGCTCGGCCTGATCTGCGAGGGCAACCCGCTGGTGATACCCGTCTCACCCGAGCTGCCGGTGTTCGTCGACACCGACGCGGTGGTGGGCTGGACGGCCCGGCTGCACACCTCGCTGCACCGGTCGCAGTCCATCGGATCGATGCTGCGCGGCGGTTCGGGTGAAGCGGTGCAGCTGAAGCTGGAGGGCGAGGGATACGTCGTCGTACGGCCCAGTGAGCTGACTCCGCAGAAGGAGCACTGACACAAAGAGGCCCCGCTCCGCGAAGCGAGCCGGGCCCCTGCCGGGCCGGCGCACGCATCACCGGGGTGGGACTGAACATACATTCGAATCACGGGGTACGCTACCTGTATGGCCGCGCATCTCCAGGGCTCGCTGTTCGACCAGACCGACGACATCCGGCTCGGTCCGCTCGACGGGCTGCGGCGGACCCACCTGGGCGCCGGGGCGTGGATCGATGTGCTGCCGGGCTGGCTCAGCGGGGCGGACGCGTTGTTCGTACAGCTGGCCGAGGAGGTGCCCTGGCGCGCGGAGCGGCGGCACATGTACGACCACACGGTGGACGTGCCGCGGCTGCTGGCCTTCTACCACACCGGGGACCCGCTGCCGCACCCTGTCCTGGAGGATGCGCGCGACGCCCTGTCCGCGCACTACGCGACGGAGCTCGGCGAACCCTTCGTGACGGCCGGTCTCTGCTACTACCGGGACGGCCGGGACAGCGTCGCCTGGCACGGGGACCGCATCGGCCGGGGCGCACGGGAGGACACCATGGTCGCCATCCTGTCCGTGGGGGTGCCGCGTGATCTGGCGCTGCGGCCGCGCGGCGGCGGGCAGGCCGTCCGGCGTCCGCTCGGGCACGGGGACCTGATCGTGATGGGCGGCTCCTGCCAGCGGACGTGGGAGCACTCGATCCCGAAGAGCAGCCGGGCGACCGGCCCCCGGATCAGCATCCAGTTCCGGCCGGCCGGGGTGGGCTGACCGGATCAGCGGGTCGGCTGCGCCTGCACGGCCGGTGCCCAGCGATCGACGATGTCGTCGAGGTCCCCCGCGCGCAGACGGGTGCCGCGCGCGATGCCGAACATCACGCCGAGGCCCAGCAGGGCGCTCACCGCGAGTTCGGCGCGCAGGCCCGCGTCGGGACCGCTCAGACGCGCGGCGGGGCGGTCGCCGGCCTGGCTGCGGAAGTCGGCGCGCAGGATGCCGCCCTGCTCGCCGTGCGGGTGGCGACGGCGGACGCGCCCACGATGATCATCCACAGGTGACGGCTGTCCGCGATGCGTACGGCGTATCCGAGGGTGAGCACGGCCGTGCCCACGGCGAGGGTGGTCCGCGGGCCGCGGGTCAGCAGCACCCGTCGCTTGCCGTACATGTCCCGGCGCGCACGAGCACCGGGGCGAGCACCGCTCCGGATACCGGTGTGGCAGTGACCATCCAGCACACGGCGCCCGGGGAGGCGCCGGTGAGCCGGGGCAGGTCGGGCAGCAGGGACACGACGACCGTCTGGATGACGGCCATGAGGATGCCGCCGATCAGGCCGATCAGGCCGATCAGGCCGATCAGGCCGATCAGTGGATCGACCAGGGGGAATGGGTGGTGAATGGTAATTCACCGTAGCGGGTGAACGGCTGTTCACTTGAGGGTTCCTCGCCGATGACGCCGCCCGGGTCGCCAACAGCCCTGCCGGGGGCGGCGGTTCGCGTCACATGTGGGGCGTGAGCCGGGCCACGAGACGGCCGCCGGGAGAGAAAGATCCACTTCCGAACCCCCCGGAGAAGACGGAATTTCCTGTTCCGCCGGACCCCCGATCAACCGCCGCAGCAAGATCATCTTCGTTCAACTTTGTAGGACATGGCGGCAATTGTCCTGATCGTAGCCAACCACCTTCCGGCGATTTCCAGGGCTCACCGTGCGGCGGATAGGCAGGACGCGTCACATCAATCCCCTTCGACCCGGAGGATTCGTATGCCCCGACTCACCCGCCGCCGCGCCCTCGCGGCAGGCGCCGCCGTCGCCGCCACCGCCGGCCTGCCCACCCCGTCGGCCGCGGCCCCGGTCCACAGGCACGACCACAGCCACGACCACGGCGCGCCGGGAGCCTTCGACGAGGTCTACCTGGGCCGCCGGATACAGGGGCGCCCCTTGGCCGGCGGCCACCACCACGGTGCGGGATACGGCGTGTTCATCGACGGGGTCGAGCTGCACGTGATGCGCAACGCGGACGGCAGCTGGATCAGCGTGGTCAGCCACTACGACCCGGTGCCGAGCCCGCGTGCCGCCGCGCGCGCAGCCGTGGTCGAACTGCGGGGCGCCCCGCTCGTCCCCCTCACCTGACCGCCCGCACCCAGTACCTTTCGGAGCCTGACGCACATGACCGTACGCAAGAACCAGGCGACCCTCACGGCCGACGAGAAGCGGCGGCTGGTCGCCGCGCTCGTGGAACTCAAGCGCAGCGGCCGCTACGACACCTTCGTCACCACTCACAATGCCTTCATCATGGGCGACACCGACACAGGGGCACGGACGGGGCACCGCTCGCCGTCCTTCCTGCCCTGGCACCGCAGATTCCTGATCGAGTTCGAGCGGGCGCTCCAATCCGTCGACTCCTCCGTCGCCCTGCCCTACTGGGACTGGACCGCCGACCGCTCGCCGCGCGCCTCGCTGTGGGCGCCGGACTTCCTCGGCGGCACCGGGCGCACCCTGGACGGACGGGTCATGGACGGGCCGTTCGCCGCGTCCACCGGCAACTGGACGCTCACGGTGCGCGTGGACGGTCGCACATATCTGCGGCGCTCGCTCGGCGGTGGCGGACGCGACCTGCCGACCCGAGCCGAGGTCGACTCCGTGCTCTCGATGTCCACGTACGACAAGGCGCCCTGGAACAGTGCGTCGGACGGCTTCCGCAACCATCTCGAGGGATGGCGGGGCGTCAACCTGCACAACCGCGTCCATGTGTGGGTGGGCGGTCAGATGGCCACCGGGGTCTCCCCCAACGACCCGGTCTTCTGGCTGCACCACGCCTACGTCGACAAGCTGTGGGCCGAGTGGCAGCGCCGCCACCCCGACTCCGGCTACCTTCCCACGGGCGGCACCCCGGACGTCGTCGACCTGGAGGAGCCCATGAGGCCGTGGAACGACGTGCGCCCCGCCGACCTGCTGGACCACAGGACGTACTACACGTTCGACACGGACTGACGGCCGGGGGCCGGGCGTTCGCCGCCGACTCCCGGTTGAGGCCGGGCAGCGGACAGCCGGCCTTCACCGGTCGTGACGGCGATGCCCGGCTCTTTCAGTGCGAGGACGACGCCCAGGGCCCGACGCCGCCGACGCGCTCGATCGTGTAGCGCACGACGAACCCGGGTCCCCTGGGTGCCGGGAACTCGGCGTCCGGGGCCATGTAGACCTTGGCGAGGCGGTTGAGCAGGTCCCAGGCGCCGTCGCTCGGCTCCACCGCGGCCCGCGCCCGCAGTACGGCGTACTCGTTCAGGAAGACCCCGGGCGCGCGTGGGGCGTCGAAGGACAGCACGACCCGCGGGTCCCGCTCGATGTTGCGCAGCTTCACGTGCCGCGCCATATGGCCGCTGACGATGTCGTCGCCGTCCAGTCCGATCCAGATGACGGTCACCTGGGGGCTCCCGTCCGGGTTGATGGTGCTCAGATGCGCCATGGGGCCGGACTCGATCAGCTCACGCAGCTCATCCGGCAGGCGGCCGTTCCCGTTCATGACTCAGGAACGTACCGCTGCGCGCGCGAGGGCGTCCGGAAGCCGGGAAAAGTCGCCTCAGGTGTCGCCGGCGGTACGGCACTCCGGGTGGCCCCAGCCCTGGGCGTTCTTGGCGATGGGCTCGCCCGCCGCGTACGGGCGGCCGCAGACGCAGCGGCCCGGGAACTTCGCCTTGATCGTGCGCGCGGTGGTCCGCTTGCGCGCGGGCGCACCGCGGCGGGCCGGGGCGGCGGTGGCCGGCTCGGGCGACGGCGGCGGCTCCGGGGAGCCGTGGGCGCTGCCCGCCGGCTTCTGCACGGTGGCCGCCTGGCTGGCTGCACGGTCCGCGAAGTCGTTGAGGCGGTCGCCGCCGACCTGGTGGGCGGGCACGTAGCGGAACTCCACCTCGCGGCCCGCGAGCAGCTCGTCGATGCGGACGACCAGTGCCTGGTTCGCGACGGGCTTGCCGGCGGCGGTCTTCCAGCCGTTGCGCTTCCAGCCGGGCAGCCAGGTGGTGACCGCCTTCATCGCGTACTGGGAGTCCATACGGATCTCCAGCGCGATGCCCGGGTCCACCGCGCTCAACAAGCGTTCGAGCGCGGTGAGTTCGGCGACGTTGTTGGTCGCGGTGCCCAGCGGGCCGGCCTCCCAGCGGCTCGGGATCTCGTCGACGTCGGCGACGACCCAGGCCCATCCGGCGGGTCCCGGGTTTCCCTTCGAAGCCCCGTCGCAGGCGGCCACAACACGTTCAGGCATGCCCCTGATCATGCCACGCCCGGGCCGCCGCCCCGGTCCGGGGCCGGGCACCCGACTGTCCGGACGCGTCCACGCTCGGGTCGTCCCGGGCACGGGGGCCGCGCCGCGCGCCGGACCGTCGGCATGGCGACACTGGAGGGAGGCAGTCGTGGACGGGACGGGCACGTGATGCGCGCATGGGTGGTGGACCGGCCGGGGCCCCTCGAGCAGGAGCCGCTCGCTCTCGTGGAGCGGCCGGCCCCGGTGCCGGGCCCCGGTGAGCTGCTGGTCCACGTGCGGGCGTGCGGTGTGTGCCGTACGGATCTGCACGTGACCGAGGGTGACCTGCCGGTGCGGCGGCCGGGGGTGACGCCGGGGCACGAGGTGGTGGGCGTGGTGGCCGGGATCGGCGGAGGTGTGAGCGGGTGGGCGAGCGGCGACCGGGTGGGCGTGGCGTGGCTGCGTCGCACGGACGGCACGTGCCGGTACTGCGTGCGCGGCTCCGAGAACCTCTGCCCGGCCTCGGAGTACACCGGCTGGGACGCCGACGGCGGCTACGCGGAGTACACCACCGTGCCGGCCGCCTTCGCCTACCGGCTGCCGGAGGCGGTGGACGACGTGGCCCTGGCGCCGCTGCTGTGCGCGGGCATCATCGGCTACCGGGCGCTGCTGCGGACGTCCCTGCCGCCGGGCGGGCACCTCGGGCTGTACGGGTTCGGCGGCAGCGCGCACCTGTGTGCGCAGGTCGCGCTGGCGCAGGGGGCCACGGTGCATGTGCTGACCCGGGACGATGCCTCGCGACGGCTCGCGCTCGAGCTCGGGTGTGCGTCGGCGGGCGGTGCCTACGACGCGCCGCCGGAGCCGCTGGACGGGGCGATCCTGTTCGCACCGACCGGTGATCTCGTCCCGGTGGCGCTGCGGGCGCTGGACCGGGGCGGGGTGCTGGCGGTCGCGGGCATCCATCTGAGCGACGTCCCGGCCCTGCGCTACGAGAGCGAGTTGTTCTACGAGAAGGAGTTGCGCAGCGTCACCGCGAACACGCGCGACGACGGCCGGGAGTTCCTGGACCTCGCCGCCCGGTACGGCGTACGGGCGACCACGCACCCGTACCCGCTGTCCGAGGCGCAGCGGGCGCTCGGCGATCTGGAGGCCGGGCGCTTCGACGGGGCGGCCGTGCTGGTGAACGACCTCTGAGCGTCAGCCGGTGGGCAGGTGCATCAGGCGGGTGATGGTGCGCAGAACGCCGTTCTCGGTGTTGGGGGGCGCGAGGTAGCGGGCGCGGCGGACCACGTCCGGGTGGGCGTTGGTCATGGCGAAGGACCACTCCGCGGCGTCGAGCATCTCCAGGTCGTTGAGGTAGTCGCCGAACGCCAGCGTCTGCGCGGGAGTGATGCCGAGGTCGCGCTGGAGCCTGCGGAGTGCGGCGCCCTTGTTGGCGGTGCGGTTCATGATGTCGACCCAGTGCTCGCCCGAGACGACGACCTGATGGGTGGCCGTGAGCGGCTCCAGGGCGGGGGCGGTGGTGCGCTCGACGGCGCCGAAGTCGAAGAGGGCCACCTTGAGGAACTCGTCCTCCACGGTGGTGAGGTCGTCGACGGGCTTCAGCAGTGCGTAGTACCTGCTTGCCTCCGCCATGAAGGCGTCGTCCGGGCGCTCGACGTAGGCGGAGTTCTTCCCGCACAGCACCGCCCCGACGTCCACGCCGTCGGCCGCGAGCCGCCGTGTGACCCCGATGGCGCGGGCGGCGACCGCGGGGTCGAGGGGGTCGGAGCTGAGCTCCACGCCGTCGCGGACGACGTACGTGCCGTTCTCCGCGACGAACACCATGCCGTCGTCCGCGTCGGCGAACTGCCGGGCGAGCGTGGCGTACTGGCGGCCGCTGGCGGGGCTGAACAGCACGCCGCGGCGGCGCAGCTCGGCGAGGAGGGGCCACAGACCGTCGGGGATGCGTCCGCTGCCGTCGAGGAGCGTGCCGTCCATGTCGGTCACGACGAGCCGGATGTCGACGGGGTCGCTCGGCAGCTCGGGGTCGGTGAGGAGGCAAGCGGGCGTGGCGGACATGTCCTGCTTTCTGTGTGAGGCCGAGGGAGGGGGACTCGGCCGGGGGTCTGGTGTCCTCGGCGCCGTTGCCTCGTACGGCCCCTGATGATAGTCGGCGCTCTTCTTCGAGGCGGTCGAGGGTGTGCTGGGGGCGTCCTGGGGGTTGGCGGCCCGGCGCGACCTCGGCCGGTATACCGAACGAGCCAGGCTCTAGGCTCGGGCTCGCAGGACGTCCCTCTCACACGGCTTCACACGACCGCTGTTTTTCCGGAAGACTTCTGCAAAGTTTCGAGAGTGCGTCCCGGACAACGGAGGTGGGGCAGGTGGCAGCGCACGAGGCCGACGCGGAGGAGGCCCACGAGGAGCGCGGCAAGGTCACGATCACGGAGATCGCCCGGCAGGCGGGGGTCTCGGTGCCCACCGTGTCCCGTGTCGTCAACGGACGCTCCGACGTGGCGCCGGGGACCCGCGCCCGGGTCGAGGACCTGCTTCGCCGGCACGGCTACCGCAAGCGCGCCTCAGCGGCGGGAACCCGCGCCGCACTGCTCGACCTGGTCTTCAACGACCTCGACAGCCCCTGGGCGGTGGAGATCATCCGGGGGGTCGAGGAAGTGGCCCACGCCGCCGGGGTGGGCACGGTTGTGTCGGCGATCCACGGGCGCTCCGGCGACGCCCGGGGCTGGATGCAGAACCTGCGGGCGCGGGCCTCCGACGGGGTCATCCTCGTCACCTCGGTGCTCGAGCCGGTCCTGCACGAGGAACTGCGCATCCTGGGCGTGCCGATCGTGGTCGTCGACCCGGCCGGCTCCCCCGCCCTTGACGCGCCCACCATCGGCGCGGCCAACTGGTCGGGCGGCATGGCGGCCACCGAGCATCTGCTGAGCCTCGGGCACCGCCGCATCGGCCTGGTCGCGGGCCCGCCCCGGCTGCTGTGCTCGCGGGCCCGGCTGGACGGCTACCGGGCGGCACTGGAGGGCGCCGGGATCGCCGTGGACGAGTCCCTCATCGTGCCCGGCGACTTCTACCACGAGTCCGGGTTCACCGGCTGCAACACCCTCCTCGACCTGCCGGAGCCGCCGACCGCGATCTTCGCGGCGAGCGACCAGATGGCGCTGGGCGTGATCGAGGCGCTGCGGCGGCGCGGGCTGCGGGTGCCGGAGGACATGAGCGTGGTCGGTTTCGACGACCTTCCGGAAGTCCGCTGGTCGGCTCCGCCACTGACCACCGTGCGCCAGCCCCTGGCGGAGATGGGCAAGCTGGCCGTGCGTACGGTGCTGCGGCTGGCCCAGGACGAGCAGCCGGACTCGCCGCGCGTGGAGCTGGGCACGGAGCTGGTGGTGCGGGCCAGTACGGCGCCGCCGCGGAAGGTGGGCTGACACGCGTGGCCCGGCGGTGCGGGCACCGCCGGGCCACGACGCGGTACGCCCTTACTTCCCTCCCAGCGCCTCGCGCAGGGCGAAGTACGCCGGTTTGGGCCGCAGTAGCTCGTCCCACGGCAGGGCGGCGCCCTCGCCCGGGAAGACCGCCGGGATCCAGGAGTACTTGTCGGTGTAGTCCCACACCGTGACGCCCACGCAGCGCCGCACCGCGAGGCACGCCGTGGTCAGGTCGCGGTACCAGGTCGCCTGCTGGGCCAGCTTCTCGTCGGTGGCGGGCAGTTGCATACGGACGTCGACCTCGGTGAGCGCGGTGTCGAGGCCGAGCCGGGAGAAGCGGCGCAGGTTGTCCTCCAGCGTGGACGGATAGCCGTACTGGAGGGCGAGATGGGCCTGGAAGCCGATGCCGTCGAGCGGGACGCCCTGCGCCTTGAGATCCTGGGCGAGTCGGTAGTAGGCGTCGCTCTTCGGGCCGATGCCCTCGATGTTGTAGTCGTTGAGGTACAGCTTCGCGTGCGGGTCGGCCTGGTGGGCCCAGTGCAGCGCGTCGGCGATGTAGCCGGGGCCGAGCGTCTTGTACCAGATGGTCTCGCGATAGGTGCCGTCCTCGTTGAACGCCTCGTTGACGACGTCCCAGGAGTAGACCTTGCCGCGGTAGTGCCGTACCTCGGTGGTGATGTGCTTCTTCAGCACGGCGCGCAGTTCGTCGGGCGTCCACGTGCGCGAGGTGAGCCAGTCGGGCAGCTGGCTGTGCCAGACGAGGGTGTGGGCGCGGACGCGCTGGTGGTTCTTCCGGGCGAGATGCACGATCTCGTCGCCCTTGGTCCAGTCGAAGACGCCCTGCTCGGGCTCGGTGGCGTACCACTTCATGCCGTTGCCGGGGGTGATCATGTCGAACTCGCTGCCGAGGAGCGCGGTGTAGGCGGCGTCGGTGAGTTCGGGGTTGTCCGTCGCACTGCCGAAGTAGCGGCCGTGCCGCTGGGCGAGTTCGGCCAGGGTCGGCGGCTTCTCCTTCGCCTGGGCCGCCGGGCCGGTGGCGAGGCCGACGCCCACGAGGAGCGCGGCGAGGGAGCCGGCCAGTCTGAGCCGGGTGCGGGAGGGGGCGGTGGTGCGCATGGTGGCGACTCCTCACAGTCAGGTGTGTGCTTGAGCCGTACGGTCTCGGGACGGGTGCGTCATCCCTTGGTCGCGCCCGTGGCGAGGCCGCCGACGAGCTGGCGTTCGGCGACCGCGTAGAAGGCGAGGGCGGGGACCATGGCCAGGACGAGGTACGCGAAGACGCGCGCGGTGTCCGCGGCGTACTGGCCCTGGAACTGCTGGACGCCGACCGGGATGGTCCACCACTTGGGCTCGTTGAAGACGAGCAGCGGCAGCAGGAAGTTGTTCCAGCTGCCGACCACGGCGAGGACGGAGACGGTGCCGAGCGCGGGCCGCGCCATCGGCAGCAGCACCCGCCAGAAGAAGCCGAACGGGCCGCAGCCGTCGAGGGTGGCCGCCTCCTCCAGTTCGCCCGGGATCTCCCGGAAGAAGCCGCGCAGGATGACGATCGTCATCGGCAGTCCGAAGGCCGCCTGCGGCAGGATCACGCCCAGCGGGTTGTCCAGCAGGTCCATCGAGCGCAGCAGCAGGAACAGGGGCAGGACCGCCACCGCGAAGGGGAACATCAGCCCCACCGTGAACAGCGTGAACAGCACCTCGCGACCGCGGAAGGAGAACCGCGCGAAGGAGAAGGCGGCGAGCGCGGAGACGGCGACGACGAGGACGGTCGTCGCCACAGCGATGAATGTGCTGCTGCCGACCATCCGCCAGAACGAGCCCGAGCCGAGGATGCCGGTGTAGTTGGACGTCACCCAGGGGTCGGGCAGCCCGATCGGGTTGCGGGAGAGCTGGCCGGTGGACTTGAAGCCGGACAGCAGCGCGTACACCACGGGCACGGCCATCACCGCGCCGACGACGACGAGCACGGCGTGCATCGGCAGGGTGCGCGTCCGGGTGGCGCCCTTGGGCGGCCTCCGGGTGGTGGGACCGGCCTTGGTCAGCGTCATGCGCCGTCTCCTCGCATCGTGGTGGTTGCTCCTTCCAGGTCGCGGCGCAGGACGAACCGCTGGTAGGCGAGGGCGAAGACGAGGCTGATGCCGAACATGACCACGCTGATCGCGCTGGCGTAGCCGACCTGGTACCGCTTGAAGCCGTACTGGAACATGGTCACGGCCATGGTCTCCGAGTGGTGGTCCGGGCCTCCCGTGGTGACCACCCACACCAGGTCGAACAGCTGGATGGAGCCGATGACCGACAGGAACGCGCTGATGCGCAGTGTGGGGGCGAGCAGCGGCAGGGTGACCTTGCGGAACCGCTGCCAGGGGCCCGCGCCGTCGATCAGGGCCGCCTCGGTCAGCTCGGCCGGGATGGCCTGCAGTCCGGCCAGGTAGAGCATCATGTGGAAGCCGAAGTACTTCCACATCATGACGAGGAACAGGGTCGCCATGACGGTGGAGGGGTCGGAGAACCACTTCCCGCCGAGACCGCCGAGGCCGATGTCGCTCAGCAGGTGGTCGGCGAGTCCGTCGTCCGGGGCGAAGAGCATGCTGAACAGCACGCCGGTGATGGCCTCGGACAGCACGTAGGGGGCGAAGAACAGCATCCGGTAGACGGCCCGGCCGCGCAGCCGCTGGTTGAGCAGGACGGCCATGGCGAGCGCGAACGGCAGTTGCAGCGCGAGCGACAGGACGACGAGCACCAGGCAGCGCCACAGGTCGCCGATGAACACGGGGTCCTGGAAGAGCCGGGTGAAGTTGTCGACGCCGACGTAGTCGGAGGGCATGCCGAAGCCGCCCCAGCGGAAGAACGCGGCGTACACGGCGAACAGCAGCGGCAGCAGGACCAGTACACCGAACAGCAGCAGGGCGGGCAGCTGGAAGGAGACCGCGGTGAGCCAGTGCAGCGCGCGCCGCCGGGCCCGCCCGCGGGACGCGGCGGCGGCAGGGGGCGGGGCGACGACACCGGGGCCGGACCGCTTGTCCGGGAGATAGGTGGAGGTCATCGCAGGCTACTGCTCTTCCTTCGCGACCTTGGTGATCGACTGCGTGACCTGCTCGGGCGACTTGGAGCCGGCGATGAGGGCGGCGACGCTGTCGTTGACCTCCTGGCCGACGGCCGGCGCGTAGGCCTGGTCGAGGAAGAGCTGGAAGCCGGTAGCGCTCTTCAACTGCTGGTTCACCGCCTTGAGGTTGGGATCGGTCAGGGCGTCCCCGGCCGCGGTGACCACCGGGATGACCCCGGTCTTGGTGACCAGGGTGCGGTCGGTGGCGGCGGAGGCGAAGAACTTCAGGAAGTCGATCGCGGCCTGCGGGGCGCCCTTGCGTACGGCGTGGCCGCCGCCGCCACCGAAGACCTCGGTGAGGGAGCCCTTCCCGCCCTCGACCGCGGGGAAGGGGAAGAAGCCGAGGTCCTTGCCGATGCCCTTGCCTTGGCTCTGCTCCGTCTGGGGCGCCCACTGGCCCATCAGCTCCATGGCCGCTTTGCCGTTGCCGACGGCCGCGGCCTGGCCGGTGGGGGTGGAGTAGGCGGCGCCGAGGAACCCCGTCTGGAAGGGCTGCAGTTGGACCAGGTCCTTCAGATGCCGCCCGGCCTCGACGAAGCCGGCCCCGGTGAAGTCCTTGCTCTCACTGGCCTTCTGGAGGGCGTCGATACCGGCGGTGCGCATGGCCAGGTAGGCCCAGTAGTACATGCCGGGCCATTTCTCCTTGCCCGCCAGGGCGATGGGGGTGATGCCGGCGGACTTCAGCTTGCGCACGGCGTCGAGGAAGGCGCTCCAGGTGGTCGGGGGCGCGCTGATGCCGGCCCGCTTGAAGAGCGCCTTGTTGTACCAGAAGCCGACCATCCCCATGTCGAACGGGATGCCGTAGGCCTTGTCGTCCAGCAGGTACGGCTGCTGCGCGACCGACAGCAGGGATCCGCTCCACGCCTTGGTGCCGTCGGTGAGGTCCTCCACCAGTCCGGCGTCGACCTGCTGCTTGAGGACGCCGCCGCCCCAGGTGTGGAAGATGTCCGGAAGCTTCCCGGAGGCGGTCAGCGCGGTCATCTTCGACTTGTACGCCTCGTTCTCCAGCGCGACGATCTTGATCCTCACCTTCGGGTTCTGCGCCTCGAACTGCCGGGCCAGGGAGGCCCAGACGCCCTTCGCGGGATCCGTGGTGGTGATGTTCCACCACTCGATCGTGGTCGTCCCCGACGACCCTCCGTCCGAGCCGCCGCCTCCGCAGGCGCTCAGTGCCGTCATGCCCAGGCCGGCGGCGGCGGAGGCGGCCAGGAAGCCGCGGCGGGACAGAGCCGGGTCGCCCATCATGTGCTCCTCGGGGTGCGGGACGGAGGGTCCACGTCCGTCCGGTGGGTTGATCACAACAGCCGGGACTGAAAAGTTTCCGAAACGCTCCGGAAATGGCACTGCTGCCGCACCCTAGAGACAGCCCGTGAAACGTGGCAACCCCCTGTACGCCGCGAATTCTCACCCAACGCAGAACGCCCGCGGAAGCGTTGACAGCCCTTGGACCCCGCCGTAATTTCCGAGCACATCCGTCCGAGAATTTCTGACGGATTCCGGAAACCCCCCTGGGATCAAGGAGTTCCATGGTCCAGCCCTGGCAGGACACGACGCTGCCCGCTCCCGTACGCGCGGCCGATCTGCTGGCCCGGATGACCCTGGAGGAGAGACTGGCCCAGCTGTACAGCGTCTGGCTCGGCACCTCAGCCGAAGGCGAGGACGTGGCGCCGCTGCAGCACGAGGTGGCCGAGGACGTCGACCTGGACGCCCTGCTCCCCCACGGACTCGGCCAGCTGACCCGCCCGTTCGGCACCGTCCCGGTGGAGCCGGAGAAGGGTGCCGCGCGTCTGGCGAACCTCCAGCGCAGGGTCACGGCGGGGAACCGCTTCGGCATCCCCGCACTGGCCCACGAGGAGTGCCTGACCGGCTTCACCGCCTGGCGCGCCACGGTGTTCCCGACGCCGCTCGCGTGGGGCGCGTCCTTCGATCCCGCGCTCATCGCGGAGATGGCGGCAGGCATCGGGGACGGCATGCGCGAAGCCGGCATCCACCAGGGGCTCGCGCCCGTGCTCGACGTGGTGCGCGATCCCCGCTGGGGCCGTACCGAGGAGTCGATCGGCGAGGACCCGTATCTGGTCGGGACCATCGGTACGGCCTATGTACGCGGCCTGCAGTCGGCCGGGGTCATCGCCACGCTGAAGCACTTCGCGGCCTACTCCGCCTCACGCGGCGCCCGTAACCACGCGCCCGTGTCGATCGGTCCGCGCGAGCTCGCGGACGTGATCCTGCCGCCGTTCGAGATGGCGGTGCGCGAGGGCGGGGCACGGTCGGTGATGCCCGCCTACAACGACCTGGACGGGCTTCCCGCCCATGCCCACACCCCGTTGCTGACCGAACTGCTGCGGGAGGCGTGGGGGTTCGACGGCACGGTCGTCTCCGACTACTTCGGCGTGTCCTTCCTCGAGTCCGCCCACCGCGTGGCGGACTCTCCGGGCGGGGCCGCCGCGCTGGCCCTGACCGCGGGCGTCGACGTGGAACTGCCCGCCGTGCGCTGCTTCGGCGCCCCCCTGCTCGAAGCGGTCCGCTCCGGGGAGGCGCCGGAGCCTGCGGTCGACCGGGCCGTGCTGCGGGTGCTGACCCAGAAGTGCGAACTCGGGCTGCTGGACACGGACTGGGAACCGCAGCCGCCACCGGTCCTCGACCTGGATCCGCCCCGGCTGCGTGAGCTGGCGGCGCGGGTCGCCGAGGAGTCGGTGGTTCTGCTGGCGAACACGGGCGGTGTCCTGCCGCTCGGCGACGGGGGGCGGCTCGCCGTCGTGGGCCCGCTCGCCGACGATCCGGCCGGGATGATGGGCTGCTACGCCTTCCCGCGCCACGTCGGCGTGGAACACCCGGACGTGCCGATGGGGGTGACGGTGCCGACCGTACGGGAGGCGCTGGCGGCCGAGTTCCCGGGTTCCCGGCTCGTCGACGACCCCGCCGGGGCGGATCTGTGCGTGGCGGTGCTCGGGGACCGCTCCGGCCTGTTCGGGCGCGGCACGTCGGGCGAGGGCTGTGACGCACCCGACCTGCGACTCCCCGACGGTCAGGGCGAGTTGCTGGACACCCTGCTGGAGACCGGGACTCCGGTGGTCCTGGTCCTGCTGACGGGGCGGCCCTACGCGCTGGGCCGCTGGGCCGACCGGCTGGCCGCCGTGGTACAGGCGTTCTTCCCCGGTCAGGAGGGCGGCCGGGCCGTCGCCGGCGTGCTGTCCGGCCGGGTCAACCCGTCCGGACGACTGCCGGTGAGCGTGCCTCGGGAGCCCGGTGGGCAGCCGTGGACGTATCTCACCCCGCCGCTGGGACAGGTGAGTGGTGCCAGTTCCATCGACCCGACGCCACTGTTCCCGTTCGGGCACGGGCTGTCGTACACGCGGTTCGACTGGGAGGCGCCGCAGGTCGACGACCCCGCTCCGGCCACGGACGGCGAGACGTCGCTGCGGCTCACGGTCCGCAACACCGGGGAACGGGCCGGCACGGAGGTCGTGCAGATCTATCTGCGCTCCCCCGTGGCCCGGGTGGCGCGACCGGTGACGCGGCTGATCGGTTACGCGCGGGTGCCGCTGCGGCCGCAGGAGTCGGCGGTGGTCCACGTCACGGTGCCGGCCGACGCGGCGGCGTACACGGGCCCCGACGGCTCACGCATCCTCGAGCCGGGGCCCCTGTTCATCGACCTGGCCACCTCCAGCACGGACACCCGCCACACGGTCGAGTTGACGCTGACGGGCGAGAAGCGGGTGGTCGGGCACGACCGCCGGTTCGGGTGCGAGGTCAGCGTGAAATAGCCGAGCCGTCCCGGCCATGTGGGTGGAACGATGACCGCGGGGCCACATCGTCACCATGGAAAGGGAGGCGCCCGCGTGAAGTTCGTCCTCGAGGTCGACATGGGCGAGAACGGCTGGGGCGGGAACGCCGCCGAGGAGCTGGGGCGGATCCTGCGGTACTGGGGCGGGAACCTGAAGCACTACGAGATGAAACCCGGAGACGGGTCGGCCGTATACGACTCCGCTTACCGGGAGGTGGGCCGCTGGGCCGTCGAGGCCGAGTGATTCCGGGGGCCGGCCGGCAGCCCCACTCTGTCCGGCCGGCCCCCGGCGGGGGATCGCGTGGCGTGTCGCGACAGGGCTCGCACTCCCCAGTCACGAGCCTTTGATCCATGCTCGCGTCAGTCCGCGCGACCCCGGTCTCTCAGAACTCGAATACGGCGGTCCCGTAGGAGTTCTTGACGCACTCGTTGGCGAAGGTGCGCTGGTAGTCGACGCGCTTGCCCTGCCAGACGCCCTGCACGGTGACGACCACCGGGTTGTACAGCTTGGTGCACATCACGCCCTCCTGGTACGACAGGGCGTCCAGGTCACCGCCGACGGCGCGGAGTTCGGCGCAGGCATCGGCGGCGTCGGGATGACTGCCGGAAGCGGTCGGGGCGCAGTTCAAGGTGACGGCGCGCTCGGGGGTGGCGGTGGCGGCCTGCTGACCGTGGCCCGTGGTCAGCACGAGCGCCGACGGGGCGTAGAGGGTCGCGGGGGCAGCGGTCGGGGCGGCGAGCGCGGACCCCGTCAGGGGGCCGCAGACGGCGGTGGCCGTCAGAGTGAGGGTCGCTGCCCAGCGCGCGGTGTTCGGCATTGTGTGCATCCTTCCGCTCGGGTCGGGTCGCCGGCACGGCCCCGACGGGCCTGTGCCGGAGCCGTCCGGTCGGGTGCCGGTTCGGCGAGCGCGAGTCTGCCGACTCCTGACACGAAACTCACATCGACCCCTCACATTTCAGTAACTTTGAGTATTGAATCAGTGGCGTGATGTCACAGAATTCGGCCGCTCAAAGACGGAAACTGAGCGGGTGAGGGTCGCTGGAATCGGTCGGATGGCCGGATTCCCCCGCCTCGGCAATCGGCCTGAAACATTCCGCTTATCGGCTCGAGCAAGCGCTGTCTTCTGTCGGGGAGAACGGCCGGTCGGCCCGCAAAAGGGGGCGCGAACCCACCGGGTCCTGCCGGGGTGGCCCCCTCCGCCACGGACTTCTGCGTCACCCTGCGGCGGGATCGCCCCGTTCGGTGCCGACCCGCTCCCCCGTTCTTCCCCCCTCCACCCGGGTCGCGCCGGACGGCGGCGGTCCCGTGACGGTCACGCGGGCCGGACGCAGCAGGCGGTCGCCGACCCGGTAGCCGGGCGTCAGGATCTCCGTGCACATCAGGTGTTCGGCGTCCGGGGCGACCACGTGCGTGACCGCCTCGTGCCACTCCGGGTCGAAGGGCTCGCCCTCCTCCCCGAACGCCTGCAGACCCACCGAACCCAGCTGGGTCTCGAGGACCTCCGCGACGGCTTTGAGCCCCGGCGTCATCGCCTCCTGCCTGCGGGCGGCCTCCACGGCGTCCAGCACGGGCAGCAGTGAGCGCAGGACGTTCTCGACGGCGATCTCGCGCACCGCCATGCGGTCGCGCCGCACCTGCTTGCGGTAGTTGTCGTACTCGGCCTTCACCCGCTGCAGGTCGGCGGTGCGCTCGTCGAGCAGACGCCGCAGCTCCGTGCTCCGCGGCCGGCTCCGGTCCATGGTCAGCCCGCCCGTGACGTGTCGTCGTCGTCCACGATCTCGGCGTCCACGACCTCCTCGTCGGCCTTGGCGCCGCCACCCGCCGCGGCACCCTGCTCCGATGTCGTGCCGCCCTCGGCGCGCGCCTTGTCGTACATGGCACTGCCGATCTTCTGGGCCGCGGCGGCGGCCTTGTCGATGGCCTGCCGGATCGCCGCGGTGTTGTCACCCTTGAGCTGCTCCTTCAGTTCGGCGACGGCACTCTCCGTCTCGCTCCTGGCGTCCGCGGGGATCCGGTCCGCGTTGTCGGCGATGAGCCTCTCCGTCTGGTAGACGAGCTGCTCGCCCTGGTTGCGGGTCTCGGCGGCCTCGCGCCGCTTGCGGTCCTCCTCGGCGTGCTGCTCGGCCTCGCGGACCATGCGGTCGATGTCGTCCTTCGGCAGGGCGGAGCCGCCGGTGACGGTCATCTTCTGCTCCTTGCCGGTGCCGAGGTCCTTCGCCGTGACGTGCATGATGCCGTTGGCGTCGATGTCGAAGGACACCTCGATCTGCGGCACTCCACGCGGGGCCGGCGGCAGACCGGTCAGCTCGAACATGCCGAGCTTCTTGTTGTACGCCGCGATCTCGCGCTCGCCCTGGAAGACCTGGATCTGCACGGACGGCTGGTTGTCCTCAGCCGTGGTGAAGATCTCCGAACGCTTCGTCGGGATCGTCGTGTTGCGCTCGATCAGCTTGGTCATGATGCCGCCCTTGGTCTCGATGCCCAGCGACAGCGGCGTGACGTCCAGCAGCAGGACGTCCTTGACCTCACCCTTGAGCACACCCGCCTGCAGCGAAGCGCCGACGGCCACGACCTCGTCCGGGTTGACGCCCTTGTGCGGCTCCTTGCCGGTCAGCTCCCGCACCAGGTCGGTCACCGCGGGCATCCGGGTGGAACCGCCCACGAGGATCACGTGGTCGATGTCGGACAGCTCGATTCCGGCGTCCTTGATCGCCTGGTGGAACGGCCTCTTGCAGCGCTCCAGCAGATCGGCGGTCAGCTGCTGGAGCTGGGCGCGCGTCAGCTTCTCGTCGAGGTGCAGCGGACCCTCCGAAGAAGCCGTGATGTAGGGCAGGTTGATGGTGGTCTCGGAGGAACTCGACAGCTCGATCTTGGCCTTCTCGGCGGCCTCACGCAGCCGCTGCACCGCCATCTTGTCCTTGGACAGATCGACGCCGTAGGCGTTCTTGAACTGCTTGACCAGGTGGTCGACGATGCGCTGGTCCCAGTCGTCGCCGCCCAGGTGGGTGTCGCCGTTGGTGGCCTTGACCTCGATCACGCCCTCGCCCATCTCCAGCAGGGACACGTCGAAGGTGCCGCCGCCGAGGTCGAAGACGAGCACCGTCTGGTCGTTCTCCTTGTCGAGTCCGTAGGCCAGCGCGGCCGCCGTCGGCTCGTTGATGATCCGCAGGACGTTGAGCCCCGCGATCTCCCCGGCCTCCTTGGTGGCCTGCCGTTGGGTGTCGTCGAAGTACGCGGGCACGGTGATGACCGCGTCGGTGACGTCCTCGCCGAGGTAGGCCTCCGCGTCCCGCTTCAGCTTCTGCAGCACGCGCGCGGAGATCTCCTGGGCCCGGTACTGCTTGCCGTCGATGGTGCCGCTCTCCGGGAAGCGCCAGCTCTGGTCGTCCATGTGGCGTTTGACGGAGCGCGCGGTGCGCTCGACGTTGGTCACCGCCTGCCGCTTGGCCACCTCGCCGACCAGCACCTCGCCGTTCTTGGCGAAGGCCACGACCGACGGAGTGGTCCGCGCGCCCTCGGTGTTCGTGATGACGGTGGGCTCGCCGCCCTCGAGGACCGCGACCACCGAGTTCGTGGTGCCGAGGTCGATACCGACCGGACGTGCCATGGGGCTTCCCTCCTCGTCGTCCGTCTTCCTCCAGCGGGTCAGAGGGTCCGTTCCACCCGAACCGGGCCCGCGCGCAGCAGGGGCGCTCGTGCCGGGGTCCACCCCGTGGCAGTCGTCACGACGGCTGTGACGCCACGCACCGGGGCCGGGGCGGCAGCGGGCGTGGCGCGCCGCCGGCGGTCCAGGGCCGCACGTGCGGCCGGGTCACGGAGCGTCTCGTAGGCGGCGAGCACCCGCGCGAGCGCCTCCTCGGTCACCTCGTCCGACCGGGTGTCGGGGTGCAGTCGGCGCACCAGGCGCCGGTACGCCGAGGTGATCCGCTCGGGCGAGGCCGACGGGTCCACCCCGAGGACGTCGTAAGGGTCCGGCGCTGCGCCGGTGGCCCTCCGCGTGTCCACCGTCCCACCTCCTCGCCGACTGCGAGCGGCCCGGCGGTCGCCCCTCCGGGCTGCGGGTTTGCACCTGACTTCCTCACTAGTCTGGATAAAACTTGAGTCGCCTCTTGTCAAGCCTGGCCCGGCGAGGTATACGGGTGTCCGTAGGCACCGGTGGACGCCCACCGGAGCGAGGGCTCTTTCATCGTCCGCTTCGATCCGCCGGGCGTCGATCCGGAGTCCGTGGACGTGAACGTGGAGCGCGATGTCCTGACCGTGGGCGCCGAGTTTCACCCCGCCGACGTCAGGAGATCGCCACGTGAGCGGCACCGGGCGCGGCGGGCGACCGCGGGCACGCGGTGCGTCAGGCGGGCACCGTGGAGATCGTCCGTCCGATCCCGGCCGACCGACCGGAGGTGGTGTGTGTGATCACCGAACTGGCCGTCGAACGTGTCGAGTTCACCTGTGGCTCGTGCTGGCACCGCTGGAGCGTCGACTACGACGTCCAGCGGTCCATGGACGGCCACGGGGACGAGTGGGAGTACTTCTACCGGGACAACACCCCCGTGTCCTCTCCGTACACACTGGAGGGTGCGCCGCCGTGCGTGCACTGCGGGCGCCGCTGGGTGGGCCGTCTGGTGGCGCGCCGCCCCGTGCCGCTGCCCGGCGGCTCCGACGCGCCGCGCAGCCCGGTGCCCGGGGACGGCAGCCACCGCCCGGAGCGGTACGACGCCCCGCTGCTGCCGGCCGACGCCCATCCTCAGCCGGAGGCGGCTCCCGGGCACTCGTCCGGGTGACCGTCCGCCCGGCTCCGTTCCTCGGGCGGCGCCGCCGCGGCGCGCGCGGCGGCCAGGTCCTCCTCCAGGACCCCCACCCGCTCGCGCAGTGTCAGGACGCGCCGCACCCCGGCGAGGGTCACCCCTTCCGCGACCAGGTCCATCACCTCGGCGACCCGGTCGATCTCCCGCCGGGAGTAGCGGCGCTGGCCGCCCGTGGAGCGGGCCGGGACCACGATGCCGTGGGCGTCCAGCCGCCGCAGGAAGGCGGGCTGGACGCCCAGCATCTCGGCGACCTGGCCGATCGTGTACAGGGCGGCATCGGCATCGTCGATGGAGAGGGCCATCCTCGACTCCTCGGTGCGACGGACCCGACCTCCACCTCAGATTACAGATTTCCTCTCCCCCCAAGAACAGGGTGGAGGCCATCGGGTCGCACCGGGCCTGCGCCCGGTCGTCGCCGCGCAGGCGGCGGGCCGTCCGGTGCACGTGTTCCTTTTCCACTGCAGCTGCCGGGCGCGGACGGCGCAGCGGCCCGGGCGGTGGCCCGGGTGGACGCCGGGGCCGGGGCGTGAGTCCTCTCAGGGCCTGAGGGTGCGGGCGATGTCCAGGGTCAGCCGCTGCCAGGGGTCGCGTGGGTCGCGTGACGTCAGGGTGTGCACCCGGCGCAGGCGGTAGCGCAGGGACTGCGGGTGGAGGTGGAGGGCGCGGGCGGCGGCGGTGGCCGAGCCCGCGTCGATGTACGCCGTCAGGGCCTGGAGCAGGTGGCGTTGTTCCGGGTCGGTGAGCGGGCCGAGGACGAGACGGGCGATGTGGTCCGGGGCGGCCGCCGGGTGCCCGGCGAGCAGGGCCAGCACGTGTGCGTCGGCGTCGTTGAGGACGCGGCCGGGCCGGTGGGCGTGGGCGGGTGCCGTGTCGAGGGCGTCGGCAGCCAGTCGGTGGGCGATGGCGACACGGTCCAGCCCCTCGCCCGTCATCGCGCAGCCACGCCAAGCCCGGGCGTCCAGGAGGGCCGGCGCCCGGCCGACGGCCGTGGCGGGCAGCAACAGCACCGCGCGGGAGCCGCGCACCGTCGACAGCGCCCCGGCGCCGCCGCCGAGCGCACCGAGGAGTCCGGCGGCGGCCTCGTACGACATGTCGGGGCCGCCGCCCGCCGCGGGCTCGGCCACCAGCAGGCAGTACGGGTCGGGGAGTTGGGCGCCGAGCCGGGCCGCGCGGTCCGTCAGCGCGCCCACCGAGGCGTGGCGGCCGGCGATCAGGTCGTCGAGCAGCAGCCGCAGCGCGCGGTCCCGGTCCCCGGCCAGGTCCTCGCTGGTCGCCGCGTACGCCGTGGCCATCTCCTCCGACAGGGTGTCCAGGGCCGTCAGCAGGACCCGGGCCAGGGCGAGGCCGTCCACCGCCGTGAGAGCGCGTCCGCGGGCGGCGACCTCATCGGTGAGGACGGCCGCGGCCACCCGGTAGGCGCGCAGTACGGCCTGCACGGGGCGGCCGTCGGCCGCGCGGGCCGCCGCGATCCCGCGGAAGCGGCGCAGATCGGCCGGTCCGAGGGTGGCGTCGGTGGCCCACAGGTGCAGCAGCCGGTCCACGCCCCAGGCCGCGATGGCCCGGACCTCCGGCAGCCGGCTGTCGTCGAGCGCGGCGTACACCGGCACCGTCGCGTGGACGGCGGCGACGATCGCCTCCACGACCCGCGGATCGGCGACCATCTCCGCCCGGACGGCGCCGCGGGCCTTGGGTGGCTGGTTTGTCACAGGGTGATGATTCCAGCCGCGCGATGTGCGCACCACGGTGGACGGACCTTGTCACGGTGGCCAGGATCATCGGCGTAACGCGTGGTCGCCCTACGCGGTCCACGCGGTCTCAGGGACGAGAGGCGGGACGTACGGGATGGCGAAGCACTGGGCGGACTTCCAGTACGAGATCTATCTCAACGGCATGACGGGCGCCGTACCGCGGCTGCCCACCGATCTGACCCGGCTGGAGGCGCTGACCGAGCAGCGGCTCGGTCCCGGCCCGGTCGGCTATGTGGCGGGCAGCGCGGGCACCGGCAGCACCGCCCGGGCGAACCGGTCCGCGCTCGAGCGGCGCCGGATCGTGCCGCGCATGCTGCGGGACGTGCACGACCGCGACCTGTCCGTGGAGGTGCTGGGGCGGCGGCTGCCCGCTCCGCTGGCCCTGGCTCCGATCGGTGTGCTGTCGATCATGCATCCGGACGCCGAGTCGGCGGCGGCGCGGGCCGCCGCGGCGCAGGGCATGCCGTTCGTCCTGTCCTCGGCGTCGAGCACGCCGATGGAGCAGGTCGCTGAGGCGTCGGGTGACGGTGAGCGGTGGTTCCAGCTGTACTGGGCCAAGGACCGCGAGGTCACCCGCAGTTTCCTCGCCCGGGCGAGGGCGGCCGGGTTCACGGCGCTGTTCGTCACGCTGGACACCCCGCTGCTGGCCTGGCGGCCCCGCGACCTCGACCAGGCGTATCTGCCGTTCCTGCACGGGGTGGGCACCGCCAACTACTTCTCCGACCCGGCGTTCCAGGCGGGTCTGGCGAAGCCGGTGCACGAGGACCCCGACGCGGCCGTGCTGCACTTCGTGAACATGTTCGCGGATCCTGGAAAGACCTGGCCGGACCTGGCGTTCCTGCGGGAGCACTGGGACGGTCCGATCGTCCTGAAGGGCATCCTGCATCCCGACGACGCCCGCGCGGCCGCCGACGCCGGGATGGACGGGGTGGTGGTCTCCAACCACGGCGGTCGGCAGGTGGCCGGGTCCGTGGCCGCCGCGGACGCGCTGCCGCGGGTGGTGGAGGCGGCCGGGGACCGGCTGACCGTGCTGTTCGACAGCGGGATCCGCACGGGCGACGACGTGTTCAAGGCGCTCGCGCTGGGCGCGCGGGCGGTGCTCGTGGGACGGCCGTACGCCTACGGTCTGGGGCTCGACGGCCAGGCGGGCGTCGAGCACGTGATCCGCTCTCTGCTCGCCGAGTTCGACCTCACCCTCGCCCTCTCCGGGCACGCCCGCCCCGCCACGCTCGGCCCCGCCGACCTGATCGAGGAAACCCCATGAGCCACACGACCGACAGCACCGACGGCACCGACGGCACCGACGTCCTGGCCGTCGTCCCACCGCACGTCGGCGGGCGGCAGGCGGGGGCCGCGCTCGCCGCCGTCTTCCCCGGCGAGGCCCGGGTGACCGTGGTGGAGAGGACCGACGAGGATCCGGCGGCCCTGCGCGACGCCCAGGTCATCGTCACCGGGCTCGGCCCGGTCACCGCGGAACACATCGCAGTCGCGCCGGAGTTGAGGCTGATCCAGTGTGCGAGTCACGGCTTCGACTACGTCGACCTGGACGCCGCGCGCTCCCGGAACATCCCGGTCTGCAACATCGGCTCGAGCGGCGCCGAGAAGCAGAACGTGGCCGAGCAGACCTTCGCGCTCATGCTCGCCCTGGCCAAGCAGCTGGTCCCGGCGCACACCGCGCTCGTCGACGCCGACTGGGCGCTGCCCCGGCTGCAGCAGTCGATCACGGAGCTGTCCGGCAAGACACTCGGCATCGTCGGGCTCGGCCACATCGGCCGGGAGGTGGCGCGCCGGGCGGCCGCGTTCGACATGTCGATCGTGTACGCGGGCCCGGAGCCGGTGGACGCGGAGACGGAGGCACGGCTCGGGGCCCGGTACGCGGGCCTCGACGAACTGCTGCGCACCTCCGATTACGTCACGCTGCACGCGCCCCTCACCGAAGCGACCCGGCATCTGCTGAACGCGGAGCGCCTCGCACTGCTGAAGCCCACCGCGTTCGTGATCAACACGGCGCGGGGCGCCCTGATCGACCAGGACGCGCTGGCGGACGCGCTGGAGACGGGCACGCTGGCCGGGGCGGGGATAGACGTCTTCGATCCCGAACCCCCCACCCCGGATCTGAGGTTGCTGAAGGCGCCGAACGTGGTGCTGTCACCGCATGTCGCCGGTGTCACCCGGGAGACGCTGGTACGGATCGCGCTGGCGGCGGTCCGCAACGCCTCGGACTTCATGGCCGGCGAGGAGCTCCGGGACATCGTCACCTGACGGTCAGGGCCCACGCGCCTGGTGCCTCCGTGGGGCATGGAGGCCCGCCGGGCGGCTCGGACCGTTCCAGGACGATCCGAGCCGCTTTCGTTCACGCGGCGGACCGGGGCTCCTGACGGAAGA
>NZ_PQSR01000085.1 GCF_002920635.1 Streptomyces sp. Ru72 | reverse complement strand
ATCCGGCCCGGGGCCGCTGGCACGGCGACCTCGCGGAGGCGCTCGTGCGCGTCGGGGAGCCGGCCGAGGCGCAGGACGTCATCGACGCCGCCCGCGCCCACGCGCTCAGGCTCCGGCGGGAGAGCGTGCTCGCGGTGCTGGACCGGGCGGAGGCCCTGGTCCGCGCGGCGCGCGGCGAAGTGGAGGCGGCGGAACGTCAGTTGACGGCGGCGCGGGACCGGCTCGCGACGCTCGGATACGGCCTCGAGGAGGCCCGGGCGGCCTATGCGCTGGCGGGACTGCGCGCCGGTCGGCCGGGACCGGCGTCGTACGACGAGGCGACCCGTCTCTTCCGCCGTTGCCGGGCGATGCCGTGGCTGCGCCTGGTGGGGACGGCCACGGTCACGGACACGGCGAAGCCGGAGCCTCACCCGGCGGGGCCGGCGCCGGGTGAGGCGGCCGCCCTCGACAGCCTGGCCGCGACGGAACGGCAGGTCGCCGCGCTGGTCATGGAGGGTGCGACGAACCGGGAGATCGCGGCCCGGCTCTTCATCAGCGTCAAGACCGTGGAAGCCACGCTGACCCGGGTCTACCGCAAGCTGGGCATCAGGTCGCGGGTGGACATCGTGCGTCTGGCGGCCGGGCACCGCGCGGGCTGAACCAGCGCGCACGGCGCGCGCGTTGGCCGGTTCACGCGCGTGGACCGAGGGTTTTCCCTGCCCAACTCGCCTAGGGCCTTCCCTCATTGGGAGCGGACCACTCCGGCTTCTAGCGTAAAGGCGTGCCGCTCGCCGGGCACACCGGGGCCGGTCCCCACTCGCGCGAACCCCCCACCGGCAACCCCACGAGGAGACCCATGTCCGGGCCGAAACGCGTCAGAAAGGCCGCCGCTGCCGCCGTGGCGACCGCTGCCGCCGCCACGGGCACGCTCACTCCCTCCGGCGACATGGACACCTGCCAGGGCGACAGCGGCGGTCCCCCGCTCACCGGGGGCGTCCTGGCAGGGATGACTTCCCGGGGCGACGCGTTGCGAAGAGCGCGGTGACCGCGCGGGTCGACACGTAAGTCCCAGAAGGCTCCTGGGGTACACCCCGGGTAGATACCAGGGGGCGTTGCGGGCCTCCACGAGCGGCCCGCAACGCCCCCTTTCCACGTCGCCTCCACGCCCCGAGCTTCCGCTGCCCGCACCTGGCTCTCCCTCCTCCGAGTTCTCGGATCCGCCCGAACAGGGGGACTTCCGTGGACCGCCGCTTGTCGCTGATCGGCGGCGCGGGCGGGTTCACGATGATCGGCCGGGGCTGACGCCGGCGGTGACCGACGGGCGGATCGAGGCGCCGCGGGACCGCGTCGCGGCCCGGGCGTCACGGGCGCGGGGGGACGACGGTACCGAACCGGATGTCGTACGAGGCGCCCTCGTGCATCACCTTCAGCATCCGCTCCCCCTCCTCGGCCACCTCCTCCCGCTCGGCCCTGGTCAGCCCGCGGAACGGCTCGATGACGAGCGAGTCCTCCTCCAGCTTCCACACGCCCGCGAGGAAGCCGTCGACGAGCAGGGTGCGGTAGACCTGGTTGCCCACCGTGTTGCGGCCCTTGAGGCCGGGGGGCACCACGCGGGCGCGGTCGGCGTGGGAGAGGAGCAGGTTGTCGTATTCGGGCAGGAAGCGCGGCCGGGCGGGGGTGTCCGGATCGGGGCGGGGGGCGTCGGGCACGTCGAAGAGTTCGGCGCCGTGCTCGTCGCGGAAGGTGAGGAGCCGCGGGCGCAGCCGCTCGAAGGCGTCCCTCAGCCGAGTCAGGCCCGCCCAGGTCTGCATGTCGTTCACCGAGGCCGGGCCGAACGCGGCGAGGTAGCGCAGGACGACGGCGTCGGGCGCGGGGGCCGGCTCGGCGGGGCGCCCCAGCCAGTGCTCGGCGGTGGTGAGTGCGACCTGGCCGCTCAGGCCCCACAGGCCGCGCGGGGTGACCTGGACGAGGGGGAGCCGGCAGCGGGCGGCCAGGGCGAGGGCCTGCGGGTCGGCGTCCGGCCACTCGGCGAGCAGCGCCTCACGCAGCTGGGTCATGGTGCGCGGTTCGGCCTCCACCAGGTCGCGGGCGAGGGCGGCGAGCCGGTCGAGGTCGACGCCGGCGAGACCCTTGCGGAAGGCGGTGAGTTCCCGGTCGCGGGCGGGCTGGACGAGCGGCCGCAGGGTGAGGCAGTCGTCGGCGGTGTGGGTGTGGATGGTGGAGCGCAGGGTGACGATACGGACGACCTCGCGGTCGGCCATGAGCCGCGAGAGATGCCGGGGCGAGAAGCCGTCGAGGCGTGCCGCGAGCGCGTAGTACGGCGGTTTGACGTTCTGCGCCTGGAGGCCCACCAGGTGCGCGACGGTTGCCTCGGCGGACAGCGGCGAGCGGCGGAGCAGCAGCTGTCGGGCGAGGGTCGCGCGGTTGAGGGCGCGGGGGTGGAGGACGGGAGCGGTGGCTGTGGTCCGGCCGGCCTTCCGTGCCGCGGGGCTGGTCTTCGTCATGTGCAGGACGCTAGCGGGGCTTGCGGACAGATACTGTCCGCGTCCACGGGGCTGCGGAGGGCCGGGGCCGGGCGGCGGGGTGCCTCCGCCGGAATCCCGGGGGGGGCCGCTCCTGTCCCGCTCCCGGGCGGCGGCGGGCGCCGAGCCGTCACCGGTCGCCTCCTTGTTTCTTCGCGTCCTCGATCGCCTTGAGGTAGTCGTCGGGCGACAGTTTCGCGCACTCGGGCAGGCCGTTGTCCGCGGTGTCGTTCTTCGCGGCGACGATCGCCTTGGTGCACGTGGCGATCTGCTCAGCGTCGGCGGCCGCTCCCGCTGACGCGGAAGGGCTCGGGGCCGAGGGTGTGCCGCTGCCCGAGCCGAAGGGGGAGCATCCGGCCAGCATGAGCACGGCTGCGGCGAGCAGGGAGATGGTGGTGCGGCGCATGGGTCTCCTTGATGGCCGAGGGGTGGCCGAATCATGCACCCGAACACGCACTTTGAGTGATCTTCGAGTCACGCTGTGTCCGTGTTGTGATCTACGGGTGACAGGAAGGGCTTTCCCGTTCCGTACACGCCGTCGCCGCCAGGCCCTCACGCCATCCCGCAGGATCTGGACGCAAGCCGGTCCGCCACCACCTCGAACGACGCCGTCTGTCATCGGCGCCTGGCAGCATGACCGCCCATGAACGCCGAACGGTCCGCTCGTTCGCGGCTCCGGGACTTCCATGACGGCTTCCTGCTCGAGGGCTACACCCTGACGCTGGTTCGGGGGCTGTCGCCGCGCGGGTACCTCGACCGCATCGGTGCAGAGCCGCAGGGAGGGCACGATGAAGATGGATGAGCGCAGGACGCGGGTGCGTGAGGTCCGCCGTCGGCTCGCGCAGGAGGGGCCTTTCTGGACGCGGGACCGCCAGGCGGACTTCGAGACGGTCACCGTGCCGGAACGCGATTGCGACCAGCTGCGGGACCTGTTGATCTCCGAGGGCGTACAGACGGTGGTCGAGGTCGGTCTCGCCTATGCGAGTTCCGCACTCGCGATCGGCGAGGCGCTGATCACTGTCGATCCGCCGCACCCGCGGCATGTGATCATCGACCCGTTCCAAGAACGTGACTGGTGCAACGTCGGGTTGGATCTGCTGCGCTCTGCGGGGCTGGATTCCGTCGCGTCCCTCCTGCGCACCCCGTCATCGATCGCGCTCCCGCACCTCCTCAGCGAGAGCTTCAGCGCCGATGCCGCGTTCGTGGACGGCAGTCACCGGTTCCATGAAGTCTTTGTCGATCTCTACTTCCTGCGAAAGATCGTCCGACCTGGCGGGCTGATCGTCATCGACGACTACTGGGCTCCGTCAGTGCGCACTGCCGTGCATTACTACGAGCAGAACCTGGGGTGGACGGCGATTCCCGAGGCATTCCCCAGCGACAGCGTGACGACGGACGACGCGGCTCCCGGCGCCGAAGAACCCAGGAGTCGCTGCAAGGCCTATCGCTTGCCTGATCCCTCGTTCGAGCCGCCCTTCGAGGAGTTCCACGCCTTCTGAGGCAGCTTCAGAACCGCCCCTTCCCCGAAGCAGGGCACCATCTCGACCGGCTTTGTCGAGCCCATGGACGACCCGGCACGACGGCTGTACGCGCGGCACGGGTTCACGGTCGAGACCGAGGACCCGGTGAACGTGCTCATGGTGCGCAAGCCGTTCCCCGATGGATGCCTCAGAGGCCCAGGTCGGCCGCCAGACAGGAGAAGGACATCCACGACCCTTCGGGGTCGTAGGCGTCCCTCGCCGGGTCGTTCGGCGTCGCCTGCTTTTCCTCGACCATGTCCTCGAACCGAACACGCTCGGGCAACTTACCGAACCGCTCGTGACGCGCTACAGCGGCACTGTCCACGGTGCTCCGACTTTCCATGGTCGACCTCCGCTCGGTCGGTGGCGGAGCGAGTCTTCCCGCCCCTGTGGACGCCAGATTCACACGGCGATGAATCACCTGTCAAGCCGGTGACGCACTGCGGGTACGCCGAGCACTCGCACACCCGTGCTCGACCGCTGTTCGCGGTCGACGATGGCGATGTCACGAGCGGATCACCTGTCGAATCCGTGACGCCCCGCTCCAGGCGCCCGCGCCCCGCGGCCTGACTGAAATGGCCCATATGCCTCGTATCCCTCACCGAGGTTTCCGGGACCGGATACGTGCGTCAGCCGGACGGGTCACCACCCTGCTGACCGCGGCAGCGCTGGCGTTCGGCCGAGATCACCCAGGGCCGCGACGCGGTGGCGAAGGTCATCGGTCACAGGCCGGTCCTGCTGCGCCCGCCGGAGGGTCGGACGAACGCGACCGTCACGGCGATCGGCCGGCGGCTCGGCATGGGGCAGGTCCTGTGAAGCGCCAGTGCCTCCGACTACGAGACCACCGACTCGGGCCTGATCAGCAGCCGGATCCTGGCCGAGACGGGTCCCGGGGGGATCATCCTGCTGGACGACCTGGTTGACCCCACCGACCGCGGCTACAACGGCACGGTCGCCGCGATCCCCGCCATCATCTCCGCCCTCAAGGCCCGCGGCTGCACCTTCGTCACCGTCACCCGGCTCCTCGCCCCGGCCAGGCCCCGGCCGGGCGCGGTGTACGAGTGACCGGCCGCGGCCCCGGCGCTGCTTCGGCCAAGCCCGCCGGGACGGACCAGGCCGACCGCAGCACCGACCTGGCAGCGGAGAAGCGTCCGGAAAGCCGGTCACCGGACCTCGAAGCCGCCGCGCCCGTCGAAGCGCACCTCCCGGACCGCGTCGAACCCGTCCGCCGGGGACGGCCTGCGCAGCCGCTTCAGGGTCGCGAACACGCCGACATCCGGGACGCGCGCGCGGTCCTCGCGAGTGGCGTTGCGGCGGAGCGAGCCCGTGAGGTCGGGCGGGAACCAGTACGCCGTGACCGTCGCGCCGTGGGCGTGGCCCGCTTCCACCAGCGGGCCCCACTCCTGCGGTGAGGGGTTGGTGTTGTCCACCGCCACCGGCCGCCCCGCCGCGAGGGCCTCCTGGACCTGCCGCATCTGCCGCTGCTGCTTGTTGCGGGCGCGGCGGGGGAACAGGTCCTTGCTGACCAGCACGTACCGACCGGACAGCTGCTGCGTGTAGAAGGTGGACTTCCCCGACGCCTGCAGCCCGACGAGCACGGCCATGTCCAGTCCTGTCCCCATAGGGGCCACGATGACACGAGGCCCCCGGACGGGCGAAACCCCGGGCGGCTCGGCGTTCCCGTGGATCGGGCGGACGATGGAGAGTGCGGAGGAGTCCTCTCCGCCGGAGAGCGTCGTGACGAGAGCGGCGCGCGCCCGGCGGCCGCCCTGGGCGGGATCGCGGCCGACGGGCCGGGCGCCGGGAAGGCGGGGCGTTCGGTGAAGGAGACACTGTCTCTCGGGCGCATCGCAGGCGTGCGCGTCGGCCTGCACTGGAGTGTGCTGGTCATCATCGTGCTGGTCGCCGTCGTCCTGGCCCGCGGGCGGCTTCCCGCGGCCCACCCCGGCCACCCGGCCTGGGCCTACTGGGTGGCGGCGTTGCTCACCTCGCTGGTGTTCCTGGCGTCGTTGCTCGCACACGAACTCGCCCATGCGGTCGTCGCACGCCGCAACGGCGTCCAGGTCGACGGCATCACACTGTGGATGCTGGGCGGCGCCGCCCGGCTGCGCACCGAGGCGCCCACGCCCGGGGTGGAGCTGCGCATCGCCGTGGTGGGGCCGCTGACCAGTCTGGTCGCGGGCGGGGTGTGCATCGGCCTGACCGTGGGGCTCGACGCGCTGCACGTCTCGGGCCTCGTGGTGGAGGCAGTCGCCTGGCTCGCCGCCATCAACATCGTGCTGGCCGTGTTCAACTCCCTGCCGGCCGCCCCGCTGGACGGCGGTCGGCTGCTGCGGTCGTTCCTGTGGCACCGCACCGGTGACCGGGTGCGGGCGACCCGGGGCGCCTCGGCCGCGGGCCGCGCACTGGGCTGGCTGCTGGTGGGCGGCGGGTTCGCGGCGGTGCTCTTCGCGGGCAACCTGTCGGGGCTGTGGTCGGCGTTGATCGGCTGGTTCCTGATCAGCACGGCGACCGCGGAGGCCCGCCAGGCGGAGCTGCGCAGCGCCCTGCGCGGCGTCCCGGTGAGCCGGGTGATGACCTGGGACCCGGTCACCGTGCCCACCGAGACGACCATCGGCCAGTTCCTCGCGGACACGCCCTTCGACCGGTTCCGTCACTCCGCCTTCCCGGTCCTGGCGCCCGACGGCGGGGTAGCCGGGCTGGTCACCGCCGGTGCCGTCCGCGACGTCCCGCCGCACGCCCGGCCGACCACCACGATCGGCGAGGTGATGCGCCCGCTCCCGGACATCGAGACGGCCGCACCCGGCGACATGGTGGTGGATCTGCTGCCCCGCCTGCAGGAGAGCCGGGAGCGCAGGGCACTCGTGCTCGACGACGGGCGCCTGGTCGGCATCGTCACGCTCGCCGACATCAGCCGTGTCGTGACCTGGCTGACCGGCGCCCCCCGCCGTGAGGTCTGAGCCGTCCGAGCGACCGGGGTCAGGCCGCGGTGGTCAGGTCGGCCCAGTGGATGGCGCGGCCCGTCTCCAGACGGTCGCCGTGCGCGGCGGCAACCCGGTCGACGATGTCCAGGCCGCGTCCGTGCTCATCGTCGCCGCAACTGGCCGCCCACTCCCCTTCCGTGGCGGCGGGCCCTCCGTCGGTGACCTCCACCCGCACCCGGCCGGTGGCGGACTCCCGGCTCAGCCGGAGGGTGAGCGGCGGCCGGGCGTGCTCCACGGCGTTGGTCACGAGTTCGGACACCACCAGCAGCACCGGATCGGCGATCTCCGGCGCCACCTGCCAGCGGGCCAGGGTCCGTTCGGCCATCTTCCGCGCTTCCCCGGCGGCCTCGGGGCGGTGGGCCAGCGTCCAGGTGCGAGGGAGACCGCGGGTGTCCACGATGGTCTCCATGCCGATCACACTCTCCTCACGGCGATCGGTTCCACAAGGAAGAACAAGGACTTCACCGGCGCCATTCCTCGGCACCGTCCCCGGCGCCCGAGCGCCGTCCCGGCCCGCGAAGCCCCTGCCCGCCGCGGCACCCGCAGCCGCCCTCAGTTCGGCCCGGCGGCCTCTTTCGTCTCCCGGCCCCTCCCCTCCACCGCTGTCACGGCCATCGCCAGCGGGCCGGGAGCCAGGAACGCCAGGGGCAGCAGCATCCATGCGCACAGCGCTGCCGTCGCCAGGGCGAGCAGGACCAGGGCGCTGCCTGCCGCGTCCCGGGCGGCGGTGCGCGCCGCCGTGCGCAGTGCCCTCGGCCAGTGGCTCAGCGACTCGGGGCGGGCACAGGCCCTCAGGCCCACCACCGCGGCGTACGCGCCGATCGCCGCGGCCACGGCCGTGAACGCCGGCGCCCCCGGCAGCCCCGCGCCCGCCAGGGCCAGGTCCGCCGCCAGCAGCAGTACGCCCGCGAGGGCCACCGCGCCGGCCGCCAGGTCCCCGGCGCGCAGGCGCCCGCGCAGCACCCGCAGGTACCGTCCCGCCGTGACCGGCCGGTCGTCGGGCACCCCGCGCAGCACCGCGCACGCCGTCGACAGGGCCGCGGGCGCGGTGAGCAGCGGCAGGGCCGCGACCGCCGTCGCCAGGCCCACGCTCAGGACGTCCGCGAACAGCGTCATCCGCGGGCCGAAGACCTCCCCGGGCTCCCGGGCCGTACGCCCGCTCATCCCTTGAGCCCCGAGCTCGCCATGCCCTCGACGAGGAACCGCTGGAAGGCGAGGAAGAACAGCACGATCGGCAGCAGCGCGATCACCGACATCGCGAACATCGGGCCGAACGCGGAGGTGCTGGAGGCGTCCACGAACGACCTCAGGGCCAGCGTCAGCGTGAACTTCTCGGGCGAGAACAGGTAGATCAGCTGGGTGAAGAAGTCGTTCCACGTCCAGATGAAGGTGAAGATCGCCGTGGTGATCAGGGCGGGGCGGGTCAGCGGCAGGATCACCAGGAAGAAGGAGCGGAACGGCCCGCAGCCGTCGATCCGCGCCGCCTCCTCCAGTTCGCGCGGCAGCCCCCGCATGAACTGCACGATGAGGAAGACGAAGAACGCCTCCGTGGCCAGGAACTTGGGCAGGATCAACGGCCAGTACGTGTTCACCATGCCGAGCTTGTTGAAGACGATGTACTGCGGGATCAGCACCGCGTGGTGCGGCAGCATGATCGTGGCGATCATGAAGGCGAACAGCGGCCCGCGGAAGCGGAACCGCAGCCGGGCGAAGGCGTAAGCGGCCAGGGAGCAGGAGATGACGTTGCCGAGGACCGCGCCGCCCGCGATCAGCAGGGAGTTGCCGAGCAGCCGCCAGACGGAGACGCCGTTCACGCCGTCCAGGGCCGTCGTGTAGTTGGACCACTCCAGGTGGCTGGGCAGCAGGTCGAGGCTGGCGATGACCTCGTTCGCGGGCTTCAGGGAGGTCGCGAGCAGCCACGCCAGCGGGTAGAGCATCACCAGCAGCGCGGCCAGGCAGCCGGCGTGCAGGGCCACCCGGCGCCAGGCGACCGGCTTGCGCAGGGCGGAGGCGGAGGCAGTCGTACTCATCGGGCTCCCCCATCGGTGTCAGAGGCGTAGAAGACCCACGACCGCGAGGTGCGGAACAGCACCGCGGTGACCGCGCCGATCGCCAGCAGCAGCACCCATGCCATCGCGGAGGCATAGCCCATGTGGGAGGCGACGAAGCCGCGGTCGTAGAGGTAGAGCGTGTAGAACAGGGTCGAGTCGGCGGGCCCGCCCTTGCCCGCGCTGACCGCGAAGGCGGGGGTGAAGACCTGGAAGGCCTGGATGGTCTGGAGCACCAGGTTGAAGAAGATCACCGGGGACAGCATCGGCACGGTGATGGACAGGAACTGCCGCCACCGGCCCGCCCCGTCGACCTCGGCGGCCTCGTACAGCTCGCCGGGGATCTGCTGGAGTCCGGCGAGGAAGATGACCATCGGCGCGCCGAACTGCCACACCGTCAGCAGCGCCACCGCGAGCAGCGCCCAGCCCGGCCGGGTGACCCAGCCGCCGGTGCCGAGGAGGTGGTCGACCGTACCGCCGTCGTTGAAGATCGCCCGCCAGACGAGGGCGATCGACATGGAGGCACCGAGCAGGGACGGCGCGTAGAAGGCCGAGCGGTAGAAGCCCCTGGCGCGGCGCATGGACTTCAGGGCGAGCGCCACGCCGAGGGCGAGCCCGAGTTGCAGTGGGACGGCGATGACGACGTACGTCAGCGTGGCGAGGACCGAGCGCCAGTAGCGCGGGTCCTCGGTGAACATCTGCGTGTAGTTGCGCAGGCCCACCCAGTGCGGCGGGTTGAACAGGTCGTAGTCGGTGAAGGAGAGGTAGAGCGAGACGGCCATCGGGAGCAGGGTGAGCACGGTCGCGCCGAGCACCCACGGGGACAGGAACACCCAGGCGGCGCCCTCCCGGGGGCGCTTCGGGCGACTCGGGGCCGCAGGGCGCGTCCGTGGAACTCCGGTGGCCTGTACGTCGGTTGCCGTCATGACCTCAGCTCCGCCTTCGCTTCGGTGATGTAGTTCTTCGCCGCTTCGCGGGGCGACATCCGCTCGTACGACACCTGGTCGTAGTCGCGCTGGAAGGTGGTCTGCAGCGCGTTGTCGCCGGAGGGGGGCGCCTGCGGCGGGGCCTTGAGGTCGCCCTCGAGGGAGGACTGGTAGTCGGCGATGGTCTTGTCGAAGTCCTTGAGGGTGGGGGCGAGCTTCTTCCGGAGGCTCTCGTTGACGGGGATGCCGCGGGCCGCGCCGAGGACGGCGCCGGCCTCCGGGTCGTTGATCATGAAGTCGATCAGCTCGGCGGCCTCCTTGGGATGGGAGGTGTGCTTGGCGACGCCCATGAACATCGACGGCTTGAAGTACTGGCCGGGGGTGCCGTTCTCGCCCGAGGGCATCGGCGCGAGGGCGACCCCGTCGGGCACGAGGGCGAGGAAACCGCTCGCGGGAGCGTCCCAGTTGGCGTCGGACACCGCCTTGCCGCGACCCAGCGGGGTGTTCTCGACGGAACCGTCGAGCTGGGTGGTCTGCTCGGCGGGTGATACGGCGCCCTCGCGGCGCAGTCGGTCGGTGAAGGTCCACCAGCGGGTCAGGTCGTCGGCGGTGAAGCCGAGCCGCCGGTCCTTGGTGTAGAGGGACTTGCCCTGGCCGCGCAGCCAGACCTCGAAGGCGTCCTCGCTCTGCCCGGGGTCGGTGCCGCCGGGTTTGCCGGTCTTCTTCGCCAACTGCCGCATGGCGTCCGCCCACTGACTCCAGGTCCAGCCCTTGCGGGGCAGGGCGACGCCGGACGCCTTCCACTCCTTGGGGTCGTACGCGACCGTCTCGGTGCCTCGCCCCTGCGGGATCGCGTACTGTCTGCCGTCCAGCCTCCCGGTGGCGAGGAGCCCCGCATCGATCTCCCCGGTGTCCAGGGCCGCCTTCTGGGTGCCGAGGTCGAGGAGGACGCCACCGGAGGCGTACTGGTCGATCATGCGGTAGTCGAGTTGCATCACGTCGGGCGCGTCACCGCCGGCGGCCTGGGTGGCCAGCTTCTGCTTGTAGGCGTCGTAGCCGGAGAACGACGTCTGCACCCGGATGCCGGGGTGTCGTTGCTCGAAGAGCGCGACGGCCTTCTCGGTTCTCGCGGCGCGGTCCGGGTTGCCCCACCAGGTGTAGCGGAGCACCACTTTTCCGCCTGAGCCGCCGTCATCGGTGCCGCCGCAGCCGGACAGCGCCGCGCACAGCCCCAGCACCACGGCCACTGAGCAGGACACCCTCGTCCTGTTTGCGGGCATGGGTCACCCCTCTCGCCAGAAAGCGCTTACACGCTTCCAGTGACCCTAGGTATGGTCCGGATGTCACAACAAGCCCTCTGCACCGCTTCCGTGGGACGGAGCCCGAGCATGTCTTCCGACACCGCACCTCGCCGCCGCGCCGCCGTCGTGGGTCTGGGCGCCCGCGCCCGGCTCTTCACCGAGGCCCTGTCAGGGCCCTACGCGGACCGGATCGAACTGGCCGGCTTCTGCGACGTCAACGCCCACCGCATGGCCGTCCACAACGACTGGATCACCGCCGATCACCCCGGCCGCCCGCCCGTACCGGCGTACGCCGCCGAGGACTTCGAGCTGATGCTGCGTCGCGAGCGCATCGATCTGGTGGTGGTGTGCAGTGTGGACCGCACGCACGACCACTACATCGTGGCCGCCCTGGAGGCGGGCTGCGACGTGGTCACCGAGAAGCCGATGACGACGGACGCCCGGCGGGCCCGCCGTATCCTGGACACCCGACGCCGCACCGGCCGCGAGATCCGGGTGGCCTTCAACTACCGCTACAACCCGGTGCATTCGACGGTACGGGAGCTGCTGGCGGCCGGTGAGATCGGCGAGGTCGGCTCGGTCCACTTCGAGTGGCTGCTCGATCTGCGGCACGGCGCCGACTACTTCCGCCGCTGGCACCGGGAGAAGGCCAACTCCGGGGGACTCATGGTGCACAAGGCGACCCACCACTTCGACCTGGTCAACTGGTGGCTGGGCTCCCGGCCCGAGACCGTCTTCGCGCAGGGCGGTCTCTTCTTCTACGGCGACGAGGCCGGAGGGCGCCGGGGCCTGGCCCGCCCGTACCGGCGTGCGCACGGCTCCCCGGCGGCCGACGGCGACCCCTTCGCGCTGCACCTCGCGGACTCGCCGGTGCTCGGCGCGCTGTACCTGGACGCGGAACGGGAGGACGGCTACCACCGGGACCAGAACGTGTTCGGTCCGGGTGTGACCATCGAGGACGACATGGCGGTCATCGTGCGGTACGCGTCCGGCGCGACCCTGACGTACCACCTCACCGCGTACGCGCCCTGGGAGGGCTATCGCATCGCCTTCAACGGCAGCGAGGGGCGGCTGGAGCTGCTGGTCGAGGAGTCCACGTGGTCGCCGCGCCGGACGCGGGACGGCGCCACCGGCCCGGTGCTGCACGGAGCCGGGACCGACGCGCGGGCGGGGCGGACCGAACTGCTGCTGCGCCGGTTCTGGGAGCGGCCGCGCGAGGTGAGGGTGGCGACCGGCGAGGGCGGGCACGGCGGTGGGGACGTGCGGATGCTGGCGGACCTGTTCGGCGAGCGCGCCGAGGATCCGCTGGGGCGGGCGGCGGACGCCACGGACGGGGCACGCTCCCTGGTGACGGGGCTGGCCGCGAACCGGTCGTTCGAGACCGGGCTACCCGTAAGGGCGCGGGAGTTGCTGGACGTCTGAGCCCAACCCCGACCCGAGGACTTCAGAGGACTCGAGAGGACTATACATGCAGTGTATACACTGCATGTATAGTCACTCCATGCCTGCGACGGGGAAGACGAACAGACATGCGGCAGGGTTGCGCGTGACGGCTGCTTTGCTCGCCACCATGACCTTCGCGCTCTCGGGGTGCACCACACTGCGCACCACCGAGCCCAGCACCGTCCGAGGACGTGCCGCCGAGGGCGCTCCGGCCCGGCTCGGCACAGTCGACTGCCGCGAGGCCAAGTGCATCGCGCTGACCTTCGACGCCGGGCCGAGCGAGAACTCGGCGCGGCTGCTCGACATCCTGAAGGAGAAGAAGGTCCCCGCGACGTTCTTCCTCCTCGGCAAGCGGCACATCGAGAAGTACCCGGAACTCGTCAAGCGGATGGCCGCCGAGGGGCACGAGGTGGCGAGCCACACCTGGGACCACAAGATCCTCACCGAGCTCTCTCCGCAGCAGATACGCGAGGAGCTCCAGAAGCCGGACGAGGCGATAGAGAGGCTCACCGGGCACCGGCCCACGCTGATGCGCCCACCGCAGGGCCGTACGAACGACACCGTGCACGGCATCTGCCGCGAGCTGGGCCTCGCCGAGGTGCTGTGGAGCGTGACGGCCAAGGACTACATGACCTACGACCCGGCTGTGATCAAGAAGCGCGTCCTGGACCAGGCGTCCCGGGACGGGATCATCCTGCTGCACGACCTCTACCCGGGCACCGTCCCCGCGGTGCCCGGGATCATCGACGCGCTGAAGGAGCGGGGATACGTGTTCGTCACCGTGCCGCAGCTGCTGGCGCCGGGGAAGGCGAAGCCGGGCGAGGTGTACCGGCCCTGACGGGCCGCCGGCTCAGCGCAGCCGCACCGGGATCTCCCGGTAGCCGTACGCGATGAACGACTGCACCTGCTCGACCGGGCCGTCCGGCCCCAGCTCCGGGAAGCGGTCGAAGAGAGCGGGGAGCGCGACGGACGCCTCCAGGCGGGCCAGCGGGGCACCGACGCAGTAGTGGACACCGTGGCCGAACGCGAGGTGTTCCTTGTCGGCGCGGGTGACGTCGAAGCGGCCCGCGTCCTCGCCGTGCCGGAGCGGGTCGAGCCCGGCGGACAGGTACGTCGCGAAGACGGCGTCCCCGCGCCCGATCACGCTGCCGTCGGGGAGCTTGATGTCCTCGACGGCGTACCGCAGGGGGAGGTTGGCGATCGAGGGAGCCCAGCGCAGGGTCTCCTCGATGACCTCGCTCCAGGCGACCTCGCCGGCACGCACCAGGGCGAGCTGGTCCGGGTGGCTGAGCAGGGCGTGCACCGCGTTGCCGATGAGGTTGACGGTCGTCTCGTGACCGGCGCCGATGACAAGCAGGAGTGTGTCGATCAGCTCTGTCTCGCTGAGGCGGGACCCCTCTTCGTCCCGTGCGGCGATCAGCGCGCTCGTCATGTCGTCGCCGGGGTTCCGGCGTTTGTCGGCGACCAGCTCGGCGAGCAGCGTGTGCACCTCCTGCCAGACGGCCATGGCCTGTTCGGCGGTGCCGGTGGTGGCCATGTTGGCCTCGACGAGGCGCGCCATATCGGCCTGCCGCTCGTCGGGGAGCCCGAACATCTCACAGATCAGGCGCATGGGCAGCGGATGCGCGTACGCCGCCCGTAAGTCGGCCCGGCCATCGGGGAGTTCGGCCATGCGGTCGAGGAGTTCGGTGCTGATGGCCTCGATACGGGGCCTCAGCACGTCCGTTCGGCGCTTGGTGAAGGCGGGCGAGACCAGCTTGCGCAGCCGTCGGTGATCGGCGCCGTAGGCCGTGAACATGTTGGTCACGCCGACCCAGGAGTTGATCCACGTCTCGCGGTACTCGCCGGAGATCCAGGCCGGCCAGTGCAGGTTGGGGTCCTTGGAGACGCGGTCGTCGGCGAGCAGTTGCCTGAGGACCTCGTACCGGGTGGGTGCCCAGGCCCGTATCCCGGCGGGCAGTTCGACCAGTGCGACCGGGCCGCGCTCCCGCAGCAGGGCCGCCTCGGCGTGGAGGTCGGCGCCGGTGGGGTCGATGACGTGGGGCTGGTCCTGCACGAAAGACTCCGTTTCGTCGTGTGACGGTTGGTGGATCACCGGGCCGGATGCGAACGCCCGGGAGAGCGTCGTGATCCTCCCCTTCCTGGCGGAGAAGGACACGTTGTCGCCCGTCCGGCACCGGGCGTGGCTCAGGTGAACGGGGACACCGGTTGCGTACGATCCCCCGGTGGTCCTCTTCCGGCTCGAACGCGTCACCCCGCTCCCGGTCGAGCAGGCCTGGCTCCGGCTCACGGACTGGCCGCGCCACGCCGACAGGGTGCCGCTGACCCGCGTCACGGTGCTGACGACCGGGCCGACGGGCGTGGGCACGGTGTTCGTGGCCCGCTCCGGGGTCGGACCTCTGGGCTTCGACGACCCGATGGAAGTGGTCGACTGGCGGCCGCCGACCAGGTGCCGCATCGTCAAACGGGGCGGTGTCGTCACCGGCTGGGCGGAGTTCGAGGTGCGTCCGCACGGGGAAACGGGGTCGAGCGTGGGGTGGCGGGAGGAACTGGCCGTGCGCCTGCTGCCCGGGCTCTTCGACCGGCCGCTCGGGTGGCTGGCCCGACGGATGTTCGGCCGCGTGATGGACGCACTGCTCAGGCAGGGCCCGGATCCCGGTGTCGGTGACGGCGTCTACAGTCCACGGTCATGACCGATGCCACGCACCTGGAGACCACCCGGGCGTCGTACGACACCGTCGCCGCGGACTACGACCGACTGCTCGGGAACGCCCTGGACGACAGTCCCTTCGACCGGGCCATGCTGAGGGTGTTCGCCGAGCGGGTGCTGGCCGCAGGGGGCGGACCGGTCGGGGACCTGGGCTGCGGGCCGGGCCGGGTGACGAGCCATCTGGACAAGCTCGGGCTCGACGCCTTCGGGGTCGACCTGTCCCCGGGGATGGTGGCCGTGGCCCGGCGTGCGCACCCCGCGCTGCGGTTCGAGGTGGGTTCGATGACCGGCCTCGACATCGCGGACGGCACGCTCGCGGGCGCCCTCGCCTGGTACTCCACGGTGCACACGCCGCCCCGCGAACTGCCCGTCTGCTTCGCCGAGTTCCACCGGGTGCTGGCGCCGGGCGGTCACCTGCTGACGGCCTTCAAGGTGGGCGACGAACGCCGGCACCTGGGCCACGCCTACGGGCACGACCTGTCCCTCGACGTCTACTACGTCCGGCCCGAGCACGTCTCCGACCTGCTGACGGACGCCGGCTTCGAGGAGATCGCCCGACTCGTACGCGCCGCCGAGGGCTCGGAGAAGTCCCCGCAGTGCTACCTCCTCGCCCGCAAGCGCACGCAGTAGCCGGAAGCGGTGGGAGCATGCGTGACTCGTCGGTGCGGGACTTCTACGACCACTTGGCCCCCGACTACCACCTGATCTTCGCGGACTGGGACACGAGCATGGCCCATCAGGCCGAGGTGCTGGGCGGGCTGCTCCGTCAGCACCTCGGGGCGGGGCCGCACCGGGTCCTGGACTGTTCCTGCGGGATCGGGACCCAGGCGATCGGGCTCGCCCTGGCCGGGCACCGGGTCGTCGGCAGCGACCTGAGCCCCGTCGCCGCCGCACGCGCCGCCGCCGAGGCGAGCGTCCGTGGGGCGGCCCTTGCGGCGGCTGCCGCGGACATGCGTCTGCCGCCCTTCAGGGCGTCGGTCTTCGACGTCGTCGTCTGCGCCGACAACTCGCTCCCGCACCTGCTCACCGCGCAGGACGTCGGGGCGGCGCTCCGCGGTCTGCGGCGGGTGCTCCGCGACGACGGGCTGCTGGTGATCACGGTCCGGGACTACGAGGAGGCCCGCAGGGACAGACCCACGGCGACACCGCCCCGGGTCACGCGGACGTCCGACGGCCAGGTGATCACCTTCCAGCTCTGGCACTGGCACGAGGACGGCGAGCGCTACGGCCTGGAGCACTTCCAGCTGGTCCCCGAGGGGGACACCTGGGACGTCAGAGTGCGCCGGACCACCTACTGGGCGCTGACCCGCGCACAGCTGGCGGAGTTGGCCGCCGAAGCCGGTTTCACCGGCATCACCTGGCACGCCCCGGACCTCAGTGGGTACTACCAGCCCGTGCTCACCGCACGGCGCCCGCCCTCCGGCCGATGACCCGGGACACGCGCCCGGTCAGGCCACCGACCCGATCCGCCCGGCCGACGCCGCTGCCGTGTCGTGGTGGATCGGGGTGTGGGCGCCGGTGAGGGAGACTCCGCTGCCGCCCCGCCGGTTCGCGACGATCTCGGCCGCGATCGAAAGGGCCGTCTCCTCCGGTGTGCGGGCGCCGAGGTCCAGGCCTATGGGGGACCTCAGGCGCGCCAGCTCCAGTTCGGTGACGCCGACCGCGCGCAGACGCTCGTTGCGGTCCAGATGCGTGCGGCGGGAGCCCATCGCGCCGACGTAGGCGACCGGGAGGCGCAGCGCCAGTTTCAGCAGCGGTACGTCGAACTTGGCGTCGTGGGTGAGGACGCACAGGACCGTGCGGGCGTCGACCTCCGTGCGCTCCAGGTACCGGTGCGGCCACTCGACGACGATCTCGTCGGCCTCGGGGAAGCGGGTGCGGGTGGCGAAGACGGGCCGGGCGTCGCACACGGTGACGCGGTAGCCGAGGAACGTGCCGACGCGGACCAGCGCGGAGGCGAAGTCGATCGCTCCGAAGACGATCATCCGGGGCGGTGGAACGGACGATTCCACCAGAACCGTGAGCGGTGCTCCACAACGTGATCCTCGTTCTCCGATCTCCAGGGTGCCGGTGCGTCCGGCGTCGAGGAAGGCGCCCGCCTCGGCCGCCACCGTGCGGTCCAGCTCCGGGTGGGCGCCGAAGCCGCCCTCGCACGTGCCGTCGGGGTGGACGAGCAGCGCCCTGCCGAGCAGTTCCGCCGGGCCCGACACGACCCGGGCCACCGCCGCCGCCCGACCGTGCGCGGCGGCGGCCAGCGCGGAGGCGAGCACCGGGCGGGCGGGGTCGGCCGCCCGGACGGGGGTGACCAGGACGTCGATGACGCCGCCGCAGGTCAGGCCGACGGCGAAGGCGTCCTCGTCGCTGTATCCGAAGCGCTCCAGGAGGGTTCCGCCGTCCTCGAGCGCCTGCCGGCACAGCTCGTACACCGCGCCCTCCACGCAACCGCCGGAGACCGAGCCGATCGCCGTGCCCTCGGCGTCCACCGCGAGGGCCGCACCCGGCTGCCGGGGGGCGCTTCCGCCGACCGCCACCACGGTGGCCACGGAGAAGTCGCGGCCCTGCTCGACCCACCGGGTCAGCTCGTCGGCGATGTCCAACATCTCTCGGTCTCCTTGACAGCCGTTGCGAAGAGGGTCTCTCGGGGAGGCGGCTAGCGCACGCCCAGCCCGCTCTCGATCGGATGGAGGGCGAAGTAGATCAGGAACACCGCCGTCAGGCCCCACATGAAGGCGCCGATCTCCCGCGCCCTGCCCTGCGCTGCCTTGATCGCGGTGTACGAGACGACACCCGCGGCGACACCGGTCGTGATGGTGTACGTGAACGGCATCAGGACCACGGTCAGGAAGACCGGGATCGCGGTCGCACGGTCCCCCCAGTCCACATGGCGGGCGTTCGTCAGCATCATCGCGCCGATCACCACCAGGGCGGCGGAGGCCACCTCCTGGGGGACGATCGCCGTCAGCGGGGTGAAGAACAGGCACGCCGCGAAGAGCAGGCCGGTGACGACGGAGGCGAGGCCCGTGCGGGCGCCCTCGCCCACGCCCGTGGCGGACTCGATGAACACGGTCTGGCCCGAGCCGCCCGCCACGCCGCCGATCGCACCGCCCGCGCCGTCGATGAACAGCGCCTTGGACAGCCCCGGCATCCGGCCCCTGTCGTCGGCGAGCCCGGCCTCCGTGCCGACGCCGATGACGGTGGCCATCGCGTCGAAGAAACCGGCCAGCACGAGAGTGAAGACGATCATCCCGACCGTCATCGCGCCGACCTTGTCCCAGCCGCCGAACTCCACGTGCCCGAAGAGCGAGAAGTCGGGCAGCGACACCGCGCCGCCGTGCAGTTCGGGCGCTCCGCTCGCCCAGGCGCCGGCCTTGACGACGCCCGCCGCGTTCAGCCCGGCCGACACGAGAGTGCCGCCGACGATGCCGATGAGGATGGCACCGGGAACGCCCCGGGCCTGGAGCACGAAGACGAGGAGGAGTGTGCCGGCGAAGAGGAGCACCGGCCAGCCGGTGAGCTGGCCCGCCGGGCCGAGGGTGACCGGGGTGGCCTTGCCCTGGTGCACGAAGCCGGACTTGTAGAAGCCGATCAGGGCGATGAACAGGCCGATGCCGATCGTGATCCCGTGCTTGAGCGCCGAGGGGATGGCGTTCATGATCATCTCGCGAAGACCGGTGACGACCAGGAGCATGATGACGGCGCCGTAGATCACGCACATGCCCATGGCCTGCGGCCAGGTCATCTGCGGGACGACCTGGGAGGAGAGGACGCCGGAGACGGACAGGCCGGCTGCGAGGGCGAGTGGCACCTTGCCGACGAAGCCCATCAGCAGCGTGGTGGCCGCTGCCGCGAACGCGGTCGCGGTGATCACGGCCCTCTGTCCGAGGGTGTCGCCCGCGACGTCCTTGCCGGACAGGACGAGCGGGTTGAGCAGGAGGATGTACGCCATCGCCATGAAAGTGGTGATGCCGCCGCGCACCTCGCGGGCGAGGGTGGATCCGCGGGCGGATATGTGGAAGTACCGGTCGAGCCAGGGCCTGCCGGCAGGGACGGGGGGCTTCGTGCCGTCTACGGCTGTGGGCCTGGGCTCGACTGAGGGGTGGGTCACGGTGCCGTCTCCCAAGTTTCAGAGGGGGTTGGGATGCACGACCCGGGGGACGGCCCGAGACGAACGGTGGTGTGCGGTGGTGCGGCCGGCGCCGGGGTGGCCGTGGGGTGGAGCGTTGCCCGGCGCCGGGATTGCCGTTGCGCCCACCCGTGCCGTCCGCGGCACGCGTGCCCGCAACGGCGGACGACCGTGTTACGCCGTGCCCGTGAGGTGTTCGGGCCGTACCGGGGTCCGGTTCAGCTCCAGGCCCGTCGCGTTCCGGACGGCCGCCAGAACAGCCGGGGTCGACGAAAGCGTGGGTGCCTCGCCGACGCCGCGCAGTCCGTACGGGGCGTGGTCGTCGGCCAGTTCCAGGACGTCCACCGGGATCGTCGGCGTGTCCAGGATGGTGGGGATCAGATAGTCCGTGAACGACGGGTTCTTCACCTTCGCCGTCTTCGGGTCGACGACGATCTCCTCCATGACCGCGATGCCCAGTCCCTGGGTCGTACCGCCCTGGATCTGACCGGTCACGGAGAGCGGGTTGAGCGCTTTGCCGACGTCCTGCGCGCAGGCCAGTTCGATGACCTTGACCAGGCCCAGCTCGGTGTCGATCTCCACCACGGCGCGGTGCGCGGCGAAGGAGTACTGGACGTGGCCGTTGCCCTGGCCGGTGCGCAGGTCGAAGGGCTCGGTCGGGCGGTGCCGCCACTCGCGCTCGATCTCCACCACCTCGTCGCCGAGGACGTCCACCAGGTCGGCGAGCACCTCTCCCCCGTCGGTGACGACCTTGCCGCCCTCCAGCAGGAGTTCCGCCGTCGCCCAAGCCGGGTGGTACGAGCCGAACCTGCGGCGGCCGAGCTCCAGGACCTTCTCGCGGACCAGCTCGCAGGCGTGCTTCACGGCGCCCCCGGTGACGTACGTCTGCCGGGACGCGGACGTCGAACCGGCCGACCCCACCTGTGTGTCCGCCGGGTGGATGGTCACCTGGGCGACGCCCAGCTCGGTCCGGGCGATCTGCGCGTGGACGGTGACGCCACCCTGGCCGACCTCCGCCATCGCCGTGTGCACGGTCGCGACGGGCTCACCCGCGACGACCTCCATGCGGACCTTGGCGGTGGAGTAGTCGTCGAAGCCCTCGGAGAAGCCGACGTTCTTGATGCCGACCGCGTAGCCGACACCGCGTACGACGCCTTCGCCGTGCGTGGTGTTGGACAGGCCGCCGGGCAGCTGCCGCACGTCCGCGCCCTCGGAGCTCTCCCACTGGCGCTCCGGCGGCAGGGGCATCGCCTTGACGCGACGCAGGAGTTCGGCGACCGGCGCCGGGGAGTCGACCACCTGGCCGGTGGGCATGACCGCGCCCTGGGACATCGCGTTGCGCTGCCGGAACTCCACCGGGTCCATGCCGAGCCGCTTGGCGAGCTTGTCCATCTGCGCCTCGTAGGCGAAGCACGCCTGGACCGCGCCGAAGCCGCGCATGGCGCCACACGGCGGGTTGTTGGTGTAGAGGGCGATGGCCTCGATGTCGACGTCGTCGACGACGTAGGGGCCGACCCCGAGCGAGGAGGCGTTGCCGACGACCGCCGGGGAGGAGGACGCGTACGCGCCGCCGTCGAGGACGATCCGGCACTTCACATGGGTGAGCCTGCCGTCCTTCGTCGCGCCGTGCTCGTAGTACAGCTTCGCCGGGTGGCGGTGGACGTGCCCGAAGAAGGACTCGAACCGGTTGTAGACGATCTTGACCGGCTTCCCGGTGCGCAGTGCGAGCAGACAGGCGTGGATCTGCATCGACAGGTCCTCGCGACCGCCGAAGGCGCCGCCGACACCGGCCAGGGTCATCCGGACCTTGTCCTCGGGCAGGCCGAGGACGGGCGCGATCTGGCGGAGGTCGGCGTGCAGCCACTGGGTGGCGATGTAGAGGTCCACGCCGCCGTCCTCGGCGGGGACGGCGAGACCGGACTCCGGGCCGAGGAAGGCCTGGTCCTGCATGCCGAAGTGGTATTCGCCCTCGACGATGACGTCGGCCCGCTCGCGTGCCGACGTCACGTCCCCGCGGACGATGGGCTGGCGGTGGACGATGTTGGGGTGCGGGACATGCGCCGCGTGGTGGTCCGTACGGTCCTCGTGGACGAGGATCGCGTCCGGGGCGAGTGCGGAGGCCTCGTCCGTGACGACCGGGAGTTCGCGGTAGTCCACCTTGATCTTGGCGGCGGCGCGGCGTGCGGTCTCCGGGTGGTCGGCTGCGACGATCGCGACGGGCTCACCGTGGTGGCGTACCTTGCCGTGGGCGAGGACCGGGGTGTCCTGGATCTCCAGGCCGTAGTTCTTCACGTCGGTCGGCAGGTCGTCGTAGGTCATGACGGCGTGGACGCCCGGCGTGGCCAGGGCCTGGCTCGTGTCGATCGACAGGATCTCCGCGTGAGCGACCGTGGAGCGCAGGATGTGGCCCCAGAGCATGTCCTCGTGCCACATGTCGGACGAGTACGCGAACTCACCGGTGACCTTGAGCGTGCCGTCCGGGCGGAGCGTGGACTCGCCGATGCCGCCCTTGGTCCGCGACCCCTGCGTGATCGTCGTGGGAACACCGCTGGGGGCGCCTCCCTGCTCGAACGTGGTCGAGAGCTCGGCGGACGTCATGATCAGACCCCCTGGACTGCCGGGCGGCCGCCAGGCGGACCGCGTCCATGATCTTCTCGTAGCCGGTGCAGCGGCACAGGTTGCCGGACAGGGCCTCGCGGATGTCGGCGTCGGTCGGGTTCGGGTTGCGCTCCAGCATCTCGTCGGCGGCGACCAGCAGGCCGGGCGTGCAGAAGCCGCACTGGACGGCGCCGGCGTCGATGAACGCCTGCTGGATCGGCGCGAGTCGGGTTCCCTCGCCGGTCTGCGAGTCGGTGCCCTCGGCCCGCCACCGCTTGGCCTCGTCCAGAGACGTGCCGCACGCCCCGGCGCCGCAGGACCGCTGCTCGGCGTAGTCCGCGAGCCCTTCGACCGTGACCACCTCGCGGCCCTCCACCTGCCCGGCCGCGACCAGACACGAACACACCGGCACGCCGTCCAGGCGGACCGTGCACGAGCCGCACTCGCCCTGTTCGCAGGCGTTCTTGGAGCCCGGCAGGCCCAGCCGTTCGCGCAGCACGTACAGCAGGGACTCGCCCTCCCAGACGTCGTCCGCCTCCTGCGGGCGTCCGTTGACCGTGAAGTTGACGCGCATCACGCAGCTCCCTTCGAGGTGCGGCGGGTGCCGCGGTACGACTCCCAGGTCCAGGTCAGCGTGCGGCGGGCCATGACCCCGACCGCGTGGCGGCGATAGCTCGCGGTGCCCCGGACGTCGTCGATCGGGTTGCAGGCGGCGGCGCACAGCTGCGCGAACCGCTGTGCGACGGAAGGGGTGATGATCTTGCCGTTGTCCCAGAAGCCGCCCTCCTCCAGGGCCGCGTTCAGGAACTCCTCGGCGGCCTTGGCCCGGACGGGCGTCGGCGCGGCGGAGCCGACGCCGGTGCGGACCGTGCGGGACTCGGGGTGCAGGGCGAGCCCGAAGGCGCACACCGCGATCACCATGGCGTTGCGGGTGCCGACCTTCGAGTACTGCTGGGGGCCGTCGGCCTTCTTGATGTGGACGGCGCGGATCAGCTCGTCGGGGGCGAGCGCGTTGCGCTTGACGCCGGTGTAGAAGGCGTCGATCGGGATGAGGCGGGTGCCGCGGGCCGCGGACTCCGCCTCGACCTCGGCGCCCGCCGCGAGCAGGGCCGGGTGGGCGTCGCCGGCCGGGGAGGCGGTGCCGAGGTTGCCGCCGACGCCGCCGCGGTTGCGGATCTGCGGGGAGGCCACCGTGTGGGAGGCGAGGGACAGGCCCGGAAGCTCGGCCCGCAGATTCTCCATGATCTTGGTGTAGGGGACCGAGGCACCCAGCCGCACGCTGTCCGCGCCGACCTCCCACTCGTAGAGATCGCCGATGCGAGTGAGGTCCATCAGATACTCGGGCCTGCGGTGGTCGAAGTTGATCTCGACCATCACATCGGTGCCACCCGCGATCGGTACGGCGCCGGGGTGCTCGGCCTTGGCGGCGAGCGCCTCGTCCCAGCTTGCGGGGCGAAGGAAGTCCATGACCGGCTCTCTTCTTCGTCTCGTGGTCGGTACGGATCGAGCCATATCCGGTGCGGCGGGCCCGGCTCGTTCAAGTGCTGTTCACGGGGAGTGCAGTCAGTACACCGCCGGGTACTCCAACGGGGTCAGTCACCGAAAACATGAAGGAGTTGGCTGGTGAGGGCGGCCATCTTGTAGATTCATATGAATGGAGGCCGTCCGTAACCTCTCCGGTTCCCCCTGGAAACACGACGCACCGACGGCGGCGACCGCGAGCACGGCTTCCGAAAAGCCCAGGCCAACGCCTTGGCCGACCGACCATGGATTTCCGGACAAGAACGGCGGCAACGACACATGCGGCTGCGCGCACTGCTGAACACCGACGCGCTGGGGCTGCGGCTGCTCGGCGGCGAGGACGAGCTCGACCGTACCGTGCGCGGTGTGATGACCACGGACCTGAAGGACCCCAGCCGGTACCTGTCCGGCGGTGAACTGGTCCTCACGGGCCTGGCGTGGCGGCACGACCCCGCGGACTCGGAGCCCTTCGTGCGGATCCTGACGAGCGCCGGCGTGGCCGCGCTCGCCGCGGGCGAGGCGGAGCTGGGCGACATCCCGGACGACCTGATCGTGGCCTGCGCGCGGCACCGGCTGCCGCTGTTCGCCGTCCATGAGTCGGTGGCGTTCGCCACGATCACCGAGCACGTCGTACGGCAGGTCTCCGGTGAGCGGGCCGGGGACCTGGCGGCCGTGGTGGACCGGCACCGGCGGATGATGACCCCCGGCCCGGCGGGTGGCGGCCCGGACGTCGTCCTGGACCTGCTCCACTCCGACCTGGACCTGCGGGCCTGGGTGCTCTCCCCCACCGGCCTGCCGATCGCCGGGCCCACGCCGGGTCTCACCGCGGACGTGTGCGCCAGGCTGGCGGCCGAGCATCTGGCGGCGACGCGCACCGGACGCCGGGGACCGCACCGGGTGGCGCTCGGCGCGACGACGTACTCGCTCTTCCCGATCCGCGGCAGCAGCGGGAGCGGCGGCGCCTCCCGGGACGTGCGCGAGACGGTGCTGTCCGACTGGCTGCTCGCGGTCGAGGCGGACGCCGGGGACTGGGCGGAGGAGCGGCTCGACCTGCTGCACGGCGTCACCCAGCTGATCGCGGTCGAACGGGACCGGCGTGACGCTGCGCGCACCGTGCGGCGGCGGCTCGCGCGGGAGGTCCTGGAGCTGGTGCAGACGGGAGCCGCGCCCGCCGAGATCGCGGCCCGGTTGCGGGTCGCCGCACCCGTGCTGCTGCCGGGGCTCGGGTCGGCGCCACACTGGCAGGTGGTGGTGGCCCGGGTCGAGTGGGACGGCGGGGAGGTCGAGAGCGGCCCGGTCGCCCAGGCGCTGCTGGAGGAGATCCTCGTCGACGATCTCCCCGGCTCTCCGGACAAGGGATACCCCGGGTCCGCCGGCCCGGAGCACTCCGACCGCATCGCGGTGGCCCACACCGGGGACGAGGCGATCGCGCTGGTGCCGCTTCCGTCCGTGTCCACCGAGCAGGACGGCGCCGAGCCGGGCGTCCTCGCCGACGCCCTGCTTCAGGCCGTACGGGACCCGCTGTCCGCGGGCCTCGCCGACGACGGCCGGCTCACGCTGGGCGTCAGCGCCGCGGTGCACTCGGCGGAGGGGCTGCGCGGCGCCCTGGAGGAGGCGCGGCACGCCCGCCGGGTCGCCGCCGCCCGCCCGGGCCGGGTGTGCGCGGCCGGCCACCAGGAGCTTGCCTCGCACGTGCTGCTGCTGCCGTTCGTCCCGGACGACGTGCGCCGCGCCTTCACGGCCCGTCTGCTGGATCCGCTGCGTGACTACGACCGCCGGCACCGCGCCGAGCTGATCCCGACCCTTGAGGCGTTCCTCGAGTGCGACGGCTCCTGGACCCGCTGCGCGACCCGGCTCCACCTGCACGTCAACACGCTGCGCTACCGGGTGGGGCGTATCGAGCAGTTGACGAGCCGGGACCTTTCGCGCCTGGAGGACAAGCTCGATTTCTTCCTCGCGTTGCGCATGAGCTGAGGTCAGGGAGGTGGTGCCCCGGTGGCCGCAACGGCCGCCGGTGTCCCACGACTTTGTGAAATCCTTCACCCAGCCTCTTGGCCCCGTGCCGCGGTTGGTGCTGGAATGCCGCCACCACCTAAAGCTCGATGGCGTGCTCGGGAGGGCAACGTGGCGCATACCGCCATGTCTGGTACCGGAACGACCGCAGCTGACGATCCACTCCAGACCGCGGTATGGCGGCTGCGCTCGCGCGCCTGCTGGGCCGACGCGGCGGCACTCCTCCGGCCCGTGACGGCCGAGGCGTCCCTCCAACGGGCCGCGCTGCTGGTCGAGCGGTGCCTGTACACGGAGCAGGGCTGGGAGGAGGCCGAGGACGCGCTGCGCACGGCGGAGGCGCTGGCCCACAGCGACGAGGAACGGGGCGCGGCCGCTTGTGAACGCGGGCAGCTTGCGTACGCGGCCACGCTGCACGGTGTGCGGGACCGGGCGGACGAGGCGCGGGCGGCGCTGGGCCGGGCCGCCGCGCTGCTGCCGCCGGGTGCGCCGGGACGGGCGCTGCTGGACTTCCGGCGCGGACTGCTCTCCGAGAACCTGGCCCGCTCCCCGCAGGCGGCCCGTGCGGCCTACCGGCGCGCCCACGCGGGGGCCGCCGCGCACGGCGACCCGCTGCTGCTCTCCTTCACCTGGCGGCACCTGGCGGGGCTCGCCCTGCGGGACGGCGAGGTGGCGGAGGCGCGGCACGGCTTCGCCGAGTCGCTGCGGATCCGCGAGGAGCTGGGGTACCTCGTCGGTACGGCACCGGCGCTGGCGTCGCTCGCGGACGCGGAGTCCGAACCGGAGGCGTCCCGGCTGCGCGCGGAGGCGGGGCGGCTGTTCCGGCTGCTGGGGGGCGTGCCGACGTGGCTGGCTCGGCAGTTGGCGCCGATGAAGCCGGCCGCGTCGTAGGGGTCTGCCGGGGTCTGCACCGTCTCGGCTTCAGAGGAAGCTGAGAAATTGCTGTGCCAGGCTGGCGCGCCGACCCCTTGGCCGCCCCCCTGGAGGAGCACCCCGATGACCCTCGTCAACGGCTTGCCCGCGCACGTGTTGTTCGTCCACTTCGTCGTCGTCCTGGTCCCGCTGAGTGCCCTGGCCCTCGTCGTCAGCGCCGTGTGGCCGAAGGCCGCTCGGCGGCTGGGTCTGATCCTGCCCGTGCTGGCCTTCGTCACGCTGGTGACCGTTCCTCTGACCTCCCACGCGGGTGAGTGGCTGGAGCGGCACGTCGACAGCGGCCCTCTGGTGCGCAGGCACGCCGAACTCGGGGACGGTCTGCTGCCGTGGGCCCTGGGCCTGTTCCTGCTGGCGACGGCCGTGTGGTGGACGGCCCGCCGGACGCCGGCACCGCAGGGCGGTACGGACGTGGCTCGCGGCGGCGCGGTCGTCCGGGTGGCGGCTGCCGTGCTGTCCCTGGTGGTGGCCGTCGGCGCGGTGGTCGACGTGTACCGCATAGGCGACTCCGGTGCGAAGGCGGCCTGGCACGACGCCTTCTCGAAGACCGCCACCGGTCACGGGGACTGAGGGGTCCTTGCACTATGCCCACCCGGGACGCGCGGCCTGGCACCGCACCTCGCCGCGTTGCCGAAACGCCCATGTGGCTCCTCCCCCGAGCTCTCGGCTGCGCTCGAGCAGGGGGCACCCCCATCGACGCCGCTCCGGCGCCTTGCGATGCACGGCACCTCACCACGCGACCTGATCGGGCGCTCATAGCGCAAGGACCCCTAAGACCAGCCGCTCACAGGCTCCGGACGAACGTCCACACGGCGTCGTGGAACGCGGGATCGCGGGCCAGGAGGGCGACGGCGGCGAGGAGGACGACGACGGCGGCGGGGGCGACGAACGCCGCCCGCCCGCCGAGGCCGTCCCGGCCCGGCCGCCGTGTCCGCCCGCCCGTTCGGTCCCGGTACCGCCGCCGAGCCCGCTGCCCTGTTTCGAACATCACCATCGGTCACCCCCGTGGGGCGGTCGCCCCCTTTCCGGCCGACACGCAGGGGAACGCCGGAGCGGTTCCCTCACCCTGCGACCGCCGGGAGGCCCCCGTCAGGAGGACCCCGTGAAGTGCTCCCGTACGAGTGACTGCACCACCGTCACGTCCTGGGCGGCCAGCGCGTCGAGCAGGGCCGTGTGTTCGGCGGCGTCGGCGAGCAGGCCGGCGCGGCCGCGGGAGGAGGGGGCTTCGACCAGGGGCCACTGGGCGCGGCGGTGCAGGTCGTCCGCGATCCGCAGGAGTTGCTCGTTGCCGGCGAGGGCGAGGACCGCGCGGTGGAAGGCGCGGTCGGACTCGGCGTAGGTCGCCCGGCACCCGGAGGACGCGGCGCGGACGGTGGCCTCGGCCAGCGGGCGCAGCTCCGCCCAGCGTTCGGCGGGGACGGTGCGGGCGAGCCGCAGCATCACCGGTATCTCGATCAAGGCCCGGATCTCGGCGAGTTCGGCCAGTTCCCGGGCGCCGCGCACGACGACACGGAAGCCCCGGTTGGGCACGACCTCGACCGCGCCCTCCAGGGCCAGCTGCTGCATCGCCTCGCGCACCGGTGTGGCGGACACCCCGAACCGCTCGGCGAGCGCGGGCGCCGAGTAGACCTCACCGGGAGTCAGCTCGCCCCTGACCAGCGCGGCGCGCAGGGCGTCGAGTACCTGCCCGCGGACGGAGGCCCGCTGGACGACGGGACGCCCGTCCTGCACGGGGCACCCGGCGGCCACGTCCTCCCGCACGCGCGGATGCGGGATCGGCGGCTCGCTGTGGGTGTGCTCACCGCGCGTGCCGTCCGCGGCGGCGGCCCGCTCGCGGACCTCGTCCCCCGACGGCAGCTGGTGCGGCACCCGTGCGGACTGCGTACGGGGTGCCGCCGCCCTCGCCTCGGTAGAGCCCTCCGCACGGCGGGAACGGGCCTGCTCCACGGGCTCCTCCTCCGGTCCTTGCGGCGTCCTGCCCTCTGTGATTCGTTTCACGCGGTTGTTTACCGCTCGTAAAGCACGTTAGGCACCTTACGCTCCGGTTCCCCCACGGACCACCTCAGGCAAGGTGAGCCTTACCTGTGGGCAGCGCGAAACGGTGGTCCGCGCATGCCCTTGCCCGTCTCGTCCCTCTCCGTGGTCGACGACGCGTGCACCCCGGCTCGGCGAGGTGTTCCCGGGGCTCACGGTCACCGGATGCGAGCCGGGACGAGACGGCCCCCGGGGCGGCGGCCGGATCACTTGCGCCGGGCTCGTCCAGGATGGCGCGGCTCTGGAGGAGTTCCTGGCGTGGGACGGTGCGCAGGCGCCTCACCTGCGGCGCCGACAGCGTCGCCAAGCCGACGCGCGCCGCGGCCAGTTGGGTGAGTGCGCTTCAGGGGCCCCGGCGACCGGCCGAGGTCCCGATACCGTAAGATCCAGCCACGGATGAGGCCCCGCGCGACCCCCACGCGTTTCACAAGTTCCTCACTTGTCGCAGGAACTTTTCGTGGAACCACCCGTACGGGTAGTCTTGTTCGAACTCAACTCCCGCCCCTCAAGCGGCAGTTCGAGCAGAACGCCGTCCAGGGCATTCCCTTGCACATCCTTGGCGGCCTCTTGCCCCGAAACCCCCTGAGGGGCGGCGGGATTGGGCCACTATGGCGGGCGTTACGCCCTATCCCAATGCAAGGGACCCCAGATGAGACTGACCGACATATCGCTGAACTGGCTGCTTCCGGGCGCCGTACTGCTCCTGGGCATGCTGGTGGCGGTGGCGGTGCTCGCGCGTGGCAAGCGCTCCTCCGGGGGGAACGCGAGCGCGGACGACTCGTGGGAGCGCGCCGAGGAGCGCCGCAGGCGCAAGGAGACCGTCTACGCCACGGCCTCCTACGTACTCCTCTTCTGCTGTGCGGCCGTCGCCGCCGCACTCTCCTTCCACGGCCTGGTCGGCTTCGGCCAGCAGAACCTCGGCCTGACCGACGGCTGGGAGTACCTGGTCCCGTTCGGCCTGGACGGCGCGGCCATGTTCTGCTCGGTGCTCGCCGTCCGTGAGGCCAGCCACGGCGACGCGGCGCTCGGCTCCCGGATCCTGGTGTGGACGTTCGCGGCGGCGTCCGCCTGGTTCAACTGGGTGCACGCGCCCAGGGGCATCGACCACGCGGGCGCCCCGCAGTTCTTCGCCGGCATGTCGCTGTCCGCCGCGGTGCTGTTCGACCGCGCACTGAAGCAGACCCGCCGCGCCGCACTGCGCGAGCAGGGCCTGGTGCCCCGTCCGCTGCCGCAGATCCGTATCGTCCGCTGGCTGCGGGCGCCCCGCGAGACGTACAAGGCCTGGTCGCTGATGCTCCTCGAGGGTGTGCGCAGCCTGGACGAGGCCGTCGAGGAGGTCCGCGAGGACCGGCGCCAGAAGGAACTCAACAAGGCGCGGCGCCGCGAGCAGCAGCGGGCCGAGCGCGCGCAGTTGAAGGCGCTCAGCCGCGGCCACCGCGCGCTGACCGGCGGCAACGGCGGGCGTCAGGTCGAGGTGCAGACCGTCGAGCGGGCCCCCGCACCGGTCTCCTCGGAGCCTGCCATACCCGCGGGGGAACTGCCCTCGCGCACCCGCCCCTCGCTCCAGCCCGTCCGGAACTCCGCCGCTGACCCGATCACCGTCGACCTCACCGCCGAGGACGACACCATGGCCCTGCCGCGGCTCGATTCCCTGGAGCGCAAACTCAAGGACCTTGAACAGCAGTTCGGCTGAGACCGGACCATCCCGGGAAGGGGGCGCGGCACGATGCCGCGCCCCCTTCCCGTTGTCGACAGCTCCTTCGGCCCGCCAACTGCGCCGCCGCCTCAGGCGGCGTCCGCACCGAGGTCGAACCACACCGCTTTTCCCACGCCGTGCGCCCGCACGCCCCACGCGTCCGCCAGCGACTGGACGAGGATCAGCCCTCTGCCGTGCGTACCGTCGTCGTCGCTCGGTGCATGCGGCCTCGGCCTGCGTCCCACGAAGTCCCTTACCTCCACGTGGAGTCCGCGTGATGAGACGGTGGCGGTGAGCACCGCGTCGCGGTCGGTGTGGATGAGCGCGTTGGTCACCAGCTCACTCGTGAGCAGTTCGGCTATCTCGGAGCGTCCCGGCCTGCCCCAGTGCCGCAGCAACTCCCTGAGCGCCCTGCGCGCTTCGGGCACCGCCCGTAGATCCGCCCGCCCCAGCCGGCGCCTGAGCTGGGGGGCCGCCGACCGGTCCGTCGGCGTGTCGGTCGCTTCCTCCGCCGTCTTCGCCGAGGAGGCCCCGATCACCACGGGACCGCCCCCTCGTGCTCGCCTCTTCATGACCCCCGCCCCGTAGGTGGATGCCGGTTCCCCTCTGCTCGAACACCTCCACGGACATGCATGCCCCGCCGACAGACCGGCAGTCATGGTGACGGCGTTTCTCCTCGACTTCCGGACACGGGGACGTTCCTTGGTGACGCGGCATCACCCGACATTGGGCCAAACGGATTGTTATTCATATTGTCGGTATGTCGGATATGACACGGATCGGGATGGTCTGTACGTTCAATCTCGCATCGGCTTTCAGCCGACGTCTCTCAGACAGGAGAAGTGACATGGCAACGCGTTCCACCGTTGTAACCGCCGCGATCGCGGCTGCCGCGGCCCTGGCGGCCACCGGCATCACCTACGCCAACGCGGCTTCCGAGCCGGCCCAGGCGGCTCCCGTCGCCGCGGCCCCCGCCCCCGCTGCCGCCCCCGCCCTCCCGCAGGGTGGCAACGGCGACAACAGCAAGGGCAACGAGGGCCGTGAGGACCACGGGGACCACGGGGACCACGACGAGGACTACGGTCGCGGCTACGACCACGAGTACTACGGCAAGGTCCGCATCAACGAGCGTGAGTACCCGGCCATCCCGGACGGCTGCGTCACGATCGTCAGCGGCCTCGGCTCCAAGAGCCTCAACATCCGCAACGACAGCAAGAAGACCGTTGAGGTCTTCTCCGGGGCCACTTGCGACAACGGCGCTCCCATCGCCATCGTCGGCCCCTGGAGCCAGAGCGACGGGGTCCACCCCCGTCACGTCAAGGGCGGCGTGAAGGTCAAGCACGGTGTGGTGGGCAGCTTCCGCGTGATCCGTCACCACCACGAGGACTTCGACCACGACCGCGACCACGGCGGGCGCGACCACGAGGGCAAGTGATCGAGCCGTCCGTCGCTGACACTACAAGGAGAACCCCGGCCCGCCGGAATCGGGCCGGGGTTCCGGTCTTCGAGCCTCGCACAACGAGGCACGCGGCGTCAGGGCCGTGGGACGTTGCGCAGGTTGGAGCGGGCCATCTGCACCATGCGGCCGACACCGCCCTCCAGCACGATCTTCGAGGCGGACAGGGCGAAGCCCGTCACCATCTCCGCGCTGATCTTCGGCGGGATGGACAGGGCGTGCGGATCGGTGACGACGTCCACCAGCGCCGGACCCTTGTGCCTGAAGGCGTCCTTCAGGGCGCCCGCGAGCTGCTTGGGCTTCTCCACCCGTATGCCGTACGCGCCGCACGCACGCGCCACGGCCGCGAAGTCGGGGTTCTTGGTGGCGGTGCCGTACGAGGGCAGTCCGGAGACCATCATCTCCAACTCCACCATGCTGAGCGAGGAGTTGTTGAACACGACCACCTTCACCGGCAGGTCGTACTGCACCAGGGTGAGGAAGTCTCCCATCAGCATGGAGAACCCGCCGTCACCGGACATCGACACCACCTGCCGCCGCCGGTCGGTGAACTGGGCCCCGATCGCCATCGGCAGCGCGTTCGCCATCGAGCCGTGGGAGAAGGAACCGATGATGCGGCGCCGGCCGTTGGGCGAGATGTAGCGGGCGCCCCACACATTGCACATCCCCGTGTCGATCGTGAACACCGCGTCGTCATCGGCCGCTTCGTCCAGGACGGAGGCCACGTACTCCGGGTGGATCGGAACGTGCTTGTCGACCTTGCGCGTGTACGCCTTGACGACGCCTTCCAGCGCGTCTGCGTGCTTCTTGAGCATCTTGTCGAGGAAGCGCCGGTTGTCCTTGGTCCGCACGCGCGGGATGAGGCAGCGCAGGGTCTCCTTCACATCGCCCCACACCGCGAGATCCAGCTTGGAGCGGCGACCCAGGTTCTCCGGACGGACGTCGATCTGGGCGATCTTCACGTCCTTCGGCAGGAAGGCGTTGTACGGGAAGTCGGTGCCCAGCAGGATCAGCAGGTCGCACTCGTGGGTGGCCTCGTACGCGGCGCCGTAGCCGAGCAGACCGCTCATGCCGACGTCGTACGGGTTGTCGTACTGTATCCACTCCTTGCCGCGCAGGGCGTGCCCCACCGGGGACTTGATCTTCCCGGCGAACTCCATCACCTCGGCGTGCGCACCCCGGGTGCCGCTGCCGCAGAAGAGGGTGACCTTCTCCGCCTCGTCGATCATCTCCACGAGCCGGTCGATCTCGGCGTCACCCGGGCGGACGCTGGGCCGGGAGGTGACGAGGGCGGTCTCCGCGGACCGGTCGGGGGCGGGCTGGGCGGCGATGTCGCCGGGGAGCGAGACGACGCTCACGCCGCTGCGGCCGATCGCGTGCTGGATGGCCGTCTGCAGCAGGCGGGGCATCTGCTGGGGGTTGGATATCAGCTCGCTGTAGTGGGAGCACTCGCGGAACAGCTGGTCGGGATGGGTCTCCTGGAAGTACCCGAGACCGATCTCGCTGGAGGGTATGTGCGAGGCGAGGGCGAGCACCGGGGCCATCGAGCGGTGGGCGTCGTACAGGCCGTTGATGAGGTGGAGGTTGCCGGGCCCGCAGGAACCGGCGCAGGCGGTCAGCCCGCCGGATATCTGGGCCTCGGCGCCGGCCGCGAAGGCGGCGGTCTCCTCGTGCCGCACGTGCACCCAGTCGATCGCGGAGTTGCGGCGCACGGCGTCCACGATCGGGTTGAGGCTGTCGCCGACCACCCCGTACAGGCGCTTGACCCCCGCCCGCACGAGGATGTCGACGAACTGGTCGGCGACGTTCTGCTTGGCCATGAATCCACGCACCCCTTCGCTGTCCCTGGATCCATGTATCCACACCGACCGCGATCACGCCTCCCAGACGGCGGCCGCCGTACGGTCATCGGCGTAGCCCTTCACCCTCACCAGCGTGTCGGCGAGGAAGGCCGCCAGACCCGGCACCTCGCCCGTGGACCAGCGGGCCGTCAGGTGTTCGGCGAGTTCGGGCTCGTCGCGCAGCGGGTCGGCGAGGCCGCCGGAGCACAGCAGGAGCGTGTCCCCCGGCTGGGCGACGGAGGCACGGAACAGAAAGGGTGAACGGGGCGGCTCGTGGGCCGGTTCGTAGGGCCTCGGCGGTGTGGTGATGCCGAGGTCCATGGTGAGCCGGTCGCCCTCGGGGGTCTCGGAGGGCAGGGAGCCGAACCCGACCACCGGCTCACCCGTGGTGTCGGCGGCGCGCGGCTCGATGTCCTGCCACTCGCCGTCCCTCAGCCGGAAGAGACCGCCGGCACCGACACCGAAGAAGACGCGGACACGGCAGGCGGGGTCGGCGGGCAGCAGCAGACAGCGCAGGTCGGCGGTGTACTCCTCGGGGTCGGCGCCCTGGGCGGCGGCGCCGGCGCGGAGCTTGCCGAGGCTTCGGTCGGTGACCCGTTGCAGCCCGGACTTCAGCTCGCCGCGCCGGGCCGACCGGATGTCCTCGCCGAGGCGGAGGTGACTGCCCCCGACCGCGCGGCCGATCCAGTCACACGCCTCGGAGGCGGCGCGGTGGGCGCCGGGCGTGCCGCGTCGGCCGGTGGCCATGGCGACGAGCACCAGGGCGTGCTCCCCCGTACCGAAGCGGGCGGTGAGCAGACAGTCCCGTCGCGGCTCGCCCCGGAAGCGTGCCGAGTCCCCGCGCGCGGAGACCGCCCGCAGGGTGCAGGACCCGAACCGGG
>NZ_PQSR01000084.1 GCF_002920635.1 Streptomyces sp. Ru72 | reverse complement strand
GCTCGCCGCCGCCGACGGGATCCCGGGCATCGCGGTCCCGCCCGTGGTCGACGGCCGCTCCTACGACCGGGGCGTTCCCCGGCAGATCCTCGGCATCGCCGCCGAACTGGGCCTGTCCGTCCTCGTCCACCCGATGCAGCTGCCGCGCCCCGAATGGGACCACCACTACCTGGTCAACCTCATCGGCAACCCGGTGGAGAGCACGACCGCCGTGGCCGGGGTCCTGCTCGGCGGCGTCCTGGAGGAATTCCCCGGCCTGCGGATCTGCTTCGTCCACGGCGGCGGCTGCGCGCCCGCGCTGCTGGGCCGGTGGGGACACGGCTGGCGCACCCGCGACGACGTGCGCCGCGGCAGCGGCCGGCCCCCGGCGGAGTCCTTCGGCCTGCTCTACTTCGACACGATCACCCACGACCCCGAGGTCCTCGCGCTGCTGCGGGCCCACGCCTCGCCCGAGCGGATCGTGTGCGGCAGCGACTACCCCTTCGACATGGCACAGCCCGACCCGGTCGGCTTCCCGCTGGCGCACGGCTTCGACGCCGCGACGCTCGAAGCGAACGGCCGCCGGTTCCTCGGGCTGACCACGGCGAACCACGGCTGACGGCAGATCGGAGAGATCCCATGCGAGACCTGGCGCCCCGCCTGCTGGAGTGGCAGGCCGCCGGAGCCCGCTGTGCCCTGGCGAGCGTCGTCGCCGTCCGGGGCAGCGCACCGCTGCGCACCGGAGCGGCGCTGTGCGTCCACGAGGACGGCACGGCCCTCGGCAGTGTGTCGGGAGGCTGCGTCGAAGGCTCCGTCTACGACCTGGCCCGTGAGGTGCTGGAGTCGGGGCAGGCGCGGTGCGTGTCCTTCGGGTACGCCGACGACGACGCGTTCGCGGTGGGGCTGATGTGCGGAGGCGAGATCGACGTCCTCGTCCAGGCCGTGGACGACGGCCTGGCACGGGTCCTCGGCGCCGCCGCACTGGCCGCGGCGGCGCGGCGCCCGGTCGTCGTGGCGCGCGTGCTGCCGGGACCCGGCGCGGACACCGGCTCCGTCGCCGTGTGGCGGGACGGCCACCTGGGCAGCACCGGCGACCCCGCCCTCGACCTCGCCGTCCTTGCCGACGCCCGCCACATGCTCGACCGGGACGGCACCGCCGTACGGACGTACGAGACCGGTGCGTCACGGCCGTACGACCCCGGCGAGGACCGCCCCCACGACGCCGGCGTGCCGAGCGAGTCGCAGGGCCCGCGCGTGCTGTTCGAGGCGTGGGCCCCGCCGCCCCGGCTGCTGGTGTTCGGCGCCAACGCCCACGCCGCCGCGGTGAGCAGGATCGGCGCCCTCCTCGGCTACCACGTCACGGTCTGCGACGCCCGGGCCACCTTCACCACACCCGAGCGCTTCCCGGACGCCGACGAGGTCGTGGTCGACTGGCCCCACCGGTACCTGGCGGCCACGGAGACCGACCACCGGACCGTGGTGTGCGTGATGACGCACGACGCGAAGTTCGACGTCCCCGCCCTCGCCGAAGCCCTCGGCCGCCCCCTGGCCTACGTGGGAGCCCTCGGCTCCCGCCGTGTCCAGGCGCGCAGGAGGGAGGACCTCGCCGCGGCCGGCGTGTCGCCCGACGCCCTCGCGCGGTTGCACGCGCCCCTCGGTCTCGACCTCGGCGCGTCGACACCCGAGGAGACCGCCGTGTCCTTCGCCGCGGAACTCATCGCCGTACGCTCCGGCCGCACCGCCCGCCCGCTCTCCCTGCTGGACGGGCCCATCCACCCGACCGCCACCGGAGACCGCCCCGGCGCCGCCGGCGCCCGGTGCGCTGCCGGAACCGATCCCGTGCGCGGACGGACAACCGCGGCGCTCCGCGCTCACTAGCGTGGGCCGGGCGCGAGGCAGGCCCTCCGTGCTCCCGCCCGGAGGGTCGTGCCGCAAGGCCCGAACCCGAGGAGTGCCATGGCCAAGCAGACCATCGCCGAACAGTACGTCGACCTCATGGCGCGCGCCGGTGTGCGCCGCATGTACGGCGTGGTCGGAGACAGCCTGAATCCCGTCGTCGACGCGGTCCGACGGCACGCCGACGTCGAGTGGATCCAAGTGCGTCACGAGGAGGTCGCCGCGTTCGCCGCCGGAGCGGAGGCCCAGCTCACCGGGCGGCTCGCCGCGTGCGCTGGATCGTGCGGGCCCGGCAACCTCCACCTGATCAACGGCCTGTACGACGCCCACCGCTCGATGGCGCCCGTGCTCGCGCTGGCCGCCCACATACCCAGCGGCGAGATCGGCACCGGCTACTTCCAGGAGACCCACCCCGACCGGCTGTTCGCCGAGTGCAGCCACTACTCCGAGCTGATCTCCTCACCGCGTCAGATGCCCCGCGTGGTGCAGACGGCCATCCAGCACGCCGTGGGCCGGCGCGGGGTCTCGGTCGTGGCCCTGTCCGGCGACACCGCCGCCGAGGACTCCCCGGACGCGGCACCCGAACTCGCCATGCCCCTGGACCTGCCCGCCATCCGCCCCAGCGACCAGGAGATCGCCCGGCTCACCGAACTGGTGGACGGCGCCGAACGCGTCATGGTGTTCTGCGGCCGGGGCGTCGCCGGAGCCCACGCCGAGGTGATGCAGTTCGCCGGGAAGGTCAAGGCCCCGGTCGGCCACGCCCTGCGCGGCAAGGAACACATCCAGTACGACAACCCGTACGACGTCGGCATGTCCGGACTGCTCGGCTACGGCGCCGCCTACGAGGCCATGCACGAGTGCGACCTGCTCATCCTCCTCGGCACCGACTTCCCGTACACCGACTTCCTGCCCCGCGGTGTGCGCACCGTGCAGGTGGACGTGCAGCCCGAGCGGCTCGGCCGGCGCACCCAACTCGACTTCGCCGTCTGGGGGGACGTACGCGAGACCCTGCGCTGCCTGACGCCCGCGGTGCGGGAGAAGCAGTCGCGCCGGTTCCTCGACCGGATGCTGGAGCGGCACGCGCACGCCCTCGAAGGCGCCGTCAGCGCCTACACGCGCGATGTCGACCGGCACACCCCCATCCACCCCGAGTACGTGGCCTCCGTGCTCGACGAAGAGGCCGCCGACGACGCCGTGTTCACCGTCGACACCGGCATGTGCTGTGTGTGGGCGGCGCGTTACCTCACGCCCAACGGCCGCCGCCGCATTCTCGGCTCCTTCGTGCACGGCTCCATGGCCAACGCGCTGCCCCAGGCCATCGGCGCCCAGTTCCTCGACCGGGGCCGTCAGGTCGTCTCGCTCTCCGGCGACGGCGGGTTCTCCATGCTCATGGGCGACTTCCTCACGCTCGTCCAGTACGACCTGCCGGTCAAGGTGGTCGTCTTCAACAACTCCTCCCTCGGCATGGTCGACCTGGAGATGATGGTCGACGGCCTGCCCCCGCACGGCACGACCTACCCGCACGCCGACTACGCCGCCATCGCCACGGCCGCCGGAGCGCGCGGCATCAGGGTGGAGCAGCCGGGTCAGGTCCGGGACGCGCTGCGCGAGGCGTTCGCCCATGACGGTCCCGCGCTGGTGGACGTCGTCACCGACCCCGCCGCGCTGGCCGTGCCGCCGAAGATCACCACCGAACAGCTCACCGGCTTCGCCCTGTCCGCGAGCCGGACCGTCCTGAGCGGAGGCGTGGGCCGTATGGTCCACCTGGCCCGGGCCAACCTCCGCAACATCCCCCGCCCGTGACACCGAGCGCCCCATACTCCGGCCCTGGATCGTGATCTTGCGGGTCGCGCAGTTGGGGCACGGTGCTGCTGAACCGCCACATGGTTACCGGACAGAGCGCCTGGCCGATCGATCGTGACGGGTCCCCCCGCCTCGGCAGACGTCAGCGGCGGCCGAGTACGTCGGCAGGCGGAGCGCTGTTTCAGGAATTGTCAACGTGCATCGAAAAAAGAGTTCGAGAGCAGGGTTTTCCAGCAAAATCAATAGCTTTCCTGATTGGCTCTTCCGTGTGGCGCGTGATATTCATTTGGGCGCTAATCGCCACCAGCCTGCGCGGGGGGACCACGCCATGAACGAGTACTCGACCGACGCGGCCTGGCGCGTCGATAGCCGCTGCACCAACTGCGACGTCGCCCGGCAGCTCGCACCGGGACTCATCGCCGAGGTCGCCGGTCGCTCCTCGGTCGTCCGCCAGCCGCGTACCACCGCGGAAGAACAGGCGTTATACGCCGCGGCATTCGCGTGCCACACCCGATCGATCCGGCACGGGGCACGCGCACCGCACCCGGCACTCGACCCCTTCCCGCTGCGCCTTGCCGAGCATGTGCACCTGTGCGGGCACAACTCGCCGCACACTGCCGGCGCGAATTCCTACCTGCTGCGCCGGCCGGCCGGAAACCTGATGATGATCGACACGCCGCGCTGGAGCTCCGCACTGGCCACGAAATACGCCGCCCTCGGCCCGATCACCGACGTGCTGCTCACCCATCGCGACCACGCCGCGCACGGCCGCGAATACGCCGACCGGTTCGGCGCCCGCCTGTGGATCCACGAAGGCGACCTGGCCTCCGCGCCGGACGCCGACGGCATTCTCCGGGGCACCGAGCCGATCGCGAGGGCAGCGTGCTGTACCTCGCCGACGACACCTACTGCTTCAGCGGTGACAGTTTCTACTGGTCCCGGACCGACGACGACGTCGCCGTTGCCGAGTCGGTCACCTGGTACTCGATCAGCGAACTGGCCGCGTCGCTGGCCCGTACGGCGCCGCGCGTGCGCTTCGCATGGCTACTGCCGGGCCACGGCGACCGTAAGCAGTTGCCTGCCGACGAGTTCGCCCACCGGATGCACGACCTGGTCGGCCGCACCGCGGAGCTCTCACCCCGGCCCATCGACTTCACCGCCCTGCGCTGGTGAGCGCAACTCCTCCCGCAGGCCGCGGCACCAGGCCCGGACCCGGGCACCGGGCGAACGCGGCAGCTCGGATCACGATCTGCGGCCGGGGTACGAAGCCTGCTCCGCCCGATCCGGCACGACGGGTCCCGAACCGGCCGCGAAGGCGTGGGTGACCTCCGGTCGGGTGCCCGGGACGAGCAGCGCCCGGGCCCGCTCCTCGTGGCGGCGGTCGGTGACCGTGAGGCGGCTGTGGTGCTGGGCGAGGTGTTCCGCCCAGGAGGCCACCAGGTAGTTCTCGACGAACCGTTCCGGGTCGTGGCCGTCCTGGTAGAGACCCCACTCGAGGGCTCCCGTACGGCGCCTGGACCGGGCGACATGGCTCATCCGGTCCGTGAACTCGGCGCGGTGGTCCGGGGCGACCCGGTAGACGACCGAGACCAGCACCGGGCCGTCGGCCTCTCCGGGTTCGAACACCAGCGGGGGAGCGGGCCAGTGGTCGGACAACGAGGGGTCGATGCCCTCGGCGTCGTGCAGTGGCCATCGCCGCACGCTGGCCGCGCTCAGCAGCATCACGGCGCCTGCGGCCAGGAGGGCGGCCGTCAGCCCGAGCCAGTCGGCCACCGCGCCCCACAGGGGTGCTGCCAGCGCCTGACCGCCCTGGAAGACCAGGAGGTAGACGGCGAGTCCGCGCGCCCTCACCCAGCCCGGAAGCCGCGTCTGCACCGCCGCGTTCAGGGTGGACAGCACGCCGATCCAGGCGAGGCCCGCGGGCAGCAGGACGATGGTCACCAGCCAGGGCGCCCGAACCGTGGCCAGCACCGCGAGCACCGCCGCGAACACCAGCGCACCGGCGGCGAGCGTGCCGTTCACGCCCAGCACCCGCTGGATGCGCGGCAACGCGAAGGCCCCCGCCACAGCGCCCACGCCGACCGCCGTCAGCAGCAGCCCGTATCCGCCCGAACCGAGGCCCAGGGAGCGACTGGCGCTCAGCGGCAGCAGCGACCACAGGGCGGCGCCGCCGGGGATGAACAGGGTCGTGCGCAGCAGCACCCGACGCACCCCGGGCGCGTTCCAGACGTAGCGGCGCCCCGCGTTCAGGGCGGCCGGAAGCCGCTCGTTCCCCCCGGTGGGCAGGGCGGTCCGCGGACGCTGCCACAGCACGAGGACGGCCGCGATGCCCAGGTAGGACACCGCGTTGAAGGCGAAGACCCACCCCGCGCCCGCCGCCGCGACCACCGCCCCGCCCAGCGCCGGTCCCACCGCGCGGGCCAGGTTCATGTTCACCGCGCCCAGCGCCGCTGCCTGACCGAGCAGCCGGCGTTCCACCATTTCCGGCTGGATCGCCTGCCAGGCCGGGCCCATCAGCGCGGTGCCGCACCCCAGGAGGAAGGTGAGAGCGAGCAGCGCCGTCGGCGTGAGCGCGTCCGTGAACGCCAGCACGGCCAGCGCGCCCGAGACCGCGAGCATGGCGAACTGCGCGACGAGCAGTACCGAACGGCGGTCGAATCGGTCGGCGACCACCCCGGAGGGCAGGGCGAGCAGGACCACCGGCAGGCTGGACGCGGTCTGGACGAGAGTCACCAGAGCCGCGTCGTGCCCGATGAGCAGCCACTGTGCGCCCACCGTCTGCATCCAGCTGCCGACGTTGGAGACCAACTGGGCGATCCACAGCGCCCGGAAGACGCGCGCCGCAAGCGGCGCCCAGGGGGAGTCCGACGTCGAGGGGCCGGATGATGACGGAGCGGCGCTCATGCTGGTCCTGACCGGTGCGGAGTGGGAGCGGAGTAGCGAGGATTGGGGCGACGTGCGGGCGCAGCGCGGGTGGACATGCCGCGCCAGGCGGGTGCCCCCGGACGGGCCGCCCTCAGGACTCCGACCGGGTCCAGGCGGGGCCGCCGGCCGAGAGGCGGTGGGTGACCACGGAGGTGAGCGCGAGGAGCAGCAGCGCCAGGCTCAGGGTGAGCACGAGGTGACCGTGCAGCAGCAGTCCGGTTCCGACGAGTGCGCCGAGGAACATCGCCAGCACGGACAGGATCCGGCGGCCGGGCCGCGGTGCCGCACCGCCGGCCGGGGTGGAGTCCGCGGCCAGCCCCGTCAGGGTCAGGGTCAGTACGGTCGTGGTGAGATCCGGGACGCCCAGGCGCCGGGCGACCGCGTTCTGCAGGCCCATGCCGAGCCCCAGGAACACGATCAGCGTGTACTGGACGGTGGTGGTGACACGGCCGTCGGCCACCGCAGCGACCGCCGACGTGACGGCGACCAGGACGGTCTGCACCCCCGTGGCCGTCTTCAACAGGTGGCCGCGATGTGTCGCGAACCGGGCTCCGAGTCTGCCGCCCGCGAGGGCGCCCAGGAGGAAGGATGCGAGCGAGACGACCGAGGCGAGCGCGGAGAGGTTCGCGGCACCCGCGAGCGCGAAGCCCAGGAACACCACGTTGCCGGTCATGTTGGCGACGAAGACGTGGCCGAGCCCCAGATAACTCACCGCGTCGACCAGGCCGGTGACCACCGTGAGGGTCAGCATCAGAGGAGGCAGCGGACCGTGACGTCGCTCTCCCCGCGGGGCCAGCGTGTCGAGCGCGTCATTCAGCAGTCTGCGCATACTGCTTCCTTTCCGGGACGGCCGGCGGGCGGTGCAACACCAGCCGGGTGAGCAGGCCGCTCGCCGGGCCGAGCACGATCGCGGGGAGGACGACCCAGAGCGGCCAGGGCGTGACGCCCAGCGCGCCGTCGAGGGACCACCGGCCGGGCCCGGTGAGGGCCAGCGCGGCGGACACGACGACCAGGACCAGCGGGTACTCGTAGCCGTCGTTCTGAACCCACAGTCCCTTGTGCCACTTGACGGTGCCGGCGACCGTCATCACGCCCATCGCGGCCATCGCGGCCAGCGGGGTGAGCAGCCCGGCGGTCAGGAACAGGCCGGCCCCGATCTGACTGGCCCCCGCGACGACCGCGGTCAGCCGGCCGCCGCGGAATCCGTCGTGGCGGAACTCCTCCGTTCCGCCGGCCAAGCCGTTGCCTCCGAGGCGGAAACTCACCTTCTGCACCCCGTGCCCGGCGATGAGGAGACCCACCACCAGCCGAAGGACCAGCAGTCCAGTATTCATCGTGTTCCTGCCTGTTCCTGACCTTCCCGTGTCTTCCTCCGCGGACGGGTCAGCCGGCGGCGTGGGCGCCGATGATGGACTGCGCGTAGACCATCCCGAGACCGTAGGTCCCGCCGTGCTCCTTGACCACGTCGCCCACCGCGGCGTACGTCTCGGTGCGGGCCCAGTCACGCTGCAGCTCCAGGAGGACCTGCACCCAGGTGACCGGGACCGCGCCGGCCTGGATCATGCGCTGCACCGCGTGTTCGTGGGCCTGCGGGGTGACGCCGCCGGAGGCATCGGTGACGACGTAGACCTCGTAGCCCTGGGCGAGCGCGGAGAGCGTCGGCAGGACGATGCAGACCTCGGTCCACAGACCGGCGATCACGAGCTTCTTGCGGCCCGTCGCCTTGACCGCCTCGACGAAGTTCAGGTCCTCCCAGGCGTTCATCGTGGTGCGGTCGATGATCTTCTGCTCCGGGAAGACCTCGGCCAGCTGCGGCATGATCGGGCCGGAGAAGGACTCGGCGGCCACGGTGCTCAGCACGACCGGGACGTCGAAGGCCTTGGCGGACTTGGCGAGGCCCACGGTGGAGTTGATGATCGCGGTGCGGTCGCCGCTGCCGGTGCCGAAGAACATCTGCGGCTGGTGGTCCACGAACAGCACCGCGCAGTTGTCCGGGGTGAGCAGGTCGGGGCTGGGGGCAGCGGTGACCTCGGAGATGTTGACCATGAGAGTGCCTTTCCATGAGTAGGACGCGGACGGGCGTCCGTGTCGGGCAGGCGCCGTCCTGAGGACGGGGCCTGTGGTGGGGGGTGGTGCCCCGGGAGGGGCGGCTCCGGGGCCGGGCCCCTCCCGGGAGCTCTAGAGGACGAAGCAGGGGTCGAACGGAGTGCCGGCACCGTCCGGGGCCAGACCACGCCGGACGCGCCACTCGCGGTGCCGCTCCGACTCGGCCACGGCCTCGCCGAGCGCCTGCGCCTGCCGGGCGCCCGCGAGGCCCTGCCCGGACGCCTGGTAGCCGCCGAAGTGCGCCACCGGGCTCCAGTCGGGGCTGATGGGCGGCAGTTCCTCGTCGAGGCCCTCGTACTCGGCGGCGGCGTACACGATCCGGCCACCGGTGACCGTGAGGAGCGACTCGATGTGGGGGATCACCGGCTCCGGCGCCGTGAAGTAGTCCTCCGACAGCACCGCCAGGTCGGCGTAACAGCCGGGGCGCAGGACGCCCTTGACGTCGTCCTCGCCGGTCAGTCGGGCGCCGGCGCGGGTGAACATCTCCAGCGCGGTCTCCCGGTCGACCTGGTTCGTCCACGGGCGCAGCGCCAGGTCACCGACCGTGCGGCCGCTGACGAGCCAGTGCAGCGCGACCCAGGGGTTGTAGGTGGAGACGCGGGTGGCGTCCGTGCCGGCGGCGACGGTCAGCCCGCGGTCCAGCATGGCGCGGATCGGCGGGGCGTCCGCGGCGGCGCCGGGGCCGTAGCGGCGCAGGAACGCCTCGCCCTGGAACGAGAGCCGGTTCTGCACGGACATGGCTCCGCCGAGGGCGGCGACCCGGTCGAGGCTGTCCGGCGAGACGGTCTCCGCATGGTCGAACAACCACCGGTTCCCGACCGGGAAGAGCCCTTCCGCGGCCAGCTTCTCGAACACCTCCAGGTCCCGGCGGATGGTGTGGTCATACGTGGCGTGCAGCCTGAATCCCCACCCGTTCTCCATGAGGAGACGGACCGCCTTCTCGAAATCCGCCTCGTAATCGGGGCCGAGTTCGGGGCGCGGCTGGGCGAAGTTCTCGAAATCGGCCGCCGCCCAGGTGAGATTCTCCCCGGCCCCGTTCAGCCGCAGCCATTCGTCCCCGTCCTCGGGGCGGGCCATTTCGATCCAGCGGGTGAGGTCGGCTATCTCCTGCCCGGCCGTCTGAGGGAAGAGGTGATAGGCGATGCGCAGCGACAACTGACCGGCCTTCGCCAGTTCGATGACGGTGCTGTAGTTGTCGGGGAAGTTCTGGAACCCGCCGGCCGCGTCGATGGCCGAGGTCAGTCCGAACCTGTTCAGTTCGCGCAGGAAATGACGGGTCGAGGTCTTCATGTCCTCGCCCTGGAGCACCGGCGCCTTGGCCAGCGTCGAGTACAGGATGAGGGCGCTGGGCGCGGCCAGCAGCATGCCCGTCGGTTCCCCGTCCCGGCCGCGGACGATCTGCCCGCCCTTGGGGTCGGGGGTGTCCTTGCCGTAGCCCGCGGCCTTGAGTGCCGCCCGGTTGAGGACGGCCGACTGGTACAGGTGCAGAACGAACACCGGGGTGTCCGGGGCGGCGGCGTTCAGTTCCGCCACGGTCGGCAGCCGCCGCTCGGCGAACTGCTCGGCCGACCAGCCGCCCACCACCCGCACCCACTGGCCCTTCGGGGTGCGCGCGGCCTGCTCACGCAGCATCTCCAGGCCCTGGCGCAGGCTGCGCACCCCGTCCCAGCGCAACTCCAGGACGTAGTTGAGCCCACCGCGGATCACATGCAGATGGGCGTCGTTGAGACCCGGGATCACCCGTCGCCCGAGCGCGTCCACCACCTTGGTGGCCGCGCCTACGTGCGGGGCCACGTCCCTGTCGTCGCCGACGACCGTGATGACACCGCCCCGGACGGCGATCGCCTCCGCCTGGGGGCGGCTCGGGTCTCCCGTGTGGACCTTCGCATTGCGGACGACGAGATCCGCGGCATCGTCGGTGGCTCGGGGAACCAGTCCGCCGACCGGCATTGCTGACATGTGTGTACGACCCCCTCCGGGACTGGACGGATGTGCTGTCCGCTGTGGTTGACGTCGGCGGACGAAGAAGAGAGGAAGAGCGGAGATGTGCGCGTGACGTCGGCCCGATTCCACGGGCGGACCGCGATCGCTCAGCCACACACTAGGCCCGGTCGAAACGGTCGTGTGTGCTCTCAGCGCACCACTGTGTTCCTCACAGCGCACTCGGATGCGCAGGTCGCCGATCGGCGGTGAGGACCCGGCGACGCCCGTGCGCTGTGGGCACAGCAGTCGTGCGCTCAGGGGCAATCGCCGCCACCGCAGGGGTCCTACGGTGTCCGTCAGCGGCACCGGAGAGGTCAGCACACGAACCGGGTCGTTCGCCGGCAGGACCGGCGTCCCCACCGCAATTCGAGGAGTTTCCATGTCCGATGCCGTCGCGCCGGTCCAGCCGGTACTGGAGCCGGCCGCAGCCGAGTTCGCCGAGGCGACCGCCAATCCGCCCTACCTGTTCGACCTGGCCCCGGCGGAAGGGCGCAAGGCCGTCGACGAGGTGCAGTCCGGGGACGTCGACAAGCCGGCGGTCGACGAGGAGTGGATCACCGTTTCCGGCGGGCCGACGGGCAGTGTGCGGGCGCGTATCGTCAAACCCGCCGGGGCGACCGGAACGCTCCCGGTGATCATCTACATCCATGGCGCCGGCTGGGTCTTCGGCAACGCCCACACCCACGACCGCCTGGTGCGCGAACTGGCCGTCGGTGCGAGCGCCGCCGTCGTCTTCCCCGAGTACGACCTGTCGCCCGAGGCCCGCTACCCCGTCGCCATCGAACAGAACTTCGCCGTCGCGAAGTGGGTCGTGGAACAGGGCGCGTCCAAGGGCCTCGACGGCTCCAGGCTGGCCGTCGCCGGTGACTCCGTGGGCGGCAACATGACCGCCGCCCTGACGCTGATGGCCAAGGAGCGCGGCGGCCTCCCGCTGGTGCAGCAGGTGCTGTTCTACCCGGTCACGGACGCCGGTTTCGACACCGGCTCCTACCACCAGTTCGCGGAAGGCTACTTCCTGCGCCGGGACGGCATGCAGTGGTTCTGGGACCAGTACACGACCGACGAGAGCGAGCGCGCCCAGATCACCGCGTCCCCGCTGCGCGCCACCACCGAGCAGCTCACCGGCCTGCCCCCGGCCCTGGTCATCACCGCCGAGGCCGACGTGCTGCGGGACGAGGGCGAGGCGTACGCCAACAAGCTGCGCCAGGCCGGGGTTCCGGTCACCGCTGTGCGCTTCCAGGGCATCATCCACGACTTCGTGATGCTCAACGCGCTGCGCGGGACCCACGCGGCCGAGGCCGCGATCACCCTGGCGGCGCGCACCCTGCACACGGCCCTGCACACCGCCTGACGGAGGAGGGCGAGAGCCTCGGCCGAGAAGAGGGCCTCCGCCGCCGCACGGAAGACCAGGCCGTCCGGGGCGCTGACGGCCGGCGTGGACGAGGCGATCAACCCGGAGGTGGAGCGCTTCGGCGCGAAGCGGGCGGGCGCGACCATCGTCGGACTCGAGGGCGCGTCGCACGCGGTCGCCGTCCCGCGGGCCGAGGACGTCGCCGACCTGATCCGGGACGCCGTCCGCGCGGCGGGCCGAGCGCCGGACGGGCCGCGCGGACGCACTCCCCGCATCACGTCCGCGCGGCTCCACCGCGACCGAGTGGTGGGGTGGTCCCGGTCACCCGACACTGGAGGAGTGACCGGGCCCAGTTGCCTTGCATCGGCCGCGGACGGCAGTACGGACGGCACATGGGCGGCATCGGCCGCGCCGTCCGCAGGGCAGGCACCGGCTGCACCGGCTTGGCCGGCAACGGCGGCATCGGCCGCATCGGCTCAGGAGACAACGCTGTGACTTCCTTCTCACCCGGCTTCCAGGGCCGCGGGCGGCGGCTCGCGGACCGTCTGCCGCCCGGTCAGTACCCGACCGAGTCCTTCCCCGTGCTGTCGGCGGGCCCCACACCGAGGGTCCCCACCGAGACGTGGTCCTTCACCGTGACCACGGAACTCGGCGCCACGCACAGCTGGACCTGGGACGAGATGATGGCCCTGCCGCAGCAGGAGACGACCCACGACATCCACTGTGTGACGCGCTGGTCGAAGTTCGACACGCAGTGGCGGGGCGTCCCCGTCGACGCCTTCCTCGAGGACGTGGAGACGGCCGCGGACTACGCCGTCGTCAGCAGCTACGGCGGGTACACCACCAATCTTCCGCTGGAGGACCTCCTCGACGGCAAGGCGTGGATCGTCCACACCTACGACGGCCATCCGCTGTCCCCCGAGCACGGCGGCCCGGCGCGGCTGCTCGTACCGCACCTGTACTTCTGGAAGTCGGCCAAGTGGGTGCGCGGACTGACGCTCACGCACGAGGACGAGCCCGGCTTCTGGGAGAGCGTCGGGTACCACGACTACGGCGACCCGTGGCGCGAGCAGCGCAACTGGGGCGACTGAGCATGGGCCTCGCCTGGCGCCGCGCCCGGCTCCTCGAGCGCCGCTCCCAGAGCGCCACCGCCCGGTCCCTGGTGCTGACGGTGCCCGGCTGGCCCGGCCATCTGCCCGGCCAGCACGTCGACGTACGGCTCACCGCCGACGACGGCTACCAGGCCGTACGCAGTTACTCCCTGGCCGCGCCCGCCGACGGCGAGCGCATCGAACTCGGCGTGCAGGCAGTGCCCGACGGGGAGGTCTCGCCCTACCTGGCCGACGGCCTGCCGGTGGGCGCGGAGGTGGAGGTACGCGGCCCGCTCGGCAACTGGTTCGTCTGGCGGGCCGAGCAGACCGAGCCGGCGCTCCTGGTGGCGGGCGGCTCCGGTGTCGTCCCGCTGACGGCCATGGTCCGCGCCCACCGCGCGGCACGCTCGCGCGGCCCCCTGCACCTGCTGTACTCGGTGCGCACCCCGCAGGACGTCTGGTACCGCGACCACCTGGCCGACGGGGACCCCCTCCTCGACGTCCGCATCGTGTACACACGGCAGACCCCGCCCGGCAGCGTGCGCCCGCCCGGCCGCATCACACCGGCCGACCTGGACGAGGCGACGGCCAGACTGAAACCGGCAAGTCCCGTGTACGTCTGCGGGCCGACCGGCTTCGTGGAAGCTGTCGACAACCTGCTGATCGACAGGGGGCGGGACCCCGTCACGATCCGCACCGAGCGCTTCGGATGACCCACCGACCCCGACCGCACGGGAGGTCCTCATGGCAGACGCCACCACCCATCTCGACGGCAACTGCCTCGCCGGCCCGCTCTCGGAGATCCTCTCGGTGGAGCCCACCACGGCCTGGTGGCGGTGCCCGGAGTGCGCGCGGTCGGGTCCGCTCGCCGAACTCCACGTCTACGGCCCCGAACCGGGCCTGACCGCCCGCTGCCCCGGCTGCGCGCACATCGCCCTCCGCCTGGTCAGGGAGGGCGAGCACATCTGGCTCACGATGGGCGGCGGCGCCGGTGCGTTCCGCTTCTCCACGAGTTCGTAGCTTCGAGTGCGTGGCTCCCGCTCCTGCGCCGATCCGAACCTGAGTGCCCGTCAGGGACCGGGCGTGGGGTGCGACCGGGCACAGTACGTGCGGGTGAGGCAAGTGAACGGTGTCGCTGGTGAAGCCTGTTCGTGGAGATGCGGCAGAAACCGCGGACGAGGCGCCCCCCGACACCTATCGTGTCCGTTATGCGTGCAATTACCGTCAGCCGTTACGGTGGCCCCGAAACCCTGGAACTGGCCGAGACCGACGACCCCAAGGTCGGACCCGACTCGGTGCTCGTACGAGTGAAGGCCGCCGGGGTCAACCCGGTGGACTGGAAGATCGTCGCCGGTTATCTCGATCCGATCATGTACGTCCACTTCCCCCTGGTGCCCGGATGGGATGTGGCGGGCGTCGTCGAGGCGGTCGGCCTGGACGCCTCGGAATTCTCGGTCGGCGACGAGGTGTTCGGATACGTCCGCAAGGACGAGGTGCAGCACGGCACCTATGCCGAGCTCGTCGCCGCACCCGTGCGTACCCTCGCGCGCAAGCCCGCGTCGCTGAGCTGGCAGCAGGCGGCCGGCGTCCCGCTGGCAGGGCTCACCGCCTGGCAGTCACTGGCCCGGGTGGGGGTCGGAGAGGGCGACACGGTCCTGGTCCATGCGGCGGCCGGCGGCGTCGGATCCTTCGCGGTGCAGATCGCGGTGGCCAAGGGAGCCCGGGTGATCGGCACCGCCGGCGAACACAACCACGACTTCCTGCGCTCCCTGGGCGCCGAGCCCGTCACCTACGGCGACGGCTTGGCCGACCGGGTCCGGCAGCTGGCGCCGGAGGGCGTCGACGCGGCAGTGGACTACGTCGGCGGCGACGCGGTCGCGGTCTCCGAGGAACTGCTCAAGGACCGCTCGCGTCTCGCGTCGGTCGTCGACCCGGCGGTCACCGAGCGCGGTGGACACCATGTGTGGGTCCGCCCCGACAGCGCGGACCTCGCGGAGCTCGCTCGACTCGCCGACGCCGGCAGGCTCGACGTCCACGTCGAGCACGCCCTGCCGCTGGCCGAGGCCGCCGAGGCGTTCCGTCTCAGCATGAGCGGTCGGACCCGCGGCAAGATCGTGCTCGAGGTCGGCTGATGAGCGGCCCGGGGCATGGCCCGCGGCAGCCACGGTGATCGTCCCGCGGCTGTCGCGGCGACTGTGCCGCGGCAGCCGCCTGGCGCGCAGCAGCGCCGGCCACGGATCGTCCATGGATGGTGTGTTCGGCCTCGTCCGGGCCCGGACGGGCGGCCTATCGGGTCTGTTCCCGACCGGGGATGCTGCGGTTCGCCCCCCTCGCCATGACGCCGCACACTGGTTCATAGCCCGCTGAGGACCCCGGCCGACCGGTTCGAGGCGGGGGCGCTGACGCAGGCAACCGGAGACCGGTTCGGGCCGTATGGGCCATACGCATACCGCGGTCACGCACCTGCCGCAGGGGGACGGCGGGTGCGACGCACCCAGCGGAGGATCCCATGCACGTGGCTGTGATGGGGCAGGGCTATGTCGGAGTGACCGGTGCGGTGGAGCTGACCTTGCAGGGGCACCATGTCACCGGCGTCGAGCAGAACCCGGCCCGGCTGCGCGACCTGCGGACAGGACGGGTCCCCTTCAGCGAGCCGGGCTTGCAGCAGGCGCTGTCGGCGGCCCTCGCCACCGGGCGGCTGTCGTTCACCGGCGCACCCGGGCCACCGCACCGGCACCAGCCCTTCGACGTCGTGCTCATCGTCGTGGGGACACCGCCCGACGGGCACGGATGGGTGGATCTCTCGCAGGTCCGCACCGCTCTGGACGCCGTCCTCCGGCTACGGCCCGCCCCGCGTGTGGTGGCGGTGAAGTCCACCATCCCGCCGGGCACCAGCAACGACCTCGCGGACGCCCACCCCGGGCTGCGGGAGCGCTACGTGCACAACCCGGAGTTCCTCAGCCAAGGGAGCGCGCTGCGGGACTGGGCCTGCCCCGCCCGCGTCGTCGTGGGCCTGTGGTCGCACGATCTCCTTCCGGCGCTCCGCGATCTCTACGCGGGCCCGGCCTGCGAGTGGGTGGTGACCAGCCCCACCAGCGCGGAGATCATCAAGTACGCCGCCAACGCCTTCCTGGCCACCAAGATCAGTTTCGGGAACGAGATCGCCCGCCTGTGCTGTCTTCCGGACGTCGACGTCGACCACGTCATGCGCGGCATCGGCGCCGACCCGCGCATAGGGCACGCCCTGTTGCAGCCCGGCCTCGGGTTCGGCGACCACTGCCTGCCCAAGGACACCGCCGCCCTGGCCCGCTGGGCGGCCGCCCTGGGCGTTCCCACTCCGCTGCTGGACGCCACCATCGCCGTCAACCGGGACCAGCCCCGACTCGTCGTCCGGATGCTCCAGAGCGCACTGGACGGACAGCTTCCCGACGCGGTCGTCGCGGTGCTGGGGCTCCGGTACCAGCCCTGGAGCGACGACCTGCGCGCGGCCCCCAGCCGCAGCATCGTCCCCGCCCTGCTCGACCAGGCGGCCGAGGTCCGCGTCTGGGACCCGGCCACCGGCAAGGACGACATCGCCGCGCTCTTCCCCGGCACCCGCCCCGCGGACTGCCTGAGCACGGCGGTCCAGGGAGCCCACGCGGCCGTCATCCTGACCGAGTGGCCGGACATCGTGGAAGCGGACTGGCGGATCCTGAGCGGCCTGCTCGCCGAACCCCGCCTGATCGTGGACGGCAAGAACTGCCTACCGCCCCGGCAGCTGTCGAGCCTGCCCGCCCGATACCACTCGATAGGATCCCGCCCACCCGCCGCCGGCCCCACACCCCAGCCGGTCCTGAACGACCTGACCTGAACCGTTCCGCCGCTGCGGTTCCCGGGGACGGGGCCGACGTGCCGGCCGCGCGTAGCTTCGGAAAGCGCTGCCGGTCTGTCGCGCTGCTGCTGGCCGAGAGGCCCTTCAGCGCACCCGCAGAACGTCGAGCGCGGTGAGTGCCACGTGTAGTTCGGTGCGCTGTTCGCCGGACTCCAGGTCGCACTCGAGTATCCGCTCGATGGCGCGAAGACGCTGGTAGACGGTCTCGCGGGACAGACCGCCCGAGCGGGCCGCCACCGTCTTGTTGCCTGCCGCGTCCAGGTAGTGCCGCAAGGTGGTCAGCAAGTCCGTGCCGTGGCGGGCGTCGTGGTCGGCGAGTCGGCCGAGCCGGCGTTCGGCGTAGTCCTGGATGCGGGTGTCTTCGCGGAGTGCGAAGAGGAGGCGGCGCAGGCCGATGTCGGATCGTTCGTGGTAGGAACGTCCGGGCGGGAGCGGCTGGCCGGGCTCGGTGGCTTCGGCCACACGGGTCGCGTCGCGGAAGGAGTGGGCGACGCCGGTGAGGTCTGTCACCTCGCTGCCCGTACTCACAGCCGTCCCCGGCAACAGGTCGAGTGCGGTGCGGCTCAGGTGTTCGACGACGGGTCGCCATGGCTGCTCCGGCCGCAGGGACAGGAGGATGCCGATACGGGTCGGTCCGAGGAGGCCGACGAGGGCCTGGTATCCCCTCTTCCTCGGCTCCTCGGAGAGGAGTTCCTCCGCCTTGGCCGTGTCGTCCTGCTGAGGGACGTCCACGAGCACGGCGAGGAAGCGGGAGCCCTTCGTCGGCACTCCCAGCGCGGTGACCCGGGCGTCGGCGTCCGCAGGCGAGCGGTGGCGCTGTTCCACGAGGTCGCGCAGGACGCTGCGATGTGCGGTGCGCTCCCAGGGTTCGGAGTGGGTGAGGCGGGCGATGGTGAGGGCCATCGCGGTCCTCTCCAGGACGGTGACGTCCTCGGGGCCGAACGGGCCGCACGCCCAAGGAGCGGCCGGGCCGGGCGGTGCCGGGAGCATGGCCACCCTGCCCCAGCGTTCGCCCTGGTACTCCACGGGTGCCGTGAGCCAGCTCTCGGGGCCCGAGACGGTGGTGTGGTCGGCGGGCGGTGTCGCTCGGGAGCGCTGTTCCCAGTCGGTGAGCGCCACCTCGACCGTGTCTCCGGAGGGCCGGTAGATCAGTGCCTGGTGGACCAGGTTCTCCAGTACGACGGTGTGGCCGCTCATCTCGGCGGCGGCGCGTACGACGTCCTCGGGTCCGGCGCCGCGCAGGGTGAGGGCGGTGAACGCCTCGTGGACCCGCTGGGTCCGCCGCATCGCCTCGGCCTGGTTGCCGAGGATGAGGGCGTGGACGACCTGGGTGACCTCCAGGAAGTTGACGTCCCTGGCCAGGGTGATGAGGGGGAGGCCGCGGGCCTGGCAGGCGTGGACCAGGGCGTCGGGCGGACGGTGGTAGCGACGGACCAGTTCGATGACCAGGGCCGCGGCGCCGATGTCGGCGAGTTCGTCGACGTAGCGCCGTACACCCGCCGGTCCGTCGGGCAGAGGCATGCCGGTGGTCAGTACGAGTTCGCCGCCCTTGAGGAAGGAGGCGGGGTCGGTCAGCTCCGTGATGTGGACCCAGCGGACGGGCCGGTCGAGCCGTGCCACGCCGGTGACGACCTGGGGCTGTCCGGCGGCAAGGACGGGGAGGGCCAGGACGTCGGCCACGCTGATCGGGCGGCCGACGGTGTCCAGCTCGCCGCCCGGCACGGAGGCGCCGGTGCTGTCGGCGCCCGGCCCTGGAGCAGTGTGGTGGTTCTCGCTCACGGTGCCTCCATGGGGCCCCCGCTCGAGCGGAGCCCGAGAGCTCGGGGAAGTGCCCCGTCACTCTGACAAGCGTCGCTGACCTGCGCAAGGGCCCGGAGACGGCGAGCGCGTGGCGGACGGGCGGGGCACGGAGCCGGGTGCGGTTGACACAACGTCCGGATACCGCGTCGCGGCCGGACAGATCGCGGGTTGGTGCCGGCCCGGTCCACGGAGATGCTCGGGGAGACCGGAGCAGACCGACGAACACGCCGGGAGACGAACATGACCGCACTGTCGCCGCACCTTCGCCAGGCCACACCCGTGGTGGCGGTCCGGGGCGAGGGCGTCCACCTCTACGGCGAGGACGGCCGCCGCTACCTGGACTTCACCGCCGGCATCGGCGTCACCAGCACCGGGCACTGTCACCCCAAGGTCGTGGCGGCGGCTCAGGAGCAGGTGGGCACCCTCGTCCACGGCCAGTACACGACGGTCATGCACCAGCCCCTGCGGCGGCTCGTCGACAAGCTCGGCGAGGTGCTGCCGGCCGGCCTGGACAGCCTGTTCTTCACCAACTCCGGCAGCGAGGCGGTCGAGGCGGCGCTGCGGCTGGCCCGCCAGGCCACCGGCCGCCCCAACATCATCGTCTGCCACGGCGGCTTCCACGGTCGTACGGTGGCCGCCGCCTCCATGACCACCTCCGGCACCCGCTTCCGCTCCGGCTTCTCCCCGCTGATGAGCGGTGTCGTCGTCACCCCCTTCCCGTCGGCCTACCGATACGGCTGGGACGAGGAGACCGCGACCCGCTTCGCCCTGAAGGAACTGGACTACACGCTCCAGACGATCTCCTCGCCCGCCGACACGGCGGCGATCATCGTCGAGCCGGTGCTCGGCGAAGGCGGATACGTGCCCGCGACCCAGGCCTTCCTCCAGGGCCTGCGGGAGCGCGCGGACCGACACGGCTTCCTGCTGATCCTCGACGAGGTGCAGACGGGCGTCGGCCGCACCGGCCGCTTCTGGGGCCACGACCACTTCGGCGTCACCCCGGACATCCTGGTCACCGCAAAGGGCCTGGCCAGCGGGTTCCCGCTGTCCGGCATCGCCGCCTCCGAGGAGCTGATGACCAAGGCGTGGCCGGGCTCGCAGGGCGGTACGTACGGCGCCAACGCCGTCGCATGCGCGGCTGCCTGCGCCACTCTCGACGTCGTACGCGACGAGAAGCTCGTCGAGAACGCCGAGGCGATGGGCAAGCGGCTGCGCCAGGGGCTGGAGGCGGTGGCCGACCGGACACCGGGCATCGGCGACGTACGCGGCCTCGGGCTCATGCTCGCCACCGAGTTCGTCACCGAGGACGGCAGCCCCGACCCGGAGACCGCCGCCCGCGTGCAGCGCGCCGCCGTGGACGAGGGCCTGCTCCTGCTGCTGTGCGGGGCCTGGAACCAGGTCGTGCGCATGATCCCGGCGCTCGTGATCGACGAGACGGCGGTGGACGAGGGTCTCCAGGCGTGGGCGACCGCGGTGGAGGTCGGCACATCGGGCGTGGCACGGCGATGACGGACACCACCACGGCCCTGGAGCCGCTGGTCGCGCGGCTCGCCGAGACCGCTCCCGGCCTGCGGGTGGAGACCGGCCCTGGCTCCACCGGCCTCTACGCCTACGACGCCTCCAACTACCGGGTCCCGCCGCGGGCCGTGGTCTTCCCCCGCAGCGACGACGACGTGGTCGCGGTGCTGCGGGCCTGCCGGGACGCGCGGATCCCGGTCACCGCGCGGGGCGGCGGCACCAGCATGGCGGGCAACGCGGTAGGGCCGGGCGTCGTCCTGGACTTCTCCCGGTACATGAACCGGATCCTGGACATCGACCCGGCGGCGCGCACCGCGCGCGTCCAGGCCGGAGTGGTCCTGGACGCGCTGCGCGGCGCGACCGCCCTGCACGGGCTCACCTTCGGCCCCGACCCCTCCTCGCACAGCCGCTGCACCCTCGGCGGCATGATCGGCAACGACGCGTGCGGGAACCGGTCGGTGCGGCACGGACGTACCAGCTCCCACATCGAGGCGCTTGAGATCGTCACGGCCGACGGCGTGCGCGCCGTCGCGGACCGCACCGGCCTGCGCGCGGCCGACCCGAACGACACGGACGCGGTCCAGCGCGTCGCCCGCCTCGAAGCGGACGTACGCCGCCTCGTCGACGCCAACCTGGCGCCGATCCGCACCGAGCTGGGCCGCATCCCCCGCCAGGTATCCGGCTACCAGCTGCACCACCTGCTGCCCGAGCACGGCTTCGACATGGCCCGCGCGCTGGTGGGCACCGAGGGCTCCTGTGCGGTCGTCACCGCGGCGACGGTCCGCCTGGTGGCGACCGCACAGGCTTCGACGCTGCTGACGCTCGGCTACGACGACGTCGTCGACGCCGCCGAGGACGTCCCGGAGATCCTGCGCTGGAATCCCACCGCGGTGGAGGGCATGGACGAGGCGATCGTCGAGACCATGCGCGCCCGACGCGGACCGGACTCCGTCACCGGACTGCCCGAGGGGCGGGCCTGGTTGTACGTCGAACTCGACGGTGACGACAAGGCGGCGGTCGACGCCCGCGCCGCCGAACTGCTGGACGTGCTCGCAGCACGGGGCCGGATGACCGGTGGGCGGGTCGTCCAGAGCCCGGCCGAGCGGCGCTCGCTGTGGCGGGTCCGCGAGGACGGGGCAGGGCTCGCCGCTCGCCTGGTGGACGGCGGGGAGTCCTGGCCCGGCTGGGAGGACGCGGCCGTCGCACCGGAGGACCTGGCCGCCTACCTGCGCGACTTCCGCAAGCTGCTGTCCTCCCACGGCCTGACCGGCGTGCTGTACGGGCACTTCGGCGCGGGCTGCGTGCACGTCCGTATCGACTTCGACCTGGCCACGGACACCGGCCGGGCGGCCGCACGCCGCTTCCTCGGCGAGGCGGCCACGCTCGTGGTCTCGCACGGCGGCACGCTGTCGGGCGAGCACGGTGACGGGCGGGCCAGAGGCGAGCTGCTTCAGGTCATGTACAGCCACCGGATGATCCGGGCGTTCGCCGCCTTCAAGGAGACCTTCGACCCCGAGGGTCTGCTCAACCCCGGCGTCATCGTGGCTCCGGCCCGGCTGGACGCGGATCTCGCGCTGCACGCGCCCGAGGTGCTGCCCGCCGAGACCCTTTTCTCCTTCCCGCACGACGAGGACGGCTTCGCGGGCGCGGTGCGCCGCTGTGTCGGAGTCGGCCGCTGCCGCAGCGACGCGGGCGGTGTGATGTGTCCCAGCTACCGGGCCACGGGAGAGGAGAACGACTCCACGCGGGGCCGGGCCCGCCTCCTTCAGGAGATGGTGCGCGGCGGGACCGTCCAGGACGGCTGGCGCTCTGCCGAGGTGCGCGACGCCCTCGACCTGTGCCTGTCCTGCAAGGCGTGCTCCAGCGACTGCCCGGTCGGCGTCGACATGGCCACGTACAAGTCGGAGTTCCTGCACCAGCACTACAAAGGCAGGATCCGGCCCCGCTCCCATTACTCGCTGGGCTGGCTGCCCCTGACGTCGACCCTCGCCGGATACGCCGCTCGCCCGGTCAACGCGCTGCTGCGCGGGCCGGTCGGCAAGCTGCTCGCCCGCCTCGGAGGCGTGACCACGAAACGCCGCATCCCCGCCTTCGCCTCCCGGCGCGCGCTGCGCCGGGCCCTGCGCACGGCGAGGACGGGCGAACCGGCGAAGGCCTTGCTCTTCGTCGACAGCTTCACCCGCGCCTTCCGTCCCGAGGTGGCCGGAGCGGCGAGCCGCGTCCTCGCCGACGCCGGAATCCCCTGTACGGCGGAGGACGGCCTGTGCTGCGGCCTGACCTGGGTCAGCACCGGCCAGTTGTCCATCGCGCGCCGCATCATGGCCCGTACGGTCGCCCGCCTGGACAACGGCGACGAACGGCCCATCGTCGTGGCCGAGCCCAGCTGCGCCGCGGCCCTCAAACGCGACGTGCCCGAACTCCTCGGCACCCGAGCGGCCCGCCGCGTCGCGGCCCGCGTCCACACCTTCACCGGGGCCCTGACCGACCTCGCCGCGCCCGGCTGGACGCCGCCGGAGCTGCCGGACGACGTCGTCCTGCAGACGCACTGCCACGAATACGCCACCTTCAAGGGCCGCCACCCGCGCGACCTGCTCAGCCGCCTCGGTGTCAGGAAGGTCGACGAGGCCGAGGGCTGCTGCGGACTCGCCGGCAACTTCGGCTTCGAGGCAGAGCACTACGACACCTCGATGGCCGTCGCGGACCTGGCCCTGAAACCCCGTCTGGACGGCATCGACCAGGACAGGCGGGCCGTCGTCGTGGCCGACGGCTTCAGCTGCGCCACCCAGATCGACCACCTCGCCGGTGACCGGGGCATCCGTGCCCTGCACCTGGCGGAACTGCTGGACCCCGCCGCCGATCAACCAGGAGGAGCCTCATGACCGACACACCCACGCAGTTGTTCATCGGCGGGGCCTGGGTGGACGCCGCGGACGGCGCCACCATGCCCGTCGACGACCCCGCGACAGGCGAGATCCTCTGTCACGTCGCGGACGCCGGGCCCAAGGACGCCCGGCTCGCGGAGGACGCGGCCGTGCAGGCCCAGGAGGAATGGGCGCGTACGGCACCGCGGGTGCGCAGTGAGATCCTGCGCCGCGCGTACGAGATCATCCTCGAGCGGACCGACGAGCTCGCGCACCTGATGACGGCCGAGATGGGCAAGCCGCTGGCCGAGGCCAGGGGAGAGGTGGCGTACGCGGCGGAGTTCTTCCGCTGGTTCTCCGAGGAGGCCGTCCGCATCGACGGCGGCCTCGCCACCCTGCCCGACGGCCGCAACCGCATGCTGCTCTCCCGTCGCCCGGTCGGCCCCTGCCTGCTGATCACCCCGTGGAACTTCCCTCTGGCCATGGGCACCCGCAAGATCGGCCCGGCGGTCGCCGCGGGCTGCACGATGGTGCTCAAGCCGGCCCCGCAGACCCCTCTGTCCAGCCTGGCGCTCGCCGCGATCCTCAAGGAGGCCGGGCTGCCGGACGGCGTGCTCAACGTCGTCACCACCTCCCGTGCGGGGGAGGTGTGCGAACCGCTCCTGCGCGGCGGGCGGATCCGCAAGCTCTCGTTCACCGGTTCCACGGCCGTCGGGCGGCTGCTGCTGGCGCAGTGCGCCGACACCGTCGTACGCACCTCTATGGAACTGGGCGGCAATGCGCCCTTCATCGTGTTCGAGGACGCCGACCTGGACAAGGCCGTGGACGGCGCGATGGTCGCCAAGATGCGCAACATGGGCGAGGCGTGCACGGCCGCGAACCGTTTCTTCGTGCACCGGTCGGTGACGGAGGAGTTCGGGCGGCGGCTCGCCGAGCGCATGGGCGCGCTGGTCGTGGGCCCGGGGACCCGGGACGGCGTCGACGTCGGTCCGCTGATCGACAGGACCGGACGTGCCAAGGTCGAGGAACTGGTCGCCGACGCGGTGGGGCGCGGGGCCCGGGTCCTCGTCGGTGGCCGAGCCCCGGAAGGGCCGGGCTGCTTCTACCCGCCGACCGTGCTCACCGATGTGGCCCCCGACAGCCGCCTGATGGACACGGAGATCTTCGGCCCGGTCGCGGCAATCCTCACCTTCGACGACGAGGACGAGGTGGTACGCCGCGCCAACGACACCCCCTGGGGACTGGTCGGTTACGTCTTCACCGAGGGCCTCGACCGCGCCCTGCGCGTGAGCGAACGCCTCGAGGTGGGCATGGTCGGCCTCAACACCGGCCTCGTCTCCAACCCGGCCGCTCCCTTCGGCGGTGTCAAGCAGTCCGGGCTCGGCCGTGAAGGCGGCCGGGTCGGGATCGACGAGTTCCTGGAGTACCAGTACCTCGCGGTGCCCGTGCGATGACGGCGGCGGTCCTGCCCTGACATTCGCCGCGTCGCGCACCGCGCGGGCCCCGTGCCCGGCCGAACAGTCCTCCAGGCCGGGCACGGGGATCGGGCCTGCCTGCTCCCAGCCGGACGGCGGCTCGCGCAGGCGCGGATGGCGTGCGCGTCCTGCGGGTCGGGCCACTGCGGGAGCCACCGCTGCGGGTCTCCCGCAGCAGGGGACGCAGGTGTCGTGGAGCGCAAGGGAACGTGGTCGGGGTCGGCCCGCTGCCGCTCACCGGTGATACGGGGCTGTCGTACAACCGGGGGCCGGTGCGATCAGCGCAGATGGCGGGCGGTGATGTCCGCCGCGGCGGCGGTCACCAGCTGCCCCAGCTCGGCGAGCCGGCCGGCGTCGAAGCGGGAGTCGGGCATCGAGACGGCCACGGCCGCCACAGGCAACCCGTCACCATCCAGGACGGGTGCCGCGATGGCACAGACACCCTGGAGGTACTGGTTGAGGTTGACGGAGTATCCACGGCCCTTGACGCGGCGGAGTTCGGCGCGCAGCTCCACCGGGTCGGTGATGGTCTCGTCGCCGTAACCCTCGAGCGTGCCCGCCGTGAACTCGTCGACCTCGGACTTCGGCAGATGGGCGAGGACCGCGTGTCCGGCGGCCGTGGCGTGCAGCGGTGAGGTGTCGCCGATGGCGTGGAAGGTTCGTACGGCGTGGTCGCAGTCGACGCGGTCGACGACGACCATGCCGTGCAGGGCGTCGGGCACGGACAGGTGGATGGTCTCGTTCAGCGTGTCCCGGAGGCGGATCATGGGCTCGCGGGCGGCGGCGAACAGGCTGGAGCCCTGCAGGGCGGCGGGCCGTACGGCGAGGACGCGGGCGCCGATCTCCCAGCGGGTGGTGTCCTTGCGGTTCGCCCGCAGCCAGCCCGCCTCGTTGAGTGTGACCAGAGTGCGCTGCACGGTCGACTTGGGCAGGCCGAACAGCTTCGTCAACTCCCCGACCGTGACGGGCTGGTGCTGGGCGACCGCCTCCAGGATCCGCAGCGACCTGGTGACGCTCTTCATCTCCATCCAGTGCCCCCGTCAGCTGTGCGGGTTTGTGTGACCACCTCTTGACTCCCTCCCTGGGCCGACCATGATCCGTGCCGGATTTTAGCATCGCGTTCCACAATCCGGCATACGGCTGGGGTCTGCCGATTGGACCGCGCCCTACGTCTGGCTCTTCATCCGGCCGGACGCAGAGGCGATGGCTGCCGCGACACGCACTGAGGGCCGGCTCCACGCCGGTGCGTGGAGCCGACCCTCGCTGGTGCGGGGCTCTCGGCCACCGCCTTTCGTTCAGGCGCCCATCAGGCGCCCATCAGGCGCCCGGAGATCTCCGCGGCCGTGCCGGCGACCAGGCGGCCCCACTCGGGCATCCGGTCCGCGTCGTACCGGGAATCGGGCATCGAGATGGCCACGGCGGCCAGCGGTGTTCCGTCCTCGTTGAGCACGGGCGCGGCGAGGGCGCAGACGCCCGGCCGGTACTGGTTGCGGTTGACCGCGTAGCCGTCGCCGCGCACCCGGTCCAGCTCGGCGCGCAGCTCCTCGGGGTCGGCAGGGGTGGTGTCGCTGAAGCGTTCCAGTCCCCGCGTGAGGAGTTCGTCGACGTCCTGCTTCGGGAGGTGGGCGAGGACGGCTCGCCCGACGGCCGTGGCGTGCAGCGGTGAGGTGTCTCCCACGTTGTGGAAGGTTCGTACAGCGTGGTCGCAGTCGACGCGGTCCACCACGACCATGCACTGCAGGGCGTCGGGCACCGACAGGTGGATGGTCTCGTTCACCGCGTCGCGGAGCCGGATCATGGGCTCGCGGGCGGCGGCGAACAGGCTGGAGCCCTGCAGGGCGGCGGGCCGTACGGCGAGGACGCGGGCGCCGATCTCCCAGCGGGTGGTGTCCCTGCGGTTCGCCCGCAGCCAGCCCGCCTCCGCCAGCGTGACCAGGGTGCGCTGCACCGTCGACTTCGGCAGGCCGAACAGCTTCGTCAGCTCCCCGACCGTGACCGGCTGGTGCTGGGCGACCGCCTCCAGGATCCGCAGCGACCTGGTGACGCTCTTCATCTCCATCCGGCTTCCCCCTGTCGACCCTCGAGATATCTGCTAGACACCCTCTTGACTCCCGCTTCGGGCCACTGTCATCCTCTGTGCCAAAATATAGCACAGCATTCCACATTGTGGCACGATCTGAGAGGTCCGAGCCGAACTCCGAGACAACGGACGGTGTGAGCCGCAGGCCCTCCTGACCGAGCAGCCCCACGTCGGGGCCCCAGCATGCGCCCTGGCGATACGAAAGGAAAGTCCTGTGGCAGCTGCCGGAAAGGGCGTCGCCGTCGCGCGTCGGAACGATCGGCAGCCGGCCCGCCTGGCGGCCGGCGGTGTCGCGCGTTCGTTCGCATCCTGCACGATGATGGTGCCCGGACCGACCGCGGCCTGTTCCTGGCCGGAACAGTGGGGGTCACGGCGGGTGCGGCCGCCGCGACCGCCTTCTGCGTCTGCGGCACACCCGCGATCCGTGTGCCGTGGGGGTGCGCGACCTCGACCGATTCGCGAAGGAGACGGTCCACCGTGGACGCCATCGACGAGAAGATCATCGCCGAGCTGACCCGCAACGGCCGCATCTCGCACTCCGAACTGGCCGGCAGAGTGCTGCTGTCCCGCAACGCGGTGCGCCAGCGCATCGAACGGCTGGAGCGGCAAGGCCACATCGCCGGCTACACCATCGTCCGCGCCGGCGACGACACCGGCGACGTCGTCTCGGCGCTCGTACTCGTCTACCGCCAGGACCGAATGCGCGGCGGCGATGTCCTGGCCGCGCTCAAGCGCATCCCGGAGGTCGTCATCTGCGAGATCCTCAGCGGCGACTTCGACATCATGGTGCGCCTCGAGGCGGCCTCGCTGGAACGCGTACGGGGCATCTGGGAGGACATCGCCCAGATGCCCGGCGTCCGGGACACGGTCACGGCGCTCACCCTGTCCAGGGTGGTCGACCGTCCGCGAGGAGGTCGGACCACGGCGGCACCGGGATGAGCGGCGAGGGGTGCCTGTTCCCGGTCGCGTGGCCCGCCCTGGACCACGAGGTTCGTCACTTCCGTCCCGGCCGCTTGGGTGATCAGCGGCTCGAAGGCGTTGAGCGGGGGTTGCCCGTTCTCCGCGGCCATCGTGGAGTCGCGCCGGTGCGGAAGGCGATCATTGCACCACTTCACTGATGTGGTTGACGCAGACGACCTTGGGCTGGGTCATCTCCTCGAAGGCGAAGCGCACGCCCTCGCGGCCCATGCTGCCGTACTTGAAGCCGCCGAACGGCATGGCGTCGAAGCGGTAGTCGGACGAGTCGTTGATCATCACTCCGCCCGCTTCCAGCAGGCGGGCCGCGGACAGGGCGCGGTCCAGGCGCGAGGTGAAGATGCCCGCGTGGAGGCTGTAGTCGATGGCGTTGGCCTGCTCGATGGCGTCCTCGAAGGACGTGAACGGCTCCAGCACGACGACCGGGGCGAACACCTCCTCCTGCCGGATCGAGCAGGTCGCCGGGACGTCTTCCAGGACGGTCGGCGTGTAGAGGGAGCCGCTGACGTCGTTGCCGCACAGCAGCACCGCGCCCTCGGCCACCGCCGCGTCGACCTTGGCCCGGGTGGCGGCCGCGGCCTCCTGGGTGATCATGGGGCCGACGTCGGTGCGCTCGTCGAGCGGGTCGCCGACGCGCAGCAGCTTGGTGCGGGCGACGAAGGCGTCGCGGAAGCGCTCGTAGACCTCGTGGGCGATGAGGATCCGCTGGGTGCCGATGCAGTTCTGGCCCGCGGCCCAGAACGCGCCGGAGACACAGCAGGCCACGGCCTCCTCCAGGTCGGCGTCGTCCATGACGATGACCGGGGCGTTGCCTCCCAGGTCCATGGCGAGCTTCTTCAGGCCGGCTGTGCGGGAGATGGCCTCGCCGGTGGTGAACCCGCCGGTGAAGGACACCATGCGCACGTCGGGGGCGGTCACGATCGCGGCGGCGATGCCGGCGTCGCCGTTGACGACGGTGACGATCTCCTCGGGCAGGCCGGCCTCGATGAGGGTGTCCACCAGCCGCAGCGCGGACAGCGGCGTCAGGGCGGACGGTTTGAGGATGACCGCGTTGCCGCCCGCGATGGCCGGGCCGAGTTTGTGCGCGACCAGGTTCAGGGGGTCGTTGAAGGGGGTGATGGCGGCGATGATGCCCAGTGGTTCGCGGGTGAACCAGCCCTGCCGTTTCTCGGAGCCCTCATAGGAGTCGAAGGGGATGACCTCGCCGGCGTTGCGCCGTGTCTCGGCCGCGGACAGGGAGAGGGTGTTGACCGCGCGGGCGACTTCCTTGCGGGCCTGGGCGATGGTCTTGCCGGCCTCGCTGACGATCAGCTGGGCGAAGGACTCGGCGCGCCGCTCGACCAGACGGGAGGCGCGTTCCAAGATCGCGGCCCTGGAGGCGCGGGACAGCGCGGCCGCGGTGCGGCGCCCGCATCTGGCCTGCTGAAGGACGGTGCCGATGGCGTCTGCGTCGGCGGTGGGGACCGAGGCGATGATCTCGCCGGTGTAGGGGTTGTGCACGGGCGCCGTGTCGGTGCCGAGTTCGATGCCGGTGGGCACGACGGTGTCAGACACGGTGCGTCTCCTCGAGAACGGGGCGCGTGGGGGCGGTGTCGTCGTCCGCGTGGCGCTGGTGGATGGCGATGAGGTCCGACAGCAGGGCGTAGGCGGTCTCGATGCGGCCGGCGCCCGGCCCGGAGACCGTGACGGTGCCGAGGAGATCGGTGTGGAAGGCGACCGCGTTGACCGGGCCGGAGATCCCCGCCAGCGGGTGGTGTGCCGGCAGGGCGAGCGGGGCGACCCGGGCGTCGACGCTGCCGTCCTCGTGGCGGGTGGCGGAGCCGACCAGCTTCCAGCGCAGCCCCTTGGAGGCGGCGTCCTGCACCTCTTGGGGGCTGATCGCGGAGATGCCCTCGCAGAAGACGTCTCCGCGGCGCAGGTCGGCGCCGAGGACCTCGTTGGCCAGGATCATGACCTTGAGCTGGACGTCGTGGCCCTCGACGTCGGCGGTGGGATCGGCTTCGGCGTACCCGAGGTCCTGGGCTTCTGCGATCGCCGCCGGCAGATCGAGGCCTTCTTCGAGTCGGCCGAGGACGTAGTTCGAGGTGCCGTTCAAGATGCCCTGGACACCGGTGATCTCCAGTCCGCCGAACAGGCGGCGGGCGGTGCGCAGTATGGGGGTGCCGCTGAGTACCGAGCCCTCGAACTCGAAGCCGACACCGTGTTCGGCGGCCAGCTGCTTCAGTGCCCGGCCGGCGAGCGCGACCGGCCCCTTGTTGGTGGTGCACACGTGCTTGCCCGATTCCAGGGCCCAGCGCACGTGGGAGAGGGCGGGCTCGCCGTCGGCGGGGTTGGTGAACGTCGCCTCCACGACGATGTCGGCCGGCACCTCGCGGATCACCCACTCGTTGCGCGGATCAGCGCTGCCGCCGGCAAGGCCCGCGAAGTCCAGCTCCCCGGGCTCGGCGGCCAGCAGCGGCGCCAGATCGATGCCGTCGGTGTCCACCAGGGAACCGGCCCGCAGATCGGTGATCGCCACGACGCGCAGGGTGAAGCCCAGCTCCCCGGCCAGGCGGTCCCCGCGCCGGGATACGAGCTCGGCCAGCGCGCGGTTGACGCCGCCGAATCCGATGAGGGCGAGATCGTATCGACCCATGTGAAAGCTCCTTCGCAGTCCGCCGCACCCTCTTCGGCGCGGCTGCTCAGAGCCTCACGGTCCGGCCTGTCACCTGCTCCATGCCGCAACGACCACACGGCATGCCGATCTGCACCGTGGTGATGCCGCTTCGCTCACCCTGCGTCCGGCGACAAGATCGCGGCCCGCTCGGTGCTTCGGTTCCGTCCGGCTTCCCGCCGTTGGTCCTCGGCCCGGCAAGTCCAGCGGTCACACCGGTTCGGAATCGTCTTCGAGCCGGCTCGTCCTGGCCCGCAGCCATGCCGTCAGCCGGCGGACGCGTCCGTCTTGCTCGGGTGATCGACGGCTGAGGAGGTGGTAGCTGGTGCCGTCGGGCACGAAACCGAAGGGTGCGACGAGTTGCCCTCGCTCCAGGTCGTCGCGGGCGACGGCATCGTCCGGGGGCTGGGGTGCTTGTCCGGCCCGACCGCCGTCAGCCCGAGTGGCGAGCGGTGATCTGCGACGCGGTGTCCATGACCAGGCCTCCCAGCTCGGCCGTGCGGGCCGGATCGAAGCGGGAGCCGGGCATGGAGGCGGCGACCGCGGCCAGGGGTGAGCCGTCCCCGTCCAGGACGGGTGCCGCGACGGCGCACACGTCCGGCCGGTACTGGTTGTGGTTGACGGCGTAACCGCGGTCCTTGACGCGGCGCAGCTCGGCGCGCAGTTCCGCCGGGTCGGTGATGGTGGCCTCGACGTAACCCTCCAGCACGCCCGTCGAGAACTCGTCGACCTCGTGCTCCGGCAGATGGGCGAGGACGGCGCGTCCCGCCGCGGTGGCGTGCAGGGGCGAGGTGTCGCCAATGGTGTGGAAGGTTCGCACGGGGTGGTCACAGTCGACGCGGTCCACCACGACCATGCACTGCAGGGCGTCCGGCATCGACAGGTGGATCGTCTCGTTCAGGGCGTCGCGCAGGCGGACCATCGGCTCGTGGGCGGCGGCGAGCAGGCTGGAGCCCTGCAGGGCGGCGGGTCGTACGGCGAGGACGCGGGCGCCGATCTCCCAGCGGGTGGTGTCCCTGCGGTTCGCCCGCAGCCAGCCCGCCTCCGCCAGCGTGACCAGCGTGCGCTGCACCGTCGACTTCGGCAGACCGAAGAGCTTCGTCAGCTCCCCGACGGTCACCGGCTGATGCCGGGCGACCGCCTCCAGGATCCGCAGTGACCTGGTGACACTCCTCATCTCCATCCGGTTTCCCCCTGTTAATCCTCAGAGATTCCGCTGGACACCTCTTGACTCCCCTCCAAGCCACTGTCATTCTCTGTGCCAGATCCTAGCACGCCATTCCACAATGTGGCACGCAGGCGGAATCCGAGGGCGGGGGTTCCCCGGATCCGGGACGAATGCGAGCGGTGGGGCCAAAAGGGCCCGCCACCTAATAAGTCGCCACCAAACATCCTCACGCTCGGGGCCCCAGCATGCGGCCCGGCGATACGAAAGGAAAGTCCTGTGTCACCTGCGAGGAAGCGCGTCGCCGTCGTCGGCGTCGGAACCATGGGCAGCCAGGCCGCCTGGCGGCTGGCGGCCCGCGGTGCCGAGGTCGTCGGCTACGACCGTTACGCCCCCGGCCACGACCGCAGCGCCGCAGGCGGCGAGACCCGCATCTTCCGCAGCGCACACTTCGAGGACTCCCGTTACGTCCCGCTCCTCCAGCACGCCGACGCCCTCTATGAGCAGCTCCAGCAGGAGACCGGCCGCGAGCTGCGCCGCCTGACCGGGTGCCTGCTGATGGGGCCCACGGAGCAGCAGCAGATGGCCACCGTCCTGCAGTCCATCGCGGAGCACGACCTCGACCACGAGGTGCTCGACGCCGAGTCCCTCGCCAAGCGCTTCCCGCAGTACCGGATCGAGGACGGCGACGCCGCCGTTCTCGACCGCCGGGCGGGCTTCATCCGGCCGGAACTGACCGTCCAGACCGCCGCCCGCCGCGCGGAGGAGCTGGGTGCCGTCATCCACCGCTACACCACGGTCCGCGAGATCGTGCCCGCCGCGGGCGGCGTGGAGATCCGCACCGACGCCGGCAGCGAGCGCTTCGACACCGCTGTCGTCACCCCTGGCCCTTGGGTCAACGACCTGCTGCCCGATCTGCCGTGGGCAGTGCAAGTCCGCCGCCTGGTCAGCGCCTGGTACGTGCCCACCACCGACGCCTGGTTCGGCGAGGAGCGCCCCGCGTTCATCCGCACGGCACCCACCCACTGCTACGGCCTGCCCTCCCCGGACGGTGTCTCCGTCAAGCTCGGCCTCTCCCAGGCCCTGCACAAGCCCGCGGGCGACCCGAACCAGCTGGACCGGACGGTGCAGCCGGAGGAGCTGGAGATCTTCAGCGAGCTGATCGGCCGCTACATGCCGGACCTGCACCCGGACCCGACCCGGCTCTCCGTCTACATGGAGGGCTACACCGAGAGCAGCCGCCCTCTGGTCGGCCCGCTGCCCGGCGCCGACAACGTCGTACTCCTCGCGGGATTCTCCGGCCACGGCTTCAAGCTCTCGCCCGCCTTCGGAGACATCGCGGCCGACCTGGCGCTGGACGGCACTTCGCCCCAGCCCATCGACTTCATTTCCACCGTCGACCGCACCGCGGCCTGACCCCGCCCCGCCCACGATTCGGCACATCCGGCAAGGAGAACCACATGGCCGCGAGGAGACGTGTCGCCGTCGTCGGTACCGGCACGATGGGCAGCCAGGCCGCCTGGCGGCTGGCGGCACGGGGCGCCGAAGTCGTTGCCTACGACCGCTTCGCCCCCGGCCACGACCGTAGCGCCGCAGGTGGTGAGACCAGGGTCTTCCGCAGCGTGCAGACCCACGACGGCCGCTATGTGCCGCTCGTCCGGCACGCCGACGCCCTCTGGAGGCAGTTGCAGGCGGAGACCGGGCGGGAACTGCGCCGCCTGACCGGAGCCCTGGTCATGGGGCCGGCCGACGACCCCGAGATGCGCACCGTCATGGACGGCATCGCCGAGCACGGCCTCGACCACGAGGTGATCGACACCGAGGCGATGGCCAAGCGTTTCCCGCTGTTCCGCGTCGACGACGGCGACCTGGTGGTCCTCGACGGCCACGCGGGCTTCGTCCGCCCCGAGCTGACGGTCCAGACCGCCGCCCGGCGAGCCGAGGAGCTCGGTGCCCGGATCCGCCGCTACACCCCGGTGCGGGAGGTGACTCCCGTCGCCGGGGGAGGCGTGCAGATCCGCACCGACACCGACACGGAGCGCTTCGACGCCGCGGTCGTCACCCCCGGCCCGTGGGTGGGCGACCTGCTGCCCGACCTGCCGTGGGAGGTGAGCGTCCACCGCGCGATCAGCGCCTGGTTCCTGCCCCACGAGGACCACCCGGCAGACGCCGAGCGTCCCGCCTTCATCCGCTGCGGCGCGATCCCCTTCTACGGCATCCCGTCCCCGGACGGCCTGTCCGTCAAGCTCGGCCTGCCGCAGGCCCACCACAAGCCGGTGGACGACCCGAACCGGCTGAACCGGACCGTCGCACCGGAGGAACTGGAGGCCTTCACGACGGCGGTGCGGCGCCACCTGCCCGGCCTGAATCCCGACCCGGTGCGCCTGTCCGTCTTCATGGAGGGCTACACCGAGAGCACCCGGCCGCTGGTCGGCTCGCTGCCCGGCTGCGACGACATCGTCCTGCTGGCCGGCTTCTCCGGTCAGGGCTTCAAGCTCTCGCCCGCCATGGGCGACATCGCCGCGGACCTCGCCCTTCAGGGCCGCACCTCCCAGCCGATCGACTTCATCACCACGGACGGCCGCACCGCGGCCTGAGCCCGAACGAGGAAAGCCATGACCCTGACCATCGGCCCGCTGCGTGCCGAGCCCGGCCAGAAGACCCGCGGGAGCCTGCCCGCCGACCTGGGCACCACGACGGTGGACGTTCCCCTGATCCTCGTCAACGGCTCCCGTCCCGGCCCCAAGATCGTGATCACCGGTGGTGTCCACGGCGGCGAGTTCATCCCCGTCGACGCCACCACCCGCCTGGCCGGGCTGCTGGAACCCGACGAGGTCGCCGGCCGGCTGGTGATCTGCCCCGTGGCCAATCCGCCGGCCGTCTACGGGGGCAGGCTCAACATCTCCCCGCTGGACGGCGTGAACATCAACCGCGTCTTCCCCGGCGACAAGGACGGTGGGCCCACCGACCGGATGGCGGCCTGGCTGTTCGAGCACCTGATCGACGGCGCCGACGCCTACGTGGACCTGCACAGCGGCGGCATCGACCAACTCCTGCTCGACTTCGTCGGCTACCGCCTGACCGGCGACGCCGAGCTGGACGCGAAGAACAAGGCGATGGCCCACGCGGTCGGATACGAGCGGGTCATCTTCGGCACCAGCGCCGACGGCGGCAACAGCCACGCTGCGGCGAACCGGCAGGGCATCCCCGCGATCCTCGTCGAGACCGGTCAGCTCGGCGACCGCGACCCCGCCACCGTGCGCAGGCTGATCGACGCCCTGTACCGGATCCTGCACCACCTCGGTGTCATCGAGGCGCCGCAGCACGTCGCACCGGTGACCGTGCAGCCGCGCGACTGGATG
>NZ_PQSR01000083.1 GCF_002920635.1 Streptomyces sp. Ru72 | reverse complement strand
GTGGGACCAGCGACGGGCACTGTCCTGGCTGGCCCGCTTCGAGGTGCCGCTGAACCGCCGCTGCGGCCGGCTCTCCGGGGGCCAGCGAACGCAGGTCGCCCTCGCGGTCGCCCTGGGATCGCGCCCCACTGTGCTGCTGCTGGACGAACCGCTGTCCAATCTCGACCCCGTGGCCCGTACCGAAGTGACCGGCGAGCTGATGGCGGAGGCCGCCGACAGCGGCATGACCGTGATGCTGTCGACCCACATCGTGGCGGAACTGGTCGGCGTGTGCGACCACCTGCTGCTGCTCGCCGCGGGCCGCCCCGTTCTGACCGGCGACGTCGAGCAACTCCTGGCCGGCCACACCCGGCTCAGCGGGCCCCGCTCAGACCAGCCGCCGAGCCCCGGCACGTTCGTCCAGGCGCAGCACACCGACCGCCAGTCGACGTTCGTCGTCCGGCTGCCGGAATCGACGGTCGCGCCCCCGATCGTCGCCCCCGGCTGGAGCGCCCAGCCGCTCTCCCTGGACGACCTCGTCCTCACCTATCTCAAGGCGCCGGGAAAGGCGTCCCACGGCCGGGAGGCGGCAGCATGACCCCACTCACCGATGTCACGCGGGCCGTGAAGAGCACGACCGGCCTCGAACCCGCTGCCAGGCAGGGCGCGGGCTTCGCCGGCCTGGCATGGCTGACCTGGCGCCAGCACCGCTGGACCCTGTTCGGCTCCCTCGTCCTGGCAGCCGCGCTGACCGGCTGGATGGCCTACCTCGCTTCCGACATGACGAGCCTCTACCACCAGTGCCACGACACGCTCTGTCCCGTCGGCTCATCCCAGTTCGAGACGCTCAACACCCGCTTCACCGGCCCGATCGATGTCGCGAACAACCTGCTGCTGGGCGTGGAGTACCTGCCGGTGCTGATCGGCATATTCCTCGGCGTTCCGCTGCTGGCCAAGGAGTACGAGCAGCGCACCCTGCTGCTCGCCTGGAGCCAGGACGTCTCCCCGGTGCGCTGGCTGTGGACCAAGCTCGCCCTGATCGGCCTGTTCGTCGCGGCGCTGACCGCGGTCCTCTCCGCGGCTTCCGAGCATCTGGCGCATGTGCTTCACGACGTCGGCGGCGGCAGCATGTTCGACCAGCAACTATTCCTGGACTCCGGGATGCTGCCGCTCGCGATCGGCGTCTCCTGGTTCGCCGTCGGCGTGGCGCTCGGCGCCGCCGTCCGGCGCGTCCTCCCCGCCGCGATGGCCGTGATCGTGGGCTTCGTCGGACTCATGCTGACTGTCCAGTGGCGCTTCCCCACCCTGATGACGCCGGTGTCCGGGTTCTTCCCGTTCGGCGACTCGCAGAACCGACCAGGGGCCACCAACGCCCTGATAGTCAACGGCGGCATCCAGGTCGGCCCCGGCCATGTGGAGAACCTGTTCGACGCCTCACGGCATGCCGTCACCTGGGCGCGGTTGCAGCACGCCTGCCCAAACCTCCTTTCACCCCCGGTCAACTTCGATTCCTGCTTCGTGCGCAACCACTTCCTGAGGTACGTGGTGTACCAGCCCGGCAGCAGGATCCCCGAGTTCCACCTCATCATCGCCTCCGGCTACCTCGGCCTCGGACTCCTTGCCCTTGTCGCCGCCTGGCTACTTGTGCGCCGAGCCGGCCTCAGCGCGGGCTGAGCGGAGCTTCCGGTGAACATCCTCGAAGAGGTCTTCCTTCCCAGCGCCCGCCACCAGCACGAGGAACGACAGCGCCTGGAGTGGATGCGCGACGACGAGGGCGAGGGCGACCCCTGCCGTGGGCCGATTGACCTCGACAGCGGCATCGTCCACATCAGGATCGGCCTGAAAACGGCCGACCCCGGGAAATGACTTCGAGGTCAGGGCTGATCAGCCCCGCTCATCTCCAAGATCTGCCGTAGGCTCGGCGGCTCATACTCCGCGACCAGCTCCGCCCCGCTCGTAGCAGATTTGCGCTCTCCCTCAGGTAACCAGTGCTGGCTCCGTCATGTCCCCTTCAGGAACAGGCAGTCACACCGCAGTCGACCGCATGAATCTCAGTCGGCAGCGTGTACGTCTGATCTTCATCGAGAAGGAGCGCCCACGCTACGAGCACCTGTGTGCCGAGTTGGTCCGCTGCTTCGGGCCGCTGGAGGATTTGCCTGTGCACGTCGAAGTGCACCCTGGCGAGGCCGGGCCGGACAGCGGCGAGTTGCTAACCAAACTGGACGCCTGGGGCCACCCCATCCTGGGGATCTTCGACAGCTGGGGCAACATCAACGTGCCGTTGTCCCTCATGCGCCGCATCGCCCACAACCCCGCCAGCGAGGTCATCACCACCTTCGGGCCCAACTGGTTCAGCCGCGAGCAGGGTCGACAGATGGCCAGTGAGGACTCCAACCCCGAGACCCTCGACATGGTCTTCGGCGGCCGCGAGTTCTGGTCCCCCGCAGATGCAGCGCTCCGGCCTGACGAGCGGTGACGGCGTTTACAGTCCACGCTGTTCGCTGGCGCAGGCCTCGTGCCACTCGGCCAGACGACGCCAGCAGGTCATCCCCGAGCCGAATCCCAACTCCTGTGGCAGGTGCTCCCAGGAGAATCTCAATGACTGTGTCAACCAGCCGCATCGCTCGAGGAAGTTCCGACAGTACAGGGCGCTGCTTGTGGCGGACGGTCAGAGGCCTTGAACCGGGCACTTACCGCTGGTGCCAGACCAGTGTGTAGCGCCAGAACAGTCGGCGGCGTAGCCGCGCACCTGGCAATACCTGGCGGGCGTCGCGAACGATGTTGGGGAAGCTCATGGTCGCTGGCTGGGTTGGGGCGGTCATTGATGCTGGCCGTGGGGCCTTGCGGCCCTTGTTCTTGATCCAGGCCATGGCGACGTTCGACGGGATGGCGGCCGTCCCCAGCAGGTGATCACTAAGAGACTGTGCACGGGCAAGACCAACGACGACCAGGGTCCCTCCAGGTGCCAGGCACTGGCGAAAGCGTGTGAGTGCGTCGCTGAACGGCAGATGGTGGATGGTCGCGACGCAAGTGATGACGTCGTAGGGGCCAGGTGGGATGTCGCTGAGTGCGTCGCCGACGGTGAACGACACTGGGGCAGCGGGAGCGGTGAGCTTCCGCGCCTGGGCGACGATGGCGGGGTCTGCGTCTATTCCTTGCACTGTTTTGGCACGGGTGGCCAAGAGCCTGGCCAGGTCCCCGGTGCCGCATCCGACGTCCAAGGCGTGATCGAAGCGTCTCGGCAGCTGCCGCAGGATCCACTGGTGATAGTGCGCGTTGTGGTCCCAGGGATGGTCGGCATGGAACTGCTGAAGTGTGCGGAGGACGCGGGGCGCCAGTGTCGTCATGGTGTAAGTCCATCAGAACCTCGGTTGCCTGCAGGGCTGCTGTCGAAGGGCTGTTCAGGCACGTAGCTACGACGACGTGGTCGGTGCAGCGGTGGCGAAGAGCCGCTTGTCTCGTAGCATTGCCCAGAGCACATCCACCCTTCTGCGCGCGAGTGCCAGCAGGGCTTGGGTGTGGTGCAGGCCCTCGGCTCGCTTCTTGAGGTAGTAGTCCCTGGAGGGGCCGGGGCGCATCATCGCGGACTGTGCGGACAGGTAGAGAACGTGCCGTAGACGCCGGTGGTAGCGCTTGGGTCGGTGGTAGTTGCCGGTGCGGCGACCGGAGTCTCTGGCAACCGGAGCCAGGCCAGCGTGGGAGGCGAGGCGGCCAGCGTCCTTGTAGCTGGTCAGGTCGCCGACGATGGCGACGAACTCAGCACCCAGGATGGGGCCCATACCAGGCAGTGATTCGATGATCTCGGAGCGTTCGTCCGCGCGAAGGTCTCGCGGATCTCCCGATCGTTGCTCCGGATCCGTTCGTCGAGGGCCAGCAGCTGGTGGGCGAAGTCGCAGACCAGCTTTGCGGCTCGCTTCTCGCCTGGCAGGGCGACTTGTTGTGACTGCGCGGCCTCGATGGCCTTGGTGGCGATGTCGCCAGCGCCCCGAACCTTGCGGCGTTCCAGCCAGGAAGTCAGCCGCTTGATTCCGATTCGGCGCAGGGCCGCCGGCGTCTGGTACTCGGTCAGCATGACAATCGGGCCTTTGGCACCTGAGTAGTCGAAGGCCCGCTCCAACGCGGGACAGACGCCCACGAGCAGGTCGCGAAGGCGGTTGATCAGCCGGACGCGGTCGGCGATGAGGTCTGCTCGGTAGTTGGTCAGCAGCTGCAGCGTGGTGATCAGCTCTGGTGGTGTGCTGAGCGCAGCGAAGTCCCGTCGCATCCGCGCTTGGTCGGCGATGACCTGGGCGTCCTTGGCGTCGGTCTTTGCTTCCCCGCGGTATGCCCCGGACATGCGGTTGACAGTGCGGCCCGGGACGTAGACCACCTGCTGCCTATGGGCGACCAGCAGGGCCAGCAGCAGTGTCGAGGCGCGGCCAGAAATGTCCACGGCCCATCGCACCTCGTGGGCACGCTCGCGCGCTGTCTCGATGAGTGCCAGGATCTGCGCTTCGTCATTGATCACCTTGGTCGAGAACAGTTTCTCGCCTTCGGCGTTCAAGGCCACAGCCCAGTGATGTCCCTTGCCGGCGTCGATGCCGACCCATATGCGATCTTGCGGCGTGCTCACGCCCGTCACTCCGTCTCCCCGACCAGCACTTCCATGGTCCGAGGACACTCCGCCGACGGGTCCTTAACCAGCGATGTCCGCAGTTCTCAATCAGCAGTCGGAGCGTCCCGGAGAACCGGGCGGCCATTCTCCCAGAGCCCTCGACGGCATCCCAGTATCAGCCACACCCGGTCCTCCCGGACCGGGTCCATTCTTAAGGATCCCGGTATGGAGAACGAACAAGATTCCTGGAACACCAGACGGTCATCCAGTCGCTTCCGCCCCGGGTAGCGAGACGTGAAGCGACATGGGGGATCACTTTGCGTTTCCGTTCCGGGCCTGTGAGAGCAGCTGGGCCACGACGTCGTCAGTGCCAACCGTGGGGACGCGGACGCCGTCGTCAGTGCACGGGGCTCGGCGTACGAGGGGCCGGCGCGGGATCCGCGCTCCGGTCCCGGCTCTCGTCGTCACCCACGCGGTAGATGCCCGGCGCGATGCTAGCCGGGCCCTGGAGAGATCCGTACCCACGAGCCGCGCGTCGTCGAGGACCGCGCCGCTGAGGTCGCAGCGGGCGAGGTGGGCTCCCGACAGGTCCGCACCGGTTAGATCGGCACCGGGCAGCGCCGACGCGTCGAGCCGGGCCCCGCGCAGGTCCGAGAAACCGAGGTTGGCCCGGCTCAGATCCGTCCCTTCGAGATCGGCGTCCGGCAGCCGGACGTGGTACAGGTTGCCGCCCGCCAGGTCGGCTCCCCGTAGGCGCACGCCCCGCTCGCCGCCTTCCTCCTCCGGCTCGCGCGGCCGCAGGGCCTCGGCGAGCCGGGTCACCTCGCTGCCAGCCAGCGCTTCGTCACCATGACGGGCGATGGCCTCGGCGGTGGAGGCCCGGCCGTCCTCCGGGCTGTCCGGAGAGGCCAGATAGAGAAGTTCCCTCAGCAGGTGCTCCGTTGTCCTCTCACGCTGCCCTCGTGATCGCCAAGCTGCAGTGCGTGGTGTTGGACTGTGCCGATGTCGTTGAGCTGTCCTCCTTCTACCAGTCGCTTCTCGGCGGTGTGGTGAACCAACCGGATCCACGATGGTCGCTCGGCAACAGTTGGGCGACGCTCCACGCCGACAGTGGGTTCGTGCTGGCCTTCCAGCGGGTGGAAGATCATCAGCCGCCGCGGTGGCCGGATCCCGCTCGGCCCCAGCAATTCCATCTCGACCTGGGGGTCAAGGACCTGGACCAAGCGCAGGAAGAGGTCCCCAAACGGGGTGCCACGCTGCTCGATGAGGGTGACGGAAAGCGGAGTTGGCGTATCCTCGCGGATCCCGCAGGGCACCCGTTCAAAGCATAGATCCCGCGCGTTGGCGGGAGGCGTTCGAGGGTTGATGGGGCGGATCGCGGGCCGGTTCAGGCGAGTTAAGCCCCGGTGCCGGACCGGGCGACTGGTGCTCGGGCTGCTGTCGGACTTGCCGCGGAAGAACTGCTGGACGATCGCGGAGTGGGCTGGGGAGGCCAGGTGGCCGTCGGGCACGGTTGTCAGTGGCTCCTGCCAGCATGCGCAGATGACCTCACCTGACGACCTGCTCACCGCTCCCGACGATCAGCCGCGAGCCCACCTTCTCAAGCTGGTCGGTGCCATCGAACCGTGGGACGACCTGGAGCGCACCCACCTGGAGTCCGCCAGGCAGTGGATCGCCGGCGGAGCCCCGATCTACCGGGTGCGCAAGCCAGATGTTCCGGCGATGCACTTGGTGAGCTACTTCGTTGTCCTCGACGACACGCGCGGGCAGCTGCTGCTCGTCGCGCACCGCAAGGCGGGCCTGTGGCTGCCAGCCGGAGGACACGTCGAGCCAGGTGAGGACCCGTGGGCCTCGGTGGTCCGCGAAAGCCGTGAGGAACTGGGCATCGAGGCGGTGGCATCGCCGATCACTGGAGAGTATCCCCTCTTCCTCACCGTCACCGGAACCCGGGGACAGCGCGCGCACACCGACGTCTCGCTGTGGTACCTCCTTAATGCCGACGCCCACACCATCACTTCCTACGACCAAGGCGAGTTCGACGCAATCCGGTGGCTGACCGACGAGCAGGTGCTTGCTGAGCCGGTCGAGCTGCTCGACCCCCACATGCACCGCTTCACACGCAAGCTGCAACGAGGGCCGCGCTCGATACGACGCTGCTGGAACGCACGTCCTGACTGGCGATCCGGGAGACCGCCCAGGCGACCAACAGCGCCAGAAGGACCAAGATCCCCGCTAGTGCGTGCCAGTGGTGCCGGCCCGGCCGTCGCCCAACTGAACTCACGTCCGCTCCTCTGATCTGCTGGCGTCGCAACTACAGCACGATGTCGTCCCTGGAACTCCGGGCGTAGATCGCGATCTTGCTTGGTGGGGCCACTGTCGAACGGCTGCGGCCACCGTTGATCATCGGTTTGTGAAGACGGAAGATCAGGCGGTGGCCGCAGGTCATACGGTAGACCCTGCCCACTGGCAGGAAGCGTTCGAGGGTCTGATGGGTCGCATCGCAGGTCGGTTCCCGCGGGTCGAACCCCGCCGCCGGGTCCGGCAGTTGATCCTCGGACTCCTGTCGGACCTGCCGCGCAAGAACTGCTGGACCATCGCCGAATGGGCCGGGGACACCACCCCGGGCGGCCTGCAGCACCTGCTCGGCCGGGCCAAGTGGGACCCCGACGCCGTCCGCGACGACGTACGTGGCTACGTGGTCGATCACCTCCGCGACAGGCAGGCGGTGCTGGTCGTCGACGAGACCGGCGACGAGAAGAAGGGCACCGCAACGGTCGGTGTCCAGCGCCAGTACACCGGCACCGCCGGCACAATTGAGAACGCCCAGGTCGCGGTCTACCTGGTCTACGCCGGTCGGCGCGGCCACGCGGACGTGGACCGGGAACTTTACGTTCCACGCTCCTGGACCTCCGACCCCGACCGCTGTCGTGCCGCAGGCCTGCCCGAGGAGACCGCCTTCGCCACCAAGCCGGAGCTGGCCGCTCGCATGGTCGCCCGGTTTCTGGATGCCGGCCACCAGGCCGCGTGGGTCGCGGGCGACGAGGTCTACGGCGCTACGGACCGCGCTGGAGGAACGCGGCACCGGCTAGTCCTTGCAGTGGCCTGCTCGCACGAAGTCACCACCGGCGCGGGCAATTTCCGCGCGGACGTCCTGGCCGAGAAGCTACCCCGGTGGGCCTGGCAGAAGCTGTCCGCCGGGACCGGAGCGAAGGGCTATCGCTTCTATGACTGGGCCGTCATCGAACTCGTCGAGCCCCGCCCCGGCAGTCGCCTTCTGCTGATCCGCCGCAACCGCCGCACCAGCGAACTCGCCTACTACCGCTGCTACTCGCCCACATCGGTGCCAACGACGGAGCTGGTGCGCGTGGCCGGATCAAGGTGGCGAGTTGAGGAGTTCTTCCAGACGTGCAAGGGTCTGGCCGGTCTGGACGAGCACCAGGTCCGCCGCTACCTGTCCTGGTCCCGCTGGGTCACCCTGGCGGTGATGGCGCACGCCTTCCTCGCCGTAGTTCGAGCTGAGGAACACACCCGTCACCCCTCACCCGACGGCCTGATCCAGCTCACCTGCAACGAGATCCAGCGCCTGTTTCATCGCGCTCGTTGCCCAGCCCGTCCAGGACGTTGTTCACCAGCTCGGCTGATCCAACTGGCGACGTTGTCACCAGGCCCGATCCCGGGCCAGCCACTACCGGCGACAAACCACCCGCGCATGAAGATCACGATCTACGGCTGGAGTATTAAGAGAGGCCCGGTGTGCTCCCGAGTACGAGACCATTTGGACGGGGAGTACTTTTGTCTGGGATGCGTATCGTCATCGCCGGCGGCGGCCTCGCCGGGATGACGCTGGCTCACTACCTGAACCGGCATGGCCTGGACGTGGCCGTGTACGAGCGCGATGCAGGCGTCGCCGCCCGTGAGGCCGGCCACCGGATCCACATCAACTCCACCGGCACCTCCGCCCTGCACGCCGCCCCGGAGCCGCGGCTGTGGGGGCTGTTCCTGGCAACCTCGGGCATGCCCAACGACGACATGCTGCTCTTCGACGAGCAGCTCAATCCCCGTCCCTGCCGCGACAAGTCCGCCACCGAGGGCATCGGGGTACCCACCGAACATTCCCGAGCACCTGGTGGTGTGTCGCTCGACGCTGCGCCGGATCCTCTACCTCGGCCTGGAGAAGGCCGTTCACTTCGGCGCCAAGGTCACCGGCCACCGCTCCAACGCGGACGGCACCGTCACCGTGCTCCTGAGCAACGGTCAGACCGCCGAGGCCGACGTGCTGTCGCCGCGGACGGCATCAACTCCGCTGTGCGGGCCCAACGGCTGCCTCAGGTCAAGGTCGCCGACCTGGCCGAGCGGCACATCGCCGCCAAGGTCCCGATCACCGAGGAGACCAAAGTCAAGCTGCCGCAGCAGCTGTTCAACACCTTCTCGCTGGCCTACGCCTCCGACTGGACCGGACTGACCCTAGGCCCACTGGAGCGCAGCAACCCCGACTCGCCGCTGATCAAGGAACAGGACCAGGGCTTCCAGGACGAGGCCACCAAGAACTACGCGCTGAGCATCTTCAACTCCGTCGCGAGCCGCATGATGCCCGACGCAGAGCTGTTCACCGCCACGCCCAAGCAGCTCAAGGCATACGCGCTGGAGCGCGTCGCCTCCTGGCACCCCGCTCTGGTGGAGACAGTCCGACTGTGGGACACCGCCACGGTGCAGCCGCTGTCCCTGCGCAGCTGCGTCCCCGTCAGTGCCTGGGAGCCCTCGAATGTCACCGTCGCGGGCGACGCAATCCACGCCATGAGCCCGTCGTTGGGCATCGGCGCCAACACCGCGCTGCGCGACGCGCACGTCCTCGGCACTGAACTGCTCGCGGTCACACGCGGCGACAAGGCACTCCTGGACGGCATCGGCGCCTACGAAGAAGCCATGCGCGGCTACGGCTACCAGGCGCTACGGAGGTCTGCGGCCGTGGGCGAGAAGGTGATCGGCCACCTGCCGCTGCCCGAATAGGCTGCGCTCACGCACACGTCAGTGCTTGGGGCTCAAGGTCGTCCCGCATCCGGCATCGCACCGGGGCCGCACGCGGGACGACCGCGGAAGGCGTGGCTCAGGCCAGCCTCGCCACCCTGAGCCGGGGGCCGGGCCTGGAGGTGGGCAACTCCGCCCGGCGCCTCACCCCGGTCCACGATCCAGCCGCCCTACGCCGACTCCTACGTCCTGGACGAGGTCGGCGTCATCTACCTGATGGCGATCAGGCAGTGGGCCACGCACGCCCCCGCAGCGGCCGCGCCGGGGATCGCCCGCACCATCGCGCACTTCGTCGGCCGTCCTCGCCGATGCACCGCAGGACGTCGTCCAAGCTCTGCAGGCGCTGCGCGATGAGCAGGTGGAGCGGGGCCCGCGCGGTCGTGGACACCGGTCGTGGCGTTGCACCAGTGCGGGTGGATGCGCACCAGTGCGGCCGGCGGCGCGGAAGTGGTGCCCATCGGGTGGGGCCGATGCGGTGGAGCGGCCCCGTTGGCGGCGTCGCACTTCTCCTTGACACGGGCCGTGGTCAAGGAGAAAAGCGGCGGGTGCGCAGCAGGTGGATGCACAGCATCGTCCCGGCGATGTCGCGCACTCCCGCACGATGTCGGCCACGCCCGGCCGGTGGACTCCACTCGGTGGGGGATGTCGGGCATCGTCGGTGCGCACCCGCAGCATCGGGTGCGCGGCATCGGGTGCACTCAGTGGCCGGCCTCCTGGCCTTGGTGCGGTCCGGGCTCGTGCGGGCGGTGCGCCTGCTGGTCGTCCTTCTGCACCGGGTGCGCTGGGTCGGCATCGTCCTGTTCGGCGTAGTAGTCCGTACGGGCGCGGGAGTCGGCGGCCGCCTTGGGGAACGCGTCCTGGAGGTGGCGCAGCCGCTCGGCCGTCAGATTGCTGTTGTGAAGCCGCTTCCAATTCTTCAGGCGACGGCCTCGGAATGGAACTCGGACGGGCCCGCCTGCATCCTGATACGCCCTGTCCGCCCAGCATTTGAGATCCGACTCGGTGAGGGCTGCGATGATTCCGTGCTGTCGGGCGGCGGTGAGGTCGTGGGTCGAGCCGGGCAGGGCGGGAGAGGCCCAGAGCAGGCGTCCGAACGGGTCGGTGAGGACCTGCACGTTCATGCCGTGGCGTTTGTGCTTCCCCGAGTAGTAAGGAGTGTCGGCTGCGATGCGGTCGATCGGGAGCAGGGTGCCGTCAAGGATGACGAACGCCTTCGCGCGGATCGCCTCCATCGCCTCGGTGAGTGTCGGGGCGAGGGCGGACAGGACCTCGATGGCTTCGCGTATGTAGCGAAATGCGGTCGCGATTCCGATACCGAATCCCGCGGCGAGCTGGGCATAGGTGTCACCGCATCGCAGGTGGGCCAGGGCAAGGAGGGCCTGGCGACCGGCCGGCAGACGACGCCATCGCGTCCCTATCTCCTTCCACGGGGCAGCCAGTTGCCCGGTCAGGAACCGCAGGGTGCGGCTGGGCAGATCCATCGACGACGAGTAGACAATCACGCGAAGCTCCTGGCGGACACGGGTCATCCTGGTCGAGAACCCGTCTACCAGGAGCTTCGTCGTTGCGCAGGACTGCCCAACGCGCGCTGAACGCTTTCAGGGTTGAGAGAGGCCGACTGCACCAGCGGCGTCGGGTGGGCACCCCCGCCGGGGTGACGGGTCAGGCGAGGGGCTCGTGGTTGACCCATATCGCCTTGTACGGGCGACGGTCCTGCCAGCTGTTGATGAACGCGCCGACGCCGGGGAGGGCGAAAGCGGTGTTGAGGGCGTCGAGGTCGGCCAGTCCGAGCTGGACGACGGCGGAAGCGACGGCCACCGGGGCGTGGTCGTCGCCGGGGACACGCAGGTGGTGGCGGGCGGCGAAGGACTGGAAGGCGCCGGTGCCCATGGTCAGCGCTTCGAGGCCCTTGAGGTACTCGTCGAGCTCGTCCGAGGGAATCGGTTCGTCGAAGGCAACAATCATCGTGTGGTGAATCATGCCTCGATTGAACTGGTGGTTCTTCCTGAAGTCCAAGGCCGCTAGATTCTGAATTTATTCCTACAAGGAATGGCTGGGGCAGTATTCTGGCGGCATGGCCGAAGTGGAGACCCACGAACTGGAGTACTTCGCCGCCCTCGCCGAGGAGCTCCATTTCGGCCGGGCGGCGCAGCGGCTGGGGATCGCGCAGCCCGCCTTGTCCAAGGCGGTACGGCGGCTGGAGGACCGGCTCGGGGTGGCGCTCGTGGAGCGATCCAGCCGGCACGTCGCCCTCACCTCCGCCGGGGAGGTGCTGCAGTACCACGGCCGGCATGCGTTGCTCGCCGTCGGGGCGGCGATCGAGAAGGCCCGTCGGGCGGGCGAGCGGGAGACCCGGCTGCGCTTGGTAATCAAGCCCGGCGGGGACGCGGATCTGCTGTCCGGCATTTTGGCCGCCTACTCTCGCCGACCCGACGCTCGCCAGGTGGACATCCTGTTCGGCGGGTCCACCGACCGCGCCGATCACGTGCGCGACGGCCGGGCGGACGTGGCGCTGTTGGTACGTGCCCTTCGACGACCTGACCGGGCTGGATCACGAGACCCTGATGGTCGAGGGCCGGGTGGCGATCCTGCCGCGGGACCACCGGCTCGCCGGCCGCAGCGAGGTGACCCTCGCCGACCTGGCCCACGAGACGCTGCCGCGCTGGAAGGGCGTCCGAGGCAACGGGGTGCCCGGTATCGAGCCCGTCGCCGGGTTCGGTCCCGAGGTCGCCGACGGCGCTGAGCTGACGCATATGGTGCTGCTGGGACGAGCGATCGCGGTGCTGCCGCGTTCGCTGGCCCGGCCACAGCATCCGGCGCTCGTTCATGTTCCGGTGGCCGACGCGCCGCGTAGTGCGCTGGTCCTCGCCTGGGGGCAGGAGGACCGACGGCGACTGGTCGCGCACTTCGTCGCCTCAGCGGTGGAGGCGGCACAGGGCTGAACCCGTACCGCCGCTACTCCGGCACTTCCTCCCGGTTCGGCGGGTGCCGCCAAGTCCAGCGGGCCATTTCCACTCTCACCTTTCGCGTCACCCGCTCGAGCCGAGGTTGGAAAAGGCTCAGTACCCCGGCTCAACGCTAGGCCCTAGGGAATTACGTGAACTTACCCCTGGAGAAATGCGCGATCGTCCACACGGTCCAGCAGACGGTCCGTGCCCGTGGCGGGCAGGGACTGCGCCAAGCGGTGTTCGTCATCGATCTCGATCATCCAGGGCCCGTACCGGCCGTTGACCAGGCGGATGGCGTAGAGCCAGTCGGCAGCCTCCTGCGCGAGTCCGGCCAGGATGCCGTGATGGACGGCGTCTCTCCAGCCCTCCAGGGCTTCTTCGGCGCGGCCTTCGAGGGCGCAGCGTTGCGCTTCGCGTGCACTGACGAGTGCCACGTGCCGGCCCGGGAGGCGGTGTTGCCGTGCCTCGGGCAGCAGGTTCTGCCGTTCTTCCCTGTCGTACTCGGCCCTGAGCAGGTGCAGGCGGACGACCGTGTCCCCATACTGCTGCATCGATGGCTGTTCTTCGGTCTGCGCGAGAGCGGCGGTGATGAGGTCATCGAGATTCTGGAGGGTGTGGAGGCTGCGTCGCAAGGGTGGACTCGGCGAGCATGAGTACCAGGAGAGGTTGGTAGGTGGCAGGTTCGGCCGGGCCGGTCGGCAGCACGGCCTGCACTTGGCCCAGGGTCAGGGGGTGGGCCGCGTCCTGGACCGCGGCGGCGATCAATGCGGAGTGCTGCGCCGTGGCCGTCGCACACGGGGCATTGAGTCCGCTGTCTTGCGGGCGAGTTCGTCGAGCACATGGGACAGGAACTGTGCCTGGTGGCTGTCGCCCCGGTGAAGGGCTGCTGCGGCGAGCTCGGCAGCCAGGTCCGCCCCGTCGTCGAACAGCTCGGCTGCTTCGAGGGCCTCGAGCTGCTTCCTGCGCAGGACCGTGGCGTGCCCCCGGTATCCGGCCTCGTGCAGGCGGGTCGCCAACTTTCCGTACAGGGCGGCCGATTCCGCCGGCGCGTCGGCCCGTTTGCTGTCCGCGTCGCGCAGGATCGGCTTCACGTCGTCGGTGTTGAGAGGGCCGACCAGCACGCGCTCCGCCAGAGCATGCCGGTCGGGCGGCGGCGCCGGCACGCCGGGCAGCGGGGACCCGGTGCAGAAGTCGGTCGCTGTCTCGCGCGTCCAGAACTGGGCGACGATGTCAGCGTAGTAGCGCAGATGCTCGTTGATCTGTACGGACCCCCACAGGTCCAGTTCCACGTCCCGATGCTCGCGCTGCAGCGGATACAGCTCGTCGTTCAGCTCTGTCTGTTCGGTGGAGGCAGACGTCGCCACAATGAATCGGGTCGCGCCGAAAGGCCGCCGCCCCCAACGAACTCTTCGACCGCGTCCCGCAGGTTCTTAGCAGTGAACGAGGCGTACTCCTTGCACTGGACGACGTGTAGCTGCCGTCCGCGTCTCTCCCGGCCAGGTCGATCCCGTGCTGTTTCTGGCCCCGGAATCCGTAGCGCCGGGACTTCATCCCCCGCAGGCCCAGCATGCGACGCGAGAGAGCCAAAACGACGAGCATTACTCCTATGGCTCTCTCATTTCAGTGCGCTGGGAATTCTCATGTGATGTCACCAAGACTTCTCAATCGATGTCACCGTTTCTACGCTCTGACCAGCCGAGATCCGCGACACCCAGATGAGAACTGCTGGTGACATCGAGATGAGAAGTCGCACTGTCTGCCTCGCGGGAGCGTCTCATCGCCGCCGGGCTGGCCCGGAAAGCCTAGGACTGGGCGTCACCGTGTTCCTCCTGCAACGACCCCGGCCAACTGGTCGCGCCGAGGTCACCGCACCAGGCGGACTGCGCGCAGGCGGATGGTGGTCGCCGGGCCGGCCGCTTCGAACCGGACCTCGACGGGCCCGGCAGGACGGTCCGGGTCGAGCGGGAGAACCTGGGAGATTTCCTCGCCCGCGGGATCCGGTGAGGGTGCGAGCGTGCCCAGCACGTGTCCGTCGACCAGTACACGGGTTGGTCCGGCATTTCCGTCCGAGAGGTGGGTCACCTGCAGGCCGGTGGCGGTGCCGTCCCGGTCTGTCAGGCGGTAGGACCACCATCCGGTGGCGGCCCGCCACCTCAGCCCGTCGGTGAGGCCCGACCATGTGTCCTGCCCCTCGAACCGGTGGTCGCTTTCAGGCTGTTGCTCGCCGGCGGCAACGGCGTCAACGGTTCGGTCGTGCAGTGAGAGTGTCGCCTCGTCGGCCGCGCGCAGCTCCGCCCGCCGCTCGTGGAGCCGCTCCGGTTCCGCCAGCGGGAAGTAAAGGTGGTAGCGGGATCCGTGGATGCCGGCGAACGGGACGAGGACGACGGACTCACCCGGTCGCGCGTCCACGTGATCCAGGGCGAACGCCAACCGGTCCGGGGAGAGTCGGCGCACGCCGGCCGCCAGATCGGAGGAACTCCTGGCGATCACGACGGGCAGGTGCTCCAGGGGGCGCAACGGGCCGCCGGCGACGTGACCCATCCTCGAGTCGTCGGCGAAGAGCCCCACCAGGTCGTTGCGGTCGCCTTCGGCCGCAAGCACACTGGGCCCGTAGCGGAACGACACCCACGCTGAGCCGTCGGGGAGCAACTCGGCGCTGATGCGCGGGCGAAGGCGCATGGTGACCGTGTCCCCTTCGCGCCACTGCCGTTCCAGGCGCACGTATGTCAGGGGCTGCCCGCCTGTTGCGCGGTGCGTCGTGAGCGGGGCCGGCTCGCGCTCGGGCGGTGCGCCGTTGATACGGACCTGCGGCGTTCCCTCGTGCCAGCCGGGGACGCGTAGGTGGATGGCCACAGGGGTGGCACGAGCCTCGCGCACCACGAGTCTGACCTCGTCGTCGTAGGGGGCCGTCGTGGTCTGTTCGAGTACCAGGTCGTGTTCGGGCCAGGTGAGCCGCGAGGCGATGAAGAGGTTGACGAACAGGTCGTCGCCCTCGGCGGTGTACACCATCTCGCCGTACTTCGCGTGGTTCTCCAGCCCGGTGCCGACGCAGCACCAGAAGCAGTTCTGAGGCGTCGAGACCACGCGGTAGTGGCCCGGACGCACCGGTGTGAAATACACCAGTCCGCCCTTGGGATGCAGGGACGAGAGGATGTGGTTGGCCGTCGCACGCTCGTAGTGGTCGAGCACCTCGGTGTCCGGCCGTTCGAGGAACAGCGCGCGGCTCAACTTGAGCATGTTGTAGGTGTTGCAGGTCTCGGGACCCTCCGGAGACTGGAGCGCGGAGCTGAAGTCGTCGCGGGGGTGCAGGTGCTCGCGCACGGAGTTGCCGCCGAAGGAGAATGTCCGGTGCCTGGTCATGGTCTGCCAGAAGAACCGGGCGGCGTCCCGCAGGGCGGGGTCGTCGAGGATCTCGCCGAGCCGCTGGTAGCCGACGACTTTGGCGATCTGGGTGTTGGCGTGCATTCCGTCGAGGACGTCGCGGTGCTCGCACAACGGGCGGAGCAGGGACTGGTCGAGGAACCGCCGTGCCAGGGCGGCGTACCGGTCCGTGCCGGTGACGTCGGCGAGGTCCGCGAGAACCTCGCACATCCCACCGAACTCCGTGCGCAGCATGGCTTCGTGGGTGTCGTCGTCCATCCCTGCCGCGACCTGGTCCCACCAGTCGGCCAGCCGTCGGACGGCGGTCAGGGCCGGCTGCGAACCGGCGTGCCGGTAGGCGTCCAGCAGGCCGGCGAAGAGCTTGTGCAGGTTGTACCACGGTACCCAGGCACCACCGAGCTCGAACGAGTCCCGCTCCACCTTCCCTTCGGCCACCCGCTGCCACAGCCGCACGCCGTCGGGAATGCCCCCGACGTAGCCGGTGCCGAGGGCGTCCTGGCACTCGACGACGCCCTGAACCAGACGATCGACCATGGCCCTCGGCCGGGGGTCGTCCGTCACCGCGCTCATGAGAGCAGCCCCCGACAACGCGTGCCCGACGGTGTGGCCGTCGAGACCGGAGCTTTCCCAGTTGCCGTATGACTCGGTAACCGGCGGTAGGCCTGCCTCGCGCCGCAAGGGCGCGAGGAGCCGGTCGGTGTCGAGGGACAGCAGATAGTCGAGGGCGGTGGCCTGCGCGTCCAGGAACGGGCCCGGGAGAAGGCGTACCGCGCTGCGGGGGAATGACTGCATGGTGCTCGTTTCCGCGGAGGGTAAGAGGTTTGTGTACGTCTTTGAGAGGGAGCGGGGCCCGGCCGGCGACCGGGCCCCGCGGGCTGATGGAACCGGTCAGTTGACCCGGGCTATCTGCCAGAGCTCGTCGTCGGCGCCGGTGTCCGCCGACTGGACGATCAGTGCGCCGTTGGCGGTGGAGGCCGAGGCGACGTCCGCCACCAGGCCGCTGGCGACGTTGACGAGCTTGAAGTAGCCGCCTCCGGCGTCCGTCAGCGTCCACTTCTGGGAGTTCGCGGTCGAGGACGAGTTCTGGACGACGGCCGCGCCGGCCGAGGCCGAGCCGTTGTTGTCGAGGAACAGACCGCTGTTGACGTTCTTCACGGTCCACGCCCCGCCGCTCTGCGCGGTGAAGGTCCACAGCTGGCAGTTGTTGGCGGTGTTCACCCACTGGCCGGCCTGCTTGCCCACCGTGGTGGACGCGCCGGGGATCTCCAGGAACTCGCCGCTGTGCTTGTTGATCAGGCGGTACTGGCCGGTGGCCAGGTTCGGCAGCGCGGTCTGGGCGAGGTTCCAGCGCTGGCAGGCGCAGCCGGTGGCGGCCCACTGCCCGGCGGCGGTGCCGACGGTCGTGGAGGCACTGGGGATCTCCAGGAACTTGCCGCTGTTGCGGTTGATGGCCGTGAAGCCGCCCGCCGGGTTCGGGGCGACGGCCCACTCGTGGTCGAGGGTGCCGTTGTCGTCCCACTGCAGGACCTTGGCGCCGTTGGCGGTGGACTCGTTCTGCACGCCCAGGACCTTGCCACTGGCCACGTTGAAGATCTTGAAGTAGCCGGAGGCCTGCTGGACGAACGTCCACTTCTGGTCGGAGGCGTTGTCGGTGTTCTGCTGGGTGGGGTTGACGCCGTTGGTGGTGGAGCCGCCCACGATGGTCAGCATCAGGTGGCTGTTGGCGTTGGACATGGTGTAGGTCGCGCCGTCGGAGATGCCGCCGCCCAGGTCGATCGTGCCGTAGGTGACCGGGTTCTCAACGGTGCCGCCGCCGTTCCCGGCGCTGAAGATCTCCAGGCTGTGGCCGTCGGCGAGGGGGACCATGCCGCGGCTGTAGCCGCCGGGGACGGTGGAGGCGATGCGCGTCCAGGCACCCGCCGCGCCGTTCTGCGTGTTCAGGAAGAGGTCGGTGGTGCTCTGGGCGCTGACCGCCAGGGTGCCGTTGGGACCGCCGGTCGGCAGCCAGGTGATGTACGGGGCGCTGTGGGGCACGTACCCGTCGGTGGACCTCAGGACGGTGCCGGTGACGGAGCCGAACGCCTCGGGGTCGGAGGAGATCTTGTAGTAGACCGAGAAGCTGCCTTCGGGTGCGCCCCCGTACTCGTACGTCATCACGTAGTTGCCGTTGGGCAGCTGCGCGACGACCGGCATACCGGGGCGGTCGGTGTAGGTCGGCATGGCCACGTCGTCCACGACCGAGGACCAGGTGATGCCGTCGGTGGTGGTCTGGTGGACGATCTTCTGGGCGTGGTCGGGGTCACGCTGGTCGGAGTAGTACACGATCAGCTTCGAGCCGGACACCATCAGGAACGGCTCCCACACCGGAGTCTGGCCGTTGGTGACGTCGGCCCTGCCGCCCTGGGCGATGCTGCTCACGAACGACCAGGTCACGCCCTGGTCGGTGCTGGCGTACAGGTCCAGCTCGGTCGAGGACAGGTCGTTCGGGATGGAGTTGCCGGCGGCGAGGATCGTGCCGGCCGGGAAGTTGCCGATCTGGGTGGGCAGTTCGTACAGGAACGGCTGGTAGCGCATGCCGAAGCCGTTGTGCGTGTCGCTGATGCTGGAGATCTGCGTCCAGCTGTTGCCGTTGTCCGTGCTGCGGTAGATCGGGAAGACGGGAGTGCCCGAGCTGTACTGCTCGAACGTGGCCAGCAGAGTGCCGTTGGACGATCCGCTGTACTGCAGGCGCACGGCGCGCGGGTAGAGCGAGCCGGGCGACGGGGCGGTCGACGGCGGCGTGTACATCGTCTGGGAGGCGCGCGAGATCGCGTGCGCCTGGCCGGAGGCGGGCAGGACGAGGGCGACGGCGGCTGCGAGCAGGGCCAGCAGCAGCGTGATCGCCTGGGGTCTGGCTACGGCGCGGTGGCCGGCGCCTTCCCTGGTGGTGGACATGGGCGGCTCCCAAGGGATGTCCGGGACGAGGGGGTGGTGCGGGGCCCGCCGCTCCCCGGGGGAAAAGGGGTGGGGAGCGGCGGGTGTCGGAGGGGGCGTGTCAGCCGGCGCGGCGCAGCCGGATGACGTTCCAGGAGACGGGCGGCAGGCTCGCGGTGAGACGTCCGTCGGTGACGAACTGGGTTGCGGCTCCGGTGAGGGTGGTGAGCGATTTCATTGCGCGGCTCCTGGGAGGGAATGAGGTGAAACAACCGAGGTCTGAACGACCCCGGGGCTTGCGGAAGGCAGCCGGTCAGCGGCTGTCTCTGTGCGTGTGCGCCTCGGCGAGGAGGAGATAGGCGGCGGCGGTCCAGGTGTAGGCGCGGTCGCGCAGGCCGGTGCCGGTGAGGGCGTCGAAGTTCTCGGCGAAGCCGTGGGTTTCGCACAGGGCGCGGAAGCGGGCGCTGATCTCGTCGGCGAGGCGGTGGTGGCCGGCGCGGCGCAGGCCGTCCTCGATGAGGACGGTGGCGGGGGCCCAGATCGGCCCGCGCCAGTAGCCGTCGGCGAGGTAGTGGGGTGAGGTGGGCAGTTCGGTGGCCAGTCCGTACGGGGTCAGGTGGGCCTCGATCCGGGCCGCCAGGGTCTTGCCGATGTCCTCGGGCAGGTGCTCGCCCAGCGCCATCGGCATCAGGTCCAGCAGGCTGGAACTGTCCCAGGTCGCGCCGCTGTCGACGCCGCGGGCCACGAACCGCTCTCCCGTCCACAGCTCGTCGAGCATCGCGGTCTGGGTCGCCTCGGCGGTGCGGGTCCAGCGCCGGGCCTCGTCGGGCAGGCCCAGTTCGCCGGCCAGGCGGGCGAGTTCGTGGAGCTGGAGGACGAGGAAGGCGGCCAGGTCGGCGGAGACGATCACGCGCTCGGGGTCGAAGGTGGTGGCGTTGTCCCAGCCGCTGTCGTTGCCGTGCTGGTAGTGGGGCAGGGCGGCGCCCGGTGCGCGGCGGGCGGTGAGCCAGAAGTCCGTCCACCGTGCCAGCCTGCGGTAGGTCTCGGTGAGTTCCGTCCGGCTGAGCGGCTCGGAAAGCCGCCTGCGCAGGTGGGACAGGGTCCAGCCGTGGATGGGCGGTTTGACGAAGTTGTAGAGGACCTCGGAGTGGGTCACCGAGTCGGGCAGGGCGCCGGTCTCGTCCTGGTGGTCGAAGGGCAGGGCGAACTGGTCCCAGGCGAGCGCGGAGGCTCCGGGCGCCAGGGCGAGGGCGTTGAAGCAGTGGTCCCAGCTCCAGACCTTGTCCATCCAGTGCTTGGACATCAGCACCGCGGGCCGGGTGACCAGGGACGCCGGGCGGACCGTCGCCGACCACAGGACGTAGGCGGCGAGTTCGGCGGCCGGGGTGTCCGACGAGCGCCACGGGGCCACCGCGTCGGCGAACGCGGCGAACGATCGCCGCGCGGCCTCGCCGACCTCGTCGAACTCCGCCGACGCGCGGTAGGGCAGTCGCGCACTGTCGAACTCCTCGACCGCCACCTCCCACGATCCCTCGGCCCCGGCGGTGACCGTGAGACCGCGGTCACCCGCACCGAGGCCCTGGGTGTCGGACACCTCGGTCACCGTGCCGGACAGCACGGTGACCCGGTAGCGGCGGCCGGTCTCGTAGGAGGTGAACGTGTGGGCGTCGTCCACCGGGTCCCGGTAGAAGTAGGTGCCCGTGAAGGGGGTCAGGACCTCCGCCGCCGCGGTGACGCGCAGGCCCAGCCCGGTGCCGCGCACACGGACGGTGTCCGGCGACTCGTAGGCGAGGTCGATACGGCCGTCCGCTGCCGTCCAGCTGAGCAGCGTCGGTGTCGCCCGCACGGCGGTCTCCGCCCGCTCGCCCGTCGCCGTGTCCAGGGGGGCGAGGCGCAGGACGGCGTGCATGCCGTTCTGGTGCGAGACGAGATGAAGGTCCTCGGCGCGTGTCTTCTCCGCGAGCACGGGCGATATGCCGAACCAGGAGCCGTGCGTGCTGAACGGGATGTGGTGGATGGAGAAGGCCGGGCCGGATCGGGCGGCGGTCATGTGGTGTGACTCGTTTCTTCAGCAGGGGTGGCCGACGGTGGTCGTGCGGTGGTCAGTCCTTGACGGCTCCGGCCGTCACGCCGGCGGCGACGTAACGCTGCGCGAGGACGAGGATCACCGCGGCCGGCAGCGAGGCCACGACGGCCGTGGCCATGATGGCGTTCCACTCCTGGTTGTTGTTGCCGATGTAGTGGTAGATGCCGAGCGTGATCGGCTCGTGGGCGCCGCCGTTGACGAGGGTGCTGGCGAAGACGAAGTCGGACCAGGACCACAGGAAGGTGAACAGGGACACCGTCACGACGGCGTTGCGGCTCATCGGCAGGACGATCGACCAGAAGGTGCGCAGCGGGCCGGCGCCGTCGGTCTTCGCGGCCTGCAGTAGTTCACCGGGGATGCCGGACATGAACGCGGTGAAGATGAGCACGCCGAAGGGGACGGCCAGCGTGGAGTCGGCGACGATCAGGCCGGGGATCGACTGGAGCAGGCCGAGCTGGAGGTAGATGGCGTAGAAGCCCATCGCCATGATGATGCCGGGGATCATCTGGGCGGCCAGCAGGACGAAGCTCAGGACGCCGCCACCGCGGGGACGCAGCTTGGCCAGCGCGTAGCCGGCAGGTGCGGACAGGGCCACGGTCAGAGCGACGGTGCCCAGGCCGATGACGAGGCTGGTGCCGAGGTAGGGCACCTGCTCGTCGAGGACGGTGCGGTAGCCGGCCAGGGTGCCGTGGAGCGGCAGCAGGTCCGGCGGGCTCTTGCGCATGTCCTGGTCCCGGGTGAGGGACACGTTGAGCATCCAGTAGACGGGGAAGAGCATGACCGCCGTCAGCGCGAGGCCCGTGGCCGTCTTCCACCAGGTGGTCCGTCCCCGGCGCGGTCGTGATGCAGTGGGAATGTGCGTGGTCATGGTGGTCATGAGGCGTTCTGCTTTCGCTGTGTCTTCACATAGACCAGGCCGAAGACCAGGGCGGCCACGACGAGCAGGTTGCCGACGGCCGCGCCCGGGCCGAAGGCGGGCAGGAGGTTGCCGAAGCCGAGCTGGTAGGACCAGGTGGCGAAGGTGGTCGACGAGCCGGCCGGGCCGCCCTTGGTCATGATCCAGATGATGTCGAAGACCTTGAGCGTGTAGACCAGGCCCAGCAGCAGCGTGATCGCGGACACGGGGCGCAGCAGCGGGAAGGTGATGCGCCAAAAGCGCTGCCAGGCGTTCGCGCCGTCGATCGCCGCCGCCTCGTACAGGCTGCGTGGGATGGACTGCAGGCCGCTGTAGAGCACGACGAGGTTGAACGGGACGCCGATCCAGATGTTCGCGACGATCACCGAGGGGAGCGACCAGGACGGCGAGGTCAGCCAGTTCACCGGCCCGATGCCGACGGCGTGCAGGGCCGCGTTGACGATCCCGGAGTCGCTGTCCAGCATCCACGACCAGGTCGAGGCCGACACGATCAGCGGCAGCAGCCAGGGCACCAGGAACAGGGCGCGCAGGGTCGCCGACAGCCGGAAGTGCTGGTTGAAGAAGACCGCGAGGGCCATGCCGATGGCGTACTGGAAGACCAGGGACACGGCGGTGAACACCACGGTGTGCGTCAGCGCCGGGCCGAACGTCGGGTCGTCGAGGACGGTCAGGTAGTTCTTGAGACCCGTGAACGGCGCGTCGCCCTGGACGAAGGAGCGAACGGTGTAGTTCCGCAGGCTCAAGTCGATGTTGCGGTAGAGGGGATAGGCGTAGAAGAGGACCAGGTAGAGGGTCACCGGGGTGAGGAACGCCCAGGCGGCCCACTGCGGGGAGGTGGGACGGCGTCGGCGCCCGGTACGTGCCCGGGCCGGGGCGGCGGTGGCCGCCCCGTTCCGGTCGTGCACGTGCCGACGGTCCGTCAGCTGCGTGGTGTGATTCATCGAACAGTCCTGACTTTGCCTACTTGGCGGCGGACTGCGCCGCGGTCAGCGCGTCCTTGGGCGACTTGGCGCCGCTGAGGGCGGACTGGACCGCCTTCCACATCTGCTCCGAGATCTTCGGGTACTTGGTGCCAAGGTTGTCGCTGGTGCGTCCCTTGGCCACCTTCACCGCATCCACCCAGGGCTTCAGTTTGGGGTCGGCCGTCACCTGCTTGTCCTGGACTTCGGTGGTGGGCGCGACGTAGGTCAGGGCTTTGTCGGTCTGGTAGATGTTGTCGTTGCTGGACAGGCAGGAGACGATCTTCCCCGTGGTGGTGTAGCGGCTGGTGTCGCTCTGGACGGGGACGGTGACGAACTCGCCGCCGGTCGGAGCCGCGGCGGCCCCGCCCTGGGGGGTCGGTATGGGCAGGACGCCGTAGTCGAAGCCGGCCTTCTCGGCGTTAGCCAGCTGCCAGGTGCCGTTCTCGGCGAACGCGAAGTCGCCGGTGGCGAACTCCTGCCAGCTGGTGGTCTGGTTGTTGTTGATGACCGAGCTCGGGGCGTAGCCCTTCTTCAGCCAGTCGGTCCACAGCGACAGCGCCGAGACGCCTTCGGGCGAGTCGAGCTGCGTCAGGTTCGCGCCCGCGCCCCAGAACCACGGCAGGAACTGGAAGCTGCCCTCCTCCGTACCGACCGCCGAGAAGGTGATGCCCTTCTTGCCCGCCTGCTTGACCTTCGCCAGTGCCGCCGTCAGCGATTTCCAGTCCTTGACCGAGGAGATGTCCACGCCCGCGGCCTTGAGGACCTTCTTGTTGTAGTAGAGAGCAAGGGTGTTGGCGCCGATCGGCGTTCCGTACGTCTTGCCGCCCAGCTGTCCGGGCGCGAGCAGGTTGGGGTCCACCTTGGAGGTGTCCATCTTGGTCTCGTCGGTCGTGGTGAGCATCCCTGCCTGCGCCATGGTCGACACCACGGGGTTGTCCAGGACGAGTACGTCCGGGGAGTCGTTCTGCTGCGCCGCGAGCAGTGCCTTGTTCGGCAGATCGGCATAGGCCGTCCGCTCGATCTTGACGCCGGCCTTGCTGCCGCAGTCCGTCAGCAGCTTCGCCCACGCCGAGTTCTTGTCGAACTGCGTGTACCCGTCCCAGATGCGGTAGGTGGCGCTGTCCGCGGTGTTCGACGCGGAGCCCGCGCCGGAGGAGCACGCGGCGGTGCCGGCGGCGACGGCGACGACGGTCATGGCTGCGGCGGCGAGCCGCCGCCCGGTGGATGTGTTCATGGAGCGTTCCTCTTCGGCTCTGGGCACACGGGTGCCTGGGGAGGGGTGAGCGGGGGGAACCGAGCGCGCCGAACAGAGCCGGGTGAGCCGTTGGCGGGCCGGTGGTCGCCTACTGATTGGCCCCGTGGGTATTTCCGGGGCTCTCTGTTACGGTCTGCAGCGCTGCAAAAGTGTTAACCGAGCATTTGCCGCGCTGCAAGAGGTGACTTCGAGAAAACTTTCAGCGCTGAAACCGACATACGGGATGAAGGCATGGGGCCGGTCAGGCGGGGAGACTGAAGGTACGTCGGGTCAGGGCGTCGGTCCCCGGCCCGGGACCGCACCGGCGGGCGCGGTGCTGGCACGCAGGGAGATCGGCGGCGTGAGCAGGTGATGCCGGGGTGGTGTATCGGGGTGATCGAGTCGCTCGACGAGCGACTCCACGGCCAGGCGCCCCAGCTGTTCCGCCGGTACGTCCGCCGCGGTGAGCTGCGGGGTCACCGTCTCCGCCCACCGGCCGGCCACGACTCCCGTGACGGAGAAGTCGCGCGGCACATGGCGACCCGCCTGGGCGAGCCCTCGGTAGAGGCCGCCCAGCGCGGCCTCGTTCAGCGTCACCAGGGCCGTGGTGGCCGGCTCGTCGTGCAGGATCCTTTCCAGGCACGCCTGGCCGGAGGAGGCGTCGTCCCCGCAGCAGTACGTCCGGAAGGTCAGCCCGCGCTCCGCCGCGGCCTTGGTGAAGCCGTCCAGTCCCCGGTGCGCGGACTCGTACCCGGCCCGCAGGAGCTGCTCGGGTCGGTTGACGAAGGCGACCCTGCGGTGTCCCAGGTCCGCGAGGTGGTGGACGCAACGCTCCACCAGCGCGGTGTGGTCCAGGCCGACCCACCAATTGCCGTCCGGCTGCTCGGTGCGGCCGATGCAGACGGCGGGGAAGCCCGCCGCCTTCAAGTGATCGACCCGGTCGTCCCGCAGCCTGATCTCCATCAGGATCGCGCCGTCGACGCGTCGCTCTCCCAGCAGGCGCTGGAAGGAGCGGTCGCTGTCCGCGCCGCTCGGCGAGAGCAGCACGTCGTAGTCGTAGGCCGCGGCGGCCTCCACGACACTGCCGATGAAGTCCAGCTGCATGCCGGTGTAGTGGTTCCCGGCCGGCGGGAAGACCAGGCCGATGGTGTTGGTGCGGCCGTTGGCCAGTGCCCGCGCGCTCGCGTTGGGCTGGTAGCCCAATTCGTCGATGACCTGCTGGATCTTCCGGCGGGTCTCCTCCGACACGGAGCGCTTGCCGCTCAGCGCGTAGGAGACGGTGCTCCGCGAGACACCGGCCCGCTTGGCTATCTCACCGATGTTCACGGGACACCTTCATCGATCCAGTAAGCGTGTGCTGGCGGGGGGCCGCCGCCGTCGCAGGGACGCCGGAGGCAGAGGCGAACGGTTGTCGAACCGATTCGCGTGGAGCGACGGTATGAGCAAGCCAACCGGGTGTCAACGCCTCGGCCATCCTTCTTAAGAAGTCCGGCTTGCCAGGAAAAGGAACCACTAGAGACCCTGCCTGAGGGTATTGCTGTCCGATTTCCTCGCTGTTAGGTTCCTGCGAACCGGTTCGACAACTCCTCGTACACCTCCCCCGAACCACGGAGAGCTCAGTGCCACGCAACGCAAGAACCACCGGAGCCGGCGTCGCGGCGGAAGTCCACGCCACCCAGCCCACCGCACCCGCCGCCGGAACGGCCGGGACGGCAGAGCCGGAGCGTCTTGTCGTGGACCTCGCCACCGACACGGGCCCCTTCCACGGGGGCGCCTCCGGCTCGCTGTACGGGATCTACGGCGACGGCGTGCCGAGCCGGAATGTCATCGAGGGCATGCACGTGCGCACCGTGTCCACCAAGGCGCAGGACGGTCCGCAGCATCCGGGGGCGGACGCGCTGGAGGTCCTGCCGCCGTTCGTGGACTCGGGTGGCAAGGACCTGTACATCTACCTGACCGACATCTACCGCGGTTTCCCCTACGAGTGGCCGGGAGCCGACGGTCCCGCGCGGCTCGCCGACTTCAAGGAGAAGATCAGGAAGCAGGTCCGCCAGGTCCTGACCATGGGCGCCTACAAGGCCCACGTCGTCTACGTCCCCTTCAACGAGCCCGAGGGCAACATGTTCGGGACCGGCGACTGGAGCTACGACAAGGTCTCCTGGCTGGACGACCCGCAGCAGTACTTCACGGCCTGGAAGGACACCTACCACCTCATCAAGAGCCTCGACCCGGACGCGCGGATCGCGGGCCCCAACACCATGGAGCTCTACGACCAGGTCAAGGGCTTCCTGCAGTACGCCAAGGACAACGGCGTGGTGCCCGACGTGATGACCTGGCACGAGCTGTCCAGCCCGGCGACGGTCCGTACGAACGTGGCCCGTTACCGGCAGTGGGAGCGCGAGATCGGCATCGGCCCACTGCCGATCAACGTCAACGAGTACGGCCACAACTACCACCTGTCCGTGCCCGGCCAGGTGATCCAGTGGGTCTCCGCCATCGAGGAATCGAAGATCGACGCCGACCTGGCGTACTGGAACATCGACGGCAACCTCAACGACTCCGTGGTAGAGGCCAACAAGGGCAACGGCCAGTGGTGGCTGTTCAACGCCTACGGCCAGATGTCCGGCCACACCGTACGGGTGACCGCCCCGCACCCCAACGTGCAGTACACGCTGCAGGGCGTGGCCACGCTAGACGCGGACAAGAAGCAGTCCCGGGCGCTCTTCGGCGGCAAGAGCGGCGACGCGGACATCGTCTTCCAGAACATCGATCCGGAACTGTTCGGGAAGACGGTCCACGCCACCGTGCAGGAGATCCCCTGGACCGGGCAGGTCGGCGACTCCGCCCAGCCGCTGCGGCTTTCCGACCAGGAGGTCGAGGTCGGCGCGGACGGCACCGTGACCCTGCCGATGATCGGCATGAACGACATGTCCGCCTACCAGGTCATCCTCTCCCCGGGCGGCAACGGCGCAGTCCCGGCCAAGCCCTCCGTCGCTTGGCGCAGCACGTACAAGGCGGAGAACGCCACCTACACCGGCTCCGGGTACTCCAAGAACGGGCCCGAGGGTTCACCGCAGGACGTCGAGAAGTTCGCGGCCTCCGGCACCTACAACATCGGCGGCCTGCGCACCGGCTCCGACGGGGTGCTCTCCTTCGACGTGGACGTGCCGCGGGACGGCACGTACGACCTGAGCGTGTTCGCCAATTCGTACAACCTGCACGACCTGGTGAAGGAACAGGGCCTTACCAACGTCTTCCTGCGCGTGGACGACAAGGACCCACAGGAACTGCGGCTGCCGCTCGGCTACAAGTGGGTGGTCTGGGGGCACACGGACACCACGGTGAAGCTGACCGCCGGCAGCCACCGGATCACGCTCTCCGCGCAGGACCCGGACCTCGGCGTCACCAAGGGCGACGCGATCATCGACAAGATCGACCTGGCGCTGCGCGACAGGCACCCGACCCAACCGGCCGTCTACGAGGCCGAGTACGCCACCCTCACCGGAACCCGGCCCGACTACGCCCGCCCCGGCGCCTCGGGCCCGGGCACGGTGCCGCTGCCCAAGGGTTCCTCCGCCACCTTCTGGGTGTACTCGCCCACGGACGGCGAATCGGCCGTCTCCGTCGACCACTTCGGCGGCGGCCGGGCAAAGGTGCTGCTGGACGGTGAGGAACTCGACGTCCCCCAGGTGGGAGGCGAGACGAAGGGCACGGACACGCTGCGAGTGTTCCTGTCCGGGGGCATCAACAAGATCACCGTCAACGGTGACTCGAAGGAACTGGTCCTCGACCGGCTGCGAGTGGCCTCGGGCGGCAGCACCCTCGCACCGACGGTCTACCAGGCCGAGAACGGCACGCTGACCGGCGCCGCCAAGGTCACCACCGCATACCCCTTCGCCGCCGGCGGCAAGGCGGTCACTGACATCGGCGCCGCAAAGGCCAACGCCCTCACCCTCGACGTCGCCGCCGAGCGCGCCGGTCGGCACGCCCTGACCATCCGCTACTCCAACGGCGAACAGGCGCCGGCCACCCACTACAACCCCGACCCGATCGCCCGGCACGCCGACCTCTCGGTCAACGGCGGACCGGCCCGCAGGATTCTGTTCCCGACGACCTTCCACTTCAACAGCTTCCAGGACCTGACCATCCGGGTCACCCTCAAGCAGGGCACGAACCGCCTCACCTTCACTGCGGAGGAACTGCCGGACTTCGACGGCGATACCTACAACGAGCACGGCCAGCGATCCTCGTACGCGCCGGTGATCGACCAGATCGCCGTCACACCGCTGGCGGCCGGATAGCCCTCATCGCGCACGGCTGAGTGCCGGTCGCCGATCCGGACGCTGCGTCGATCGGCGAGTATCGGCAGACTCAGGTCCGTCCCCTGTTCGTCGGATACCGGCAGGCCGGACGGGCCGTCGCGGGCCCTCATCTCCATCGGCGCGCTGGAGATGAGGGTCCGCCCGAGCCAAGTGCCCTTCCCCCGCCCGGGTCGTCGACGGCAGACTGCACTGCGACCGCGACGAGCCCGTCCGACTCGATCCGGGCCCTGTGCCCGGTGCCACTGCCTGACAATGCGAAGGAGTCTGAACAGCACATGCGTTATCGCGAACTCGGCCGTACCGGACTGACCGTCTCCGAAATCGGCTTCGGGGCTTGGGGGTTGGGTCAGGGGGCGTGGGTCGGCGCCGACGACGACTCCGCCGTGCGCGCCCTGCACCGTGCCCTCGACCTGGGCGTCAACCTCATCGACACCGCCAGGGCCTACGACCGCAGCGAGCGTGTCGTGGGCCGTGCCCTCAGGGAACTCCCCGGCGGCGGTGACAGTGTGTACGTGGCGACGAAGGTCGGACCCAAGATCCCGGTCTCCCTGGCGCCCAGCGGACGCGACGTCATGGAGGTGTTCCCCGGCGCGCATCTGCGCGAGAGCCTGGAGACCAGCCTCCGGGAACTGGGCCGCGACCACGTCGACCTGCTCCAGCTGCACACCTGGGAGGACGAGTGGACCGGCCGCGGCGACTGGCTGGAGACGGTGGACGCCCTCAAAGAGGAAGGCAAGATCAGGTTCTTCGGGATCTCCGTCAAGGACCACCAGCCCGAGAACGTGCTCACGGTACTGCGCACCGGAGTGCTGGACGCCGTCCAGGTCATCTACAACATCTTCGAACAGGCCCCGTCCGAGGCCCTGTTGCCGGCCTGCGCGGAGTACGGCGTCGGTGTGATCGGCCGGGTCGCACTCGACGAAGGCGCCCTCACGGGCTCGATCCGTACGGGCGTCACCTTCCCCGAGGGCGACTGGCGCAACTGGTACTTCAGGGACGACCGGGCCGCCCTGGTCGAGAGGCGCGTGGACGCCCTTCTGGCCGACCTGGGGATCGGTGTCGACGAGCTGCCGTCCGTCGCCCTGCGGTTCGCGCTCGCCGGACAGGCGGTCTCCACGGTCATCGTCGGGATGCGGTCACTGGCGAACGTGGAACGCAACGCGGCGGTCGCCGAGGCACCGCCACTGACCGACGGGCAACTCACGCTTCTGGCCAAGCACCGCTGGCCGAAGAACTTCTACAACTGATCCGTTACCGCCCCCCATTACCTTCTTGGTGGCCCCGCAATGGGGTGCCCGGCCTCCGGAGTTGGCATGACTTTCTCCCCCTGTCGAACGCATGGCCTGGGGGGTGGTGTCACCAGCCCCGGAGGCACTGACAGACCGCTGATTAGGGGCATGACCACCGGCTTCTTCGCAGGTCGGGAGGCTCTTCGTAATGTGGGTGTGGCGATCGGTGCCCGAGGGACGGCCGGGCGGGAACCGACCAGAGGAAGCGCGTGATCGACGTCAGCGAGATCGGTGCCTTCCTCGGCCTGGACGTCGGCAAGGGCGGACACCACGCCACCGCCGTCACCCCGGCCGGGAAGAAGGCCTTCGACAAGCGGTTGCCCAACAGTGAGCCCAGACTCCGCGACGTCTTCGGCAAGCTCAAGGCCAAGCACGGCACCGTGCTCGTGGTGGTCGACCAGCCCGCCTCGATCGGTGCCCTGCCGATCGCGGTCGCCCGCGACATGGACTGCGAGGTTGCCTATCTGCCTGGCCTAACCATGCGGCGGATCGCCGACCTCTACCCCGGCGAAGCCAAGACCGACGCCCGCGACGCGTTCATCATCGCCGACGCAGCCCGCGCGATGCCTCACACGCTCCGCTCCATGGAACTCGCCGACGAGACAGTCGCCGAGCTGGAAATGATCGTGGGCTTCGACGACGACCTGGCCGGCGAGGCCACCCGCATCAGCAACCGGCTGCGCGGCCTGCTCACCCAGATCCACCCGCATCTGGAGCGAGTCCTCGGCCCCCGAATCCAGCACCCGGCCATCCTGCGGCTGCTGGACCAGTTCGGGTCCCCGGCTCAGATCCGCAAGGCCGGACGCCGACGGCTGGTCAGCCTGATACGTCCCAAGGCCCCACGCATGGCCGAGCGATTGGTCGAGGACATCTTCACGGCCTTGGACGAGCAGACCGTGGTGGTGCCTGGCACCGACGCGGCCGCGCTGATCGTCCCTAGCCTCGCCAACTCGCTCCAAGCCGTCCTCGACCAGCGCTAACTCCTCGCCACACGGATCGAGGAACTGCTGGAGGATCACCCTCTTTCGAAGGTCCTGACGTCCATGCCGGGGATCGGCGTCAGGACCGGAGCGAGGATCCTCATCGACGTCGGCGACGGCAGCAACTTCCCCTCCGCCGCCCACCTCTCGGCCTACGCAGGTCTCGCTCCCGCACCCCGCAGCTCCGGCTCGTCGATCCGCGGGGAGCAACCATCCCGGCGAGGAAACAAGCAGCTCAAACGGGTCTTCTTCCTGTCCGCGTTCGCGGCACTGGCCGACCCGGTCTCCCGTACCTACTACGACAAGGAGATCGCTCAGGGAAAGCACCACACCCAAGCCCTCCTCTGCCTCGCCAGACGACGAGCCGACGTGCTCTTCGCGATGCTCCGCGTCGGCACCTTCCACGATCCCCAACCCGCCACCACGGGTTGACGAAACCCACAGGAGCACCCCCCCCCGACCATCTACCGCCACCTCAGCACGTCCATCCCACTCCAAGTCGCGGCCGGCACATCACGCTGAGGTACCTGTCACCTGGCCGTGGCTTCGGGAGCGGAGGACTGATCCGGGCTCGGGGGCAATGGGCGCCGCCGTGGGAGCATCATGGCCGTGGTCGCTGCGGTGGCGAGGATGAGCGCGGCGGCGAGGCAGAAGGTGTTGCGCGCGCCGGTTAGCGCGGCGGCGGCCGGGGCGGGGTAGCCGGGCGCGGCGCTGTGGAAGAAGAGGCTGCCGAGCAGGGCGACGCCGAGAGTGCCGCCGAGTTGCTGCACCGCGTTGAGCAGGCCGGCGGCGGAGCCCGTTTCGTGTGGGCGGACACGGTGGAGGGCGGTGGTGAAGAACGGCACGGCGTACAGGCCCTGACCGATCCCGGCCACGGCGAGCGCGGGCAGCAGCAGCCAGGCGTAGGAGGCGGGCGGGCTGGTGGCGTACACGGCGGCGGCCGACACGACTCCGGCGAGCAGAGCCAGCAGGCCGGCGCTCATGACCCGGGCCCCGTAGCGGGGTACGAGCCAGGCGCCGGCGGCCCAGGACGACAGCGCCATCGTCGCGGACCAGGGCAGCAGCGTGAAGCCGGCCGAGAGGACGTCGCGGTGCAGGCCCAGCTGCATCTGCAGCACGGCCACCAGCATCAGGCCGCCCACCACCGCGAAGAACAGCACGCTGGACACCAGCGCGGCGGTGAAGCCGCGGTCATTGAACAGGCCCGGCTCGATGAGAGGGCTGCGTCCGCCGCGAGCCCGCCGCCGTTGATGTGCGGCGAAGCCCGCCAGCACCGCGCCGCTGGCGGCGAGCATGGCCCAGCACCAGCCTGGCCAGCCATGTGCGCCACCCTGGATGAGCGGATAGACCAGCAGGCTGCTACCCAGGACCGCCAGCGCAGTGCCGGCGTGGTCCAGCCGCGGCCTGAGCGCGGCACGGTCCTCGTGCAGCAACGGCGTGGCCGCCAGCACGGCGGCGCCCAGGGGCACGTTGATGAGGAAGACCGCGCGCCAGGAGGAACCCAGCACATCCGCTTGGGTCAGCGCGCCGCCGACCATCGGGCCGGTGACCGCGGCGAGCCCCATGACCGGCCCGATGGTGCCCATGGCCCGGGCCAGTTCTGGGCCGGCGAACATGGCGCGGATCATGCCGATGGTCTGCGGGATGATCAGCGCCGCCGCCGCGCCCTGCACCGCCCGCAGGGCGATCAGCGCAGCCGTGGAGGGTGCGAGCGCACACCCCAGTGAGGCCAGGACAAAGCCGGCCATGCCGAGGCGGAACACCCGCCGCCGGCCCACGATGTCACCCAGCCGCCCGCCGGTGATCAGGAAGACGGCGAACGGCAAGGTGTACGCGGCACTGAACCACTGAATGCTGGAGGCCGGACCGCCCAAACCGGCGCGGATCACGGGGGCGGCGACGGTCATGACGGTGGCGTCGAGGAGGTTCATGGCCTCGGCGAGCAGCAGCACGGCGAGTGCGGCCCAGCGCCGCTGAGGGGGCGGGGTGGTGGTGGAGTACGACATGCGCCCGAGAGTGCGCGCCGCCGCCAGGCCACCTCCACTTTGGGCGGCTGGATTGCTGAATCATTCCATTGGAATGGCTCTGGTGCATGATTTCCACATGCTGGACGACATCGACCGTGGTCTCATCCACGCACTGCGCATCGACGGGCGGGCGCCGTTCACCGCGATCGCCGACGTACTCGGAGTCTCGGCGCAGACGGTCTCCCGCCGCTACCGGCGGCTGTGCGCAGACGCTGCGCTGCGGGTGGTCGGCCTGGCCGAGCCGCAGCGCGCCGGCCGCACCCAGTGGCTGCTGCGGCTGACCACAGGCCCGCGCGCCGCCCAGAACCTTGCCGACGCACTGGCCCGCCGCACCGACACCTCCTGGGTCAAGCTCGCCTCGGGCGGCACCGAGATCGTCGCGGTCGTGCACACCTCCACCGCCGACGGACCCGCCGGACACGCGCTGCTGTTGCACGACATCCCACGCACGGCCGGCATCACCGCGGTCTCCGCACATTGCGTGCTGCACACCTACCTCGGCGGGCCCACCGCCTGGTCCGGCTATCAACAGGCCCTCGACGTCACGCAGCAGCGCCGCCTGCGCACCGCCGTATCCGAAGCGGCGTCAGCCACCGGCGCCCCCGGGGCGCGAGCGACCCTTACCGACGCCGACTCCGACCTGCTCGCTGCCCTCCAGCGTGACGGTCGGGCGAGCCTGAGCAGCCTCGCCGCGGCCACCGGCTGGTCGCCCGCCACCATCGCGCGCCGACTGGAGCAACTGCGGGCCGACGGCCAGCTCTTCTTCGACGTCGAACTCGACTCCACGATGCTGGGCGTCACCACGCAGGCGCTTCTGTGGATGGCCGTCGCCCCCGCCCACCTCGACCAGGTCGCCCGCGCCCTGGCCCGGCACCCCGAGCTGGCCTACGTGGCCGCCGTCACCGGGCCTCACAATCTCACCGCCCAGGCCCTGTGCCCCGACCCGGCGGCTCTGCACTGCTACCTCACCGAACGCCTGGGCACCCTGAAGGCGATCACCACCCTGGAGACCGCGCCCGTGCTGCGCACGATCAAGATGGCCGGACCGCTCCCGGCCGTCGGCAAGCCGCCCATACGCCGCTAGCTGTGCCGACGGGGTGACCCAGAAATTGGTTCCTCGCGGCGACTGCCTCGACGGCATCACTGGGTACTCCGACATACGGTTCGTCGACGGCTTGACACCGCCCACCGACGCAGGCGCATCGCCACCGAGCACAACGCCGCCGCCTCCGCCGGCCACCGGTCTCACGGCGGTCCTGCCGCTGGCCGTACTCCCCTGCTGGCGCCATGCCGGCCTCACCCGCGCCTACGCCGGCAGCGCATGCGAGCACGAGGACCGCATCGTGTCCGCCCACATCAAAGACCCGCCAACAATCCACTCGATCGCCAAGACAGCGGCCGTCGGCCCGCCTGCCCGTTCAGTGCTCCTTGCGGAATGATCTGTGGCACGGTGGAGAAGTACGTGATCCCGTGCTGCTTGGGGGTGACCATGGCACGGCGGAAGCCGTGGGAGGTCGGTGACGAGCTGTGGGCGGTGATCGAGCCGCTGCTGCCGAAGCATGAACGGCGGTTCCGGCACCCGGGGCGCAAGCGGATCGATGACCGCAAGACGCTGCAGGGTGTGCTGTTCGTCCTCTACACCGGAATCCAGTGGGAGTACCTGCCCCAGGAGTTGGGTTCGGTTCCGGTCCTACCTGCTGGCGGCGGCTGGCGGAATGGCAGGAGGCCGGGGTGTGGGAGGAACTCCAGCGAGTGCTGCTGGACCGGCTGCGGGCGGCAGACCGCCTGGACTTCTCCCGCGTCACCGTTGACGCCTCGCACGTGCAGGCCAAGCGGGGGCGAAGCAGCCCAAAAGTCGGTCCGAGCCCGGTTGACCGTGCACGGCCGGGCTCGAAGCACCACGTGCTGACCGACGCGCACGGCACCCCGCTGCGGGTGTCGTTGACGGGCGGCCACCGAAACGACATCACGCAGCTGTTGCCACTGGTCGACGGCCTGCCGGCGGTGCGGGGCAAGCGGGGCCGGCCCAGGCGCAAGCCTCGCACCTTGTATGCCGACCGTGGCTACGACCACGACATCTACCGCTGCCGACTGCGTGAGCGTGGCATCGTCCCGAAGATCGCCCGACGCGGTCAGGCACATGGCTCGGGCCTGGGCCGTGTGCGGTGGGTTGCCGAGTCCGGCATTGCCTGGCTCCACGGCCCTCGCCGCTTACGCACTCGCTGGGAAGCCCGAGACGACATGCACGACGCCTTCCTCCAGCTCGCCCACTGCATGACCCTCGCCCGCAAGCACCCAGCATTCTGAAAGGACCCCTACTGATCTTTTCGTTAGTTCTGTGGGTGTGATGGGCTTGTTGGCGGGATCCTGGTGTCGTGTCTTTT
>NZ_PQSR01000082.1 GCF_002920635.1 Streptomyces sp. Ru72 | reverse complement strand
GGCGGGATCGACGGTCACCGCTTCGGTGGCGGTCCTGCACGACGCGGACGCCTGGTGGGCGCTCGGCGTGGACGGCCTGCCCTCGGCGGACCTCGACTACCACGCGGCACTCGGCCGGGCGCACCGGGCACTGTGGGATGCCGGCGTCACCGTCGACTTCGCGCACCCTGGGCAGGAGTTGAGCCGCTTCCCACTCGTCATCGCGCCGGCCCTGTTCCTCCTGTCCGACAGGGCGGCCGAGAACCTGCGCCGTTACGTCGCCGACGGCGGTACCCTCCTCGTCCAGCACGCGAGCGGATACGTCGACGACCGCATGCACGCCCGCCTCGGCGGCTATCCCGCCGGCCCCCTCCGCGAGGCGCTGGGCATCCGTGTCGAGGAGTACCGGCCGCTGCGGCGGGACGAGCGGATCGCCCTGTCGGACGGATCGCACGGCACCGTCTGGAGCGAGTCGCTTCGCGCGGAAGGTGCGGAAACGCTCGCCGCCTACGCCGAGGGCATGCTCGCCGGCAGCCCGGCGCTGACCCGTCACCGCTTCGGCACCGGGCAGGGCTGGTACCTGTCCACCCGCCTGGACGACGCCGGCTACGCCGCCCTGGTGGCCCGGCTGCTCGGCGAGGCGGGGGTGGGTCCCGAGGTGCCGGGCCTGCCCGCTCAGGTCGAGGCCGTCATCCGACACGCCCCGGACGGCCGTCGCTGGCGCGTCCTGATCAACCACCGTCCCGAACCCGTGCCCCTGCCCGAGCCCGCCCACGACCTGCTCACGGGCAGCACATTCTCCGAACTGCCGCCCGGCGGCTGCGCGGTGCTCCGTACCGCCTGACTCCCCGCCCGAGTCCCTCCCTTACCGCTGGGGCCTGCCCCCGCGCATCTCTCCCCGACCAGAAAGGCCACCATGACCAGCGCACCGCAGACCCTCCGATGGGGCCACGCGGCCCTGGAGGTCGAGATCGGCGTCGGCGAGGACGGCACCGCCCGCCTCACCCACATCGGCCTCCCCGGCGGGACACCCCCCGAGCGGCGTAACTGGCCTCCACTGCCCCTGCTGGAGGTGACGGCCGCCGGGCACGGCCGTGCCTGGTCGGGCGGGCGTCTCATCGACTCGTACATCGGCGGACGGCTGCGCCACCGCGCGCACCGTGCGACCCGTGACGGCGACTGGCACGTGCTGACCGTCGAACTCCGCGACCCTGAGACCGGGCTCGTCGCGGAGGTGACCTACCGCTCGCCGGACGGGGTGCCCGTACTGCGCAGCGAGGTGGTCCTGCGCAACGACGGGGAGGCCACGCTGCACCTGGAGTCGGTCTCCTCCCTGGTCGTGGGCTGCCTCGCGGACGGTCCGGAAGCCATCGGGGCCGCGGATCTGCTCTGGGCGGAGAACGACTGGGTCGCCGAATGCCGCTGGCAGCGCCGGGCGATGCGGGTGACCTCGCCGGTGCTGAGCGATCGCGTCGTCGTCTACGACAACGGAAAGGGCGAGTTCACGCAGACCGGCCGGGGCGTGTGGTCCAGCTGCGGCCGTCTGCCGATGGGCGGTCTCACCGACCGTCACTCGGGTCGCACCTGGCTGTGGCAGATCGAGCACAACGGCGGCGGCTGGCACTGGGAGTGCGGTGAACGCGACCGGCTCGCCTACCTGGCCCTGTTCGGCCCCACCGACACCCACCAAGGCTGGCGCCACCCCCTGGAGCCCGGCGGCGAGTTCCGCACCGTACCCGTCGCTCTCGCCTTCAGCGCCGACGGTGGCCCGGACGACGCGTTCGCCGCGCTGACCCGTTACCGCCGCGCCCTGCGCCGTCCGCACCCCGACCACCAGCGGCTCCCCGTCATCTTCAACGACTACATGAACTGCCTGATGGGCGACCCCACCACCGAGAAGCTGCTGCCGCTGATCGACGCGGCGGCCGAGGCGGGCGCGGAGTACTTCGTCATCGACGCCGGCTGGTACGACGACGAGAACGGCGGCTGGTGGGACAGCGTCGGCGCCTGGGAGCCGGCCGCCTCCCGTTTCCCCGGAGAGCGCGGGATCCACGAGGTGCTGGACCGCATCCGGGAGCGCGGCATGGTGCCCGGCCTGTGGCTGGAGCCGGAGGTGATCGGCGTACGCAGCCCCATGGCCAAGTCCCTGCCGGACGAGGCGTTCTTCCGCCGCGACGGCGTCCGCGTCACGGAAACCGGCCGCCACCACCTGGACCTGCGTCATCCGGCCGCCCGCGCCCACCTGGACCAGGTCGTGGACCGTCTGGTCGGCGAGTGGGGCGTCGGCTACCTCAAGCTCGACCACAACATCGACCCCGGCTCCGGCACCAGCGCCCACCTCGGCGAGACCCCGGCCGCCGGCCTGCTCGGCCACAACCGCGCCCACCTGGACTGGCTCGACGGCATCCTGGACCGCTACCCGCACCTGGTGGTGGAGAACTGCTCCTCCGGGGGCATGCGCTGGGACTACGCACTGCTGTCGCGGCTGCAACTGCAGTCCACCAGCGACCAGCAGAACCTCCAGCTGTACGCACCGATCGCCGCCTCCGCGCCCACCGCCGTCACCCCCGAGCAGGGCGCCGTCTGGTCCTACCCGCTGCCGAAGGACTCCCTCGACGAGGTCGCCTTCACCATGGCGAGCGCACTCCTCGGCCGCATCCACCTGTCCGGCCTGCTTCCGGACCTGCGGCCCGAGGCCCGCGCCCTGGTCCACGAGGCCGTCACCGTGTACAAGGCCATCCGTGCCGACCTGCCTCAGGCCGTCCCCGCGTGGCCGCTCGGCCTGCCGGCCTGGGACGACCCGTGGCTCGCCCTGGCCCTGCGCACACCGGACACCACCTACCTCACCGTCTGGCGCCGCCCCGGCGCCGAGTCCACCATGAGCCTCCCCCTGCCTCACCTCCGCGGCTCCGCCGCTCGCGTCGACGTCCTCTACCCCACCGAGAGCCCCGCCGTCGCCGCCTGGAACCCCGACGCCGCCGACCTCACGCTGACGCTGCCCACAGCTCCGTCCGCCGTGCTGCTCCGCCTCACCCACACGGTGCCGGACGCACCCTGAGTCCCCCGGCACCACATGACAACGACCCAATGATCGAAACGGACTTGACCCAATGTCAGAAATCCAGCAGGCGGACGCCACCGTCACCAACCCCGTGATCCCCGGCTTCCACCCCGACCCCAGCGTCTGCCGCGTCGGAGACGACTACTACCTCGTCTGCTCCAGCTTCGAGTACTTCCCCGGCATCCCCGTCTTCCACAGCCGCGACCTGGTGCACTGGACGCAGATCGGCAACGCCCTTGACCGGCCGGCCCAACTGCGCCTGCCGGCCTCCATGCCGTCCTCCGGCGGGATCTACGCTCCCACTCTGCGCCACCACGACGGACGCTTCTGGCTGATCGTCACCAACGTGGCCGAGGGCGAGGGCAACATGCTGTTCACCGCCACCGACCCGGCCGGGCCCTGGTCCGACCCGGTCCGACTGCCCGAGGTCAAGGGCATCGACCCGGATCTCGTCTGGGACGAGGACGGGACCTGCTGGTGCACGGTCGCCGGGGGCGCGCAGGTCCGTATCGACCCGTACACCGGGGAGACGTTCGGACCGCCGCACAACGTCTGGGCCGGCACCCCCGGCGCCCAGGCTCCGGAGGCCCCGCACCTGTACCACATCGGCGAGTACTGGTACCTGCTCATCGCCGAGGGCGGCACCGAGCGCGGCCACGCCGTCTCGATCGCCCGCGGGCGCACGCCCACCGGCCCGTTCGAGCCGTGCCCGGCCAACCCGGTCCTCACCCACCGCGGCACGCACTACCCCATCCAGAACACCGGTCACGCGGACCTGGTCCAGGGGCCCGACGGTTCGTGGTGGATGGTGCTGCTGGGCGTCCGGCCGCGGGGTGGCACGCCCGGCTGGCACGTGCTGGGCCGCGAGACCTTCCTGGCTCCCGTGGAGTGGGTGGACGGCTGGCCCGTCGTCGGCGAGGTGACCCCCGAACTGCCCGCGCCGGCCTGGCCGCTCGTCCCCGGCCCCGCCGAGGCCCGCCGGGACGACTTCGACCTCAGCGAGTTGCGGCCGCAGTGGATCTCCCTGCGCGACCGTCCGGAGGAGCACTGCACCACCAAGGAGCGGGCCGGATGGCTGACGCTCCGCGCCCGCGGCGCCTCTCTGGACGAGCCGGACGTCGTGTTCGTCGGCCGCCGCCAGCAGCACCTGGCATGCCGGGTGCGCACATGCGTCGATCCGGCGCAGGGGCGCGGCGGCCTGGCCGTCCGGCTGGACGAGGAACACCACTACGAGATCGAGGCCTCCGACGGCGAGGTGCGGGTGCTGGGCCGTGTCGGCCCGCTGCGCACTGTCGTGGGGTCCCGGCCCGTGCCCGCCGGGCCCGTGGTCCTCGGCGTCCGGATCGCCCGCACCCCACCGCGGGACTCCCGCACCGGGCCCGACACCGTCACGCTCGGCGTCGAGGAGGCGGACGGCACGTTCACCGTGCTGGGCTCGCTCGACGGCCGCTATCTGTCGACGGAGGTGGCCGGCGGATTCACCGGCCGGGTCATCGGCCTGTACGCCGCGGCCGGCACAGTCCACTTCGACTGGTTCGACTACGAGCCGCTCGGCCTCTGAAGCGGCGCCGCGAGCCGAGGCACCACGTCGCCTTCCGAAGACGACCCACCCTCCCCCTCTACTGCCTGCCGCTCCATCCCCCCCACACACACGGGCGGAACCCCGCTCGGCCAACAGAGAGAGGTCGAAGATGAAGGGAACGCACCACCCCACCGGCCGGCGCAGAAGCGGCCTGGGCCGGGTGCTCGGCCTGCTGCTGGCGCTGGTCGCCGCGATCGGGCTGACCAGCACCACCGCGTCCGCCGTACCGTCCCACAAGGACCCGTCCGCGGCGACGAAGAACATCGAGCTCAGTCCGATGAGCGCGGTGGCCGCAATGCAGCCCAGCTGGAACCTGGGCAACACCCTGGACGCCTTCCCCGGCGAGACGTCCTGGGGCAACCCACCGGTCACCAAGGCCCTGTTCGACACCATCAAGTCCCAGGGCTTCCGCAGCGTCCGGATCCCCGTGACGTGGACCGACCACCAGTCCTCCACCGCCCCCTACACGATCGACGCGACATGGATGAGCCGCGTCAAGCAGGTGGTCGACTGGGCGCTGGCCGACGGTCTCTACGTCGTGATCAACGTGCATCACGACTCGTGGCTGTGGATCGCCGACATGCCCACCAACCACGACGGCGTCCTGGCCCGCTTCAAGGCCACCTGGACCCAGATCGCCGCCACATTCAAGGACTACCCGGCGAGCCTCCTCTTCGAGAGCAACAACGAGCCGCAGTTCAACAACACCACCGACGCCCAGGGCATCCAGTACAACGACGAACTGAACACCGCGTTCCACACCGTGGTGCGCCAGTCCGGCGGCAACAACGCGACCCGTCTGCTCGTCCTGCCCAGCCTGCACACCAATTCCGGCCAGGACTTCCTGGACGCCCTGGTGAGCGAGATGAAGTCGCTGAACGACCCCAACCTCGTGGCCACCGTGCACTACTACAGCTGGTACCCGTTCAGCGTGAACATCGCCGGCGGCACCCGATTTGACGCCACCGCGCAGCAGGACCTGACCGACAACTTCGCCCGGATCCGCGACACCCTCGTCTCCAAGGGAATCCCCGTCTACATAGGCGAGTACGGCCTGTTGAAGTACCCCGACTACGTCCAACCCGCGCCGCGTGTCGAACGTGGGGAGGCACTGAAGTACTTCGAGATGTTCGGCTACGAGGCCCGCATCTCAGGGGTGACCACGGCCCTGTGGGACGCGTACAACTTCCTGAACCGCTCCACGCTGCAGTGGCGTGAGCCCGAGCTGATCGACCAGATCAAGTCGAGCTGGACCACCCGCTCGGGGACCGCCTCCTCGGACCGTGTCTTCCTGGCGAAGTCGAGTGCGATCACCGCCAGGACACTCACCCTCAACCCGAACGGCACCACCTTCGAGGGTGTTTGGCAGGGCAGCACAAAGCTCGTCCGGGACCGGGACTACACCGTCTCCGGCAACCAGCTCACGCTCACCGCCACCGCGCTGACCCGGCTCGCCGGCGACCGCGCCTACGGGATCAACGCGACGATCGAGGCCCGCTTCTCCCGGGGCCTGCCCTGGAAGATCTTCGTGACCACGTACGACAGGCCGGTGCTCTCCAACGCGACCGGCGACACCAGCGGTCTCACCATCCCCACCCAGTACCGCGGTGACCAGCTGGCCACCATGGAGGCCAGGTACGCCGACGGCAGCAACGCCGGCCCGGTCAACTGGACTGCCTACCAGGAGTTCAACGAGTCCTTCTCTCCCGACTACCCGGGCAACGGTCTTCTCCTCACCTCCCAGTTCGTCAACTCACTGCGTGACAACACCCAGGCGACGCTCGTCTTCCACTTCTGGAGCGGCGCCACCGTCACGTACCAGGTGACGAAGAACGGAAGCTCGGTGACCGGAACCGTCGCCTGACCTTTCCCCGCCCCGGGTGCCCCCTGGCACCCGGGGCTTTCTTCCTGTCCGGTCAGCCCTTCGGCGGGGCCGTGCTCTCCCGGACGGTGAGCGTGGTCGCGATCTCCGGCCCGGCTGGGGCGCGTCCTAGCGGGTGAGGAGGATCTCGACCACGAGGTCCGCATCGACCGGCAGGCCCGCTTCGGTCAGTGCCGAGACAGACCCGGCGGCTGTCAGAGTGCACCGGAGACGAGATCGCCGCCCGTCGGCTCATCGGGCGCCGATCGACAGCCTCTCGCTCGGGAACTGAGCGGTTCACTGACCGAGCGGGAGCTCCGGCGCCGGCCGGCTGCGGCGAGGTCCGTCGAACGCGCAGATCGGCGGCGCGGCCCTCCCTTGCCGAGACGCGTCTCCTCGACATACGTCACCTCCCTCACGCACCGCATCCCATGGATCGCGGTGGCTGAGGGACAGCCGTCGAGGACAGGGCGAGCGGCACCCTGGAGGAGGAGGGTGTGACGGCGGGAGAGGAGGCGCGATGCGAACCAGCGACGAGATCTATCACCGGGTTCGCTGGGACCCGCGGTTCGACCCTGGCCGGTTCGTGCTGGGGATCAGCCAGCGCGGGGGTGCCCTCAAACGCATCCCCCTGCCTTCCTTCGTACCCGGAGGCGACATCCCCTGGCACCGGGTGGCGTTCATCGAGGCGGACGGCGAGGTGGTCTGGGACCGGGCCACGGGTGTGGACCGCGTCGACGCGTCGGGCGCCGGCCGGGTGCGGCACCCGCAAGCGGACCCGAGCTTCGGCGGGGGCGAACCCGTCGGTGTCCTCGGTGTGTCCCCGACGACCCGCACGGCGGTGGCCTGGATCCCGCCCGCGGAGCTGTGGCCGCCGATCCAGGACATCCGCCGGGATTACGATCCGCAGATCCACCGCTGGCCGCCGCACGTCAATGTCCTCTTCGGCTTCGTACCGGAGTCCGACTTCGAGCGGGCCGCTCCCCTGCTCGCCGCGGCGATGGCCGAGACGCCGGTCTTCACCGCCCGGCTGGACGGGGTGCGCACCTTCCGGCACAGGGCGTACTCCACCGTGTGGCTCGACCCCGCGGCGGGCGGCAAGGCACCGTGGGCGGACCTGCACAGCGCACTGCAGCAGCGGTTCCCGCACTGTCGCGGGCCCGCCAAGGACTTCACCCCACATCTTTCCCTGGGCCGGACCCGGGATCCGCAGCGAGTCAGCGCCGACTGCGCCACCCGGCTCGAGGCCATGACGGTGACGGTCTGGGAACTCGTCCTGCTCTCACGCAGAGGTGACGGGCCGATGCGGCCATGGGCCACTGTCGCCCTGCGCACGGGCCAGGTCCGCCGACTGCCCGAACCCGGCCTCGAAGCGCCCGGCCCGGAGGACACGGCATGGCTGTCCGAGATCACCGACAGGTGAGGCCATAGCCAGGCGGGCACAGCACCGCCAGGCATTCATGCCACACGGGTGGAGTGTTCTGACACCGGACGGAGATGCGTCAGCGCTCACCCCTCCCGGCAACCGACGGTGGCTCGCCCTGTCGGCGGGCGTGCATGCGCTTGAGCAGCCGGACGCCGTGTGGGGATGATGACATGGAGGGCCCTGTGTGAAGGGGCACCGAGGTGAGTCCCGTGCACGACGACACCCGTGTTGACACAGACCGGCGGCTGAGCGACGCACAGCAGTCGGACAACCTGCGGACGTTTTTGGGGGCGGCTGCCCGGCACAGTGGGGGCACGGTCACCGACCGTGAGCATCTGCAGATCACCCGGGACATCGCGGAAGGATTTGCTGCTCACAGCGGTCAGGGCGGGGCTACGAAGACTCAGGTGTGGGAGTGGATCAAGCAGCACGCCTCACCCGCCTATGCGATGGAGGCATTCGAGTCCCGGTGGGAGGTCTTCGAGAGCGAGCGGCTCATTCGTCCCCACCGGTCCAAGAAGCACCAGCTGCGGCATTCCTTCCATCCGCTCGGCACGGTCTTCCTCATGATCTGCGACCGGCTGGAAAACCGCGGCGGCATCGACGAGCTGATCGCCCTGCTGGACCGTACGCAGGAACTTCTCGACCGCGACCACCCCGACCGTGAGGCGGTCGCCGACAACATCGTGTTCTGCCAGTGGGTGTTCCAGACGTTCGCCGTGCAGCTGGAAGCGCTGGTTCTCGACGGCACGCTGAAGGAGCTGATGGAGGACCAGTGGCAGTACCACCATCAGGACTTGGACCAGCGGGTGCTGCGCCTGAATCACGATGTGAACCGCCACTTCCCGAAGGACGTCGACCTCGCCCACAGGGCTTTCGTCATGGTCGAGGCCGAGCAGCGGTACTCGCACTGGGCCGCACAGGCTCTGCTGCGTGTGCTGGACCGCGCCGGGACGACGCTGGACTTCGATGTCCTGTCGGCCGAGGAGTACCTGGAGGCCGCCCGGAACGCCCCGCCGGAGCAGCTCGCGGAGGCCGGCCTCGCGCTGGTGGCGGATGCGCCGCAGGTGTGGCTCGACGCCGGGGCTGTCGTGGACGCCTTGGAGGCGTTCGTGCCTCGTCACCGGGTGCGCTACCGGCCCCCGGTGCCCAAGGGGTCTACCGACCGGGATCCGTTCGGCGCGGTGGCCGAGCGCGCGGCACGGGAACGGGCACGGCGCGAGCGGGCCGCCGACCGCATGCTCCTGGAGCAGGACCGGGCCGAGATGACGGAGGAGTTGCGTCGCTCGCGGTGGCCGAGGGCCGTCCGGCTCCTTACCGACCTGATCCTGCTGGATGCCGATCCCCACGCCCCGTACCGGTTGGAGATGGGCACCGAGCTGATCATCGACCGCGAGGCGTGGGTGACCCACCTGCACCCGGTGACGGTGCACCGTACACACACACCGGCGGTCCATCGGTCGCCGGCCCTGGTGGCAAGCGAGCAAGGTGATGAAGAACCCTGACGCGGCGCTGGTCCTCGCCGCCGCCCGGGCAAGCGGGGCACTCCCCCCTGACCGTCTTCCGGCGAGCCTTGTGGCGCGGGCCGACAAAGTGGCTCATGCCGCAGGGCGCAGTCTGGTGGAGTGCGACTGCCCGCGGCCCGCGCCGGCCGGTGCCGTCGGCCCTCCGAGCCCGCCCGGCCGTGCACTCGTGCTGGGCTGGTCGGAGACTCCGGTTCCCGAGGAACTGGGCACCTACCCCGTCACCCGGCTCACCCCGACCCAGACGATCACCTTTGCCCTTTGTCTGGCCCAGGCATGGCCGGACCCGAGGATGCCCCTGTACCCGGGCCGTTCTTTCGAGCGAGCCGAGATCCTGGACATGGCCGGTGACATCGGACTGGATGTGAACTTCGCCAAGGCCGCACTCGACGGCGAACTGCAATGGCTGTTGCTGATCGTCCGCGAAGCTCGTCGGCTGCGGCTGCGGCTGGGGCCGGCGGTGGCCGCGCTGCCCGACACCTTCACCGAGACGATGCGGCGCTTCCACGACCTGCTGCCGGGCCCCGACGTTGCCCCGCCGATGTGGGAGGCCGAGGAGGCCGCGTCGATGCGGGAGGACGGGGAGGCCGCGTCGATGCGGGAGGACGAGGACGCCGCGTCGATGCGGGAGGACGAGGACGCCGCGTCGATGCGGGAGGACGAGGACGCCCTGCCGACGCGGGATGCCGAGGACGCGCCGCCGATGTGGGAGGACGAGGATGAATGAGGCGCCGCTCTCAGACCACGACGAAGCACAGGTCCAGGCCGCCGTCGCCGCGGTGGAAACCACCGACGGGCTCGTGCCCCGCGAGGCGTTTCCCGCGCTGCAGAGCGATGCGCTGCGGGCGGTCGTCGCCCGCCGCCTGGCCGCGCTGGGTCGCGTGTTGCTGATCCGCGAGTACCACGGGACGAAAGGCTTCACCAGCGGCTATGACGACAGCGTGGCCGAACGCCTGGCCGCCGAGGGCATCGGGGTCCTGCCCCCTATGGACCGGGCGGTGCTGGTTTTGGTGCTGCTGCGTACAGTGGCGGCTCCCAGAGCCCGCGGTGTGCACGGCTCGGCTTCCTGGCTCACGGACGTGCCGGGTACCAGCATCGAGGAGCTGTACGCCAACCCGCACTTCACCTATGAGCAGCTCCGTCCGGCGGTACGCCGCCTCAAGGCACGCCGCCTGCTGCGGGAGGGTTACCACCGCACCCTGCTGCCCGGCCCGGCGCTGCTGCGCCTCACCGACGCACAGTCCGCCCGGCTGTGGGAGGACCTGGTACTGGTCACCCGTCCCGACTCCATGTACGCCCGGGCCATCCGCCGGCGCCGCGAGGAGCAGCCCCATCCCGGCCGCCGGCCCGGCCCCTCGCGCGAGACATCACCATGATCACCCTCATCCCACCGCACCAAGCGCAGCCCCCGGACGATGCTCCGACGAGCCTGGGAATCATCGGCGACCGGCAGCTGCTGTGCGTCCAGACCTTCGACATCGCCCGGCATCCCTCCACTGCGGTCGGGCTCATACCCGGCTGCTTCGTCGCCGTCACCGGAAAAGGGCCCAGGGATGCGAACGAGTCCGGGAAGACCAGCTGGCTGGCGTCCGTCGCCCTGCTCCTGGGCGATCCGGAATGGCGGATGCACAGCAGCGGTCCGGCCGCCGTCGCGGATCTGCTCTTCGAGCCGCAGACCGCCGGGGTGGCCGCCCAGGGTTACGCACCGGCGACCAGCGGCTACATCGCCGGGCTCTTCGCCGCCCCGGACGACGTCGTCGGCACCGCCCACACCGTATGGATGAAGCTGTCTGCCACTCCGACCTATGTCGAGGTCCGGCACGCCCCCGGCGTTCACCTGGCGACCGCCCAGGACGACGACGAACGCCACCGTCAGGCCGCCGAGATCTACCGCGGACTGTCCTCGGCGTCCTCACTGGGAGCCACCCGGTACGCGACCGCCCTGTACGGACCCGTCCCCCGCTGCCTCGCCTTCCTGACCTCCCGGGGCAAACGGCGCGGCGGACCGTCGCTGCTCAAGCTCGACACCGGCCTGTTCACCCCCGCCGGCATTGGCACCGCACTGATCGGGCTCACCGGCCGCGCCTCCCTGCTCGATACCGACGCCTTCCTGCGCCATGACCTGAGCGAAGCGGAGCACGAGCTGCAGACCAGCCGGACCGAGGACGCCGAAAGCCATGCCGTCGAGGAACGAGCCCTGCGCGCCGTTACACAGCGCAGCAGCGCACGCGAGGAACTCGCCCGCGCTCAGGACGTGTGGGCCCTCCACTACGCCCGCGGGCTGCTCGACGCTCTTGAGCGTGCCGAACAGCTGCAAGCGGCGCTTGACGATCACGCCGAGACGCTCGCGCGAGCGCGGGACGAGCGAGCGTCAGCCGAAGCCGCTCAGCAGGCGCTCGAGGACCCTACGCGCCTGGAGCACCAGCGCGACGCAGCAGAACTCGCCAGGCAGACCGCCGAGCGGCTGCTGGATCAGGCCCACGACGACGAGTGCGGTGCACGTCACCGGCTCGGCTCGCACAACCAGGCTCTCCAAGAAGCCGAGGACGCCGCGGCCGGGGCCCGGGGGGATCTCCACGAAGCCCGCCACGAGGCCGGCCGGGCCCATCAGCGCACGGTCGCCTCTGAGGTCCGCCTGGCCGCCGCCGGCGCGCGGCTTCAGGACGCCCGCGACGACCTCTCCCGGGCCGAAGAAGGACGCTACGGCGCCGCCGGACGGACGATCAGCACATTGAGCAAGGCGGGAATCAGCGCGATGGGCCTGCTCGACGGGCTCGGTCTACCCAGCGCGGAGCGCTGCGCATGGGAGCCGCGCCTGGCGCTGTACGGCGACGCCGTGTGCATCAGGTCATCCGACGTCCCCGCCGCCCGCAGAGCCCTGGTCGGCCAGCCGGGCGCCGTCCTGATAGCCGTACCCGACGATACGGATGGACATGGCGGCGACCCCGTGCGGGGCTTCCTGGATGCCCTGGCCACGCGGACGCGCCTGGAACACAGCCCGGACACCGCGGTCGATAACGCCCTCGGCCTGTGTGTGCTGGGCGGGTTCGCCGAACCGTTCATCGGCCGGACCGCCCTCGTCGAACGCCTTCGCACCGAAGTGACAGGGGCCGAGCAGGGCCTCCTCGCAGCGCACCGGCTGTGTGACCAGGCCAGGGAAGCCGAAGCGCAGAGCGACGACCTGGTCCGCCGCCTGGAGGCCATCGCTCTCGCCGCTCACCTGCGGTCGCAGCGCCCGGCGCTCGAAGGCGAACTCGCCGCTCTCCAGCGCAGGACCGCGGGGCGTAAGCAGGCAAGGGATGCTGCCGAGAGCGCCCTGCGGCAAGCGGTCGTCACCCACGCGACCCGCGCTCTGCAGTACGCCCAGGCCCAGAGCGTGATCGACAGGGCCCGGTCGGTCGAACGGCAGGCCGCCGAACAACACGCGGCCCTGGAGAAGCATATGGCCGCTCTCGACATCACCTACTGGCAGGAGCACGGCGGCAGCCGCGAAGCCGCCCTCCGCGCCCTGCGCCGGCCCACGACCTCACCCTCTGTCGTGGGCGGGCAAACCCCGCAACCCGAGCGCCGTACCGAGAGCACTTTGCGCCAGCGGGCCGGCCGTCATCTCGACCACGCTTTCGAGGCGGTCGGTATCGACGCCGAAACCGGTGCAGGCGCGCCGACCACCGCACTTCAGGACGCCGTCCGACGCCGCAGCAATCTGGGTGACGACAGTGCCGGCCGTCCGGTCGCCGATGCCACCGCGTTCGAAGCGCCCGCCCGCGCTCTGCAGGACTGGCTCGACCGCTTCGCCGACTCCGACGCCTCGGCCGCCCGACGCATCGCCGCCGAGCGTGCCGCGCGCGCCGACCGGATCGCCTTCGGCGAGCAGAAGGTCGCCGACCTTCGCGAAAGCCTTCACGCCATTCAAGGCAGCATCGCCCTGCGGCTCGAACAGGCCTTGGACGACATCGAAGACGCGCTCGCCACGCTGAACCGCGACGCCGGTCTGTACGGTGCCGAACTCCACCGCGTGCTCGCCCCGCCGCCCTCCCTGGAGGACGTGTGGCGCTGCGAAGTGACACCGTACTGGCGGCGCAGTCCCCACGGTCCGCTGCTGCCCTACGACAACATCACCAACTCGGCGCAGGAGAAGCTGTTCTCCATCCATCTCGTCCTGGCCGCACTCCTCGCCTCGCCCCATCCACGCGGCCGCGTGCTCATCCTCGACGAACTGGGCGATTCCCTCGGCACGCACCATCGCCAGGAGGTTCTCGGAGCCCTCGCCAGAAGCACGCGGGAACACGGCATCACGGTGCTCGGCACCTGCCAGGAGTCGCTGCTGGACGACGCCGCCGAACACTGCGGCGAACTCCTCTACTTCACCTATCCCAGCCACACGGAGGCGCTCAACGCCCCCACCCGCATGTTCGGCTACGACTCCAATGGCGAGCGCGTCGAGCTGACCATGGACACCCTGCTGGCCGGGCGCGCCTGGTGGTGAACCAGGCGACACCCGGGACCCGGATGGCGCCCGGCGAACATCCTGCGCCCACAACGGTGGTCAGCGTTGGAACGTGCCCACGAGCGTGCCGCTCGCCAACTCCCGGCCCTCCACAGCACGATGCACTGCGTCGGCTGTCGGCCGGCCGTGCAGGGGAAGCGGCTCCGATACGGCCCACAGGCGGAAGAAGTAGCGGTGCGCCCCGTGCCCCGGTGGGGGCATCGGACCGCTCCAGCCGGTCCGGCCGAAACCGTTGGGCCACTCCTGGCCGCCAGGGGGCGGCTCTCCCTGCGCCGCACCGGTACTCCCCGGATCGATACCGGTGACCAGCCAGTGCAGGAACGTCCCGCCCGGGGCGTCGGGGTCCTCGCAGAGCAGGACCAACTCCGACGTACCGTCCGGCACCGCCGACCAGGTCAGCGGTGGCGAGACGTCATCGCCCTCTCCGCTGTGGCGCCGGGGGATTGCCGCATGGTCGTCGAACGCCACGCTCCTGAGCTCCATTCCAGTCATACGCGCGGCCCTACCCGGAACGGCACGGTCGGCACCGGCCCAGGCGGGCGGAACACCCCATTGGCCGAGTACGCCGACCAGCGCACCGGGAACTCGTGAGAGGGACCTGATACGGAGCACACGATGCCGAAGAGAATCCCCGGCTCGGGCAAAGCGACCGTTGCACGCCGTTTGGCCGTCCGAGTTGCTGCGGCTCGCGGCCGCGGCCGACCACCCCAGCGAGCACCGCCGGTCCGCGCGATCGTAGACGCCGCCCGCGCTCGCAGCCTGGACATCCCGCTGGTGACGGACTTGGTCTCCACCCCGGGCGCCGGGGTGAGCGCGACAGTGAGGGGCCGCTCCGTCTCGGTCGGCAGCCCCGCCCGCCTCCTGGACAACCACACCAGCCACCCCGTCATCACCGTTGCCGCAGGATCCGCGCCGGCGTCCTCCGCTGCTCCTCCACCCAGCCGTGCGCGGCCGGTCCCTCCTCCAACTCCGCGGCCAGACCACGCGGATGTCGGCCCTGACAGTCCTGGCCTGGTGGTTCATGTGCTCGATGAGTAGTCGGCCGATGCCCCTGTTTCAGCTCGACGGCATCACGGCCGACATCGAGGGCCTGGACGCGTGAGATGCGGTGAGAAGAGCGCCGTGGACGGCTGCGGATGCCGCCCGCATGGGGTAGTGAGCGGTGTCCGGAGGCCATGCGTCGCGGCCCTGGTGGATCAGGAGGGAAACCGCGCCATGCACGCTGGCACACAGCAGTCTGGCGGTTTCGGTTTTGCTCTCCACCGGTAGACCGGCATCAAGACAGGCCGCGACCTTGTCTCGGAAGTATCGGAAACACGCGTCCTCGTTCTGGCGACTTGCTTCAGTGGCTTCGCCGTCCATCACCAGTCGGTAGTGGGAGGGGTGGCGAAGCCCGAACGCGATGTAGGCGACGCAGGTTTCGTAGAGCGCCGTCACAGGATCCGAGACCCCTCGGGACACTGCCTCCAACTCGGTGAACAGTGAACTCCACACACGCAGGCACGTGGCGTGGACGAGTTCCTTCTTCGAGGCGAAATGGAGGTAGATGGCTGGAGGGGTGACTCCCGCGCTGGTCGCTACTGCGCGAATCGTCAGAGCGTCGGCGCCACCGTCTTCGAGCAGACGATCGGCGATGTCGAGGAGCTGGTCGCGGAGCAGGCCGCCCTGGCCCTTGGCAGCGCGAACACGGGAGCCGGTCATGGAGAGGGAGCCTTCGGGAGAGAGTGAGATCAGGATGTCTTCGGCCTGACGGCGGTGACCACCTGGGTCACCCGGGCGCACAGTTCACCTCTGGCATCATGCACGTTGACCTCGACGACGGTGTTGCGGCCTACACGCAGGGGACGAGCTGTCGCAACGACGTCTGTGTGTGCTGGCCGAAGGAAGTGCGTGGTCGACTCCACGGTGGCCGGTGCGGCGCCCGCCGGACCGTTGAGGGCGGCGCACACGGCACCGCTCACATCGGCGAGTCCCATCAACGCTCCTCCATGGAATCCGCCCCCCACTGTGGAAAGAGAGAGATCGTGCGCCAGCGTGGCTCGAACGCCGTCTGCCGTCATCTCTTCGAACACGACTCCGAGTGTCTTGGCGTACGGCGCGAGAGCGTAGATGTCTTCTGCTCCGAGTGTGGGCACGGGTTACCCTCCCAAGTGAGTAAATGTCGTTAAGTTATCGACGTTAACTCAGGCCGTCAACCAGGACTCCCGACCAGGGTGTGCAGCTCGGTGGTGTCGATCATGTGGGCCCGTGAGGGAAAGACATGGTGGAGCAGGACGTGGTGGACTTCGGTGTCTGGATCGGCCACGCCGTCGGACAGGACGTAGAGCTGGTAGTCGCGGTCGGCCGCGTCGATGACGGTGGACAGGACGGCGCCGCTGGTGCTGACGCCGGAGACGACCAGAGTGGTGATGCCGCGCTCGCGTAGCTGCTGGTCGAGGTCGGTGGTAGACATGCCGCCGTAGCGGATCTTGCGCACGACGATGTCGCCGTCCTGGGGAGCCAGACGCTCGTGGATGGCAGCGGCAGGGTCCTCGTGGTGCATGACGCGGTGTTGGGCCATCGGGGCGAAGGACTTGTTGGAGGCCGGGATCGCGTCCCAGTCGGCATCGGTGAAGCCGACGCGTACGTAGGCGATGGTGCCGCCGTTTGCGCGAACGTCGGCGATGGCCCCTTCCACACGACCGAGCAGGGCGTTTCGGTCCTCGCCTTCGGGCACAAAGGCCAGGATCGCGGGCTGGAAGTCCATGACGAGAAGAGCGGTGTGGGTGGGATCGAGTGCGGGGGCAGTGCTCACGCGAGTGTTCTCCTTGCTGGTGGTGTGACTGTCGACGCGGACGCGCACCGGTGGACCGGCTGAGGGCTGCGGACTTCAGTGGTGAGTTGCGGTGTCTCATGAGTGGCTGCGGGACAGTTCCGGCTCGTGCTGCGACGTCTGGTCCTGTCGGGGAAGCAGGAGCGGTGTGGTCAGGATGAGCAGTCCTGCGACCGTGAGAGCGGTACGGGGGCTGGTGACGTCGGCGAGCAGCCCGGCGAGTGTGGTGAGGACGGCGATGGAGGCCTGCTGGCCGATCGACCAGGCCGACAGGGTGCGGGCCACGAGATGCTTGGGGGTGTGTTCGAGCCGGTAGGTGGCGAGCACCGGGCTGTACAGGCTCATGTTGATGATGATGGCCAGCTCGACGGCGATCACGGTGACGAGGCCGACGACGCCGGGACGGACAAAGGCCAGGCCGATCAGCCAGATGGCGCGCAGGGTGCCGACGGTCCGGAAGACCGCGTGCTGGCCGTAGCGGATCACGACACGGCGGGCCAGCCGGGAGCCGATGAGTCCGCCGACACAGGGCGCGGCGAAGGCGAGGCCGTACTGCCAGGGCGGGAACCCGAGCTGGCGAAGCAGGAGCACGGCCAGCAGCGGCTCGGTGGCCATGATCAGACCGCCGACGAGCATGTTGTTCAGGTAGAGCGCCCGCAAACCGGGGTGCCCCATGAGGTGTCGCCAGCCGTCGAGCAGTGCGCCTGCCCGGACCGGGTTCTTGTCGGTTGTTCGTGGTGCTTCTTCCTGGCCGCGGATCGCGATGATGCCCAACGCGGAGAGCAGGTAGCTGAGTGCGTCGGCCACCACGGTCGTGACCGGCCCGAACAGGCCGATCGCCGCCCCGCCCAGCGGTGGCCCGACCGCGATGGAACTCCAGTTCGTGGACTCGAACCGCGCATTGGCGACGAGCAGGTCATCCGGTCGGACGAGAGCCTTGAGGTAGGCGCCGCTGGCCGCGTTGAAGGCGATCTTGGCTGCGGCGACCACGGCCGAGACAACGAGCAGCTGGACGAAACTGAGCCATCCGAAGGCGTAGGCGACGGGGATCGTCGCCATGGCCGCAAACCGCGCCAGATCCATCATGATCATGACCGGGCGCTTGCGCCGGAACTCCACCCACGGCGCGAGCGGCACCGCGATCAGCGCACCCACCGCAGGCCCCACCGCGGACAGCGCGGACACCTCAGCGGGTCCGGCATGCAGCACCAGCACAGCGATCAGCGGCAACGCCCCGAACCCCAGACCGGACCCATACGCACTCACCGCATATGACGCCCACAGCCAGCCGAACTGCCGGCCCAACCGTCTTCTGCCCACCATGCTCAGCGCACCCCCTTCGATGGCTCCACCCGAGCAAACTGACGTTGACCGATGAGAGATAAGCGGGCAGGAGAACAGCAGGTCAAACAACTGACCTGCCAGCAATCCACAACGACCAGTTGTTCACTAAGGTGGGTCGGCGTGGATCTCGAAGCAGTACGTACCTTCGTCGCCGTCGCGGAAGCGGGGCAGTTCCAGAAAGCCGCCGCCGACCTGTCGATCACCCAGCAGGCCGTCTCCAAACGCATCGCCGCGCTGGAGCGCACCCTCGGCGTTCGGCTGTTCACCCGTGCCCCACGCGGCGCTGAACTCACCATCGATGGTCAGGCGTTCCTACCCCACGCACGCGAGCTGCTGCGCGTCGCCGAGCGTGCGGGCGCGTCCGTGCGCCCCGGCCGCCGTCCGCTGCGCGTCGACGTGATCGCCTCGCGCAGCGCGCAGTCGGGCCTGATGCGCGGCTTCCACCACGCACACCCCGAGATCGACCTCGACGTGGTGATGCTGTTCGACATCGAGACCGCCGTCACCGCCCTTCGCTCCGGTGCGATCGACGCGTCCTTCCGCGCCGTCGCCGCGCCCGGCCGGCCCCTTCCCGAGGACATCGCCTCCGTCCGGGTGCTCGACGAGCCGCTCCAGCTCCTCACCGGCCCCGCCCACGCACTGGCGGGCGCCCGGTCGGTGACCGTCGCCCAGCTCACCGGGCACCGGATCTGGATGCCCGGCATCGCCCCCGGTACCGAGTGGGGCGCCTACTACGACGACCTCGTCGCCGAGTTCGGCCTCACCATCGAGGTGACCGGCCCCAACTTCGGCTCCGACGCGCTCCTCGACACCATCGCCGACACCCCTGCCCTGGCCACCTTCATGGGCGAGCACACCCGCCTCATCTGGCCCGCCGACCACGACCTGCGCCGCATCCCGGTGACCGACCCGACGCCCGTCTACCCGCACTCGCTCCTCTGGCACCGCGACAACCCCCACCCAGCGCTGGCCACCCTCCGCGCCCACCTCGCCGCCACGACGGCCGGCCACGAAGCCGCCGGGACCTGGGCACCGGGCTGGGTGATTCCGCGCTGAACGGCCCCGCCCGCGCGGGCCAGCCCTGCCCGGCACAGGCGGTCAGCGGCGGGCGTCGCCGGGGGCGAGCAGGCTGGTCAGCTCGGAGATCGCCTCGGGAGAGGGCTTGAAGTAGCGGCGGACGTTCTCCGGCTTCTTGTGCCGGGACTTCGCCATCAGCATCAGCAGCGAGGCACCCTGCTCGCCGAGGTGGGTCAGGGCGGAATGGCGGTACTCGTGCAGGTCCCAGCCCGTACCCGGCCCGCGCAGGGCGGTGTGCTCGTCGAGCAGGGCGCGGGCCTGCCCGTACGACAGCCTGGCCAGCCCGGTGTCCGGGCATACGTCGCGGGAGCTGACGACCTTGCCCGGCCCCGGGCGGCGGTGGGTGACGAACACCGGCCCGCGGGTGCGGCCTTGAGCAGTCGGGGCAGCAGCCGGGCGGTGCCGGCGTCCCAGTACACGGTCTCCAGCACGTAGTCCTCGCGTGCCTGGCCCCGGCAGCGGGCCTTTCCGGGCACCCTTGGCCTTGACCAGGCAACGACGCCCGGCGAAGTCCAGCTCCTCGATGTTGACGCCCAGGATCTCCTCGGACCGCCCGGCGGTCTCGTAGAGCATCCGCCACAGCGTCTTCTCCCGCAGGTGCACCTCCCTGCGCGCGATCAGCCGGTCGACCGCGATGAGCCGGTCGACCGCCATCTTCGAGCGGGCCGGGGTCTCGGAGTCCGGCACCGCCAGCCGCTTCGCCCACGCCGGGACCATCGGTCTCTCGTAGCCTCGCTCACGGCACCAACCGAGCCAGGACAGCACCCCCGCCCGGCGTGAATTCCAGTCCGCGCCGTGCACCTGCGGGCGGTGCCGTTGAGCACCTGCAGGTCCGGGGTACCCACCGCCGAACCACGGTCACCGTTGCGGCGGTGCTTGCACTGGATCACCCAGCCCCGCCCGAACGGGTCCGTCGCCTTCACATCCGCGCCCAGGTCCCCGCCGCCCCCGACACGGAGGGCATCCCGACACCCATCGCGCGCCATCAGCTCCCGCACCGCGTGCTCGAAGCCGGTGTGGTGCAGCGCGTCCAGCTGCGGAAGCGCGTACCGCAGCCCCTGCGCCCGCACCGCCTCCCACCGTGCCTGCTGTCGCCTCTGGTAGACCCAGCCGGCACCAGTCGGCACGCCGAGCACCAGAGCGACGACCAGCGCCCACCAGTGAGTCGCCAGCCAGTTGACCACCGTCACGACCACGGCGACGACCACAGCAGCCGGGATGAGAACGCCGACCAGCTGGGCCTCCGCCTGCCGCTGCCGCCTGCTTCGCCGTCGAGGACGCCGCCGGACCGGCGGCCGACGCCGCGTCACCGGTCACCGCCTTGAGACGGGAACCGGATCGGGTACGACACCGTGGGCTGCGGACGCTGCGGCACCTTTCAAGGTGTCCACCGTGTCGAACTTGATCGGGTAGTGCACCGTCGACTGCGGTCGCGGACTCGCCCCGCCACTGGCCGGCGCGTTGCCGTTGCCGAACCCCACGACTGCTAACGCGACCACGGCAAAGATCGTCGTTTCCCTGCGTGCGCCCGCAGCCCACCGCGAATGCCCGCGAACCGGTGTCCCGTCAGAGCGCACGTACGGCCGTACCCAAGGCATGAAGCCTCTCCCTCCTAGGCAAACCCCGCACAGCCGTCCATCGTGGCAGCAGGCACTGACAATGGGGGCCGCTCTGCTGCTACCCCTGCCGCTGTCTGCGGGCAGTGAGGGCACGGGCGAACCGTGGTGCCCGCTCAGCCCTTTCGTTCAGGCTTGACCGGACGGCCCACTGTGGCTTCTCAGCCGTGCTCGCAGGCGCGTGACAGCGCGGTGGCCAAGGCGTCCGCAGGCGCCGGCGGTGATAGTGGCGAAGAACGCGCAAGCGCCGGCCCGGGCATCCTGGCCGAGCACGAAACCGTAGTAGGCGACGCCCGCACCCAGAAGGGTGCTTACGACTCCGAGCAGCACGCTGAGGCCGATGGCGATCAAGTCGTCGCGCAGCTCGAGCCGAGCGAGCCGGTCCAGGACTTGAGTAACGGAGTCGGCCGAAGTGTCCGGGTTCCCCGGCGTGTTGGTGGTGTCCATGGCTTCAGTGGACGGCACGGACAACGCCTGGAAGGCATGGGGCGAACTGATCCGGAGCACCTTGATCAGCGCAGATCAACGCCGCACATGGTGAATCACCGAACGTTGCGCTCGTGTACTGCGTTGTTCGGCGAATTACGGCACCGTTCGCTGCTGTTGCGTCTAGCATCGTGGCCGCACACGTGTGGGGGAGACGACATGGACAGCCAGAGCAGCAATCCGCAGGAGACGCCACGTACGTTCGAACAGGAGCTGGGAACCCTCGCCGAACAGCTCAAAGAGCTGTGGGTCACGTGCGGCGGACCTGCGTACCGGCAGGTAGTGAGCCGGGCACCTGACTCCCAGCATCTGTCTGTTTCGGGAATCAGCGAAGCCCTGAACGGCAAACGACTGCCAGAGCTTAACTACCTGATCGCTCTGGTTCGGACCCTGCTCTCGTTCCAAGACGGCAAGCCAGTTCACCGGGACGATCGTCGTCTTCAGCCGTTTCGCGATCAATGGCGGAAGGCGAAGCGGTTGAAGCAGCGCAGGAGGAGCGCCAGCGCCTCACCTCAGCCAACCACAAGCGATGCGGCTCAGGAGAGCACCGACGTCAGGCAACCCGCTCCGGCCGAGGCCAGCATGCCAGTGCAGTCGCCAACGCCCCAACGGCAGGACTCTTCTCCCGGAAGCGCCCCAGAGACCGACCGTGCCGCAGAAAGAAAGTGGGAGGCGGAACGGGCACAACTCCTCCGAGCTCTTCGGTCGGCCACCACCCGCATCGAGGATCTAGTCGACGCGCTGTACGACCGGATCCCAGACAACGGACACACACTGGGCCCCCCATGGGGAAGCGGGGCGCTCGCCTTCTCCCCCAGCGACGACCTGATCGCCACTGGCGAGTTGAACCAAGTGCGTTTGTGGGATTCCGCCACTGGCCGCCCAGTGGGCGAGCCGCTCGTCGGCGACGACAGCCACGTGAAATGCCTGGCCTTCTCGCCGCAAGGGGATCTGCTCGCCTCCGGATACAATGACGGAACACTACGCCTGTGGAATCCCGCTACTGGCTGGCCAGTGGGTGAACCGCACTCCGGCCACGACAGTCAGGTCCAGTGCCTGGCCTTCTCCCCGGACGGGCAGCTGCTCGCCTCCCTAGACGACGATGGCTCAGTGCGCCTGTGGAATCCCGTCACTGGCCGGCCAGTGGGTGAACCGCTCGCCGGCCACGAGAGCCGTGTGTATTCCCTGGCTTTCTCCCCAGACGGACTGCTCGCCACTGGCAACATCCACAAAGTGCAGTTGTGGGACCCCACTATCGGCACGCGCGTCAGCAACATCATCTGGGACTACGACGGCGTCGTGACGTGCCTGGCGTTCTCCCCGGACGGGCACCTACTCGCCACCGGAGACAACAGCGGATCCCTGCGCCTGTGGCATCCGGCTACTGGACGATCGATGGGCGCTCCCTTGGGCAACCACACTAGCCCGGTGAACTGCGTAGCGTTCTCCCCGGACGGGCGTCTGCTGGCCTCCGCAGACGGGAGCACAGTGCGCCTATGGGACCCGAACACCCGCTGCATGGTCGGCGATGCCTTCAACAGCCCTCACCCAGTCGTCGATTTCGTGGCCTTCTCTCGCGAAGGCCGCGTGCTCGCTTCCAGCGGCGGCAGTAGCCCTGTGTGCCTGCGTAAGACCCCTACCGACTGGTCGGAAAACGGAAAGGTGCTGGAACCCGGCAAACGCCGTCGCAAGGGCATGTCCGGGTGGCTGTCGAAAACATGAAGCCCCATCATGGGGGCTCCGCCCCCACGCCCCCGGCCCTCCAATCCAGGGTGTGAGCAGCTCGGTCCGGCCCCCGCAAGGGCCGGGGTGAGCGGCCTACACCGGGTAGCGGAACGCCTTCGGCCCTCACGGTCCTGGAGACCCGCTCTGAGACTGGCGCCGCTGCCCACCGGTGGGTTCCGTGGCGGTGACGTGGGTGTCGGGCGACGCCTGTGGCCAGGCCGCCGACGACCTCGCCGAGGCCACCGACGCCGCCTTCCATCAGCACGCAGACAGCGAGATCCTGCTCAGCTTCCCCGGCCTCGGCCCCCTGCTGGCAGCCCGGGTCCTTGCCGAGATCGGCGACGACCGGACCCGCTTCGCCGAGGCCAGAGCCCTGAAGTCCTACGCCGGCTCCGCACCTATCACCCGCGCCTCCGGCAAGAAACGCTTCGTCGGCCGCCGCTTCGTCAAGAACTACCGCCTCATGAACGCTGGCTTCCTCTGGGCGTTCTCAGCCCTCCAGGCCTCCCCCGGAGCGAACGCCCGCTACCGCCGCCGACGCGAACACGGAGACTGGCACAACGCCGCCCAGCGACACCTGCTCAACCGCTTCCTCGGCCAACTACATCACTGCCTCCAGACCCGGCAGCACTTCGACGAACGAGGCGCCTTTGCACCGCTGCTTCAGGCATCCGCATGACTCGGGAGATGGCCGCGGCTCTGTCAGCGAGTGTCTGACACCCCTCATTGGAGGCCGTGCCATCCGAACGCTGAGAGTCATTCAGTGAGGGTGAGTGAGCGGAGGTCAGCGTCCAGCATGCGGATCAACTCGCCCACCCGTCCACCGCCACCCGGCGCTGTCGGGAAGCGTTTTAGCACGTCGACGACGACCGGTGTTGCACGGTGCACCATTCGCTTGAGGTGTTCAGCACCGACGCTCCGATCGTCGTCGGCGACGAGTTCGGCCGTTCTGGCTGCGTAAGCGCCGGCTCCGAGAATGTGCTTGACCTGGGTGGCCTTGGCCAGCGGATGCAGGTAGGCGGCGCCTGCCGCAGACGTCGCTGCCCACGCTGCCTCTCGCGCAGCCGCCGTGTGTGCGTTCTTGGCTGCCTTGAGGGCTGCGGACGCTGTGTCACGCAAAGATTTCCCGCGCTCGCCGCCCCGGGCGAATGCCCACGCGGCGCTGATGGCGTCTCGAGGCCGCGAGTCGTCCGGCCGATCAGCCTCGAAAATCTCCAGCACGACCTCCGCAGAAGCCGCGGCGAACGCGGTGACTGCACGAAGATCCTGCTTGCTCAGAACGATCTCGCTCGCTTCCCCTGTCATGCTCCCATCCTCGATGATTCCCGCCGGACCGCGCGGCGGTATGACGGTCTCGGCCACTCATGCTGGCTGGCCTCCGAAGCAGCCAGGATCGCGCCTCAGCGTCCGTCGCGGACCACCGCTAACCCGCCGACCCGGGTCGTGATGCCCGCCGGCCCGCGTCGGGCCGAAGCGAGCACGCTGGCCGGTCGACCGAGGGTGTCGCCCTGCTCCACCTCGATCGTGACCGTCTGCGCCCCTGCCGTGTCGAGCAGGTGGGCGGCCAGGCAGCCGGTGCTGTTGGCGTTGGCGACGTCCTCGTCGACACCGATCGCCGGCGCGAACATCCGCGCCGCACCCGGTCGGTCGCCCACCGGCGGTGCATACACGAAACAGCCGAGGAGCCCGTACCGCCGGCACGCCGCTGTCAGCCTGCCGAGGTGTGGGCGGACTCGGAGCAGCGCCGACCGGTCGCGGACCGGTACCAGCATGCGTGGTGCGCCGGGCGCGGCGATCCGTGGCGCGTCGGTCGGATGCGGATCGTCCACGGTGAGCCCGAGCGCGGCGACGATCGCGGCGCGCTCGTCCGGTGCCGGGTGACGCAGCGCAACGAGGCCCTGGTCGAACCACACCTCGATGCCGGCGGGGCGGCGGATCGCGACGGTGTCGAACGTGCGCCCCCCGGTGTGTTGGCGGTCGTTCAGCTCGCCCAGCGCGGTGCGGGTCAACCGGACGGCCTGCGCGGCAACGGTGCCGTGGCCGCAGCCGGACAGTTCGGCGGTGGCGGTGAAGAACCGGACCGGCCAGCCACCGTCCGGCGCCCGCCCCGGGCCGAGGAACGCCGCGTGCGAGGTGCCGGCCGCAGCGGCGACCGCACGCCGGTCCGCGTCCGTCGCCGCCGGGTCGTCGTCGGTGACGGCCGTGGGGCTACCGCCCCGGCCGTCGCGCCGCACGCACGCATCGACCACCGTGACATCCGGCCAGGACATCGGCCCACCTTTCACGCTCATTTAACGGTCAACGAACCGGCTACCGCGAACGGCGTCCGCCGCTCATCGGGAGACGCCGACCAGCCCCTGCTGCGGGCTGGGCGGCGGGGGGCGGTTGGGTTGCCTCGGGCCTGACGCAACGTCACGATCGTTAACTGCTCGCCCTCAAGATTCCCGACAGAGTCCTTCAGTGAAGATCCGACTGGACCTCGGTTCAGTCGATGCCTTCGACGATGCGGAATTCGCGCTCGACGCCGCCGGAGAGGGCGACCAGCGCCTCCTGGTATGCCGCACGCTCGCGCGCCGCGACGGCCTGCTCGAAGCTGTCGAACTCGACCAGGACGGTGCGCTCGGCGATTCCGGCGTCATACGCCACGACCCGACCGCCACGGACGAGGACCCGACCGCCCCCGGCCTTGACGGCCAGGCGGGCCAGCTTGTTGTGTACGTGGACCGTGGACGGCATGAGCTACAGCGCCATCGCCGCCCAGCTCACCCGGGAAGGCATCCCCTGCCCCTCCGCCCACGACGCCACCCGCAATCCCCACCGTAAGAAGACCGCATGGCAGCAGGGCGCCGGGCGCGCCATCCTCCTCAACCCCCGCTACACCGGCCACGAGGTCCGGAACAAGCAGCGCAAGGAAGAACGCCTCCTCGACGTCGACGACGTCACCCTCGGCCACCGCACGCACATGACCCACAATCCCGTCGAGGAGTGGATCCGCTCCAACGAACCCGCCCACGAAGCGATCACCAGCCACGATCTCTTCGATGCCGCCCGCACCGTGCGCACACAGCGCGCCCGCAACCAGGGGCGGCAGGAGCGGGCCGGAAAGCAAGGCGAACGCCCCTACGCGCTGCGCGGGCGGGTCCAGCACGCCAAGCGATCAAAACTGCGAGCGACGACTCGCCCGCTACCAGGCAGCCCTCGAAGCCGGAGCCGACCCAGCCGTCGTCACCCAGTGATCAACGAGGCGCAGAAAGATAAGGAGGCGGCACGGAAAAGCTGGACGCGCTCCCCACCGTCACCAGAAGAAAGGAATCCCCACTCAACGCGCAACAGATCCGCGAGATGACTGAGAGTCTCGGAGAGATTGCACAGCGCATCCGAACAGCCCACGCCGATGCGAAGGGCCCGCTCTATGAAGCCCTGGGCATCACAATCAGCTAAGAACACGCCACGAGGACCGCAACCGTAAGGGGCCTCTGCCGCGGGCAGATCGCACTGATCACTGGACCTGAGAACGCCGTGCGACGCAACCAACGTCGCTTCTCTGCCGATCGGCACGATTCGACGTCGCAAGATCCTCGGCGGACTCGTCAACGAGTACCGCGCAGCCTGAGGCCACATCACCGGTCGGCCGAATCAGCGCAGGTCAGCAGCGATGCGCGAATATCGGCACCTTCAGGCGGTAGCAGACCTGCTGTTTGGCACCTGTCGCCCTGCCGCCCGCGTCAGGGGCCACGGGGTGTGCGGCTCATTACAGCCACACGCCGACGGCGATGATCGCGAGGCCCACGACCCCGAAGCACCCCGTCGTGGCAAGGAGCACCCGCCAAAGACCCTTTTCACGCGGCTGCTCGGCGTGACGCCACATGGTGAAGCCCGCGGTCACACCCGCGAGGATGAGTGCACCCCCAGCAATAACCACCAGCGCCGAGAAGAAGCCCTTCCAGCCGGGATCGTAGTTCGGGTTGTTATGGGCGACCCCCGCGAGGATCACGTTCCCGAGCTCACCGTACACAGATCACTCGCCCGCTTTCTCGGCGTGCTTGGCCAGGTTCTGGACATCCGACTCGATGCCGGAGCCCGCCGCGTAGACCGCCGTGTTGAGGCCGGCGCTGAAGGAGTTCTTGTACGCGGAGTCGGTGAGTTTGCCCCTGTCGCTGAGGTTTTCGCCACCGAGGCTGCCGTGTTCCTCCATGTGGTGGAAGTGGGCGTCGTTGGCGGCCTTTCCGGTCGCTCGGGTCACTGCGTTCGTCGCTGCGTCCCACCCGATCGTCGCGCCGTCCTGTTGGTTCCACACGTCGGCCGTCAGGCCGCCGCTGATGTTGCCCAGCGCCCCGTTGACCGCGCTCCCGGCCCGGCCCTCGCCGCCGAGGACCTTGCCGACCGCCCGTCAGGTGGGCGCCTTGGGCCAGCGACGCGCCACCCGTTGTGAAAGCGGCCGTGCCCAGAGCTTCCTTGCCGCCAGTGGCGAAGTCCTCTTCCACCGTGATCGGCTGGCCGTTGAGCGCCTGGTTGAGCATCATGCTGCCCGAGTCGGCGACGAAGTTCGTGGCGAAGCTCTCGAGCCCCTTCTTGGCAAAGCTTCCGAGGACCTTTACCCCGGTTGTGAGCATCTTCTCCACGAATGCGGCTGACTTCTCGGCGAGGCCGCAGAACCTCTCGATCAGAGCCGCCACCTTTTCCGCGGCCGAGGTGAAGAGCTTCACCAGGTCGACGATCCTGGCTACCCGCGCGGCCACGGCCGTGTTCGCGACGAGGTCGGAGAGGAAGCCGGTGAAGAACGACAGCGCCGCCCCGGCCACCTCCATCTCGGCGATCTCGACGCAGATGTCGATGATCTCCTCGTTGATCCTGTCGATCTCGTCGGCGTACGCCCGCAGCCCGTCGGCCACCTGGTGGAAGTTGTGGGCGACGTCCTGGATGACGTGCTTCTGCTCCTCCCAGTGCTTCTCGAAGGCATCGCGGGCCTCACCGTGCCAGCCCTGCTTGTCGACGCCCTGGATCTGGACGTCGATGGCATGCACGACTTCTGTCAGCTCGTCGCCCATGGTGTCCCAGGCACGGGCGACCGAGCGGAGCGTGTCGCCGTTGCCGCCCGGGAGTTGCACCCCGCACGCCTGGAGGATCTCCAGGACCTTGCCGTCGATCCAACTGTCGATGCTCACGCCGGGTCTCCTGCCCGCCATGTCGCTGCGCGGAGGTGGTCCACGGCGGTCTGGTCCGAGTCCTTGTAGTTGGTGGCGTTGAGCCGCAGTCGGTCGCCGTCGCTGGTGAGCACGCCGGGCAGCTGCCCGAGTGCCTTGAGGGTGCTGTTCAGGAGCGTCTGGTACTTCTGCGCCGCACCGTCGCAGGCGCCGAGCAGGCCGAAGGCCTCTCCGATCTCGGATGCGGTCGCCGCGAAGCCGTGGATCGGCTTCGCCAGGTCCGTCGCCTCCCTGTCGAACTTCCCGGCCAGGTCGGTCAGCCTGTCGGGGTCGACACCGAACTGGCTCATTCCGCTCCCCGTAGTCGAATGCATGAACAGACCAGCACTACCGGAGTCAGCGATCCGCAGGGAAGGGCTTTTACGGCGTCAAAGCGCGATGTTGTCATGCCCTTTGGCGAGAAGATCCACCACCTGCTTCTCGCGCAGGGCTCTCTGGACGGTGGCGGCCTTGGCGGTGCGGTTGCGGCGGCGGTGACTGGACAGCGGATAGGCGTGCCCCGCGACCGGGACGGCTCCTTCGAGCCGAAGATCCTCAAGAAGCGACAGAAGCGCCTGACCGGCGACGGCAAACCCGACGTACTCGGCCCCGACAGCCAGGGCGGCCTGTGGCTCTACCCCCCCCCGGCACCGGCGCAGCCACCAAACCGCTGGGCGCCCGAAGCAAGATCGGCACGAGCTGGGGCATCTACAACACCGTCATGGGCATCGGTGACCTCACGGGCGACGGCAAACCCGACCTGCTCGGCCGCGACAGCCAAGGCGGTCTGTGGCTCTACCCCGGCACCGACGCAGCCACCAAACCGCTGGGCGCCCGGATCAAGATCGCAACGAGCTGGGGCATCTACAACACCCTCCTGTAGCCCATAGGCCGCTGAGCCCATGGCGGGGTCCCTGGCCACAACTCGCCAGGGACCCCGCTATCCCGCCCACGGCATCCCTGGATCCCGGGACGTAAGCGCTGTCCGGGCAATCGGACTCCGGAACGAAGCCGCGGAATGACCGGCGAAAGCTACGGTCAGGACCGAATGGGCTGAGAGAACAGTCGGCGCCTCCGCAAACCTCCGCATGAGACCGACACGAACCCCTACGGCTTCGCGCTGTGAAGACGCAGGCAGCGCGTTGCCTACACGGAGATCGCCACGACCCTGGCGGGGCCGCACGGGGCGACCGCAAGCAAAATGCCTGGTCAACGCACTGACCAGGTATTCCACGATGCGTGTCCGAGGGGCGAGTTGACCGCTGACGACAGGGTCGTGGTGGCGTAAGGACACCTCGTGGTGCAGCTCAGCGGCGGTGGACGCTGACGGCGTAGCCGCCGCCGTCGTAGGGGTCGGCTTCCCAGGTGGCGAAGCGGTCGACGAGCGTGAGGCCGGCCGTGGCGCAGCAGTCGTCGTACTCGGGCAGCGTGACGCTGGGCGGCACGGGCAGGTGGGCTTCGTCCAATCCGAAGCCGGCCACCAGCAGACCGCCAGGGCGCAGGGCCGCGGCCAGGCGTTCGACCACCGTTGCCTCGGTGCCGGCGGCCAACAGCGGGAAGATGTTGCCCGCCGCGACCACAAGATCGAAGTCGGCCGCGACGCCGAGCGCGGCCGGCGCGAATTCGGCCAGATCGGCCTGGAACCAGGGCAGCTCGGGAGCCTGTTTCCGGGCCACTGCCAGCATCGACGCATCGAGGTCCACCCCGACACACTCGTACCCGAGACGCGCGAGCCGGATCATGACCCGGCCGGTACCGCACCCGGCGTCCAGCACCCGTGCTCCTGTGGGCACGAGCGACGCGCAGAACCGCGCCTCGCCGTGCATATCCTTCCCGCTACGGGCCAGGGCCGCGAACCGTGCGGCGTAGTCCTGTCCGGACGTGCCCCCGGTCAACTCATTCCAACGGCTCATGCGGCCCAATATAGGTCGCCCGTGCACCGCTCGAGGATGCGACCGAGTCCGCGGCGCTGAAGGCCGTCGCCGAGAAGGACGGGAAGGGCAGCAGGCGTCGGCGTGGCGACGTCATCAGCACAACCGACACCGGGACGGCGCGGCGGCGTCTGCGCCCCGGTCCGAGACTTGACCTGCGTCTCGGGGTGGAGTGCGAGGCCGATCGGATCCAAGATACCGTCGTGGGTCGACCGGACGAGCACGCCGGCCACGGGCGGCAGCTGATAGAAATCTCGGCTGACCAGCGTCGATGCCTGCCGTAAATCGTCTGCCCCGCCCGATGCTCTTCGGTAAGTGAGGCTCCAGACGAGCCCACTTCTCGTTCGATAGGTCCCCTCGCCCCACGCGGACCAGACCGATCACCGCCAAGGGGAGTCACGCGGCCTATTCAGACAGACCCTATTCGTGCTCACGCGGCGGAGCCGCATATCAGACACAGCCCCGCACCCCTCCTGCTCGGTGTCGGGTGCCGCGTCATGAAGGGGTCGTCCGGAGGGCCGGGACTGGTTCCCGGCCCTCCGTCGCGTTCAGGCAACCTGTGTGAATTCCACGGTCACCTCCGGCGGCCCGCCCGCCACCCCCCGGTACACGCCCTTGTGCGGGGGCACGTCGTCGTAGTCGCGGCCACGGCCGACCACCACGTGGGACTCGTCGGCGCGGGTGCGATTGGTCGGGTCGTAGCCGCACCAGTCGCCCGCCCAGTACTCGATCCAGGCGTGGCTCTGCCCGGCGACCGGGTGGTGGAGCTCGGCCTCCTTCTCCGGGTGCAGGTAGCCGGAGACGTAGCGGGACGGCAGCCCCAGGCCCCGCAGCAGGGCGATGGTGACGTGGGCGATGTCCTGGCAGACGCCAGTGCCCTGCTCCCAGGCCTCGGCGGCGGAGGTGGTCACGCCGGTGGTGCCGGGCAGGTACGACACCCGGTCGGCGACCAGCGAGGAGACGGCGACGGCCGTCTCGTGCGGGTCGAGGCCCGCCGTGACCTCCCGCGCGTGGGCGATCAGCTCCACCGGGACCGTCGTACGCCCCGTCGGGTTCGCGAACTCCAGCAGACGGGAACGCGTGGTGCGTTCGACCACCTCCGCCCAGCCGGGCGGCTCGGGAAGCGGACCGGGCGGGCCCGTCTCGACCAGGCTGGACGCGGTGATGGTGAGGTCGGAATGCGGGTCCATGAGGTCGAAGCCGGTCACCTGGGTGCCCCAGTAGTCCCAGTACGACCAGGTCGCGGCCGACGGGCCGACGGTCACCCGACCGTCCAGAGTGGTCTGGCCGGGCAGCGTCAGCGGGGTCATGCGGACCTCATTGTGCGAGGAGACGGCGGCGTGCGCGTAGGAGACGCGCGTGACGTGCCGAATGCGGAGGCGGCGGATTCCCTTGCCGGTCACGCTCGCGCCCCTTCCTGGGCCCACTCGACGGCCCCCTGGTACGGGAAGAACCGTTCCGCCACCGCGTCGGCGGACGTCATGCAAGCCTGCTGCAAGTCCCGCAGCAGTACCGGTAGTTGTTCTTCAAGGGCGTGCGAGTCCAGGTACTCAAGGCGGGTTCGCAGGCGGCCGATCGGGCGGCGAGCCGGATCCTGGCGCGGGCGGCCCAGCGCAGTCAGACACTCCTCGGCCGTGGTCAGCGCATGCAACGCCGAGCGCGGGAAGTCCCGGTCAAGAAGCAGGAATTCGGCCACCCGCGGGGTGTCGCCGAAACCGCCGTACACGCGCGCGTACGCCTCGTCGGCGCCGCTCGCGCTCAGCAGCGTCGGCCAGTCCGGCGCGTGCACTGCATCCAGCACGCGCACACTCAGCAGCCGTACGGTCATGTCGACCCGCTCCAGACTCCGGCCCAGGATGACGAACCGCCAGCTGTCGTCCCGGCTCATCGTGGAGTCCGCGAGCCCGAAGAAGAGAGCCGCTCGGCGTCGGACGAGCTCCAGATAGGCGTACGGACCCGTACGCCGGGCGGCGAGCCGCTGGTCGGCGAGGGCATGCCAGGTGGAGTTGAGGCACTCCCACATCTCCGAGGAGACGGCCTCACGGGCGCTGCGGGCATTGAGCCGAGCGGCGCCCAGCGCACCCTCGATGGAACCGGTCGAGCGGGCGTCGAACGCGAGCTGGTCCAGCACCTGCTGCATGTCCACCGGTTCCGCCCCCGCGTCCACACCGAGGATCGCGTACAGCGACCGGCAGGCCACGTCCTCGTCGCGCCAGGGGTCCTCCAGCATGCGGTGCAGATAGGCGTCGAGGATCCGGCCGGTGGCGTCCGCCCGCTCGACGTACCGCCCGGTCCAGGTCAGCGCCTCCGCTATCCGGGAGAGGATCACGTCGTTCACTGCTGCTGCGCCCCTTCCTGTAGGAGCATGGGGGTGCCGTCGGGACCCAACTGGCGGGGAGCGACCTCGGGCAGATCGCCAGAGCGGACGGGGGCCGGCCGCTCAGCGGGCCCCTCGGCGAGTACCCAGGTGTCCTTGGAGCCGCCGCCCTGACTGGAGTTGACGATCAGGTTGCCCTCCTGGAGGGCGACGCGAGTGAGGCCGCCGGGCAGCACCCAGACATCGTTGCCGTCGTGCACGGCGAACGGGCGCAGGTCGATGTGGCGCGGCGCCATGCCCTCGCCGGCGAGGGTGGGGGAGGTGGACAGGGCGACGGGCCGCTGCGCGATGAAGCCGCGCGGGTCGGCGATGACGGCTTTGCGGGTGCGTTCGAGGGTGTCGGAATCGGCCTTCGGCCCGATGACGATGCCCTGGCCGCCCGCTCCGTCCACGGGCTTGACGACGAGCTGCTCGATCTGGTCGAGGACCGCCTCCAACTGCCCCGGTTCGTCGGGCCGGTAGGACTCCACATTGGGCAGGACCGGTTCCTCGGACAGGTAGTACCGGATCAGATCCGGGACGTAGGTGTAGAGCAGCTTGTCGTCCGCGATCCCGTTCCCGACGGCGTTGGCGAGCGTGACGTTGCCGGCCATCGCCGCGCTCATGATCCCCGGGCAGCCGATCACCGAGTCGGGCCGGAAGTGCAGCGGATCGAGGAAGTCGTCGTCCAGACGCCGGTACACGACGTGGACGGGCACCTCGCCGCGCGTGGTCCGCATCCACACCCGGTTGTTCCTGCACAGCAGGTCGTGCCCCTCCACCAGCTGCACGCCCATCAGCCGGGCGAGCAGCGCGTGTTCGAAGTAGGCCGCGTTGTTGGGACCGGGGGTCAGTACCACGACCCTGGGGTCGGCGGTTCCGTCCGGCGCGGCGGCACGCAGGGCAGCCAGCAGGCGGTGCCCGTAACCGTCGACGGGCAGCACGTGCTGCTCGGCGAAGAGGGAGGGGAAGATACGGGTCATCGCACGCCGGTTCTCGATCACGTACGACACCCCGCTGGGCACCCGCACGTTGTCCTCCAGCACCCGGAAGTCTCCGGCCTCGTCGCGCACGAGGTCGATGCCGGCGACGTGGATGCGCACGCCCCCGGGAGGCTCGATTCCGTGCGCGACGCGGTGGAAATGGGGGGAGTTGAGGAGCAGCCGCCAGGGCACGACGCCGTCCTCGAAGGCACGGCAGGGACCATAGGCGTCGGCGAGATAGGCCTCCAGTGCCCTGACTCTCTGGCCGACGCCGCGTTGTATGAGATCCCATTCGAGGGCGTCGAGGATGCGCGGCACGAGGTCCAGCGGCCACGGCCGCTCTTCGCCCGCGAAGGCGTAGGTCACACCACGGTCGGTGAACGCCCGCGCCATCTGGTCGGCTCTGAAACGCAGTTCACTGGGTGCGATCGGCTGCAGCGCCGCCAGTACCGGCTCATAGGCGGTCCTGACCTCACCAGGCCGCACAAACATCTCGTCCCACGCGTCGGCCAACGCGTACGCGTCAAATATGTCCGCCATGAGGGGACATTAAGTGCGGCTCGTAACGCGACGATCTCTACGTCATTTCCGGCAGCGCACTCGCGACCGCCCAGCTTGTGGGGTGCCAAAAGTCTCTAGCGCACCCTGAGCGCGGATGGCCGGATGTCCGGGGTTTGCGGGGTGACCGTGCCGGGGGCCGCCAGCTGCGAGGTGACGTTGGGGTGTCAGGTCTCCCGGTGCCCGCTCAGAACAGGGCCAGGCCCTCGCCGCTGGTGTCCGCGATGACTGGCCGGGACTGGGCAGGGAGGCCGTCCAAGCGGTCAGGACCGGCCGTGACGGCCACGGCAGGGGCCGTCACGGCCAACCAGACACGAAACCGCTCGGCGGCTTCGTGGTAAGGGACTTGCACCAGGACACGGTGCTCGCCGCAGGGGCAGAAGTCGACGGCGACAGTGAGCAGGCAGGAACGGGGCACGTTCTGACTGCCCGTCCAGGACACGCGCAGGACACCGCAGGGCTTGCGCCCGTGAGGGGCGCGGTGGGTCGGGCGAGGAGGGCGAGGACCAGACCGAGGGCGACCCGCCGGGTCCAGCTCAGCCAGGCGCGACGGGGCCGACCGTTGCCGTGGGGTCGCACGGCCGACCCGCGCCCGGGACCGGCCTCACCGCCGCCGAGTAGATGGAGATCCTCAGGAGTGCGCCGCGAACACCTCGGATGAACGCCCACTGCGAGCGGGTGATCGGCAGCATCCGGCGCGAAGCCCTCGACCACGTCCTTATCCTGAACGAGGCCCACGCCCGGCACGTCTTGACCGCCTACGAGCGGCACTACAACGACCACCGCCCCACCGCGCCCGCAACCAACGACCTGCGGGCGCCGACCAGCAGCCCATCACCGTGCACGAGTTCGAAAGCCGCAGGCTCCTACGCACCCGCATCCTCGGCGGTGTCATCAATGAGTACCGATACGCGGCCTGACCTGCAGCGACGACTTTCCGAGCCCCACACGATACGGTCGTAGCAGCGCAAGGGTGGCTTGACCTGCGGAACTGAACTCGATCCGTAACGGCCCCATGCCCGCACGGGTCGGCCCGGCCTCGCTTCTTCAGGC
>NZ_PQSR01000081.1 GCF_002920635.1 Streptomyces sp. Ru72 | reverse complement strand
CCTCGGTGCCCACGGCGGTGCCGGCACCGGCGGTCGCCTCGGCGGTCGGGGCCGGGGCCGGAGCGGCCTGCTCGGTGGAGGGGGCGGCCGGGGCCTGGGCGGCGGGCGCGGCCGTGGGGGTCGGGGCCGGGGCGGCGGCCGGGGCCGGAGCGGCCTCGGCGGCGGGGGCCGGGGCGGCGGCCGGGGCGCCGGTGCCGTCGTCGATGACGGCCAGCTCGGCGCCGACCTCCACCGTCTCGTCCTCGGCGACCTTGATGGAGGACAGCACGCCGGACGCCGGCGCCGGGATCTCGGTGTCGACCTTGTCGGTCGAGACCTCGAGCAGCGGCTCGTCGGCCTCGACGCGCTCACCCTCGGCCTTCAGCCAGCGGGTGACAGTGCCCTCGGTGACGCTCTCGCCGAGCGCCGGAAGGGTTACGGAAACCGCCATGGTTTCGGTTGCTCCTTACAAGTGCGGAAGTCTGTGTCGTCGCGTTCGTCGACCGAGGGTCAGTCGTGTGCGTGCAGCGGCTTGCCGGCCAGGGCCAGGTGGGCCTCGCCGAGCGCCTCGTTCTGCGTCGGGTGGGCGTGGATGAGCTGGGCCACCTCGGCCGGCAGCGCCTCCCAGTTGTAGATCAGCTGGGCCTCGCCGACCTGCTCGCCCATGCGGTCGCCGACCATGTGGACGCCGACCACGGCACCGTCCTTGACCTGGACGAGCTTGATCTCGCCCGCGGTCTTGAGGATCTTGCTCCTGCCGTTGCCCGCCAGGTTGTACTTCAGGGCGACGACCTTGTCCGCGCCGTAGATCTCCTTGGCCTTGGCCTCGGTGATGCCGACGGAGGCGACCTCCGGGTGGCAGTACGTCACCCGCGGCACACCGTCGTAGTCGATCGGAACGGTCTTCAGACCCGCCAGACGCTCCGCCACCAGGATGCCCTCGGCGAAACCGACGTGGGCCAGCTGGAGGGTCGGGACCAGGTCGCCGACGGCGGAGATGGTCGGGACGTTGGTGCGCATGTACTCGTCGACGAGGACGTAGCCGCGGTCCATGGCGACCCCGGCCTCCTCGTAGCCGAGGCCCTGCGAGACCGGGCCACGGCCGACGGCGACGAGGAGGACCTCGGCCTCGAACTCCTTGCCGTCGGCGAGGGTGACCTTCACACCGTCCTGGGTGTACTCGGCCTTCTGGAAGAAGGTGCCGAGGTTGAACTTGATCCCGCGCTTGCGGAACGCGCGCTCGAGAAGCTTGGAGGAGTTCTCGTCCTCGACCGGGACGAGGTGCTTGAGGCCCTCGATGATCGTGACGTCGGAGCCGAAGGACTTCCACGCGGAGGCGAACTCGACGCCGATGACGCCGCCGCCCAGGATGATCGCGGACTTCGGCACGCGGTCCAGGACGAGGGCGTGGTCGGAGGAGATGATGCGGTTGCCGTCGATCTCCAGACCGGGCAGCGACTTCGGCACGGAGCCGGTCGCGAGCAGGACGTGGCGGCCCTGGATGCGCTGGCCGTTGACATCGACGGAGGTCGGGGAGGACAGGTAGCCCTCACCCTCGATGTAGGTCACCTTGCGGGAGGCGATCAGTCCCTGCAGACCCTTGTACAGGCCCGAGATGACATCGTCCTTGTACTTGTGGACGGCCGGTACGTCGATGCCCTCGAAGCTGGTCTTGACACCGAACTGCTCGCTCTCGCGGGCCTGGTCGGCGATCTCGCCCGCGTGCAGCAGGGCCTTGGTGGGGATGCAGCCTCGGTGCAGGCAGGTGCCGCCGACCTTGTCCTTCTCGATCAGGGCGACGTCCAGGCCCAGCTGCGCCCCGCGCAGGGCCGCGGCGTAACCACCGCTACCACCGCCGAGGATCACTAGGTCGAAAACGGTGCTGGCGTCGTTCGCCACGTCACGTCCTCCATGCATGTGCGCCGTGCGCCGGTCGTCGGTGACCGGCAGGCGGCTGGTGTCCGGCCGCTTGATGCTTCGGCCCTTCGGTGGGGCCCTGTCCTGCCGAGACCCCATCTTTGCACTTGTCGGCGGCCACCGAGACGCCGGGCCGGTGTGTGAGACGTCTGATCCGTCACGTCGCAAGGTCGCGGCGTCGGTCGGCCGTGCGGATTTCGTCCAGGGCGTAACGCCCGGTGCGACGACGAGGGGCGCCCCCCGACCGCGTGGGTCCGGGGCCGCCCTCATCGTCGTGTGCCGGGATCAGCCCAGGTCGCCGGCGGCCGCCAGCTCCGCGAGCCGGACCAGCGTGCGCACCGCCGAACCCGTGCCGCCCTTCGGGGTGTAGCCGAACGGGGCCTGCTCGTTGAAGGCCGGTCCCGCGATGTCGAGGTGGGCCCAGGTGATGCCCTCGCCGACGAACTCCCTCAGGAACAGGCCGGCGACCAGGCCGCCGCCCATCCGCTCGCCCATGTTCGCGATGTCGGCCGTGGGGGAGTCCATGCCCTTGCGCAGGTGCTCCGGCAGCGGCATCGGCCAGGAGTCCTCGCCGACCTCCTCGGCCGCCTCGTGGACGGCGGTGCGGAACGCGTCGTCGTTCGCCATGATCCCGAAGGTGCGGCTGCCGAGCGCCAGCATCATCGCGCCGGTGAGGGTGGCGACGTCCACGATCGCGTCCGGGTTCTCCTGCGAGGCCGCCCACAGCGCGTCCGCGAGGACCAGCCGGCCCTCGGCGTCCGTGTTGAGCACCTCGACCGTCTTGCCGCTGTACATGCGCAGCACGTCACCGGGTCGGGTGGCGGAACCGGACGGCATGTTCTCGGCGAGGGCGAGCCAGCCGGTGACGTTCACCTCGAGGCCGAGGCGGGCGGCGGCCACGACCGCGGCGAACACCGCCGCCGCACCGGACATGTCGCACTTCATGGTCTCGTTGTGGCCCGCCGGCTTCAGCGAGATGCCGCCCGAGTCGTAGGTGATGCCCTTGCCGACGAAGGCCAGGTGCCTGCTCGCCTTGGAGTGCGTGTACGACAGCTTCACCAGCCGCGGGGGGGAGGCGGAGCCCGCGCCGACGCCGAGGATGCCGCCGTAGCCGCCCTTGGCCAGCGCCTTCTCGTCGAGCACCTGCACCTTGATGCCGTGCTCCTTGGCCGCGGTCTGAGCGAGGGCCGCGAAGGCCGCCGGGTTCAGGTCGTTCGGCGGGGTGTTGATCAGGTCCCGGGCGCGGTTCAGCTCCTCGGTGACGGCGACGGCGCGCTCCACGGCCGCCTTGTACGCCTTGTCGCGGGGCTTGCCGCCGAGCAGGGCGACCTCGGCGAGCGGGGCCTTGCCGTTCTTGGCGTTCCGACCGTTCCCGCCGTTCTCCTTGTACGTGTCGAAGGAGTACGCGCCGAGCAGCGCACCCTCGCCGATGACGCCGGCGTCGGCGGCGTCCGTGATCGGCAGCGCGAAGGCGGCCTTCTTGGAGCCGGTCAGCGCACGGGCCGCGGATCCGGCGGCGCGGCGGAGCGCCTCGGCGGTGAACGCCTCGTCCTTCTCCGGCTCGGCACCGAGGCCCACCGCCACCACGACGGGGGCCTTGAAGCCGGAGGGCGCGGGCAGCTTCGTCACCTCGCCCTCGGCACCCGAGGCGCCCAGGGTCTGCAGGATGGCGGCGAGCCTGCCGTCGTACGCCTGGTCCACGGCCTCGGCGCCCGGTGCGACGACCGGGCCCTCAGCGCCCTTCGCGACACCGACCACGATCGCGTCGGCGCGCAGGCCGGCCGCGGCGGCGGTGCTGAGAGTGAGAGCAGTCACGGTGGTGAAATCTCGCTTCCGATTGAGTTTCTGGTGGCCGAACGGATGGGGTCGGCCGGCCCGGGAACCGACCCTAGGCCCTGCCCCGTGTCCGGTTTTCACCTGGGCAGGGAAAGACCCGGCACGAGCCTACGCGCGGTGGCCGCTTTCTGTGGTGCCCGGCGTCGGCGAGCACCACCGGGGGCGGTCGCGCACTCCCCGAAGTGCGCCTCGCGGAGCGTCCGGTACGACCTGAGGCGTGGCGTCGGCCCTGTTCAGCCCAGTGACAGAACGACGAGTGCCGCCGTCGCGGCGGTCTCGGCGAGCCCGCCGAAGACGTCACCGGTGACCCCGCCGAAGCGGCGCACGCAGTGCCGCAGCAAGAGTTCGGCGACGGCGACCGCGACGAGGACCGCGAGGGCCGTACGGGCCGTCTCGTACGTCCCGAGGAGCGCGCCCACGGCCGCCGCGGTCACGGCGACGGCGATGGCCACCGCCAGCGCACCGCCCGCCGGCACCACGCCCGCGACCGCGGCCCCCAGCCCCTCGGGGCGGGCGGCCGGTATGCCGTCGCGCGCGGCCAGGGTGAGCGCCAGCCGGGCCGCCGTCGCGGAGACGATCGCCGCGAGGACCCCCCGCTCCAAGGAATGGCCGTACGCCTGCGCGAGGGCCGCCACCTGCGCCAGCAGCACGAGGACCAGTGTGATCACACCGAACGGCCCGATGTCGGACTGCTTCATGATCCGCAACGCGTCCCCGGCGGGCTTGCCGCTTCCGAGCCCGTCGGCGGTGTCGGCCAGCCCGTCCAGATGCAGCCCCCGGGTGAGCACGGCGGGCACGGCAGCCGAACCGACGGCGGCGAGCAGGGCTCCCGCACCCAGCAGATCCAGCACCGCCCCGGCCGCCCCGGCGAGCCCCCCGACGACGACTCCGGCGAGGGGGGCGCACAACATGCCGGCACGCGCGGCTTCCCGGTCCCACCGGGTGACCTTGACGGGAAGCACGGTGAGGGTGCCGAAGGCGAAACGGAGGCCATGCGCGGGCGGGATCCTGGACACGGCGGCAGCGTAGCTGGCCGAGCCGGCACGCCCCGGACCCTCACCCCCGGGTATCACGCAACCACGCGGCAGCCGGGGACCGTTGACGCAGCTCCGACACCCCGCACACCAACACCACCGCGCCGATCGCCGCGATGTGCTCCTTGCCCGCGAGGTTGTTCTTCACGACCAGCTCCACGACCATCGCCGCGATCACCACGCTCCCCGTGACGCGCGCGCCGTACCGCCAGCACAGGAACAGGGCCAGCCCGATCACCGCCGCCGACGGCCCGGTGTCGACGACCTGCGCGTCCGTCGCGGGCAGCCCCAGCGGATGGCGCGCGCCCAGGCCGATGCCCACGCGCGCGTACAGGGTGCCGGCCAGCGTGGCCGCGTAGGCGATGACGAGGGTGCGCCACCAGCCCAGGCAGATCTCGGCGATCCCGAAGACGAACAGCACCTGCAGCAGCGCCCCCCACACCGGCAGGTCGAGAGCCGGTACGAAGAGGGAGAGCGGGGTGTGCAGCAGCGCCAGCCACAGCGGCTCCTCGGCCCGTACGGACCCGACGTTCTGCACGAACTGAAAGCCCCACGGCTGGTTCTGCACGAACTGCAGGACCGACGTGAGGCACACGGCCGCGAGCGTCATCGGCAGCGCCCGCCAGGTGCGCCGGACGAGTGCCTGACGCACGGTGACGTACGGCGGTCCCCACTCCGCGCGGATCAGACGGGTGAGGGCGTTCATCCAGCGGTCCTCATCTGCCCGGCGGTCCTCATCTGTCCGGCGCTCGTCGTCCGCCCGGCGCTCATCGGCTCCCCGGTGCTCGTCATCTCCCCCGTGCTCCTCACCTGTGCGACTGGAGGTGCTTGCGGTGCAGCCACTTGGGCAGTCCCGGTGCCTCCAGAAACCCTTCGGCCCGCGCCGACGCGATGCCGATGCGCAGCAGGTCCGCGCTCTTCTCGAAGAGCAGGAACCTGGGTTCCCAGATGGGCCGGTACTTCGCGTTGGCCCGGTACAGCGACTCGATCTGCCACCAGCGCGAGAAGAAGCTGAGCAGCGAACGCCACAGCCTGAGCACCGGTCCGGCGCCGAGCCGTGCACCACGTTCGAAGACGGAACGGAACATGGCGAAGTTGAGCGAGACCTGCGTGACCTCGATCTCCCGGGCGCGGCGCAGCAGTTCGATGACCATGAACTCCATCAGGCCGTTGTCGGAGTCCCGGTCGCGCCGCATCAGGTCCAGCGACAGGCCGTGCGGTCCCCACGGCACGAAGGACAGCAGCGCCCGCAGCCGCCCCTCGCCGTCCCTGCACTCCAGCATCACGCACTGCCCGTCCTCCGGGTCGCCGAGCCTGCCCAGCGCCATGCTGAAGCCCCGTTCGGTGGCCCCGTCGCGCCAGTCGTCGGCCTTCTGCAGCAGGAACGCCATCTCGCCGGCGGGGATGTCCGCGTGGCGCCGGATGCGAACCGTGTACCCGGCGCGTCGGACCCGGTTGCAGGCCTGGCGGACAGTGCGCATGGCCCGCCCTTCGAGGGTGAACTCGCCGACGTCCACGATGGCTTCGTCGCCGAGTTCCAGGGCGTCCAGCCCGTGCCGCGCGTAGACGGTCCCGGCCTCCTCGCTCGCCCCCATCACGGCCGGGATCCAGCCGTGCGCGCGGGCCTCGGCGAGCCAGGGCTCGATGGCGCCGGGCCAGGCCTCCGGGTCGCCGAGCGGGTCGCCCGAGGCGAGCGAGACGCCGCCGAGGACGCGGTAGGCGACGGCCGCCTTGCCGGTGGGCGACCAGATGACGCTCTTCTCCCGGCGCAGCGCGAAGTAGCCGAGCGAGTCGCGCTCGCCGTGCCGCTCGAGCAGCGCCCGCAGTCGTTTCTCGTCGTCCTCGGTGATCGGGTCGACGGCGCGCCGGGAGCGGAAGGCGGCGTACAGGACGGCGAGGACGAGCAGCGTGCTGAACACGTTGATGGTGACGTTGACCCAGTTGGGGGTGGCGATCCCCGGGTAGTGCGCGTCGTCGACGGTGACCGAGACCAGACGCAGGGTGCCGTAGCGCCAGCGCTCCGGGAAGGTCGAACGGTGGGCGTCCCGCGCGGTGTTGGTGACGGTGACCAGAAGCGCCGCGAGCAGCGAGGAGATGAGCAGACCGCCCGCGGCGACGGCGGCGGCGAGCCGCGGGTTGGACCGGTCGCCCTTGGCGTAGAACTCGCGCCGGCCGACGAGGAGCGCGCCGGCGAAGGCCGCGGTGAGGACCAGGGAGATCCAGTTCTGGGCGTACTGCCGGATCTCCGGGAAGGTCATGGCGAACGCGAACAGCAGCAGGAACGGGCCGCTGAGCGCCAGGTTGAGGATCCAGGCGGCCCGCTTGCGGCGCCGCATCGTGACGGCGAGGAACATCGTGAACACGCCGGAGGCGAAGCCCGCGGTCAGCAGGTACGGCGTGAACAGGTTCTCCTGGTTGTGCCGTCGCACGTCCTGCCCGAAGGAGACCCAGACGGCGGCGAGGAAGTTGATGAACGTGACGGCGCGCAGGTACCAGACGGCGAACGCGGCGGCCCGCCGGGAGGCCCGCCCCCGCCCCCGGCCGAACCGAGCGTTCCCGTTCCACGCTAAATCGGGCATCTCCCATGAAGGGCGATGATATGGGGCGCTTGGGGGCGTGTGGGGGAGCGGTTCAAGGCAGAAAACGACCAGTTCAGTCCTTGCCCTCGGCCTCCTGGGGCATCTCCGGGAGCTCCGCCGCCAGCGCGGCGGCGGCCTGCACCAGGGGCAGCGCCAGCAGGGCCCCGGCTCCCTCACCCACCGTCACACCGTGGTCGAGCAGCGGTTCCAGGGCCATCCGGTCCAAAGCCTTGGCCTGCGCCGGCTCCCCGCTGTTCTGGCCCGCCAGCCACCAGTCCGGCGCGCGGAACGCGATCCGCTGCGCGACCAGCGCGCACGCCGCCGACACCACCCCGTCCAGGATCACCGGCGTCTTGCGCACCGCGCACTGCAGCAGGAAGCCGGTCATCGCGGCCAGATCGGCACCGCCCACAGCCGCCAGCAGCTGCAACTGGTCACCGAGCACGGGCCGGGCCCGCCGCAGCGCGTCCCGGATCGCCGCACACTTGCGCATCCACGCCAGGTCGTCGATCGCCAGGCCCCCGCGCCCGGTCACCACGGAGGCGTCGGTCCCGCACAGCGCGGCGATCAGCACCGCCGCCGGCGTCGTCCCGCCGACGCTGACATCGCCGAGGACCACCAGATCCGTCCCGGCGTCCGCCTCCTCGTCCGCGACCGCGACCCCCGCCCGGAACGCGGCCTCCGCCTCTTCGAGGGTCAGCGCGTCCTCGAGGTCGATGCGCCCGCTGCCGCGCCGCACCCGGTGCCGTACGACGTCCTCCGGCAGCCCCTCGGGGTCGCAGTCCAGCGCCATGTCCACCACCCGTACGGGCACGTCCATCTGCCGCGCCAGGATCGACGCCGGGCTGGCGCCCTCCAGGACCGCGCGGACCAACTGGTCGGCGCCGCCCGCCGGCCGCGCCGACACGCCGAGCGAGGCGACCCCGTGGTCACCCGCGAACAGCACCGCACGCGGCCGCTCGATCGGCCGCACCGGCACGGCGGACTGTGCCGCCGCCAGCCACTCACCCAGGTCGTCCAGGCGCCCCAGTGCACCGGGCGGCACGATCTGACGCTCCCGGCGCGCCTCCGCGTCGCGGCGCACCCCGCCGTCGGGGCGCTCGATCAGATCGGTGAAGTCGTCGAGATTAAGCGAGCTCATTCGCCGAACAGTACCGGCAGAGATCGAACGCCAGGGCGCCACCCGCAGTCAGGGTGTCCCGTGAAGGCCGTCCCTTCGGCCGTCATCCGCGGAGCGTCAGCGCCTGACCGGCCACCACCAGCAGCACGTGCTCGCACTCCGCCGCGAACGCCGTGTTCAGACGGCCGAGTTCGTCGCGGTAGCGGCGGCCGGACGCGGTCGCCGGGACGATGCCGGAGCCCACCTCGTTCGAGACGGCGACGACCGTCCGCCGGGTCTCACGCACCGCCGCCGCCAGTTCCCCCACCCGGGCCCGCAGCGCCCGTTCGCCGCCGGTCGCCCACTCGGCGTCGTCCCACGCGTTCACCGCGTCCATCGCGTCCGTCAGCCACAGCGACAGACAGTCGATCAGCAGTGGCGGCCCGTCCTCCTTCAGGAGAGGTACGAGGTCGCAGGTCTCGGCGGTACGCCAGGAGCCTGGCCGCCGCTCACGGTGCGCGGCCACCCGCGCCGCCCACTCCGAGTCCCCGCCCCGCGTCCCGCCCGTAGCCACGTACAGCACGTCGGGAAAGGCCTCCAGACGCCGCTCCGCCTCCACCGACTTGCCCGACCGCGCCCCGCCCAGCACGAGGGTGCGCCGCGGCACGTCCGGTACGTCCTCATAGGCTCCGACGGGCAGCACCGTGCCGTCCGGCACCGCCCGCGCCCCCGCCGCCGCGAGCCGCCGCGCCTGCTCAACGCCCGGCGGGACGTCATGGTCCAGATGGGCGGCGATGACGTCCGTGGTCGGCCCGAGCGCCCCCACCGCCCGCAGTCTCGCCAGCGCGTCCGGCCGCCCCATCGCATCGGCGACCACCATGTCGTACGGCTCCACCGGCCCCACGAGCCCCGCGGGCGCAGCGCCCGGCGGCAGATACAGCAGCCGCATCCCGTCCGGGCCGGTCACCGCGTACCCCGTGCCCGGCGCGTCCATCGCGAGCGCCCGCACCCGGTGCCCGGTCAGCAGCGCCAACTCCCGCCCGTCCGGCACCCGCACGGGCTGCGGCAGGCCCGCCGGGATCTCCACCGGGGGACCGTCGTGCGGATGCGTGAGCAGCACCTGCCGCACGCCCGCCAGCGACTGCCCGGCACGCGCGGCCGCGAACGCCACGCCCGGCGTCAGGTCGAGCAGCAGCGCCCCGTCCACGAGCAGGGAGGTCGCCGCCCGCGCCGCGGGCCCGAGCGCCCGCGCGCAGGCGGCGCAGGGACAGTCGGGACGGGGGAGTCCGAGCGGGGCACCGGTACCGAGCAGAGTGAGTTCCACGGACCCGATTTTCCCGGGTCGTCGCACGTCTTGCGCGTCCGGCTAGGCTCGACCCGACGAGCCGGGCCAGGATCCGGTCCGCTCTGCAGGTGCTCACATCGTGGAGGCGTACATGGTGGCATGGACGTGGCGGTTCGAGAAGGCCGACGGGACGGAGGTCCAGCCCGCGGTCGCGCCCGAGGAGTTCACCACTCAGGGGGACGCCGAGTCCTGGATCGGGGAGCACTGGAAGGAACTGCTCGCCGGAGGCGCCGACCAGGTGCGGCTGTTCGAGGACGGCACGGAGATCTACGGGCCCATGAGCCTGCACGCCGAGGACTAGGACCCGGGGTTTTCCGGCAAGCCGGCACGCCGGCACCGGGCGGGGGCCGCTCGGCCCTCGCCCGTTCCCTCACTTCCGCTACTGCTCGCCCAGGGTGACGTCCACCGTCTTGCGGTGACCGTCCCGCAGGAACGTCACCGTCGTCCGCTGTCCCGGCTTGTCACCGGCGAGGGCCTCCGCGAGGGACGTCACCGTGGTGATGCGCGTGTCACCGAGTCCGGTGATGATGTCGCCGGCCCTGAGCCCCGCCTTGTCGGCCGCGCCGCCGCTCTTGACGTCGACCACCGCGACCCCGGCCGGCTGGTAGCTGTCGTTCACCACCGTGCGGGCCGAGATCTCGAGGGCCGCGCGTCCCGATTCGGTGACGTGTCCCGTTCTGATGATCTGGTCGGCGACCGTCTTCACCAGGGACGCCGGGATCGCGAAGCCGATGCCGGGCGCCGCGCCGCCCCCGAGCTCCGGGTCGGTCGCGGCGAGCGTGGGGATGCCGATGACCTGGCTGCCGAGGTTGACCAGCGCACCCCCGCTGTTGCCCGGGTTGATCGCCGCCGAGGTCTGCACCATGTTCCCGATGGTGGCGCCCGTACCCCCGTCGCCGCCCTCACTGACGGTCCGTCCGGTCGCCGACACGATCCCCTGCGTCACGCTCGACGCGAGCCCGAGCGGTGAGCCCATGGCGAGCACGATCTGCCCCACCTCGACCTTGGCCGAGTCCCCGAAGGCGGCCGCCTTCAGGCCGCGCGGCACCCTGTCCAGCCGGATGACGGCGAGGTCCTGCTCCGGGTACGAGGAGACCAGCCGGGCGGTCAGGGGCTGCTCGCTGTTGGCGGTGGTCACCTCGAACGCCCGGTCGCGCCCGATCACATGCGCGTTGGTGACGATGTGCCCCTTGCCGTCGTAGACCACGCCGGACCCCAGGGCGTTGCCCGTCCGGATCTGCACGACGGACGGCAGGACGTCCTTGACGACCCGCTGGTAATCGCTCTGCAGGTCGTCCCCCGCCGTGGTCGGGGCCGTCCGTGCGCTCGCCGTGTCCTCCGTCCGGGCCGGGGAGCCGGAGCCGTCGGTGCAGCCGCCGAGCAGGACCGGACAGCAGACGAGGAGCGTGGCGCACAGCCGGTACGGGACACGGCGGGTACGGGAAGCGTCCATGCCCCGAGTGTCACCAAGGGCCGGCGGCCCTGCCCCCGGTACTCACCCGAACGGGATCGGCCGGGCGGCTCCGAGGGGCCTTGCGCTATGCAAGAATTCCTCAGCCGCGGACGCCGCACAGATGGAGCAACGCCGCGACCCCGCGGTACGGGTCCGTCCGTCCGGCCCGCTCCTCCACCGCCAGCAGTGTCTCGACGTCGGCGGGAACCGCCGCGTCGTCCGCCGCCGTGTCGGTGAAGATGCGCACCCCGTACCAGGCGTGCAGCGGTGCGCCGATCCCCGCCAGCGTGGCGGTCAACGCCTCCAGCCGGTCCGCGCGCACCTCGAGGCCGAGCCGGTTGGTGTAGGACACGGTGCCGAACGCGGCCAGCGCGCCCGCCCAGTCGCCGGCCAGGCCCGGCCGCATCGCCAGCGCGTCCCCGTTGCGCACCAGCAGGGAGAGCAGCCCACCGGGCGCCAGCATGCGGGCCATCCCCGCCAGCAGGGCGTCCGGCTCCTCGACGTACATCAGCACCCCGTGGCACAGCACCACGTCGAAGCTGCCCGGCAGGAAGTGCACGCCCGTGTCGCGGCCGTCGCCCTCGATGATCCGCATCCGCTCCCGGATGCCCTCCGGCTCACCGGACAGGGCCTCACGGGCGACGGCGATCATCTTCTCGTCGCGCTCGAGCCCGGTCACCTGGTGCCCCGCCCGGGCCAGGCGCAGCGCCTGCGTCCCCTGGCCCATGCCCACGTCGAGCACTCGCAGCCGCTGCCCGACCGGGAACCGCCCGGCTATCTGCTCGTCCAGCTGCCGGGCCACCAGCTCCTGGCGTACGACATCACGCAGCCCGCCCAGCTTGCTCAGCCAGGCGTCCGCCGCACCCCCCGAGAAAGACGTCGTGCTCAGGGCCGCTCTCCGCGCTTGACCTGAGGCTTCGGCAGCCGAAGCCGACGCATCTGGAGGGAGCGCATCAGTGCGTAGGCCACCGCGCCCCGCCGGTTCTGGCCGGGGAAGCGCTCGCTGAGCCGCTTGCGCAGCTTGAACGCGGAGATGATCGAGTCGATCACGATCGCGACGATCACCACGAGCCACAGCAGCAGCGCGATCGACTGCAGCGCACCCACCCGCACCACGCTGAGCACGAGGATGACCACGGCCATGGGCAGGAAGAACTCCGCGACGTTGAGCCGGGAGTCGACGTGGTCGCGCGCGAACTTGCGGACCGGGCCCTTGTCCCTGGCCGGCAGATACCGCTCGTCGCCGCCGGCCAGCGCCTGGCGCTGCCGCTCCAACGCGGCGCGGCGCTCCTCGCGCTGCCGGTTGGCGGCGTCCTTGCGCGTCATCGACGTGTTGGCGACGCTGCGCCGCTGGGACTGGGCCTCACTGCGCTTGGGCGTGGGCCTGCCCTTCGGGGCCTGCGGGTCACGGGGCTGCTTGGAGTCGGTCACCGGCGCCTTGTCGGCGTTCGGGGCCTTCTCTTCCTTGGCACGGCTACGGAACACAAAACCCAAGGGTACGGGGTGCCCCCGCATGGACCCCAGCCCCGTGGGGAACGATCCGGCAACACCGCTCGTCTCCAGGGGGACAGAGCGGCCGTAAAAGGAAGACCGCCGACGTTCTTCCACAGGGTGGCTGAGGGAATCCCGGCGTCTCCCCGTACACAAGCCCGGGGGACGCCTACTCCCTACGCCGGAGCGGGACCGTACGCAGTCGTCCTTGGGGATGACCGCATCCGTTCCCGAACAGTGCGGTAATGGATGCAGGGCCCGTACTGTGGGTTCTGTCGCAGGACTGTGAGCCGGAGTCGGTCAGAAGGGGGCGCGCGAAGCCCATGAGCGGTGTCATGAAGCGTATGGGGATGATCTTCCGCGCGAAGGCGAACAAGGCCCTTGACCGGGCCGAGGACCCGCGCGAGACCCTCGATTACTCGTACCAGAAGCAACTGGAGCTGCTGCAGAAGGTGCGCCGCGGCGTGGCCGACGTGGCCACCTCCCGCAAGCGCCTGGAGCTCCAGCTCAACCAGCTCCAGCAGCAGTCGTCGAAGCTGGAGGACCAGGGCCGCAAGGCGCTCGCGCTGGGCCGCGAGGACCTGGCCCGCGAAGCGCTGTCCCGGCGGGCGGCGCTCCAGCAGCAGGTGACGGACCTGGAGACCCAGCACCAGACGCTGCAGGGCGAGGAGGAGAAGCTCACGCTGGCGGCCCAGCGGCTGCAGGCCAAGGTGGACGCCTTCCGCACGAAGAAGGAGACCATCAAGGCGACGTACACGGCGGCCCAGGCGCAGACCCGGATCGGCGAGGCGTTCTCCGGCATCTCCGAGGAGATGGGCGACGTCGGTCTCGCCATCCAGCGCGCCGAGGACAAGACGGCCCAGCTCCAGGCCCGCGCCGGCGCGATCGACGAGCTGCTGGCCTCCGGCGCCCTGGACGACCCCTCGGGCATGGCCAAGGACGACATCCAGGCCGAGCTGGACCGGCTCTCCGGCGGTACGGACGTGGAGCTGGAGCTGCAGCGCATGAAGGCGGAGCTGGCGGGAGGCTCGTCCGACCAGCGGCAGGCGCTCGAGGGCGGCACCGGGCAGGGTCAGAACCAGTCCCAGCCGCAGGACACCCCGCGCTTCGACAAGCAGTAGCCGGTCTCGCGCCCGAGGAGGCGACATGATCGTACGGATCATGGGTGAGGGGCAGGTACGCCTGGACGACGCCCACGTCACCGAGCTGAACAAGCTGGACGACGACCTGCTCGCGGAGATGGAGCACGGCGACGAGGCCGGCTTCCGCCGTACCCTGACGGCACTGCTCGAGGAGGTCCGCCGTCTGGGCGCCCCACTCCCGGACGACTCCCTGGAACCGTCGGAGCTGATCCTGCCGTCGCCGGACGCGAGCCTGGAGGAGGTCCGGGAGATGCTGAGCGGGGACGGGCTGATCCCGGGCTGACAGGCGGCACTGCTGAGCCGAGGTGCCGATGGCGGGGGACTGGGGTCAGCGGCCCCCGGACGGTACGCGCTCCGGCGGGCACCCTCGGCCCTTGTTCCGCCCGCCGCAGGCGCCCCGTACCGTGAGAGCCGTGAGCACCCTGGAACGCACCCGGTGCCAGATGCGCGCCCACCCCCTCGCCCTGGACGCCGTGCTGGCCCTCGGCGTCCTCGTGGCCATGCTGGCCACCTCCTTCGCCGACCCCCACGGCGAAGGCGCCACCTGGGGCGCCCGCACCCCCGACGCCCTCAGCCTCGTCCTCATGGTGCTCGGCGCGGCAGCGCTGGTCCTCCGCAGGCGCCGCCCCATGGCCGTCCTCGCCGTCACCGTCGCCCTGTCCCTCGTGGAACTGGTCACCGCCGACCCGCGCGCCCCCGTCGCGATGTCCGCCGTCGTCGCCCTCTACACCGTCGCCTCCACCACCGACCGCCCCACCACCTGGCGCGTCGGCCTGCTGACCATGACCGTGCTCACCGCCGCCGCCATGCTCGCCGGCCCCCTGCCGTGGTACGCGCAGGAGAACCTCGGTCTCTTCGCCTGGACCGGCATGGCCGCTGCGGCCGGCGACGCCGTGCGCAGCCGCCGGGCCTTCGTGCAGGCCATCAGGGAGCGGGCCGAGCGCGCGGAGCGCACCCGTGAGGAGGAGGCCCGCCGCCGCGTCGCCGAGGAGCGGCTGCGCATCGCCCGCGACCTGCACGACGTCGTCGCCCACCACATCGCCCTGGTCAACGTGCAGGCCGGAGTCGCCGCCCACGTCATGGACAAGCGGCCCGACCAGGCGAAGGAAGCACTCTCCCACGTCCGCGAGGCCAGCCGCTCCGCACTCAACGAACTCCGCGCCACCGTCGGCCTGCTCCGCCAGTCCGGCGACCCGGAGGCCCCCACCGAACCCGCCCCCGGCCTCGCCCGCCTCGACGAGCTGGCCGACACCTTCCGCAGCGCAGGGCTCCCCGTGGAGGTCGCCGGCGCCGACGACGGCACGGCCCTGCCCGCCGCCGTGGACCTGGCCGCGTACCGCGTCATCCAGGAGGCCCTCACCAACGTGCGCAAGCACGCGGGGCCCACCGCCAAGGCAGAGGTGAGCGTCGTCCGCGTGGGCCCGGACGTGGAGATCACGGTCCTCGACGACGGCCCCGGCGAGGACGGCCCACCCGGCGACGACGACGGCCACGGCGGCCACGGCCTGCTCGGCATGCGGGAGCGCGTCACCGCAGTCGGCGGCTCCCTCACCACCGGTCCCCGCTACGGAGGCGGCTTCCGGGTCCATGCGATCCTGCCGGTCGAGAACCACACGACGACCGCAGCCGGGGAGACCGTGTGACCGCCGCCCAGGGAGCGCCCGTATGACCATCCGCGTCCTGCTCGCCGACGACCAGGCGCTGCTCCGCAGCGCCTTTCGCGTGCTCGTCGACTCCGAGCCGGACATGGAGGTGGTCGGCGAGGCGTCCGACGGAGCCGAGGCGGTACGGCTGGCCAGGGAGCGGGGCGCCGACGTCGTCCTCATGGACATCCGCATGCCCGGCACGGACGGCCTCGCCGCCACCCGCCTGATCAGCGCCGATCCGGCCCTCGGCCATGTCCGGGTGGTCATACTGACGACCTTCGAGGTCGACGACTACGTCGTGCAGTCGCTGCGCGCCGGCGCCTCCGGCTTCCTCGGCAAGGGCTCCGAGCCGGAGGACCTGCTGAACGCCATCCGCGTCGCGCACGGCGGCGAGGCACTGCTGTCGCCCGCCGCCACCAAGGGGCTCATCGCCCGGTTCCTCGCCCAGGGCGACGACGGCCGCGACCCGGCCCACTCCGACCGGCTCGACACCCTCACCGGCCGGGAGCGCGAGGTGCTCGTCCAGGTCGCCGGCGGCCACTCCAACGACGAGATCGCCGAGCGCCTGGAGGTCAGCCCGCTGACGGTGAAGACACACGTCAACCGCGCCATGGCGAAGCTGGGCGCCCGCGACCGGGCACAACTCGTCGTCATCGCGTACGAGTCGGGGCTGGTGCGCCCACGGGTGGACTGAGCGGGCTCGGGACGCTCTGTCCACCGGTTGCCGGGGAGCTGTCCGTGCCCTCCTGCATGCCGGTCATCCGATGGCGATGCGAGGGTGGTTGCCGGGGGCGATCCAGGACATGATCCGGTCCCTCGTGGCGCGGGGCACGGAGACGCAGCCTGCTGTGGCTCCGGAGCCGTTGACGTGGAGGAAGATCCCGGCGCCGCGGCCGGGGACGGCGGGCCGGCGGACTTCTCGGATGAAACGCCCCTCTCTGATCGGTGCGTGGGCTGGGCTCAACGGGATGACTGGTCGGGCTCAGCCCTGCTGCTCGCCGTCTTCGGCGGGTGGCAGCACGCCGGAGCATGTGGCCCGGCCGAAGGTGCCGTTGGCGGTGGCGCTCTGGACGTGCTTGCCGCGGACGGCGAGCGCGCAGCGGGCCTGACCGCCCTTCTCGCCGAGGACGATGCTGACGGTCGGTTCCTTGCCGAGCGGGACGTCCACCGTCTTGTGCCAAGGCAGCGCGGCGGCTTTGACCACGGTGGCCTCACCGGATGCGCTGCGTGCCTGGTAGGTGATGTCGGCGGTGCCGGTGCCGGTCACCTCGTACGTCACCGAGGCGGTCGGAATACGGCGTTCCGGCTTGCTGTCGTCCTTGCCCGTGTCGAGCACGCCGTAGAGGACGAGGCCCGCGCAGGCGGCGAGCAGGGCACCGCCGATGACCAGGCCGAGGCGGTCGCCGGTCGGCTTCCCTGCCGTTTCGGATTCCTGGGTTTCGCCGCCCATGGATGGTCTCCCTGAAATTCAGAATGCTCGGGTTCTGGGGGTTGGAGCCGGGCGTTTATACACCACTCCGAATCGCCTTTTCCAGCGAGCGGAAATATCGGGCAATAGGGCCGGTCGATTCGGCCTCAAGTGCCGGGGAACCCCCCAAGTTCCACGTATGTCCGATCGCTTGACACCGAGTCGGCCGCGTGACTAGAAACCCGGCGCCGCTGCCTGTGATCTGCCGTCATCCCAGATGGAAGACGTGCGCGGGCAGCTGTTTCGATGACGAATGTCCAGGAAAGGTGTGGCGTGAGATCCAGATCGGGCAGGCTCTTGGCGTGCCTGGTGGTATCCGCGGTGACAAGTACCGCGCTGCCCCAGATCGCCTATGCGGCCCCCGCCTCCGACGGTGACGGAAAGGGAATAATCGACACCGTCAAGGGGTGGTTTGAGGATAGCAAAGAAAACGGAAAGCCGCCGTCGCATGACGAGTTGGAGATGGCGGACAGGCAGAAGCTGCCGAAGGGCAGGATCGCGCCGAAGGCGAAGCGCGTCCGGGAGCTGACGGGCCGCCGGACGGCGAACGCCCGCTTCTGGCAGCTCTCGGACGGCCGGGTGCAGGCGGAGCTGTCGGCGCTGCCGACCTCCTACCGGGACGCGAAGTCGAAGGCATGGAAGCCGATCGACACCTCGGTGCGCGCCTCGTCGGCGAAGGGTTTCGAGTTCTCCAACACGACGAACGAGGGCCGGAGCTGGTTCGGTTCGGACGCCGGCCGCCTCCTGCGCTTCCAGTCGCCGGACGGCCGGTCGGTCACGCTGGGTCTTGAGGGTGCCGGCAAGCGGCTGGAGCCGAAGGCGAAGGGCTCGACGGTCACGTACGAGGACCGGACGCACGGCGCCGAGATCTCCTACGGCGTCGGCCGCGGCCGGGTGAAGGAGAACATCACCCTCGCCCGGCGCCCGTCCGGTCCGCTGAGGTTCACCTTCACGCTGAACACCGAGGGGCTGGTGCCGAAGGCCCGCAAGGACGGCTCGATCGCGCTGTACGGGGAGTTGCCGAACACCCCGGTCATGGTGATCCCGGCGCCGTTCATGACGGATGCGAAGAAGGCGGACAAGTCTGTCTTCGGGGAGACCTACAGCACCAAGGTCACCCAGAAGCTGACCCGGGACGGGAAGTCCTGGAAGCTGACGGTCACGCCGGACACGCGGTGGCTGGCGTCGAAGGACCGGCGGTATCCGGTGGTGATCGACCCGACGATCACGATCGCGCCCAGTCCGACGGACTCGCAGGACACGATGGTCCTGTCGGATCAGGCGTCGACGAACTTCAACACCACGTGGAAGCTGTCGGCGGGCAAGACGGACACGGGTATCTCCCGTTCGCTGATCAAGTTCCCGCTGAGCGAGATCCCGTCGGGTACGAAGATCGACTCGGCGCGCCTGGAGATGTACTACGACCAGGCGCACACCACCAACGGCAACAACGTCACCATCGGCGCCTACCGGGCGACCGGAGCATGGGACGAGTCCACGGCGACCTGGTCGAACACCTCGTCGCTGGTAGGCGAGTTGTCCGGCACCAGCGTGCAGGTCGACGACGGCGATGCGGGCACCACGGCGGCGACCGGCACCTGGCCGGCGACGTCGTCGTCGTCCGGGATCGGCTCGGACTACCACTCCAACAAGGACTCGGTGGCCGGGGACACCTACACCTGGCAGCCGAAGCTCCCGGAGAGCGACTCCTACCGCGTCGACGTGCACTACGTGGCGGGTGCCGACCGGGCGACCAACGCGCCGTACACGGTGACGGGCAGCGGCGGGTCCACGACGTACACGGTGAACCAGCAGTCGGGCACCAACGGGGTGTGGGCCTCCCTCAACGGCGGGAACGAGATCAACTTCTCGCAGGGCACGGCCGGCAAGGTCGTCCTCGGCGACGGTCCCGCGTCCACCTCCACGGCGGTGATCGCGGACGCGGTGCGCTGGGTGAACCCGGCGACGATCACCAAGGGCGCCGGTCAGTACAACCAGTGGCACAAGTTCCCCGTGACCGACACCGTCCAGCAGTGGATCAACGGCACGTCGGCGAACAACGGGTTCGTCCTCAAGGCCACGGACGAGTCCTCCACCGCGCCGACCGGCGGCCCGCGCTACGAGTCCGGTGACGGCGACTACGGCGGCGAGACGGCGACGATTCCGCGGCTGACGGTGACGTACGGCAAGATCGGCACGACGCTGAACTCGCCGACGGTGATCCACTCCACCGGCCCGGAGCTGTCCTGGAAGGCGTACTCGAACACCACCGGTGACTCGGGCTACGACATCGTCGAGTACCAGCTGCACCGTTCCACGCAGCAGGCGTTCACACCGTCCGCGGCCACCCTGGTCGCCCCGATCGACAAGTCGGCGACCGCCTACACGGACACGACGGCGACCCCGACGCCGGACTCGTCGTCGGTGGAGATCGGCCGGTCGTACTACTACCAGCTCGCGGTGAAGACGAAGAACGGCCAGCTGCTGGGCTCCCCGACGCGCATCGTGGGCGTGCCCAAGGCGGGCCGGACGATGCGGCTGCTGCAGGGCACCTCGGCGGTGTCGGACACGACCCTGTCCTCGGGTCAGCCGACGACGAACGAGGACACGATCGCCTCGTACGGGGTGGGCCAGAAGTGGCTGGAGGTGGGCAACAACTCCACCACCTACGGCAAGGCCCGCGCGGCGCTGGACTTCAACACCTCCGCCATCCCCACCACGGCGACGATCCTGGAATCCCGCCTCTTCATGTGGGGCGCGGAGACCACCACCGGAACCAACGGCGCGATCTACGAACTCCACGGCCTGACGAAGGACTTCAACGAGACCCAGGCCACCTGGAACAACGCCACCTCCACCACCGCGTGGACGACGGCGGGCGGCGACTACTCGGCGACGGTGTCCGACACGGTGGCACAGGTGTCCGAGGTGGGCCGGCACTGGTGGGACGCCACCTCCCTGACCCAGGGCTGGACCAAGACCCCGTCCTCCAACCACGGCGCCCTGGTGAAACTCAAGGACGAGACGTCGACCGGCCCGCAGGAGCGCACCCTGTTCCTGAGCTCGGAGGCGTCCGATCCCCAGCTCGGCCCGCTGCTGCGGGTGATCTACGTCGACTCCACGACGGATGACACGTACTACGCGCCGCAGACCCCGGCCCGGATGACCCCGAACTCGACGTACACGGTGGACTTCACGGTCACCAACACCACGTCGAGTGCGTGGGCGTCCGGTGAGCGGGTGCTGTCGTACACCTGGAAGCTGCCGGACGGCACGGACGTCACAAACGGCGGCAACCAGCTCTCCACGGCAATCCCGGCCCTCAACCCGGGCCAGTCGGCGACGATCCAGGCGCAGGTCAAGACACCGATCAACTCCGACTCCGGCAGCAAGCGCACCGACTACGTGCTGGGCTGGGACGTCAAGAAGGTCTCCGACGGCTCCTGGCTGTCAGCGACGAACACCAGCATCCAGCCGCTGAAGCAGAACGTGGCGGTGGAGGACCCGACCTCCGACGCGCTGGGCCTGGAGAAGTTCTACTCCTACACGGGCAAGAACACCGGTGCCGGCTCGACGGTGATGAACAACCTCGCCTCCGGCAACACCGTCTGGTCCTACAACGCGTTCACCAACCCCGGCCGCGGGCTGACGACGTTCGCACGCTTCGCCTACAACTCACTCGACACCTCCGACACGGTCTCCGGTGCGGGCTGGTCCGCGCAGCTCGCCGGACCGATCCGGCTCGGGGCTCCGCTGGACTTCCACCCCAACCCCAACCCGACCGAGATCCGCCTCCCCGACGGGGATGGCACCACCCACGTCTTCACCAAGCAGGCCGACGGAACCTGGAAGGCCCCCGCCGGTGTCCACTACAAGGTGACGGCCAAGGCGGGCCTGGACTGTACCCCGGACAAGGACCCGGTCCCGGACGCCTGGACGCTGCTGCGCCCGGACGGCACGCGGTTCTACTTCGGCTGCGACGGTTACCTGACGTCGATCGTCGACAAGAACTCCAACACGCAGACGTACACGTACGAGGAGCGCAAGTCCAACAACAAGCCGACGAAGTTCCTCACGTACATCACCGACCCGGCGGGCCGGCAGTCGCTGACGGTGGAGTACTACAAGAAAGGCGACGCGTCGTACGACTACATCGACGACACCGGCGCCAAGGTCACCGGCAGCAACCTGACCAACTCCAAGATCTACGACCACATCAAGTCCATCACGGACATCTCCGCATCCGTCTCGGGCCTGCCCGTCCGCAAGATCTCCTTCTACTACACGACGAAGGGCCTGCTGGGGCAGTTCACCGACGGTGACGGCTCCTCCCAGCCGAAGGTCTTCAAGTTCACCTACGACGCCACCCAGGGCAACAAGAACGTCAAGCTGGTCAAGGCCACCGACCCGCGCGGCAACGCGACCCAGCTGTCGTACTACGCCCCGCAGACCGGCGACGACCCGAAGTACCACTGGTGGACGAAGACCATCACCGACCGCATCGGCGGCACCACGGACTTCGCGTACGCGGCCGACACCGCGAACACCAAGTTCACCGACACCACGGTCACGGACGCCGAGTCGCACGCCACGAAGTACGTCACGGACGACTTCGGCCGCCCGGTCCAGACGACCAACGCCAAGTCCGAGACGACGAAGATGTCGTGGGACGCCGACAACAACGTCACCTACCTGGAGGAGCCCAACGGCGCCAAGACCGCGTACTGCTACGACCAGAAGACGGGCTACCCGCTCTGGCAGCGCGATGCGGAGAACAACAAGGCGGGCGTGCCCGACCAGACGACCACCTGTGTGTCGGACACGACCAAGTGGCCGCCGAACGCGGCCAAGTACGAGTACCAGACGCGTGCGGACGGCTACTCGGCCGACCTGTTCCGCAAGACCTCCCCGGAGGGCCGTGCCTGGCAGTTCGGCTACGACTCGTTCGGCAACCTGACGTCGGTCACGGACCCGAAGGGTGTCGCGACGTCGACGGCGGGTGACTACACCACGACGTACGCGTACGACTCCTATGGCGAGCTGACCAAGGCGACGGACGCCAACGGCAATCCGACGACGTACAGCGGTTTCGGCCCGACCGGCTATCCGACGACGATCACGGACGCGCTGAGCAAGTCGACGCTGTTCGTGTACGACGAGCGGGGCCAGGTCACGCAGGTCACCGACGCCAATCAGAAGGTGACCACGCAGACGTATGACACGTTCGGCCGTCCGCTGGTGAAGAAGGTGCCCAAGGAGCAGGACAAGGGTGTCCTGATCACGACTCCGGCGCCGGAGTACGACGCGAACGACAACGTCACCAAGTCGACGGCGACGAACGGCGCCGTCTACCAGGCGGTGTACGACGCGGCGGACCAGGTGACGTCGCTGGAGGAGCCCAAGGACGCGGCCACGTCGGACGCCCGGGTGACGACCTACACGTACGACAAGGTCGGTAACCTCAAGACGACGACGGAGCCCAAGGGCAACCTGACCACGTCGGACTCCACCGACTATGTCACCACCAACAACTACGACGCGATCTACCAGCTGACGTCGGTGGTGAACGCCGACAACGACAAGATCAGTTACGAGTACGACAACGCCGGCAACGTCGTCACGGTCATCGACCCGAAGAAGAACGCGACGACCGACACGACCGACTACACGACCAAGACGGCATACGACCTGGACCACCGGGTCACGGCCGTCACGGACGCGGCCGGCAAGACCACGAAGAAGGCCTACGACAAGGACGGCCTGGTCGTCTCCACCACGGACGCGGAGAACAACACCACGCTCATCACCTACGACGAGCGCGGCAAGCAGATCCAGGTCAAGGTCCCGCACGACGGCACGTCGACCATTACGTACAACACGACGAAGTACGAGTACGACCAGGTCGGCAACACGACCAAGGTGATCACACCTCGGGCCGTCGCCGCTGGCACGACCACGGCGTTCACGCAGCGCACCGAGTACGACGCGCTGAACCGCCCGATCAAGCAGTACCAGCCCTACGATCCGGCGGACGCCCGCTACAACGACCCGAACGTCTACACCCAGACGACGTACGACGCGGTCGGCCGGGTGGCGAAGACCTCGCTGCCGCCGTCGGACGGTGAGACGGTCCGCAACGAAACCACCTACAGTTACTACGACAACGGCTGGGTGGAGTCCTCCACGGACCCGTGGGACATCGCCACCAGCTACGACTACAACGAGCTGGGCCAGCAGACGGCCCGCACGCTGACGTCGGCGGGCGGTTCCTCCAACCGCACGATGACGTGGTCGTACTACCCGGACGGCAAGCTGAAGTCGCGTTCGGACGACGGTGTGCCGGTCGGTAGCGCGGTGGTGCTGGTCGACAACTCCGACACCCAGAACACGTCGAAGACCGGCACCTGGACCTCCGGTGACATCACCGGCCAGCAGGGCTACAACCACCTCACCCACGCGGCGGGCACAGGCACGGACGCCTTCACGTGGACGCTCAACATCCCCGAGGACGGCACGTACACCGCGTACGTGAAGTTCCCGAAGGTCACCGGTGCCGCGACGACGGCCAAGTACACGCTCACCCACGCGACCGGCGCGGTCGACAAGACGATCGACCAGAACGCGACCGCGAACCAGGGCACCTGGGTCTCGCTGGGCTCGTACTCCTTCACCCAGGGCAACGCGGCCAAGCTGCAGCTGTTCCAGAACAGCGGCGGCACGGTCGTTGCCGATGGGGTGAAGCTGGTCCGCGACAACTCGGGTGAGACCGACAACGAGAAGGAGACGTTCGCGTACACCTATGACGCGAACGGCAACCTCACCAAGATCGACGACACGTCGTCGACGGCGAAGATCGACGCATACACGATCGCCTACACCGGCCTCAACCAGGTCCAGAAGGTGACCGAGTCGCTCGCCGGTGTGGAGAAAAAGTCCACGTCGTACGCGTACGACGCGGACGGCAAGCCGGACACGATCACGCACCCCGACCAGTTCTCCAAGTACACGTACGACCTGCGTGAGCTGGTGAAGACGGTCTCGGTCGGCAAGTCCGCCACGGATGCGTCGCCGAAGGTGACGTCATACACGTACACCGACCGCGGGCAGAAGCTCCAGGAGACCAAGGCCAACGGCAACACCGTTGACTACACGTACTTCCTGGACGGCCTGGCCAGGTCCACCACGGAGAAGAAGCCCAACGGCACCCTTGTCTCCTCGCACACCTACGCCTACGACCCCAACGGGAACAAGGCGCAGGACGTGGCGAAGAAGATGAACGCCGACGACCACACGGCGTACCTCTCCTCCACCACGGACTACACATACGACCCGGCCGACCGCCTGGCGAAGACCGTGAAAACGGGCAACGGCGCAGCGACGGAGACGTACGTCCACGACAACAACGCCAACGTCATCAACCAGACGGTTCAGGGCATCACGACTGCGTTCAACTACGACCGCAACCGACTGCTGACCGCGACCACGTCCGGGGCGACAGCCAACTACAACTACGATCCGTTTGGCCGCGAAGAGTCAGTCACCACCGGCGGCCAGATCGTTCAGCGGAACACGTACGACGGCTTCGACCACGTCATCAAGTCCGAGAAGGCGGACAGCACTGGAGCGCTGAAGTCGACCACGTACACCTTCGACCCGCTCGACCGCACCACCTCAGAAACCGCCAACGGCAAGACCACGGACTACGAGTACTTGGGCCTGTCCAGCGAAGTCCTGGACGAGAAGGTCGCCGGCACGCTCACCAAGTCCTACCAGTACAGCCCGTGGGGCGAACGCCTCTCGCAGATCAAGTACAACACCGACGGCACGACTGAGGACGGCTACTACAGCTACAACAGCCACACCGACGTCGAAACCCTCACTGACAAGAACGGCGACACCAAGGCGACGTACGGCTACACGGCCTACGGCTCCGACGATGAGTCCGAGTTCACGGGCATCGACAAGCCCGATGCCGCAGACCCCACGAAGGAGGCGTACAACCCCTACCGCTACAACGCCAAGCGCTGGGACGCCCAGTCCGGCACCTACGACATGGGCTTCCGCGACTACGACCCGGGGCTCAACCGCTTCACCACCCGGGACATGTACAACGGGGCCCTGGCCGACATGAGCCTCGGCGCCGACCCGTACACCGGGAACCGGTACGCCTTCACCGGCGGTAACCCGACCACCAACATCGAGCTCGATGGTCATAGCTGGTGCGACTGGTGCTCGGACACCGCCTCGGCAGTGGGGGACTGGTTCTCCGACAACTCCGACACGCTGTCCGACATCGGCGGCGATCTCCTCGAGACCGGTCTCGGCGTGGCAGGCCTGTTCGGTGGCGCCGACATGATGGTCGGTGGCGCTGCCATGTGCATCGCCGGCGGCATCGAGACGCTCGGCCTGTCGTGTGTGGCCGGCGCCGCTGTGGCGGCAACCGGCTTCGCGACCGCGTACGGTGGGGCCACGATGGCTGTCGACGGGGCGACCAACCTCGGCAAGGACCTGGGCAATCTGCGAAGCTCCGACAGCGGTTCATCGGGCGGTGGCGGTGGCAGTGGTCCTCGTTTCGACCCGTCGGACCCCGGTGCGCAGAACCCGGACATCACCTGGAAGACCGATGATCACGATGGCTGGCAGCATGTCCTCGACAGGCACCGCATCGGTGGCTCGGAGTACGATCCGCGCACCAAGGGCGCGTTCATCGGTAAGGGCAAGAAGGTACAACAGTGGATTCAGCAGGTTGTGAAGAACAACCCTGCCAAGCCCAACGACGGGGGACGTGACGGCTACGTTTACGAGGGCAGGGTCAACGCGGGTCCCGACGGCGTGGGAATCCTCAGTGAGATGCAGGCCCGGGGCCTGGGGACCAACAGAGCGTACGGGATCAAGGTAGTTCTGAACCCGGATGGCAGCCTGAGAACCGCTCACCCCATTCCGTAGGAATCCGTTCGCCTGGCACGTCGGTTCGCCCGCACCGCTCCTCTGCGGTGCGGGCGACCGACCGCACAGACCTCGACATCCTCCGATTGCAGTCTTGGAGCGTAATGTTTGACATCACCTTTGTCCCGGACTCCATGCGGGCGCTCAACGACAAGAAGCTCGCCAAGCTGGTGGGTGCCAGCGAGATGGACCTACGGTACGAGTACTTCGAAATGGAAGTGTCCATCACCACTGATGAGTTCGGAAGCGAAGCATTCCCCGGGACACCAGCCCTCGACTTCGTCTTCTGTTTGCTTCTTGCGGCCCGCGACATTCGGCAGGGGAATCCCGGGCGCATCAGCTTCACGGAGAACGATCTGCTGATTCACTTCACGCTCGATGGCGAAACGGTGACCGTGACGAGGTCCTGGGATCCCGTGCTCGGGCACTGCGCGGTCGCCGAGTTCTTGGCCGTCGCCTTCAGGTTCTCCAGCGAGGTATTGGAATTCATTTCTCGGCGCTATCCGACCTTCCAAGAAAACCCGGCCCATCGGAAGCTGATCGGCATGGTCGGAGAGCTGAGGGCGTCGTAGACGTGCTGGTGTCCTGAGTCGTTCATTCTTCGGTGGCTTGCAGGGTGGGCGGGTGCCGAGTCTGAAGCTTGTGCCCTTGGAACTGACCGCCGAGGAACGGGCAGGTGCTGCGCGGATGGGTGCGCCGTCGCAAGACGGCGCAGGCCCTGGCCGTGCGCGGTGGCCAAGGAGTTGAAGTCAGAGCGGCGGGCAGTTGACCGGAGAGCTGTCGGTTCTCGACACGCCCTGCAGTCCATACCCGTCCGATGTGCGATGGCACCGATCACACCGCCCCGCCTACCGACGTGAGTTCCGAACAGGCGTTCAGGGACTTCGACCTCAAGGTGCCACCGTCCGCGAAGGTGATGGGCTACTACGCCAGCGCTGCGGACGACACGTAGCCGATGGCCGCCGTGTTGCAGCTGCCGTGTTGGGCGGTGCCCGGCTTCATGGCCGGCAACCGGTTCCGCACGACGACGCCGGCGGATCACCGCATCGTCGCCACCGAGGTCTTCGCCAAGTACCACGGCTGGTCGGACAGTGACGCCGATGCGAGGCGGCCGTCTTGTCGTGCCCTTGGGCGCCCGCAACCGTCGGGTGTCCTCCCGGGCCGGTACGTCCGGTCGGCGAACGCGACCGGACTCATCGGGGTGGTCGTCCACCGGACGGGCGCGACATGCGAGGTGTACCTGCACACGTGACGGACGTGCGGGTACCCGTGGACGCGCTGGTGGTCGCGTCGGTCCTCTCGGCCCTCGCGATCACCCCGCGTGTCCTGGCCCGCCGCCCCCGCGACACGGCGGGCGCGGCGGGCCGCTCGATCACGCCGGCCGTCGCGCTGGCGTTGGGGACCGGGCTGATCTACGTCAACCCGAGCCCGCGCCGCGCCCCCTGCGTAGAAGAACCCGCCGAGGAGATCATGCGGGGTCTCCTCGGCCGGATCCGAGCGACCGCTGGAGGAACGGGCACTGGAGCAGGAGTCCCTCGCCCGTGCCTTAGCTTGCGCAGTTACCACTCGCTCGGCTCTTCGTCGACCATGCATGGGCAGGTCGTCTTCTTCGGTACGTCTCCGCGTCGCCGCAGGAGGGATGTCGTCGGCCTTCGTCGCCTGCCAGGGGCGGCAGCCAACTGATACTGCATCGGTGAGGCGCCGGCGTCGGTGCATCCACCGGTTCGCTCACCGCACGCCCGCCGGAAGCTCGATGACCCCCCTGAACACGCCCTCGGTGCGTTCCGTCACGTCCTGTGTGTAGCGGATGCTCTGGGCGCCGTAAGGGATGAGGAAGGTGCACCGGAAGCGGTGGGACGTGATCCGGTACGTGGTGGAGTCGAGGGTCAGGTCCTCCTCGACGTGCTCGACCTTGATCCGGCTCTCGGGAGCCGCGACGCCCGCCGCGCGCAACTGCCGCAAAGTGGGGGTGAGTTCGCGTACCGCATTCTTGACGACGGCTCGCTGCCGCACTGTCGGCAGGGTGGCGGTGGGTACGGTCACCCGCAGTTCGGCCCGGCCGGCCGGCGTGTCCACCGAGACGCCGCCACCGGTCTTCTCCTCCCGGGCGTACGTCCGGAAGGCCTCCAGCGCGGCGATCGGGTCCTCGACGACGTCGGCGATCTCGGGGTCGGAGAGGGGACCGCTCTTCCACTGCGCGCCGGATCCGCCCTTCCGGACGTAACCCGTTCCGCCGACGAGGTAGACCTCCTCCGGCTTGGCGGTGCCCTTGGTGTAGGTGGTCCCGGTGGAGTGCAGCGCCTCGGGCTGCTGCGTCCGCCGGACCGTGGCGGTGTAGGTGGCGGTGTTCTGCCGGCCCTGCACCACCAGGCCCTCGTTCCCCTTCACCGCGAAGGTCCATCCGTGTTCCGCGGACATCGCCTTGCGCGCCCGTGCGAGAAACTCCTCCGGGGTGCGCGGCTCGGCCGGTTCCGCCTGCTCGCTCCCGCCCTTCCGCCCGTTGGCATCGACGTTCCCGGACGTCGACCCCGCCGGCATTCCGGTGGCCGCCGACTCCGTCCCGCCGGTGCCACCTCCGGAACACCCGGTCAGGGAGAGGGGCAGAAGTGACAGGACGGGAACCGCCAGGGCGGCAGCGGAACGGGGTCTCATGCGGGTACTCCTCCACGATCGCGAGCGCCTGGTTATACAGCAGCCGCGGCCCCGTCACCAATGCGCGGACAGTCGAGACGAAGGCCGTATACAGGCCCTTCTGACGCCGGACGCGACACCCTGGCGGTGACCACCGCGCACAGCGGCGAGGGCGGTACCGGCGCGCGCCGCGGCCGGCCTGCCCGCCCTGCGTCCTGGGGGCTCGTCGACGCCGCGCGCCGCGAGAGCGACCCGGTAGGAGCACCACCAGTCGGGTGTGGTGAGCGGGACGCGTGAGCGGTGAAAAGGTTGTACGCCGCCTGTGACTTTTCCATGTGACGATTGCCATGCCCATGACTTGTGATGTTCAAGAGACGGCATCCGCTTGGTCAAGCGGGGGAATCGGTTCGGCTTCCCCCGCGCCGAGCGAAGGGATGGGGGGCCATGGCCAGGGGGAGCGAACGTGTGGTGAGTGCCGGTGAGATGAGGCGGTACGCCGCGGGCTTCGTCGCGCGTGTCACCGCTCGCCACCGGCTGCCGCTCGACTACTCCGTGGCCAGTCTGCGGGTCGTCGACTTCCTCATCGACGGGCTGCGCAAGGGCGGCGCCGATCGGGACAGGGCGCGGGACGCGCTCTTCGGGATCGGAGCGTACGTCGGTGAGGTGCTCGTGCGCCGCGCGGGGGCGGTGTGGGTGGACTTCGACGCCGACCAGCGTGCCTACTTCGGGCAGCCGGTCGGCGTGCGCATGCCGGACGGGCGGATCTGGAACCCGCTCGGCAAGGTCGGCAACCGCTTCGAGGCGGGCGGACCCGAGGAGTCCCTGCAGCGCTTCTATCTGAGGTTGCACGGAAGGGCGCCTGGAGGGCGGGCGGTGGCCACGGGAGCTTGTGCAGCGAGCGGCGACCGCAACTGACCGGCGCATCCGACGGTCCGACGGCTCTGCGGCGGAACCCGTACGCGCAGGGCAGTGCCCCGGCGCCGGTGAGGGCGGGCGGCCGGGGCACTGTCACGTCAGCACCACCTCGCCACTACGGCAGAGCCAGCATCCGCTCCAGCGCCAGCTTCGCGAACGCCTCCGTCTCCTTGTCCACCTCGATGCGGTTCACCAGGTTCCCCTCGGCCAGGGACTCCAAGGCCCACACCAGGTGGGGGAGGTCGATGCGGTTCATCGTGGAGCAGAAGCAGACCGTCTTGTCGAGGAAGACGATCTCCTTGCCCTCCGGCGCGAAACGGTTCGCCAGGCGGCGGACCAGGTTCAGCTCCGTGCCGATGGCCCACTTCGAGCCCGCCGGGGCCGCCTCCAGCGTCTTGATGATGTACTCGGTCGAACCGACGTAGTCCGCCGCCGTCACGACCTCGTGCTTGCACTCGGGGTGCACCAGCACGTTGACGCCCGGGATCCGCTCCCGCACGTCGTTCACCGAGTCCAGGTTGAAGCGTCCGTGCACCGAGCAGTGGCCGCGCCAGAGGATCATCTTCGCGGCGCGCAGCTCGTCGGCGGTCAGGCCGCCGTTCGGGCGGTGCGGGTTGTAGACGACGCAGTCCTCGAGGGACATGCCCATGTCGCGCACCGCGGTGTTGCGGCCCAGGTGCTGGTCCGGCAGGAACAGGACCTTCTCACCCTGCTGGAACGCCCACTCCAGCGCCCGCTTCGCGTTCGACGACGTGCAGATCGTGCCGCCGTGTTTGCCCGTGAACGCCTTGATGTCCGCGGACGAGTTCATGTACGAGACCGGCACGACCTGCTCGGCGATCCCCGCCTCGCTCAGCACGTCCCAGCACTCGGCGACCTGCTCGGCCGTCGCCATGTCGGCCATGGAGCAGCCGGCCGCGAGGTCGGGCAGGACCACCTTCTGGTGGTCGGAGGTCAGGATGTCCGCCGACTCCGCCATGAAGTGCACACCGCAGAAGACGATGTACTCGGCCTCCGGTCGCGCCGCGGCATCCCGGGCCAGCTTGAAGGAGTCGCCCGTGACGTCCGCGAACTGGATGACCTCGTCGCGCTGGTAGTGGTGCCCGAGCACGAACACCTTGTCGCCCAGCTTCTCCTTGGCCGCGCGGGCGCGCTCGACCAGGTCCGGGTCGGACGGGGAGGGAAGCTCGCCGGGACACTCGACACCCCGTTCGCTCTTCGGGTCGGCCTCGCGGCCGAGCAGCAGGAGGGCGAGGGGCGTCGGCTGTACGTCGAGCTCCTGGGTCTGGGCGGTGGTCACGGCACGCACCCTTTCTGTTCTGCGGCTCGCCGGCCCCGGGGAGGGCCGGCGGGACATGCTGGACACGCCTTTTCGTCGAATTGACGCTATCTATCATAACCGCTTCACGTCACTTTGACGATGGCGATAGCGTCGATGTGACGTGAATCCCGGTCCGCCCACGGCCGTCCCTCCACAGGCCGGTGTGCGTGTTCCGGCGTGTGTGCGAGCATGAGGAAGAAGCGAGACGCGAAAAGACGCGCGCAGGCCCGGAATGAATCCGCGGCCACGCCGGTTGCACTCGTCGGCAAGCAGTCTCCGTACAACCCGGGAGAGATGTAGATGTCCGTACAGGACGAGACCACCACCGTCACCGACGGCATCATCCTGACCGACGCCGCCGCGGCCAAGGTCAAGGCCCTGCTCGACCAGGAAGGCCGTGACGACCTGGCGCTGCGCGTCGCGGTCCAGCCCGGCGGCTGCTCCGGCCTGCGCTACCAGCTCTTCTTCGACGAGCGCTCGCTCGACGGCGACGTGGAGAAGGACTTCGGCGGGGTCAAGGTCGTCACCGACCGCATGAGCGCCCCGTACCTGGGCGGCGCGACCATCGACTTCGTCGACACCATCGAGAAGCAGGGCTTCACCATCGACAACCCGAACGCGACGGGCTCCTGCGCCTGCGGCGACTCCTTCAGCTGAGCAGCGCCCACCAGTAGGCGTGTGAAGGCGGCGTCCCCCATCCGGGGGCGCCGCCTTCGTCCATCCGCCAAGGCTCCTAACGCGCGAGCGGAGGCCCCGCCCCGTCGGCGGGCACCGTTCCCTTCGGGATCGGCGTGCCGTCCGAACCGACCACCTGGCGGTCGCCGAGCGGCGCCTCGAGGTGCAGCGTCTCGTGGTAGACCTTGGCGATCATGATGCACACCTTGCCCCGCCAGGGCGTCTCGGTCACGGTCACCGTCACCTTCCGCGAGCCCTCGCTCACGGACGCCTCGTAGTCGGCACACACCCCGCCCTCGTAGGCGATCGTGAGGTCCTGGCCGTCGGCGGTGTAGCCCATCACCTTCACGTCGTGCTTCGTGGGCGCGGGCGCCGCGGACGGTGTCCCGCCCGGAGCACTCGTACCCGGGGACGGCGTCCGGCCCGGCTGCCCCGGCGGCTGCGGAGTGGTCAGATACCGCGGGTCGATCGCCGGATACGTCACCGTCAGGCCGTCCCCGGCCCCCGTCTGCCGTACCTCGAACAGCCACGACGGCACCAGCACCGCCTGGCCGTTCACGGAGTGCCGGGCCAGCCCGAACACCGCGCCGTCCACCGTCGCCGACGCCCGCTTCGGCGCCGCGGTGGACGCCCCGCACGGCTGCTCGTCCCGGTCCTTCAGCGGTACGGGACTGGCGCAGCCGCCGATGCCCTTGCGGCCGTACGACGGCGCGCCGTTCATCAGCTCCAGCGTCCGCTTCGCGTCGAGCACGGGATACGCCGCTCCCTTGACCGGCGCCTTCACATTGCCGCTGCCGCCCACCACGAGGCCGTCGGCGGCCACCTGGAGACCGGTCGACCAGCCGTGCGTGGGCAGCCCGCCGACCTCCGGATCGGCGTTCACCACCCGCACGGAGCCGAGGACCTGGTGCGCGTCCAGCTTGGCGCCGTCCTGGCCGAGCGCCTTCAGCACCGCAGCGGCGGCCCGTTTCGCCCCGGCCTCGCTCACCACGGAGGAGGAGCCCTCAGCGGAGCCCTGCGCGGAGGCGCACACCTTGCTGCCCTGACACAGGTTGTCGGACCCGGGCCCGTACCGGCTGAACGTCCACATCCCCGGCGCCTGCCCGGCCACCCGCAGCAGCGGCTGGGCCCCGTCCTTGCCGCCGCCCACCGTCCAGGAGTCGCCGGCCCGCTGCGGCGTGCCGCTCACGTCCAGCGCCTTGGCGAGCCGGGCCACCTCGTCCCGCTTCACCTCGCCCTTCGCCCAGTACACGGGTGCCGACCCGGGGCCACTGGGGAGCTTGCCCGCCGCGCGGTACGTCGTGCCGTACGGGTTCGGCTCGCCCACCGCGATGCCCGGCGAGCCGACCCCGCCGCGGCCGTCGAGGGCCAGCGCCGGGGGAGCGCCGTCACCGCCCGGTGCGGAGGAGCCGCCCGCCCCGCCGGACAGGCTCGTGGCCAGATACGCCCCGCCGCCCCCGACCAGCAGGACCGCGGCCGCGACCGAGGCGACCACCACCGGGGAACGCCGTCGCGGCACGGCGCCGCCCCCGCCCTCGGGGACGTCCGCGGTCTCGCTCACGTCGTCGGGTCGCTCGGTGTTCACCGCATCGCTCCTTCGGCTCCACGCTGTCCCAGGAGACCCCGCCGTGCCGGAAAAGGGCACGATGGGTCGTATCCCGCCTCCCTCTTACGGGGGACGGCGATGGGACGCGGCGGGGGAGCGCACGGTTCCCTCGCGCCGGTCGGCCGGGCGCGGCCGGGCGCGGGATCAGTCCCCGTAGTCGGACATCGCGTCCAGGAGGCGGGCGGAGGCGGACGGCACGCTGACGCCGTGGATCGAGGACGGTGAGACCGGCGCGGAAGCGGCCTTCGCGGGTGCGGCCCAGTGCGGGACCATGCGGGCACAGTCGCCGCGCAGCGACGCCAGGTCTCCTTCCGGTTCCGTGCCGAGCGGGGCGGTGCCGAGGACCTCGAGCTTCGTCATGGCCGCACCGTAGGCAGGCCCGGGCCCACCGGGAAAGATCTACCATCGGGTAGTTTTGCCTGCTTCAGAGGGCCCGGTGGACCGGGTAGCGTGAACTGTCCATCACCACCGCCCCAGGAGCGTGTCCTAGCCGTGCGTATCGCAGTCACCGGCTCCATCGCCACCGACCACCTCATGACCTTCCCCGGCCGCTTCGCCGACCAGTTCGTCGCGGACCAGCTGCACACGGTCTCCCTCTCCTTCCTGGTCGACCGCCTCGACGTACGCCGCGGCGGGGTGGGCGCGAACATCGCCTTCGGTATGGGGCAGCTCGGCACCAAGCCGATCCTGGTCGGCGCGGCCGGCTCCGACTTCGACGAGTACCGCGCATGGCTGGACCGACACGGAGTGGACACGGACTCCGTGCGGATCTCGGAGACCCAGCACACGGCCCGCTTCGTCTGCACCACCGACGCCGACCACAACCAGATCGGCTCCTTCTACACGGGCGCCATGAGCGAGGCCCGGCTCATCGAGCTCAAGACGGTCGCCGACCGGGTCGGCGGTCTCGACCTGGTCCTCATCGGCGCCGACGACCCCGAGGCGATGCTGCGCCACACGGAGGAGTGCCGCTCCCGGTCCATCCCGTTCGCCGCGGACTTCTCGCAGCAGATCGCCCGCATGGACGGCGACGAGATCCGGATACTGCTGGACGGGGCGACCTACCTCTTCTCCAACGAGTACGAGAAGGGGCTCATCGAGACCAAGACGGGCTGGTCGGACTCCGAGATCCTGGGCCGGGTGGGCCACCGGGTGACCACGCTCGGCTCCCGCGGCGTGCGCATCGAGCGCGCCGGTGAGGACCCGATCGAGGTCGGAGTCCCCGAGGAGACCGCGAAGGTGGACCCGACCGGGGTCGGCGACGCCTTCCGGGCCGGCTTCCTCTCGGGGCTGGTGTGGGGGGTCGCGCTGGAGCGGGCGGCCCAGGTGGGCTGCATGCTCGCGACCCTGGTCATCGAGACGCTGGGCACCCAGGAGTACCAGCTGCGGCGGGCGCACTTCATGGAGCGCTTCACCAAGGCGTACGGGGACGAGGCCGCCGCGGAGGTCCAGGAACACCTGGCCTGAGGCCGCAGCGGGGCCACAGCAGGTGCCATGAGCCCCCTGCCGGGGCACTAGGAGAGCCGGCGGACCACGTACGCCGAACCCCGTTCCGCCGGCTCCTCTCCGACGTACTCCTGTCCCCGCATCTCGCACCACGCCGGGATGTCCAGGCGCGCCGCCTCGTCGTCCGCGAGGACGCGGACCGTGGCGCCGACCGGGACGTCCCCGAAGACCTTCGCCAGCTCGATCACCGGGAGCGGGCAGCGCTTGCCGAGGGCGTCGACGACCAGGGCGTCCTCCGGCCCGGCGGTCCGCGGGGAGGGCGCCCCCAGCTTCTCCCGGACCCCCGCCACCGCCTCCGGCAGCACCGCGAGGAAGCGTTCGACGTCCTCCGCCGGTGTCCCCGGCGGCAGCGACACGCGCACGTTGCCCTCGCTCAGCACCCCCATCGCCCTCAACACATGGCTTGGCGTCAGCGTGCTGCTCGTACAGGACGAACCGGACGAGACGGAGAAGCCCGCGCGGTCCAGCTCGTGCAGCAGCGTCTCCCCGTCGACATAGAGACAGGAGAAGGTGACGATCCCCGGCAGCCGGCGCACCGGATCGCCCACCACCTCCACATCGGGGACCAGTTCCGGCACCCGCGCCCGGATCCGCTCCGTCAGCTCCCGCAGCCGCAGGGCCTCCTCCGCCGCCTCCGCCCGCACCGCCCGCAGCGACGCCGCGGCCGCCACGATCGCCGGGACGTTCTCGAACCCGGCCGCCCGCCCCGACTCGCGCTCGTCCG
>NZ_PQSR01000080.1 GCF_002920635.1 Streptomyces sp. Ru72 | reverse complement strand
GCTGACCTATACTCACCGCATCGAGGAACCCCAGCCGGGCGTCGGCTGGGGTTTCTCTCTTTCGCCCTGTATGAGGCCATGATGAACGCCCTCTGCAAGGCCCTGGGCACCGATCTGGCCGCCGAGCACGTCGACACGCTGACAGCCGCGCTGACTCCGGTGCCGTGGGAGCCCTGGCGCTGGCCGAACGACTCCATACGCCTCTACGTCGCACCCGGCGTGATCGCCGAGACCGACGGACCAGGGGCACGGGACCACCTCGGCGCGGGTCGGCGCGGTACATCGCAGCGTTCTCCGGCCGCTGGGGCTGCTTGGCCCGGTCGGGTCGACGGCCGCGGCATTGATCGTCGTGCCGACGGCCGCGGCAAGGGGCGTCATCGCCCCGAGCGCGAGACCGGGCCCGCCGAGCAGTTCGTTCGAGCCCGGCTGTCACGGTCAGGCCGCCGTCGAACTCATGGTTGCCGGTGACGACGCCGATGCCCAGGTCACGCAGCTGGCGCAGGGTGCGCAGCAGATGGTTCCCGGGATCGGCGCGCAGGCCGGCGGTGTAGACGGCGCCGCTGGTCTCAGGGGCGCGCCGCCAGCCGACGGCCTGCACGACTTCCGCGACACCGATGCCGGCTCCATGCTCCGCGTCAAGGGGTCCGACACCCTCTGCCCCCTCGGCCCCGGCCTGGTCACCGACTGGGACTTCCACGGCAAGCGCCTGCGCACCCACGTCAACGGCGAGGTCGTGCAGGAGGGCTCGACGGACGAGATGACGTGGGACATGCACTACCTCGTCGCCGACATCGCCCGCACCATCACCCTCCACCCCGGCGACGTCCTGCTGTCGGGCACCCCCGCCAACTCCCGCCCCGTCCAGCCCGGAGACGTCGTCGAGGTCGAGGTGGAGGGGCTGGGCCGGCTCACCAACCACATCGTCACCGGCCCCTCCCGTCCGCACCGACGTCGGTGCCCAGCCCACCGAGTCCGAGGAGGTGCTGTCCACCGCGCTCGGCGGCGACTGGGAGTTCCGTGGCATCCGCCCGCCCCGGCGCTGATGCCGCCCATCAGACCGCGCCGTACCGGGCATGACGGAGGAGGCGGCCCTGTGCGGCGCTCCGGCAGGCGCCGACCGCAATCCGGCGCCGGCCTGCATGCCGGGCCGGTCCGGCGCGCGCCTGGGCGTGGAGGCGGATGGGTGAAGTCGCAGCCATGACCGGACCCGCCGAGACTCCTGAAGGCCGCACACCGCGCAGGCGCATGAACTACGGGGAGGGCCGGGAGGCCCTGCCCAACGCCGCCGTGCGCGTCGTGGCCCGAGGCGGGCTGCGCAAGCTCACGTACCGGGCGGTTGCGGAGGAGGCAGGAACCACGCACGGCCTTGTCGTGCACCACTTCGGCTCGCGGGACGCTCTCATCGAGGAGGCGCTCGCGCACGCGATCCGTACCTCGCTGAACACCAGCGCGCTCGAACCGGCCACCGGCAATGTCGGCGAGTTCTCAGCGGGCGTGTCGGAGATGGTCACCGCGGATCCGGACATACAGGCCTTCCAGTACGAGCTGCTGTTGGAGGCCCGGCGCCGCCCCGAACTGCTGACGCACCTGCGTGCGCTGTACGACGAGTACTTCGACGCCACGCATCGCGAACTGTCGCGCATAGTGCCCCACAGCGCCGACCGCCCGCTCACCCGGCTCGTCTTCGCCGCCCTCGACGGCCTCGTACTGCACCAGCTCGTCTTCGGCGGCCCGGAGACCACCGACGCCGCCATCGAGGAGCTTCGCTCCCTGCTGCGGCTGCTCGCTGCCCGACAGCGCACCGGCGCGAAGGCCGACGACGAGCCGCACGACTGACTCCGACCGGACACCGTCCGAGGCCGTGAACATCCGTGTCCAGGGCCTCGGTCGTTTCCCCGTGGTTACGGCCTCATGAGGAACCGGGGGTGCCGCGAGAATCCCGCCCCCAACCCCTTGTCAAACGGCTAGTTCCAGCCCACTATGAGGCAACTCGTTTGGCCTGAAACGAACTCCTCTTCCCTCTTTGGCAGGTGATCCGAGTGGACAGTCAGACGGCGGTCAGCAACCAGACCGCGCCCGACGTCTCCACCGCAGGCAAGCTCAAGGCCAACTCCCTCGGCGTCCTGGGCATCCTTTTCTTCGTCCTCTCCGCCCAGGCGCCGCTCACCGGCGTCGCGGGCGCCGTCCCCATCGCCGTCGCCCTCGGCAACGGTCCGGGAGCGCCTGCCGCCTACGTGGCGGCCGGTGTGATCACCCTCCTGTTCTCGGTCGGATTCGTGGCCATGGGCCGGCATGTCGTGGACGCCGGCGCTTTCTACATGTACATCGGCAAGGGCCTCGGCCCGCGTCTTGGTACCGGCAGTGCCGGCGTCGCGCTGTTCGCCTACTGCGCCATTCAAGCAGCGATGTACGGCTTGTACGGAGCGACCGTGAGCGGCCTGCTGAGCCAGTACGCGGGCACGCACGTGCCCTGGTGGGCGTGCTCCCTGGCCACCATGGCGATCGTCCAGGTCCTGGGAGCCGCGGGCATCGAGATGGGCGCCAAGGTGCTGGCCGTCTTCGTGCTGGCGGAGTTCAGCATCCTGAGCGTCTTCGCACTGGTCACCCTGTTCAAGGGCGGCGGGCCGGAGGGGCTGGGCTTCACGCAGTCGTTCTCACCGGGCGCGGCCTTCCAGGGAGCTCCGGGTGCCGCGCTGATGTTCGCGGTGGCGTCGATGGTCGGCTTCGAGGCCACCGCGATCTACGGTGAGGAGGCCCGCGAACCCCGTAAGACGGTCCCGCGGGCCACCTATCTGGCCGTCGCCCTCGTCACCGGCTTCTTCGCCTTCACCACCTGGATGCTGGTCTCCTTCTACGGTGCCTCGAAGGCGACCGAGGCCGCGGGGAAGGCGCTGCAGAGCGGTGACGCCACGAGCTTCGTCTTCGCACCGATCGCCGACCTGTTCGGTACCTGGATCAACGACGTCCTGCCCCTCCTGCTGGCCACCTCCCTCTTCGCCGGCATCCTTGCCTTCCACAACTCCGCCAACCGCTACCTGTTCTCGCTCAGCCGCGATGGACTGCTGCCCCGCACGCTGTCCTCGATCAACCGCCGCCACTCGCCTGCTGTGGCGGGCTGCGTCCAGACGGTCGTCGCCGTCCTGCTGGTCGCCCCCTTCGCGCTGGCCGGCAAGGACCCGGTGCTCACGCTGTTCTCCTGGGGCAGCGGTGTCGCCGTGCTCGGGATCATGCTGCTCTACCTGCTGACCTCCCTCTCCGTGATCGCCTTCTTCCGCCGCGAGCGCCTGGACACGCGCCCCTGGAACACGCTGATCGCCCCGACACTGGGCGCACTCGGCCTCGTCGGAGCGATCTGGCTGATCGTGGCGAACTTCACCACGCTCATCGGCGGCGAGCGGAGCACCGCCCTGTGGCTGGAGTTGACCGTTCCAGCCGTCCTGGCCCTGGGCGTGGCCGCAGCCGGGCTGAGTCGCGGCAGGACTGCGGCCGACGGCTGACTGCGACTCGCCTGCTTCTCGAGCCCCTTACTCACCTCGTCGCGGTCTTCTCGACTCCGGAGGACTTCATGAGCACCGGACACGGCCGGCGCGCGCTGTCCGGTCGGGCCGACCACGGCAGCGGGGCCTGTTTCCTGGCATCCGGCCGCTGGGCTGCCACCCAGCGGCCGGCACATGGCCCACCTCGACGCCAGGTGCCGCCTGCACGAACTGCTCGCTGTACCGGCACCGTCAAGCAGTCGGCCGACGGCGCGCCGCCCACTCGTCGAGGCCACCGGGCGACAGACGGCCTCGGACCGGAAGGCGCTCGCCGGTTGCCCCGTCTGTCCGCCCGGGCCCGCAGCGCAGACCTGGGCCCCGGCGGCCGAGGCGGACGGGGGAGACGTCAGCCGTCCGCGCCCGCCGCCCGGTCGAGGAATCCGTCGACCAGGCGACGGGCTTTCACCCGGGCCGCGGCTCCGTGTCCCGGCTGACGGTGAGCAGCTCGCCGGGATCACGTCATGCCCTGGCGGTGTTCGGGTACGACCGTCATGACGGTGAGCTCGTATCCGCGCTGCGCGAGCGGGGCCCCGACAAGCCCCGGCTCGGTCACATGATCGTGCTGGACGACGAGTGCACGCACGGTGGCGCACTTTTCCTCGTGGCCCACGGGCCCGCCGGATCGATGCCGTGAGCCCTTGTGCCGGCTCCCCGCCTCACCATATCGTTTGGGATCAAATATTCTCACTGGAGGTCCCGCATGCTGGACGTCACCCACGAGGAATGGCTGAGCCGAGCCAAGTCCCTGGTCCTGTCCGGCGCCCATCACATCGACGGCGCCGACGAGGGCGGTGGAGGGGCGACCTTCACCGCCGTCTCACCCCGTGACGGTCAGGAGCTCAGCGAGGTCGCCGACGGGGGAACCGCCGAGGTGGACGCGGCGGTGTCCGCCGCCCGCCGGGCCTTCGACACCGGACCGTGGCCGCGCCTCGCGCCCGCGGAGCGGGGCCGGATCCTGCTGCGCATCGCCGACCTGCTCCAGGAGCGGCGGGCGGAACTCGCGCTGACCGTCAGTCTGGAGATGGGAAAGCCCATCACCGACGCGTACGGGATCGAGCTCCGTGCGGTCATCAACACCTTCCGCTGGTACGGCCAGTTGGCCGACAAGGTCACCGACTCCTCCCCCCACACGGCGCCGGATGCCCTCGCGCTGATCACACGGGAGCCCGCCGGTGTGGTCGGCGCCGTCGTCCCGTGGAACTTCCCGCTGACGCTGGCCGGCTGGAAGGTGGCTCCGGCGCTGGCGGCCGGCTGCACGGTCGTACTGAAGCCGTCGGAGAACTCGCCCCTGTCCGCGCTGCTGCTGGGCCGGATCGCGACCGAGGCCGGGCTCCCGCCGGGCGTGCTCAACGTCGTGGGCGGCAAGGGGCCGGTGGCCGGACGGGCCCTCGGCCTGCACCCGGACGTCGACGTCCTGGCCTTCACCGGCTCCACCGCCGTAGGCCGCCACTTCCTGCGCTACTCGGCCGACTCCAACCTCAAGCGCGTCTGGCTCGAGCTGGGCGGCAAGTCGCCCAACATCGTCCTCCCGGACGCCCCGGACCTGGGAAAAGCCGCCGCCACCGCCGCGTGGGGCATCTTCTTCAACCAGGGGGAGATGTGCACCGCACCCTCCCGGCTGCTCGTGCACTCCTCCATCGCCGAACGCGTCACCGAGTCCATCGTGCGACGGGCGCGCGAGATGCGGATCGGCGACCCCCTCGACCCGGCGACCGAGATGGGTTCCCTGGTCGGCGAAGGCCACCTCCGGCGCGTGCAGGACCACGTCGCCGCCGGCCTGGCCGAGGGCGCCCGCCTGCTCACGGGCGGCTCCCGCACCCTCGACGACACCGGAGGCAGCTTCCTGGAGCCGACCGTCTTCGACCACGTGGACCCCGCAATGCGGCTGGCCCGCGAGGAGATCTTCGGCCCCGTCCTGTCGGTGCTGACCTTCGACGACCTCGACGAGGCGATACGGCTCGCCAACGCCACCGAGTACGGCCTCGCCGCCGGCCTGTGGACCTCCGACCTGTCCACCGCCCACAAGGTCTCGCGCGCGCTCAAGGCAGGCACGGTCTGGGTCAACTGCTACGAGGAGGGCGACCTCACCGTCCCCTTCGGCGGCATGAAGCAGTCCGGCAACGGCCGCGACAAGTCGGTGCACGCCCTCGAGAAGTACACCGAGCTCAAGACGACCTGGATCCAGCTGTGAGACCACTGATCGCCATTCCGGCCCGCTTCTCGGCCACCACCTCAGCCCTGCGGTTCGCCGCCGAGGTCAACGCCCGCGCCCTCGTCGAGGCCGTCTGGCGGGCCGGCGGAGAGCCGGTGAGCATCCACCCCGCCGACGCCGAGGTCGCCTCCCGGCTGTCCCGCTTCGACGGCGTCCTGCTCCCCGGCGGGGGCGACCTCGCCCCGCACCGCTACGGCGCGCCGGACACCCACGACAGCGTCTACGACGTGGACGACCTCCAGGACACCTTCGACCTCGAAGTCGCCCGGCAGGCCCTGCACCTCGGACTGCCGCTGCTGGCGATCTGCCGCGGTCTGCAGGTCGTCAACGTCGCCCTCGGCGGCACCCTGGAGCAGGACATGGGCGGCCCGGAGCGCGAGCACCGGCACGTCGTGCACCCCGTCGCGCTGGAGGCCGGATCGGTGGCCGCCGAAGCGGCGGGAGCGGAGAAGGTGGAGGCGTCCTGCTTCCACCACCAGAGGGTGGACCGCCTGGGCGACGGCCTTCGGGCGACCGCGAGGGCGGCGGACGGTACGGTCGAGGCGCTCGAACTCCCCGGCGCGCACGGCTGGTTCACGGCCGTGCAGTGGCACCCCGAGGACACCGCGCACGCCGACCCGGCCCAGCAGGGTTTCTTCGACGTGCTGGTGCGGGCCGCCCGGACGGGTAGCTGATGCCCGCTCAGCCCTTGGCGCGGCGGCCGCTGCGGCGGGGCGTGGGCTCGGCGCCGTTCAGAAGGGCCTGCCGGCGCTCCTCGCCGTGCTCCTCGACCTGGAGTACGACGCTGCGCAACCCTTCGGCGAGACTGCGGCACTCGGTGTCGCTGAGGCGGGCGGTGACGAAGGCCTCCTCCTCGTTGAACGCCGGGAACACCCGTTGCATGAACGCCTCACCCTCGTCGGTGAGGCTGAGCAACACCAGCCGCCCGTCAGTGGGATGGCCGGCCCGGCGCAGCAGTCCGCGCGACTCCAGGGTGCGCGAGACACCGGTGAGCGTGCCCTTGGAGATCCCTGCTTCCTCCGCCACGTGCCGGGTCTCCGACTCGCCCCACACCCACACCACCCACAGCACCACGAAGGCCGTCCAGGTCAGGTCCGAGTCGCGCAGGACGGAGTTCTCCAGGTGCTGCCGCACCGCGGAGGCGGCCCGGTAGATGTTCGCGACGGCCGCCATCTGGTCCCGGCGGATCGGGAAACCGCCGAGCTTCGCCGCGGCGAGCTTCTCGACTTCGGTAATGGATCGATGGCCGGGCACGCACCCTCCAGTGTCTGCTTGCCGAACCGGGCGGCCGACCCGCCCCCATCCAGTCGTTCGACCCCAAATTGTACGTTTCCCCGCCGGTCGTGGTGACAGGCGTACCCCCAACCCTTGGAAGGACATCCACCGATGCCCACCCCCACCCCACCCCGCATGCTGCTCGTCCTGAGCGAGAACTGGACGCTGACCGGCGGCCGGGCGGACCTGCCCGCCGCCGTACGGTGGGCCCGCGAGGCCGAGGACGCCGGCTTCGACGCGGTGATGATCAGCGAACACATCGTCCTGGGGCCGGATGCCGGGGCCGCCGGCATCATGGGCAACCCCCGCGAGTACGCACTCCCGGGCAACCAGGACCCGTACACCCCCTGGCCGAACTCCCTTCTCCTGCTCGCGTCCATCGCCTCCGTCACCTCGCGCCTCCGGCTGGCCGCCGCGGCCGTCCTCGCCCCGCTGCGCCACCCCCTGCTGCTCGCCCGCGAGCTCGGCACCCTGGACCTGCTCAGCGAGGGGCGCCTGGTGGTGCAGCCCACGGTGAGCTGGAGCAGGGACGAGTACGAGGCCCTGGGTGTGCCGTTCGGTGAGCGTGGGCGGCTTCTGGACGAGCACCTGCAGGTCTGGGCGAAGGCGTGGGGACCGTCCCCCATCTCGCATGACGGCGAGCACTATCCCTTCCGTGACGTCTACTTCGAGCCCAAGGCGTACCGCCCCGACGGCCCGCGACTGTGGTTCGGCGGACAGCGCGTGCACGGCCCGCTGCTACGGCGCCTCGTGTCGTACGGGCACGGCTTCCACCCGCTCGGCCGACCCACGCCCGAGGACCTGCAGGTGCTCAAGGACGCCATGGCGGAGGCCGGACGCGACATCGCCGACCTGGAGATGATCGGCGGCACCCAGGCCGTCTTCCCCGACGACCACGCACCGGCCGACCTCGGTGCTGCCCTGGCCGCCATCCCCGAGCAGATGGAGCTCGGCTTCACCACCTTCTGCGTCAAGCCGAACCAGTTCATCGACGACCCCGACGGCATCGGAACCTTCTGCCGCGAGGTCATGCGGCGCGTGGAGGCGATGACCGCGTAGTCCGTCGCATGCGGCGCGGGGCCCCGGCCGGCCGGTCACCGCTCGACGAAGCGGGCCAGCTCGTCCGGGGCCGGGCGCAGCAGGCCGTCGCGGACCGCCAGAGCCGTGGCCTCGGCGCGGGAGGCGGCGCCGGTCTTGCGCAGCAGGTGCTCCACGTGCGTGTGCACGGTCCGCGGAGACAGGAACAGCGCCTCCGCGATGGCCTGGTTGGTCTGTCCGAGGGCCGCCCGGGTCAGTACCTCCAGTTCACGCGGGCTCAGACCGTACGGCAGCTCGGTCGGGGTCTCGACCACCAGCACGGCACCCGCCACGAGCCCCTGGCAGGAATGCCGCCGGTGCAGGGTGACGCGGTACCACGTGTCCTCCACCGGCCACAGCAGGCGCAGTCGTCGGCCGCCAGTGTCGGCGAAGGCCCGTAGCAGCGGCCGGAACGCCTCGTCGCACAGCACCCGGGCGCGGTCCCGCCCGGGCAGGTCGATCACTCCGCCCTCGGTCACCAGACTCGCCGCGCTGTCCTCGGCCGGACCCTCCAAGAGGTCGCCGCTGTGCGGCACCGGGTCTGCGAGCGCCCCGAGGGCGGGCATGACGGAGGCGAGCAGTCGGCGAGCCTCGGTGTCGTAGGCGTCCGCGTCCTCCGTGGACAGGTGGACGAGGCCGACGAGACGGCCCCCGTGCCGAAGCGCGCCGGTCACCCCGTCCCGGAACCCGGCAGGCCGGACCCGCTCGGCGTAGAACCAGCCCTGCCGGAACCGGGTGCCCGGGCCGTCGGCGGTGTCCTCCGAAATGGACGGCGGCAGCTCCTGTCGTACGACGTTGCGGTACCACGGGGTCGCGACGAACTCGGCGGCCAGGGCCTGGGAGCGCTCGGCGGTGTAGCCGATGCCCGCCACCTGGACGTGAGCGCCGGTGAGCGGGTCGAGCGTGAGCAGCGTCGCCGCGTCCAGCGGAAGCGCGCGGGCGAGTTCGCGCAGCGCCTCGGCACAGGCCGAAGCCGTGTCGCGTTCGCGGGTGAGCATGCCGATGCGGGTGGCCGCCGCGATGTGGTGGTGGCTGAGCATGCGAGCCTCCGGGCCCGGGACGACCGTATGTCGTTTGGTCCCCAACAATATGGTGAGCCCCCCACACCGACAAGGTGTTCACGGCTTCCGTGACGGAATCGGACCCGCGGCGCGACGGTGGCGGACCCGATCGGCACGCCGGCGCCGAACCCGATCGGTATTTCTACGGATGGCGGCGCGACGGCCCCGGGGGCTTTCCTGTCCGGCACACCCCTCGGCAGCAGGTCGCCCGCGGCTCGCGCGGGCCCGCCTTTCGGAGAGCCCCGCCATGATCTCACCTGAGTACGTCACCGGCCCGTCCGCCTCCCGCAGACGGTTCCTCGCCCTGTCCGCCGGCGCCTTCGCCACCACGGCGTTGACCGCCGCCGGCTGTTCCGCTCCGGCGAGCACGTCCGCCTCGGCCAAGTCCTCGGCATCCGCCGCGGGCGGCAGGAAGCTGACGAAGATCGGGCTGGACTATCCCTTCACCCAGCTCCCGCTGTACTCCACGCTCGTCAAGCTCTCCACGGCCGGGGCGAAGAAGCACGGCATCTCCCTGCTGACCACGAGCGACAACGCGAGCGCCGACACCCAGGCCACCAACCTCAACACCTGGGTCTCCCAGAAAGTCCCCGCGATCGTGTCGTTCCCGATGGTCTTCGAGGCCGCCGAGCCGATCGCCCGGCAGGCCCTGGACGCCGGCCTGATCTGGGTGACGTACGGCGGCAGCCTGCACCATCAGAGTGCCGACATCCAGTTCAGCTTCAGCAAGGGCGGAACGCTGCTCGGCGAGGCGGCGGCGAAGTGGGCCACGGAGAACCTCGGCGGCAAGGGCAAGATCGCCTTCCTCACCGACAGCACCATCGAACTGGGCCGCGAGCGCACCAAGGGCATGGTCGACGCCTTCACCAAGGCCGCCCCCGGCGTCGACGTGGTCGCCCAGGAACAGGCCATCGACCCCGACACCGGCCTGTCGAAGGCCAAGGCCGTCCTCGCCAAGCACCCCGACCTCAACATCGTCCTCGGCGTCACGGACGCCGCCGCGTACGGCGCGTTCAAGGCGTTCCAGCAGGCGGGGCGCGCCAAGGACGACGCGAAGACCTTCGTCGGCGGGCAGGACGGTGCCGCCCCCTCCCTCCTCGCCGTCAAGCAGGGCACCTTCTACCGGGCGTCGGCCGCCCTCGCGCCCGACGACATCGCCTCGGCCATCATCGACGTCCCGCTCGCGGTCGCCGCAGGCAAGGCCGACCCCAGCGCCCAGGTACCGATCACCCTCGTCCAGCACGGCGACACCGTGAAGATCGACGAGCTGCTCGCCCAGAACGCGTAAGGCCGGCCATGACCACCACCAACCTCCGCATCCGCAGGCTGACCAAGTCCTTCGGCGGAGTCAGGGCACTGGACGGCGTGGACCTCACCGTCCCGGCCGGACACATACACGCCCTGCTCGGCCACAACGGCGCCGGCAAGTCCACCCTCATCAAGTGCCTGGGCGGCGCCTTCCCGCCCGACTCCGGCACGATCGAGATCGGCGGCACGCCCCACACCCGGCTGACCCCGCGCGAGTCGATCGCCGCGGGCGTGGCGGTCATCTACCAGACACTGAGCGTGGTCGACGCGCTCACGGTCGCGGAGAACATCTTCCTCGGCCAGGAGTGGACCCGGCACGGCCGCATCGACCGTCGAGCCCAGGAGGAGGTGGCGGCCGGGCTGCTTCGGCGAGTGGCCGCCACCTGCTCCCCACGTGACCGCGTGGGCGACCTGCCCATGGGCCAGCGGCAGTTGGTGGAGATCGCCAAGGCCCTCAGCCGCAGCGCCTCCGTACTGGTCCTGGACGAGCCGACCGCCGCGCTGTCCGGCGCCGAGAGCGACGCCCTGGCCGAACGGGTCGAGGACCTGCGCACCCAGGGGCTGGCCATCGTCTACGTCACCCACCTGCTGTCGGAGGTCGAGCGCCTCGCGGACGCGGTCACCGTGATGCGCGACGGCCGGGTCGTCCACCACTCCGACACGGCCGGGCACACGCGGTCCGACCTGGTCGCAGCGATCGCCGGCCGCCCGCACCAAGAGGTCGCCGAACGCCCGTCCGCACCCGGACGTACCCCCGGCCCGGCCCGCCTCTCCGTCGAGGGCCTGCACGGCCCCGGCTTCGGGCCCCTCAGCCTGACGGTCGGCGAAGGGGAGCGCGTCGGACTGTTCGGACTCATCGGCTCCGGACGGACACGCATCCTGGAGACCCTCTTCGGCCGACGCCGCGCTTCGGGCGGGACGATGCGGATCGCAGAGCGCACCGTTGCACCGGCCCGCCCCGCCCAGGCACTCGCCGCCGGGATCGCCCTGGTCCCGGCGGACCGGCGGGCGCAGGCCCTCTTCCCCGTCCTCAGCGCGCAGGACAACGTACTGCTGCCCTCGATCCGGCCCCTTGCCCGCTCCGGGCTGCGGGCGCTGGGCGCCGAACGGCGCGTCTTCCACTCGCTCGCCCACGCCGTCGGGCTGCGCCCCGTCCGCCCGCGCCTGCCGGGCGGCGCGTTCTCCGGCGGCAACCAGCAGAAGCTCGTGCTCGGTCGGTGGATCAACGAGGCGCGGCACGTGGAGGTACTGCTGCTCGACGAGCCGACCCAGGGTGTCGACGTCGGCGCCCGGCAGGAGATCTACCGGACGGTGTCGGAACTGGCCGACGAACGGGGCACGGCCGTGCTGTTCGCCTCCAGCGACCCCGAGGAGGTCGTCGCACTCGCCGACCGGTGCCTGATCGTCGCCGGCGGCCGGATCGTCGGCGAACTGTCCGGCGCCGACCTCACGGAACAGGCCCTGCTGTCGGCTGTGCACGACACGGACGACAGGGCCGTCACCCCGCCCGCCGAAGGAGCAGCATGACCATCGCCGACCGCGTCCCCACCCGCCCCCGCATCCTGGCCACGGTCGGCCTGACCACCGTGCGCCGCCATCCCCTGATCGCCGTGCTCGCCGCGATGGTACTGGCCTTCCAGCTCGCCACCGGCAGCTTCCTGGACCCGGCCAACCTCGGCGGCATCGCCACCGACGCCGCCACCCTGGCCATCGTCGCAGTCCCCCTGGCCCTCCTCGTCATCAGCGGCTACCTCGACCTGTCGGTCGGCTCCACCCTCGCCCTCGGCGGGCTGGTCGCAGGCCGGCTGGCGAGCAGCGGGCAGCCGCCCGTCGTCGCCGTCGTGGGCGCGCTGGCCGCGGGGGCCGCCGTCGGCGCGGTGAACGGTGTGCTGTGCTGCTACCTCGGCCTGTCGCCGTTCATCGTCACCCTCGGCATGCTCACCGCCGTCCGGGGCCTCGCGCAGCAGCTGTTCCCGCTGCCGCTGAGCGGCTTCGGCGACGGCTTCGCCTGGTTCGGCGGAGCACGGATCGCCGGGCTCGCCGCGCCGGTCGTCATCGCCGCGGTCGTCCTCGCCGTAGGCGCGTCGTTCCTCGCGCTGATCCCGGCCGGCCGGCACGTGTTCGCCATCGGCGTCAACCGCGAGGCCGCCCACCTCTCCGGCATCAACATCCGCCGTACACCGTTCGCGCTGTTCGTGGCGACCGGGGTCGCCGCCGCTCTGGCCGGTGCGATCAAGGCGTCGGTGCTGGACAGCGTCGTCGCCGGCACCTCCGGAGCCGGGTTCGAACTGACGGCGCTCACCGCCGTACTGGTGGGCGGCGTCGCCCTGACCGGCGGATCCGGCTCGATCCTCGGCGTCCTCCTCGGCGTGTTGTTCCTCGGCGGCCTGCAGAACGGTCTCACCCTGCTGAACGTGCCGACGTTCTGGCAGCAGATGGCGCAGGGCGTCGCCCTGGTCGCAGGCGCCGCGCTGGCCTACTTCGCGCCCCGGCCCGGGCGCTGACCCCCCCGTTCCCCTCCTTCCTGGCAGAGGTCTCCCGTGAGCGACACCACTCCCACACTCATCCTGACCGGCGGGCAGGTCGTCACCGTCGACCGCGAGTTCACCGTCACCGAAGGCGTGGCCGTGCGCGGCCGGGACATCGTCGCCGTCGGAACCGACACCGAGATCCGCGCCCTGGCCGGACCCGGCACCCGGATCATCGAACTCGACGGGCGGACCGTCCTGCCCGGCATCAACGACTCGCATCTGCACGGGGCCGCGTACGGGATGACGAAACCGCCGTTCGCCCTGAACGCCGGCCACCCCGCGGTGGGGTCGATCGCCGACATCGCGGCGCTCGTGGGCGGGGCGGTGCGCGCCGGCGCGCCGGGGGAGTGGATCGTCGGACTCGGCTGGGACGCCGGCTACCTGGCGGAGTGTCTCGCCGACCCGGGCCGCTTCCCGCACCGCAGGGACCTGGACGCGGTGGCCCCGGACAACCCGGTCTGCCTGACCGACTTCTCCCAGCACATGGTGTGGGTCAACACCGCCGCCCTGCGCCGCTGCGGCATCAACGCGCACACCACGCCTCCGCCCGGCGGCGTCATCGACACCGACTCCGACGGCGAGCCCACCGGCATCCTGCGCGAGGCCGCCGTACGACTGGTCCAGGGCCGAGTGCCCTGGCCCACGATCGCCCAGCGCCGCCAGGCCATCCAGGGCGTGGTCCGGGAACTGCACTCCCGTGGCATCACCAGCTACACCGAGCCCGGTCTCGGACCCGGCGGCGGCGACACCTTCTTCGGCGGTCTCAGCACCGACAACTGGACCGCCTATGCCGAACTGGCCGCCGAGGGAGCCCTCCAGGCCCGGGTCAGCGTGCTGCTCCTGCCCGCCCCCATGGGCGGCTCCGCCGCCGACGTGCGCAAGGGACTGGCCGAGCTGCGCCGCCCGGAGTCGGCCGACCCGCGGCTGCTGAACGCCATCGGAGTCAAGATCTTCGCCGACGGTGTGCCGCCGAACCGCACCGCCTGGATGAACGAGCCCTACCCCGACGGCGGCCACGGCGCCCTCTGCGTCCACGGCGAGACCCCCGACCTCCAGGTCGAGGAACTCCGCGAGATGATCCGGATCGCCCACCAAGCCGGCTTCCAACTCGGCGTGCACGTCACCGGCGACCGCGCCATCGACACGGTCGTGGACGCCTTCATCGCCGCCCACCAGGCCGCCCCCCGCCCCGACGCCCGGCACTACGTCATCCACGGCGACTTCATCGGCGCCGCCAGCCTGGCCAAGCTGGCCTCGCACGGCTACGGCGTCAACATGAACCCCGCCATCAAGTGGACCATCTCCGACCTCATGGACGACGTGGTGGGCCCGCAGCGCTCGGCCTACCAGTGGCCGGTGCGCTCAGCGATCGATGCAGGCGTCACGGTCTGCTCCAGCTCCGACGCGCCGATCACCGAGCCCGACTGGCGCCAGGGCGTGGCGTCGATGATGCTGCGCGAGTCGAAGGCCGGCGGCCGGCAGAGTGGCCGGGAGCAGTGCGTGGACCTCGCCTCGGCCCTGCGCGCGTACACGGTCAACGCGGCCTGGCAGGACTTCGCCGACGACTGGAAGGGCACCGTCGAACCCGGCAAGGTGGCGGACCTGTGCGTCCTGGACCGCCCGCTGCTCGGTCTCGACCCGCACGACATCCCGCAGGTGGAGGTGGATCTCACGGTGTTCGACGGACGCGTGGTCCACGAACGCTGAACGCTCGAAGGAACGGCGTCCTGCGGGGTCCGTCCTATGCCCCGTCGGTGCTACCGAGCGGTGCCGTCTCAGCAGATCCGGGACCGGCATCTGGCTCCCCTACAGGGCCGAGGGGTGTCCTTTGACGGTCAGCCAGCACGCCGAGAGAACCATGCCCATCCCCGGGCGTGGCCGACGCCGTCGCGTTGGCTCCCGCCCTTGCTCCCCGACGGCGTTGCCGCACACGACGAAGCGCCACCACAGCCTCTGGCTGTCGAGCCGTCCACGGCCCAGGCCACCGACAAGACTAATCCGCAGACGCCGCGACCGGCAGCAGTCGCCACCGCCATGAGCACGGCTACCCCGCTCCCTGCCGCGCTACCGGCGGCGTCGGCCGAGGCCATGGCCCCCGTCACCCCCGCGGCCCTTCAGGAACCGCACAGCCTGCCCTCCCTTCCCGCGAACCAGCCGTCGGCGATGCCTGGTTCACCCACACGCCCGGACCGGCCTCCACCCGGCCGGACTTCCGAGGAGGTCAGATGCCTGGCGGGGTCGGTGATGCGGACAGCTTCGATCAGTTCGGCTCTGACAGTGCCCGCTTCTGTCGAGGGGCAAGCGGTCGATCCCAGGCGCATGATGTGATCGTTCAGCGCTGTCGGCGATCAGCCCCCGGCGGCCTGCCGTAGCTTCGCCTGACCGGCAGCGCTGATCAGGTCCTCCCTGGTCCACCGCGACAAGACCCACCCTCTCGACCTCGGTGCCGCCTCGGCCGCCGATAGCCTCACCACCGTCTTCCAAGATCAAGTAGCATTTCAAGCCGCCTGAGGTTGGGGGCCCTGTTCGCGGAATACGCGAGTGTGGTGGCGACGCTGCCCCCGTGGTCGTCGCGGCGGCGCCGGTAGTGGGCCCCGGTGCGCAGCACAGCGCCCAGTTTCTTGAGATGGGTGGGGGCAGCAGCATGCTCTCAGTGTGCTGACCATGACCGCGCACGACCGAGTTGCGGGGCATCCACGGGGCGTGGGGCAGGGTGCAGTACTTCACTTGGCCGGCCGTCGGTGACACATCAGGGCGGCGGCGATGCCGGCGAACCCTCAGCTCCTCCCAGTAGTTGATCCCTTCCAGCATCGGGTGGCCTACCGAACCACGAGCGAGCCATCCAGCAAAGCGCCGGATGGCTCCCGAAGTACCGCGACTGAGATGTGAAGGCACACCGAGGAATCTAGCCATCCGGGCCCGGGGTGGTCCCCGATCTCGCACCCGCAGCAGGAGGCGACCGACCTCGGCGGAGCCTGCACTTCCTCGCCACGCCTTCCCAGATGGAGATCTGCTTCGCGATCTTCGTAAACGTCCTCCAACTGGACGAGCGGGGAGAGCCGGTCAACGAAAAGCACGCTGAGCGCCGGGCTGCAGCGTGGCTCTACAGATATTGCACCGGGGAATTGCCTCCCGGTGAGCCGGACTTCGAGCCGTGGGAATGCCGGCTTTATTGACTGACACCCAATGACCGACAGCAAGAACATCCTGTACCGGCGCTGATCGACTTGTACCTGTGAGCTGCGTTGTGCAGGCGGGCGATGCCTGCCTGCCGGCCGTGGCAGCCGCCGCTGGAGGACAGGGTGCTGCTGGTGGCGACCTAAGCTTGCGCAGCGCCTCGGCTTCGCCTTGAAGGTCGCCCAGCATGATTGTGTCCGTGAGAAGCAGCAACGCGTGATGGTGAGTTCCGGAACGCTTGAGGGGGCTCGGCCGCAGAAATGTCGGCGAGTTTCGGGAACACCCCAGGGCCAAGCGGCCGTCGAGCACCGTGTGAGGGCTCACGGCCCCAGGGGCTGGAGCGGACAGCGCTCGAGGGCCGCCCTGAAAATGCGATTGCCGCCCACCGGGCAACGCTGACACGATTGCAGGCGTGATCACTTCTGAGACGCCGGACTGCCTGATCGTGACGGGGATGCCGGGGGCCGGGAAGTCGACGGTGACCAAGCTCGTCGCCGAGCGCCTGCCGCGCTCCGCCCGGCTCGACGGCGACTTCATCACCAGGCTGATCGTCAGCGGTCACGTCTGGGCCCTTGGCGAGCCTGCCGACGAGGCGGCACGGCAGGTGGAGCTGTGCAACCGCAATCTGTGCACGCTGGCGAACAACTTTTCCGACGCCGGCTTCACGCCCGTCATCGACTGGGTGATCCCCAACCGCGAACAGCTGGACTTCTTCGTTTCGCTCCTGCCCGCCCGGCAAGTCTTGTTCGTCGTTCTCGCACCGGGGATCGAGGCGTGCCGGTACCGCAACACCCTGCGTGATCCACGGGAGCGGTTCGACTTCGACGGCTATGAAGATCTCGATGCCGACATGAAGCGCGAGCTCGGCGATGTCGGCTGGTGGTTCGACACCGCGGCCCTCAGTCCCGAGGAGACCGCGGATCGCATCATCCGGGAAGCTCGCCATCGCGCCATGGTGAACTGACGGCAAGCTCCCCGGCTCTGTTCAGATCAGAGCGGCCTGTTCTGCTTGGCATGGGACTGGGCGAGACGGTAGGGGTCGGTCCCGGTCTCGATGATCGTGCCGTTGAAGGTCAGCCGGTCAACGATGGTCGTGCAGAGCCAGGGGATCTGTGAACGTCTCGGTCGAGCCGCGGAAGGCTTCGTTGGAGGCGATGGCGACACTGTTCTTCACCTTCCGCTCGGTCAGAACCTGCAACAGCAGTTCGGTGCCATGGTTGAAAGTGACTGCACCACTCGAGTTGGAGCACAACCCGAAAGTGGGAGCAGTTGTTCAGTGTTTCGGGCAGCACTCATTGCCTCGGCCCTGGAACGCGACGGTACGAGGTGCAGCGCGCGCACCGGGGGCGCCGGTAACAGGGGAGCGGGCGTCATCGCCGCCGGAGGCAACGGTGAACGAATCGATCACAGGCCTCCTCGCCGTCGTGCGCCGGTCAGCGGTTCTCGTCCCTCGGCAACTCTTCCGAGAGCGGAAGTCATGACGGACCTCTACGAGGGAGTGTCGGGTGTGTCCACTGCCCCGGTACGGGTGGGGGGGGTGTCGCGAAGACGTTGGGCGGCTTCCTGGTAGGCGCTGGCGGCGCGGGTGAAGTAGTCGAAGAGGACGGCGCGTTGGTCGGGGGTGTACGAGTCCAGGAGGCGGGCGAGGTTCTGGCGGGCGGGGGCCAGTACGCGGTCGAGGTCGGCGGGCTTGGCGACGGGTTCGACGATGACCTTGCGGCGGTCGTCGGGGGCGGGGACGCGGCGGACGTAGCCGGCCCGCTCCAGTCGGTCGACGAGGCGGGTGGTCGGGCCGGTGGTCAGGCCGGTACGGGCCCCGAGTTGGCCGGGGGTCATCGGGCCGTCGAGTTCCAGCACGTTGAGCGCATACAGATCGCTCGCTCCCAGATCGCAGAGTTTCGCTCCGGCGTGGGCGTGCAGCAGCACGGCGCTGAGGTAACGCCGGTAGACGCGGCTCGCGTCGTCCGCCGTGGGACCCGGGACTGTTGACACGGCTGTGCTCCCTCCATAATCTCTTCCTAAGAGAAGAGAGTCCATGCGAGCAGATTCTTTATGGGGGAATTTATCATGGAGACCGGGAGCACCCAGTGCACAGCCGGCCGCGAAACCGACACCACGGCGATCCGCGCTGTCCTCGACGCGGCCGTCGAGGCATGGAACCGCGGCGACGGCACCGCCTACGGACGCCTGTTCACGCCCGATGCCACCGACGTCACCTTCATGGGCACCGTCTACACCGGAGGAGGGGAGATCGGACGCGCTCACCAGGCTCTGTTCGACAGCTTCCTCAAGGGCACCAAGCTGGCCGTGGAGATCGTCAGCATCCGCCGCTACGGGCCCGCGACCGCCGTCGTCCTGACCCGCGGCGACACCTACAAGGGCGCCCGGCCGGCCCGACTCGGCAAGCTGGCGAGCTACACACTGGTCCGCGAAGCGGCCACGGAGCAGTGGCGTATCGCCGCCGTGCAGAAGACCCGGCACCGTCCGTTGATGGAAGCCCTCTCCTTCCGCTTCCAGCCCGCCACCCGCCCCGCGAGCTCCTCGGCCGACTCCAGGGCCTCCTGAGCTGAGGGCCGGCACCCGCCCGTCCCGACAGGCGCGGGGAGCAGGGCCCGGAAGACGCGCTGGTCGAGCGGCTCGCCATCGCGCTGCGCGTACGGGTGTATCTGCCGTACCTGGGCCGGCGCTCCGCGCTCGCCACTTCGCGGCCGGCAGTCGCGAACGGCGCCCCTCCCTCTCGGAGCCTGAGCGCCCCCGCCGGAGGCATGTTCTGAACGTAGCCGCATGTTGCGGTGCTCGACTCATGGCTTTCGGGCCCTATCCACACGTGGGCGCGCGTCGGCGCAGCGCGCGCGGAGCGGGCCGGAGGCAGGGGCGCAGCGCGCGCGAGCCGGGAAGCGCGCCCGGCGGAGCGTCAGCGCAACCGGGCGCCTTGAACCCGAAGAGAACGTTGTAAGTCAGTCGCTCGTGGCAGTGTTGTCCGGTCGCGGGCGTCGTCCTTTCGCGATACGGCGGCCGTGTTCGGCGGCTCGTAGGAGGGCTTGGGCCACGCGTTCGGCATCATCTGGGTTGAGGAAGACTTGGTCAGTCCACAGCACCGACAACCGCACCGTGCCGCTCAGCAAGTTCGTGGCCACGTCCACTTCGACGCCGTTCCCGGTCGCGTCGGTGACGTTCAACTGCGGATCGCTGCTGTAGGCGCTCATGGGCCTGAGCATGGCAGAGGCCTGGCCGAGGGTGGTTCACCCCAACTGAAAAGCCCCCTACTCGCGGAGAAACCCGCAGGCAGGCGGCTTACAGCGACCGGCTTACTTCTTCCGCCCGAGTGGTGATCACTGGTCCGCGCTGGCCACTGCCCAGCGGCCTCGGACGGCCCAGAGACGGCCCGGACACCCCGGTGATCTACCCTCCTCGGATGGACCGTCCCCCTTGCTTCTGTCTCCTCTGCGCACCGCCTGCAGATGGCCCTGCCTGGGAAGAGCGCGACAACCGGATAGCACAGAGCGTCATCGACTTCGGCTGGCACGTCATGGGTGTCGGCGCTGGCGACGACGCACCCGCCGATTGGGCCTACTCCATAGGGCTGTGGCACACACTGCGCAGTCCCGAGGTCTGTGTCTTCGGCCTGCGGATCGAAGTGGGGATGCCCGTCGTGAATGCCGCTGGAGCCGGCATCCGTGGTGGTCTTCCGCTGGAACCAGACCAGCGCAGAGGCGACGTCCTCAACGGCTACGACGTCGCTGTCCGGCCTGTTCACCCCAGCTGGTACTGGGACTTCTTCGGTGCCGGCATCGACTTCTACCAAGCCCCGCCGCTGCCCGTCACGCAGCTGTTTTGGCCCGACAAGGCCGGACGCTTCCCCTGGGAAGAAGGAGTGGATGACTACTGCCGTACGAGCCAGCCGCTGCTCTGGGTCCCGAAGGCCGACACCGAGGGGCCATGGTCGCGAGTCGGCGAAAACCAGTCGTGATGCCCTCGGCGCGGGCCGCACTGAGGGCATCACCTCCTGATCCGTAGCTCAATGCTGAACGGTCGGAGACGGTCACTGTGGTTGCTGCCCAGTCCTGCACGGTGGCTGCTGGGCGGTAACGGTTGTTGTGGTCGCTGTACTTCCGTGCTGTACGGGGCACGGTGCCCGCCCGCTCGCTCAAGGGTCAAGCCGCTGCGAGCGGGCTCGGCTCGCCACTTGGCATCCGGTGCGCTTGTGGTGCGCGTATGCGTCGTCCCCGCTTCGGCGGCACCTATCGCTTCTGCGCCCTGTAGCGCTTCATCAGCGCAGTGATCCGCGCGTGATCCGCCTGGCCGTTGAGCTCGGCGACGAGATCGTCAGGACACAACTCGTACAGATCGCCCCACCATCGACGTCCACGGTTGTCCCAGATCCGGTAACCACCCGGCACGCCCCGGGCGACGTAGCGTCTCCTGCTCATCGTCCCCCTGTTCCCTTAGTGATCACTGATGCGGTGTGGGACCGGATCAAGCCGCTGATGCCAGCCGATCCGGTCCGCGGCCGGCGGTGGGCCGACCATCGCCGAACCCTCGAGGCCATCGAGTCGAAGTTTTGCGGAAGGCGCCTGAACGTCCCTGAACGCCGATGAATGAGACGGGCCACAGCAGCCTGACCTCTCACGACGGTGGGCTGTTCACCAGTCCCGCCATTGATCGGTCAGTGCGTGCCGACCGAGTCCGTGCCTGGCGGTCAGGGCCGCGACGTCGACTCCTTGCTCGGTGAGAGCCTCGTCGATGCAGAGGCAGAGCTGCTCGCGCTCATCGGTCTCGAAGGCGGCTTCGTCGTGGGCTTCGTTCACTGCGTTCAGGGACAGGACGACGCGCTCCACTACGGCGAAGACCTGTTCGTCGTCTCCTTCGTCGAGTGTGGGCAGATCGGCCTCGAAGGCGTCCAGGACGGAATCGGTTGCTGACAGAAGCTCATCGGGGTACAGGTCGACCATGCATGCGCAGTCGGGGTCCAGAGTGCCGGCGGCAAGCTCCGCGGCTTCTGCGGCCACGCCTCTTCCCCAGTTCGTCGTCGGTCTCTCAGCCATGAGGCCGAACCGTACAGGGCGGGTCTGACAGGCAGGCCGCCCTCCGTGGCGCGCCGGCACCGCTTCGAAAGAGTGCCCACTGGTCCCGTTCGCTGGTCCACATCCGCTCGTACTCGGATAGGTCTCGGTCGCTCGTGCCCACCCCCTGGGCGGAAGAGTAGCGCGCGGGGTGTCTTGCCTCCCGATGCTCGTCTGGCCAACTTGAGCACCTGTTTGGAAGATCGCGTATGCGGGTCCGGATTGACCTGCCAAGTTCCCGATCTGGGGCGGAGCATGGCTGCACCCGACGTTCCCCGTCGCGTCCCCTGGGAGGCACGCAGGGGACACGCCTCGGTAGGCTGTGGGGAGTGCGCCTTGGGGGAGGGGCGGTGTTCCTCCAGAGCTTCCTCGGTTCGGACGGTGCAGGGATGTCCCAGTAGGGGAGTCCCTCAGCCGCGCGATACCACCTCGGTCTTGATCGGAGGCGCAGATTCGAGGTCGATGGTGTCGCCGTCCTCCTCCGCATAGGGGTGTGAGGATGATCGACCGGCAACACGATCACCATGGTGTGAGGCCTCGGAAACCATCCCGCATCTGCCGGCGGGACGAAGCGACCGATGTCGATGATCCGCACAAGCACGGCGCCCGCGGCCGCGCCCAGCTGGGCCCGGCGTTCGCATGACCTGCCCCTGCCCCCAGACCGCCCTGCCCTATCGACAGGGGTACGCAGAGGCTCGCTCGCCTGTTCCACGTCCTCCGCCCGCCACTCCCCGTAACCGGCGCGGCAGCGTGTGCATCGTGCCGAGGCCCAATCACCCTGCCTGGCAGAGCCCACCGGGAATTAATGCAGCTTTCATGAGCGCATAAGCTTCACACGGCATCCGGGCTCTCCGCTGCTTCTTCACACCGCTCAGGAGACGATCTCCGTGTTTCACCGGCAATACTTCGGCGCGCTTGGCGCGGCTGCCATGTCCGTGGCGCTCGCTGCCTGCAGCAACACCGCCGCGCCCACAGCTGCAAAGCCTGCCGCGTCGCCCAGCGTCGCCGCGTCCAGCCCGGCATCCTCCTCTCCGACTCCGCAGGCCGCGCTCCTCACAAAGGCGCAGCTCACATCAGCTCTGCTGTCGCTCTCGCAGATGCCTCCCGGCTGGTCAACCGATAGCAACTCCAGCACAGGCGACAAGACGTTCTGCAACTACCGCCAGCCGCACAAGGTGCAAATTCATGTCCTTCGCACCTTCCAGAAGGGCGGAGGGCTGACCGCCACGGTAGCGTCTGTGGGCATTCGGCAGTACGCGAGCGCGAGAGATGCCGCCGAGTCGTTCACCGCGATGGAGAAGGCACTCGAGTCCTGTCACCAGGAGACCTACCAGGGGTCGGTGCTGAAGTACTCGCCGATGAGCGTCGACAAGCTTGGCGACCGGTCCCTGGGTGTACGCATCGACAGCGACGGCGCCACGGCACTCCAGCAGTTCACCCTCGACGGGCCCACCCTGATCAACGTTGGCACCGGCGGCGTCGCGGACGCGGGAGCCGACACGGCCACCAAGCTCTTGCGCGAACAGGTGGACCGGTACGAGGCCGCAGCCCGCAAGTAGGACCGGCTGCGAGAGCTGCCTGGCCGGGGAGTGAGTAGCCCGGCCAGCCGGCGCAGACGCACCTCAGATCTCCAGGCCCTGTGCGTGGGGCCGGCGCAGTATCGTGCTCGGGTGCGGTACTTGGCGGAGTCGTTCATTCTCGGGGCCTTGCGACGGGGGCGTTCGGTCGAGCAGTTCCTTGGGCCGTGCGGCTCGGCAGAGCGGCCTGGTGTGCGCTACGTCGAGGTTCGTGCCACGAAGGGTCCCCTTCGAGGTCTACCTCCACACGGTCGAAGACGTCGGCTGCGAAAGCTTCCTGGACCTGGGCGAGTTCCCGCCGTTCGATCCTGACGACGAAGCCAGCGAGTTCGGCCGGCTCCTGGGCACGACCGAGGACCCGCTGGCCGCGCTGGTGGTTGCCGAACAGGGCGCTGGAGCCGTACGGGACCGGTGGGTCAACGAGAACGTTGTCCAGGATGAGTACGGCGACTTCGTTCGCGCCGGTCGGCCCTCTGGTGCTTCCGCCGACGGTCGGCCGTGGCCGGATGTACGCGACGTTGTATGACCTCGCGCGTTGATCAAGCGGCGTTGAGCCAGTCCGGTAGGCGTGGGCGAGGGTGTCGTCGCGACGGAATCCTCGTTCGAGGGTGATGACCGGTGGCCGGCCGCTGTGCTTGCCCTTGCTGGCCACTTGTCGAGCCTTCCAGTGCCGACTCGCGGATGTTCTCCCGCTCGGTCTCGGCGATCACACCGCCGTTGCGGAAAGTGTGGCTTTGAGGCTGGAATTCCCCCCAATCGTGCCTCGACTGCCTTCCGCGGGCCTCAATACAGTAGCCGAGACCATTCGAGGGCCACGACGGGCCAGATCCGTACTCCGCATAGTCGATGCTGCCGTTGGCGTCAGCGGTACCGCAGTGCGGCCTCTTTGGTCGGGATGTGCTGCGCATTCCAGTCCGCTGTGACGGAGTTTCCGGGGAAGGACGACGCTGAAGCCACGAACCGTCAGGCCGAGGATCCACTGTCGATGACCAGGTCGGCGCCGACCACCGCGCCGGCTGCGGGGGAGGCCAGATAGAGCACCGCGGCCGCCACTTCCTCGGCTTCCGCGACCCGGCCGAGCGGGTTTTGTGTCTTCACTCGCTCGGCACGGTCGGCCTCGGTCTCGCCGGGCCGCAGCGACATGGGAGCGTCGGAGGCGCCGGGGCTGACGGCGTTGATGCGGATGCCCTGGTGGATGTGGTCGAGAGCGGCGGCGCGGGTCAGCGCGGAGACCGCTGCCTTTGAGGTGATGTACGCGGCAAGGTTCGGCATGCGGACGTGTGCGCCCAGGTTTGAGGAGATGTTGACGATGGAGCCGCCACCGTTTTCCCTCATGTGCGCGATCTCGTGCTTCATGGCCAGCCAGACTCCGGTGACATTGGTTCGCAGCACCGCGTCCCAGTCCTCCTCGCTCACCTCACCGACGGGTACAGTGCCGCGGAGTATTCCGGCGTTGTTGACCGCGATGTCCAGTCCACCGAAGCGGGTGACGCTCTCGCGTATGAGGTTCTGGAGCTGGCTGGAGTCGGTGACATCGGCGGTGACGGCGGTGGCCGTGCCGCCGGTGGCCTCGATGAGACCGACCGTCTCGTCCAGGGAGGCCGCGGTGCGTCCCGCGGCGACCACGGATGCGCCCTCGGTGGCGAAGGCGAGTGCGATCGCGCGGCCGAGGCCGGAGCCTGCGCCGGTGACGAGGACGGTCTTGCCGGTGAAGCGGTTCATTGCGGTGGCTCCCTTGAGTGATGGATTACTTGGTGCGGCGGTTCAGAAGGGCGACGGCGGCGAGAGCGGCCCCTGTTGCGACCAGGGACGAGGCATCGCTGCCGAGCGTGAGCAGGATCGCGAGCAGCAGAGTCGGACCGAGTTCCATCGCGGTGTTCAGCACGCCGCCCGCGAGCCCGGTCTGCTGCTGCGGCACCCCTTCGGTGGCGAGCACGGCGGCTCCCGCGAAGGAGGCCGCTGTGCCGGCCGGCAGCAGCACGAGGCCCGGTAGCAGTCCGTACCCGTATGAGATGTGTGCGTCGATCCCGGTGAGCGCGAGGAGGGTGAGCCCGGCCGCGCCGGTGCCGAGCCCAGCGGCTGTGACGGTTCGGGCCCCGTACCGGCCGATGAGCGGTCCTGCTGCCCGGCTCGAGGCGATCAGCGCAACAGCGAACGGTACGAATGCGGCCGAGGTCTGCAGCTGTGACCAGTCGCGCGCCTGCTGGAGTTGCAGCGAGAGGACCACGAAGGTCATCGCGGTTCCGCAGGCGCTCAGCGCGATGGCCGCGAGAGCGAGGACCCGCCGCCGGTCGAGCAGGAAGCCGGGCGGCAACAGTGGGTCCGGGGCCTGGCACTCGGCGTACCAGAACGCGGCCAGCAGCGCGGCCCCGCACAGCAGCGGCGCGAGCACGCCGACCGACGACCATGGGCGGGTATCGGTGACGATGAGTCCGTAACTGGCGAGGGTGATCCCGGCCGTGGCGAGCAGTGCACCCGGCAGGTCGAGAGTCCTGCTCCGGCTCGGCGTGGTGTCCGGCAGCAGCCGGGGCGCGAGGGCGAGAGCTGCGAGGGCCACCACGAGCGGTACGGCAAAGATCCAACGCCAAGACAACGCGCAGACTTGATCATGCTCAGCGCTGCCTACGGACTGACCTTTGCCGGGCTGCTGCTCTTCGGCGGACGCCTCGCGGACCGCTATGGGGGGCGGCGCGCTCTGGCCGCGGGCCTGGTCCTCTTCGCTGCCGCCTCGGCCGCGGTCCCGCTCGCCCCAGGCACGGGGACGTTGCTCGTAGCACATCGCTTCCGCATAGCTGCGACGCGGGCAGCGCCCGTGGCGGTCATGCCTTCCCCCTCATATTTGACCGATCGGTTCATTATTCGGGCATGTGAAAGAGAGCCCGGTGGATTCGGTGGATGTGAGTCAGTCCAGCAGGGCTAGGGCCTGTTCAGCCGCGTCCCGCACTCGGGCGGGATCGTTCGACGCCTTGCCGACGATCCGTACCCCCTGTAGCAGTACGAGCAGCATGCGGGCCAGCGCACGCGGATCGCGGTCCTCGGGCAGCTCGCCCTGAGCCTGGGCCCGTACGAGCGCGGAGTGCAGCAGGGTCTCGACGTGCTCCCAGCTGACCTCGACCCGGCGGGCCGCTGCAGGGTCGTGCGGCGCCAGCTCGGCCGCGGTATTGGTGACGAAACAGCCGTTCAGTCGCCCCTCGGGGGAGGCGGCCTCTGCGGCGAAGCGGCGCACTACCGCCCGCACCGCAGGCAGTGCGGGACCCGGCTGGGACAACTCGGCAAGGAGAGCCGGGTCGCGCGTCTCGGCGTACCGGTCCATGGCCTTCAGATACAGCTCGTGCTTGCTGCCGAAGGTCGCATAGATGCTGGCCCGGCCGATACCGAGGTGCTCGACCAGGTCCGTCAGCGACGTCGCTTCGTAGCCGCGGCGCCAGAACAGCTCAAGGGCCGACTGCAGCGCGGCATCCGGATCGAATTCCTTGGTCCTGGCCACGTCGAAGACCATAAGCGTATCTAGAACGATCAGTCAAATAACTGTGCACCGCGGTGAGACCTGGTACGCCGTCGCACGAGATAACGGGCAATCGGTCGGCGAGGTCGGCGATGGTGTGCTCACCAGTGGCGTGCTGCTCGACGAGGTGGGCCTGCAGCGGGCGGGGCGCCGCCGGCAACCGGCCCACGGTGGCCACACAGAACCGTTCCTCGAAGGTGCTGACCGCCGAGCCCACCAGCCGGCGATACGTCCCGGCACCGGCGGCTCCAGCCGGTCCGTGCGACAGCGGGCGACCACCACCGCCGCGAGCCGGTCCCGGTTCAGCCCCCCGCACAGCTCGACAGCCGGCCACTCCGCGAGCTGGGCCTGGTCCTCCTCCGAGCACTCACGGAAGCCGAACGTGCCCCCTCCATCCGGTGCCGCTTTCTCAAGCGGTGGATCATAGTTGGACGATACGTCGCCATGAGCGGTCCGACGCCGAGTGGGATCTGCTGCGTCCTCTGCTGCCGGTGTCCCCGACGATTCGTCCGCTGCTGGACGACCGGACCGTCCCGAACGGCATCGTGGGGAAGTTCCGGACCGGTTGGCTTGGCGGAATGTTCCAGAGCGGTACCGGTCGTGGGCACCCCGCACAACCGCTCTCATGTGGGTGTGATCTTCTGCGTCGGTCCTAACCGACGAGGCGGCGGCGCCAGTCCAGTGGGGTGACGGTGATGGCCCGGCCGGGGTCATGATCCCACTCGGCGTGGAGGCCGGCAGCTTTCAGAGCAGCCACGACCTCGTGACCGATGGCTGCGGTGGTCTCGGACGAGCCGTCGAACCCGCCATAGAGCAGCATGAGTCCCCGGCCGGCTGCGGCGGAATCCGTGCACTGGCTGTGGAAGTAGACGTAGCCGCGGGCGTCGGGCTCGCCTTCACCGCCGATCTCGGACTGGCCGCAGCTACGGCAACAGGTGAAGTTCTCGCGGGCCGTGATACCGGCCTCTCGCAGGGCGGTGAATGCGCGGGTGAGCCGCTCGGGATCGGTCTCGCCTTGCCATGTGGCTTGCTCCGCGACGCGCTCCAGCCACAACCGGTCGACCAGCGCCTGTGCCTGCTCGCGCGAAACGGGCCGGCGGTCCCTGGTCACCAGGTGCTCCTCAGCAAGCTCGGCCAGTTCTGCACGGGAGGCATAGCCGCCGATCAGCACCTCGCGGACGCGCTCTTCCAACTGCTCGCGCTCGTCTTCGGCGAGGTCGAGCGGCGGCACCTCCTGATTGGATCCGATGTCCAGCAGCGACCAAGCCAGTCCACCGTCCCATCCGGCCTCCTGGCGTGCCCAGCCGGCAATCGCGGCACTCACGACCTCGGGCCTGTGGGCCATCGCCTGGAAGTGCCGGGCAGGGGCACCGTCACGGTACTCCAACGTGTAGTCCCCACCGGCCTGGTGCCAGACCTGGGCGAAGACGTCAGGCAGGTCAGGTATCCGCTGGACGACCAGGAAGCGGTCACCGTCACCGCCGATGCGCCGAACCAGCCCGGCCAGCTCCTCGGCGGACACACGGACGTGCCGCTCCCAGTTCTCCGTCTTCACCACGATCTCGAGCATGCAAAGACTCTGACACACCCCTCTGACGGCGGACCTCCTTCCCTGCCCCGCGACGCAACTGCACTCCGGCGGCTAGGCAGTCTCGTTCGGATCCGCCGGGTCGTTGGTTCGGGTATGACGTTGACTGCCGTGCAGTAGGCACGGATTGAGCCGTTACTCCCGGACCGAACGCCGAGGCGGGATGGCCGCTGGCGGGATCATCGTGAGGCGATCGACGCGATCGCCTCCAAGTTCCAGCAAGGCGTACTCCTCACGCGCCATCCGCGAGCACCTGCGCAAGCGCGGCATCCCGGCGGTGATCCCTTCCAGCGGATCAGCGCGCCCACCGGCTGCGGCGGGGCAGCCGCGGCGGCAGACCACCGTCTTTCGACCGCGATGCCTACAAGCAGCGCAACACCGTCGAGCGGTGCATCAACCGCCTCAAGCAGTGGCGCGGCATCACCACCCGCTATGAGAAGACCGCGGCCATCTACTTGGCTTGACTCCACGTCGCGGGCATCTTCTTCTGGTCCGCCCGCTGATCCGGACGCTCTCCTCAGCTCGCCAGGGCGGCATCGAGGCGGACGTGAGCAGCCGGTGTGACCGTGATTGAGCGCCCGGCGTACTGGATGGCTGAGAAGGTCGTGTTGTGGTGGGCAATGACCTGAGCGGCCGACGGCGCAGCACCGGGCGGGCGTTCCGGCGTGGTGTGTCCGTCTGAGACGAGCACAAGGTCGTAGCCACGTGAGAGCGCGCCGCGGCTGGTGGAGTCAACGCAGTACTCGGTGGCGAAGCCGGTGACGATCACACGGCACACCGCCGACTCGTCCAGCAGATCACCGAGCCCGGTGTCGAGGAAGGAGTCCGCGCTGTCCTTGTCCAGCACGACATCGCCCAGCTGGGGTGCCACCACCGGATGGACCTCGATCAGGCCAGCAGGCACGTCATGGAGCCGTTGTCGCAGGTAGATGATCGGCACGCCAGCGGCGCGAGCCTGTTCGGCCAGGTTGGCGACCTTGTGCAGGCAAGCCCCGACGTCATGCGCGTCGCCCAACAAGGCAGTCTGCATATCGATGATGAGCAATGCTGTGTCCGGCATCGCCCGAGCCTATCCGGCTCAGCCCCGCACCTTGGACAGCCAAGTGGGTCCAGGAACAGCGAGCCCGCCATGATCTAACCGAAACCGCCTAGACCGGTTCTGACCCTGCGGGGTCGTCAGGCGTTGTTTCTTATGGTGCGTCGGAACACGCACGCTGGAGGGCAGCGAAGGCTACGCCGGCGGAGTCGGCGGGGAAGAGCCGCAGGACGGTGGCTCGGTTCGGCGTCGTGATGACGTAGTGGTGCGCCAGGTAGGAGAGATCTCCCCGGCTTTCTCGGGCATGGGCGCGCATCAGGACATGGCCGCATCTCATGCAGGCGATCCAGGGGACGAGGACGAGACCGGCCAGGTCCTGTTCGGCCCCACCTATTGCCTCGAGGTCGGTGCTTGCGTCGTCTTCGATCAGCTTCAGGTGGCCCGATGTGCCGTCATCACGGCACCGCAGGATCCGTGGTGTGAGCGTCTCTCGCTCGCCCCAGGTCTCCGCGAGCACGGAGATCTGGGCCCTGACCGTCTCGCTGATCGGCACCTGGTGGCCAAGGATGCCGGAGACGAGCAGGCCAAGTCCCGCCTCCTGTTCTCCGATGTCCCAGAAGTCTTTGACTTCCTGGGCTTCGGCCTCCGGCAGCAAGGCGGCGAGCCGGTTCCAGATGACGGCGTCGTCGGTCACCTGGCAGACGCTACCGGCCGGCGCTGACACCCAGACGCCGTAGGCAGATGAGCATGACCGCGATTGCAGTGAAGCCAAGTGTTCGGGCTTCCGCTCGTAGCGCCGGTGCAGCCGACGGCACCCGGACAGCCACGACATGGTCCGCTCGACCACCCAGCGGTGACGGCCAAGGCGGGCTGAGCTCTCGACCCCGCGGCGCGCTGCGGACCTGGTGCTCGTCGAGTCCAGCCAGGCCCTTTCCGGATGGGAAGGTCTCCTCCACCCGCCACCTTGATCCAGCGACGCGGCCCGGGGCGGCCAGGGACACTGGGGCGGGGCAGAAGCAGCGGTAGTAGGCGAGTTCACCGGTGGTGCGGTTGCGGCGGATCAGCAGCTGACGGCTGCCTGGGCGCGGTTCGGCCAGGTCGATGACGGCCCAGTCGTAGAATCGGTGCCCCTTGGCACCGGCCCCGGCCGACAGCTTCTGCCAGGCCCGCTTGGGCACTTTCGCGGCCAGGGCATCCGCGCGGAACCTCCCTGCACTGGTGGTGACTTCGTGTGAGCAGGCGACGGCGAGCACGCAGCCGACCTGGCGCTCTTCCAAGGCGGTTCGCAGCTTCGGGTTGCTGCCGTAGACCTCGTCGCCTGGGACCCAGCCCACGCGCTGCCCGGCGTCGACAAACCGGCCGATCATGCGGGCGGCCAGTTCCGGCTTGGTTGCGAAGACGGTGGCCCCGCCCAGCCCCGCGGCCCGGCAGCGGTGCGGAGCGCACGTCCACGAGCGCGGGACGTACAGCTCCCGGTCCCGCCGCCGCGTGCCCGCGCAGGCCCGCATAGACGAGGTAGACGGCGCTGCAGATCCGACAGAAGCCCCAGCACCAAGTCCCCTACCCGGCGCCGAGGTTCGACCCGCGCGAACCGGACCGTTATCCGGCCTCAACGCTTCCTGTCAGCGGGCAGGGTCTCCGCTGTGACCTGCGGCCTCAGCAAGATCGTTAGTCTTCACACACCGATGACCAGCGGTGGCCGCAGCCTTCTTGCAGCCGGTCCACCAGCAAGATCACGGTCTACGGCTGAAGGTCGCGCTGGTACCAGGTGCCTGACTTGCCGCCGAGATCGGCCGGGGCGGCCGGGCCAACCGGGACGAACCCGGCCTTGGCCAACACCTTCTGGGACGCAACATTGTCGTGGGAGGTGGCCGCCCGCAGTGTGCGCAGCCCGTGCCGCGCCGCCGCCAGCTGGCAAAGCTCCCGGACGGTCGCGGTCGCCACGCCGCGGCCGGCGACCCGCTCCGCGACCCGGTAGCCGAGTCTCGCAGTGCCGTCCTCCAAGTCGTACAAGTTGAACCGGCCGAGTGCCGAGCCATCCTCGGCGACAAGCACGTAGAAAGCGCAGATACCGGCCTCCTGCTCGGCCAGCGAGGCGTTGTACCGGTCGGTGAACTGGTCGAAGAAGTCGTCGCCGCGGTCGGAGATCGAGGCAGCGAAGTAGGTGCGGTTCGCCAGCTCGAAGGCCAGGACCGCCGGGGCGTGGTTGGCATGCAGCCGCCTCAGCTCGGGCATTGCCCGACTCTACCCAGATCGTGCGCTGAGGCCACCTGGGTTTCCGCCAGTGGCAGACGGCCCCAAGACCAGGGCGCGTAACGACCTACGGCTGGAGTACTAGGCCTCGACTACATCCGGCTGCGGGTGACGGTCTCCCTGTGATCAACCTTGATCAGCACGGGACGACGAGCCACACGTCGGCGGAACAGGCATACAGCGCGCTCGTCCTCATCGATCTCCCAGGAAAATCCCAGAAGGGATCTAGGTGAACAGACCTCTCAGACGGCTGCTGGTGGGCGCGGGGAGCATGGCGCTGGCGGCAGTGCCGCTCAGCGCACCGGCGCAGGCCGCCACCATGTCGGCGAGCGCTTGCCCGTCCGGCTACCTGTGCGGATGGAGCGGTACGGACGCGACCGGCTCCATGGTGAAGACCCGCACCGACATGCCCACGATGGGCACATGGGACAACAGGATCCGCTCCTACTGGAACCGCACGTCCAGCGTTTCCTGCCTCTACAGCGACCCGAAGTACAGCGGCAGCTACTTCCCCGACCCACCGGACAACGGGTTGTCCAGCTACGACTCGAGCCTCGACAAAGCGATCAGCTCCGTCAAGTTCGTTCCCAACGAGCGGGAGTGCATCGAACCGCCCTACGCCGGGTGGAACGCGCAGCCGAGCCCGAGCACCGCCGGGTTCGGCGACCTGAACGGTGACGGCCGCGCGGACCTGCTGTCCCGGGACCGCAGTGGCCGCCTCTGGTTCGTCTCCGGCACCGGGGACGGCACGCTGCTCGGCAGCGGCTGATGACCGCCCTCACCCGGCACGGCGACCTCACCGGTGACGGCACCGAAGACCTGGTCGCCCGCGACTCCTCCGGCGAGCTATGGCTCTATCCGGGCAACGGCCGGGGCAAGTTCGGCACACGCAAGGACCTCGGCGGCGGCTGGAAGTCGATGGCCACCATCACCGCCACCGGTGACCTCAACGGCGACGGACGCGGCGACCTGCTGGCCCGTGACTCCGCCGGCACCCTGTGGCTGTACGCGGGCACCGGCCACGGCACCTTCGGCGCCCGCAAGTCCCTGGGCGGCGGCTGGAAGTCCATGAACGCCCTGACCGCACCGGGTGACCTCAACGGCGATCACCACGGCGACCTCCTGGCCCGTGACACCTCGGGCAATCTGTGGCTGTACCCCGGCAACGGACACGGCTCCTTCGGCGCCCGGAAACTCCTCGGCGGCGGCTGGGGCCAGATGTCGGCCTTCGTCAGCATCGGCGACGTCAACGGCGACGGACGCGACGACCTGGTCGCGGCCACCCAGGACGGCTACCTCAACCCCGACGCCACGTCCGAGGCGAACGAGCTACGGCTCTACGCAGGCAACGGCAACGGCTCCTTCGCCAAGTACCAAATGCTTTACCGGGACTGGTACGACCTCAACGGCGGCTTCTGAAAGCGGCCCCTCCAGGGAGGCACAGCCTTGGAGGGGCCGGCACCGGGCGGCGTCCGCTGCAGCGCCTAGTTGGGAAGAGGCGGGCGCCACCCACGTTTCCCGGGGTGGTCGAATCTGGCCGTGAGACGCTCCACGTTCTGCCTACGGCAGTTGGGCGTCAGCAGCTGTTTCTCTTCTGAGAGGTTCGTCAGCATCTGATCGTCAACGCTCGTGTCGGCGCCGACGATGTTGCACACCTCGACGCTGGCAGTCGCCCAGACGTCCACGCCCTGGAAGTTGGGCGTTTCTCAGGCTGGAGGCCCTTGTAGGGCTGCTGGTACTCCACGGGCCTGCACGGTCGTGTGGATGTTGTTCAGGCCATCGTCGACAGCCTTCTGTGTACCCGTCTTGAGGACGCCAGCGTTGGAGTCGGCGGCCTCGGTGCTGGGCGCCGCAGTGACGGTCTGCGTGACGGTGACCGTGGGCGCCGGCTTGGCCCCGGCATCGCTGCTGCAGGCGGTGGCGGCGGCGCCGAGCAGCAGGGCAGCGGCGATGACGGCGCGGGTGCGCATGACCCCCAAGGGCGATATGTGTTGACGACCGAGCCGCGGCCAGGTGGGTCACGGCCACTATGGCCCTGACCGGGAAGCTTCACCCGGTTGTGGAGTTCGCGGCGGTTCCCAGCGAGCGCTGCACCGGGTGACGAGCGAGCCGCTGCCTCCCGACGGGATGAAATAGGGTCGGTGCGGGAGTTGGGTGTGGCGACAGGGCGGTCGGGTGATCGTCGTGCCGCCACCGGACTGCCACCGAAACGCCTCACGGACCGACGCACACCGCCCACATGCACTAGCGGCCCCGAACAACGGACTCGAACGGCCTGCCCAACGACAACATCCCACCCGATCAGACCGATCGGTCGGGATCCCATCAAGCGCCCCCGAGCCAACTTGAGAACAGTCGGCCACCCCGAACTGAAAACCTCAGTAGTGCCGTATCAGGCGCCCCTTGCCCTGCTGTGATGACGCGTCGCTCGAGTGCCGGCGCAGCGGTGCGTCACCATGAGTCGGTCCGGGTGGCAGAACGTGTGCGGGTTCGTGAGATCGATGACGATGACGGGTTGCTGCAAAGGGAGGCACGTGGACCGGTGTTCCGAACTCTGCGCTCTTGTCGATCTCGCAGGTCAGCCTTCGGTGGGACGCGGGGCGCGCAGGTGCGCTCGTTCCTTCAGCTCCTCCTCGTCGACCAGCGTGAGCATCGGCTGACCCGGCGCGCACACCATGGTCACCACGAACTTGGTCGGTGCGTCCGAGAGGGCGTTGCCGTCCTGGTAGTGGATCACGTCACCGCCTGGCTCCCAGAACGTCCCACCGGCCTCGACCACACGCTCGGGCTCGCCCTCGAGCTCGAACCGGAGGGCGCCATCCATCACGTAGCCGAACGACGGGCCCGAGTGGCGATGCGGAGGGAGCCCTGGGTGACCGGGAGGCCACTCGACGAGGATGGTCATTCCGGAACCGCCTTCGGGAAAGAAGGGCGGAGTGACTTCCTGCAGCAACTTGACTTCAGGCGGCAACGAGACCTCGTCGGGGGTCCCATGCTCTGGGTTCTTCGCGGACATGCACCACACCTCCGTAAGCCTGCCGGAATGGGCGATCTTGCGTCGGCTACCGCATTTCGGACCGGTGTACCGACCCACTCGTTCGGCGGTGACCAAGGGCGCCGGTTCCCAGCTCACATAACTCGCTTCGCGACGAGGACAAGCCACAGCCGCATCCGTGACAGGTCGTGTGCCTTCTGCCTCGCCCAAACGGCCTCGACACCACCCTGCCTCCCGTCGGCGGCCGCCACAATCCGGGAGGCATTCGAACGGCCTGCGGCCTTGCGACTGCGCAGGACTGCGGGGTCAGTCCCACCAGTCCTCGCCGGTGTGCCAGCGCCGCACCCACTCCTCGAACCCCCATGCCTGCTCGCCGGGCGCCGGGATGGCGCCGACGTCGGCGACCATCCACACCTCACCGCGACGGGGGCCGGTGGTGAGCAGGAGCCAGAAGGACTGCCCGTCCTCGGACCCAAGAACGACGGACCCCTTGTTGAATACGGCGTCGATCCGCGGGTCCTCGGGGTCGACACTCTCATCGTCCTCCCAGGCCCAAGCCGCCTCCAGGGGGAACGGTTCCCCTGGTTGTCGCGGGCCGAGGTCGGGCCACGTGTCGGGGAGCCAGCCGAGCGGTTGAAGACCGCCGTCGCCGGCGGGGCCGAGGCTGGACCCGTTACTGATCTCCGCTATGAAGGTCCTGTACGGCTCGGGGATGCCCACCCGGTTCTCCTGCTCCCACTCCGCGACAGCTTCATGTCCGAGCGCCGGCTCGCGCCATTCCGGCGGGAACGCGGAGCGCAGGAAGGCGAGAGTGGCTTCGGTAGGACGTTGATCAGGTGTGTTTGTCACGGCAGCATGCTGGCAGAAGGGGCTGACAGCCGATCTCGGCCGTCTCACCCGGAGCTGTATCGGCGGCGTCCCGCTGCTCGCCGTTCCCCCCGGCGCCTGGTGATGTTCGTGGAGTGGCTGTGGACCCAGCCTGGAGGGAAGAAGGGCGCTTCCACCGCCCTGTCGACCATCGACGGCCACATCTCCGGCACCGTCGTCTCCGCGCCCGCCGATCACGGCATGAAGCTGGAGGACGGCATCGCCCGGTTCGCCCGCAACCGGCTCAAGCAGATGGTGAAGGAGATGGAAGAGAAGTGGGAGTTCCGCGGC
>NZ_PQSR01000079.1 GCF_002920635.1 Streptomyces sp. Ru72 | reverse complement strand
TTCGCTGGCTGGCGAGATCTCGGACGCTCGGCGGATCGATGCCTCGCCCCTGCGGGTCCACGGTGTCGTCGACCGCGTGGTGCAGGTCAAGGACGGGACCCATGTCCGGGTGTCCTACCAGGTTGGCGGTCAGCGGTTCGCCACCGAGCACCTGCCGGTGGGACAGGGGGCCGGGTTGACCGATCCTGCGGTCGGTACCGCCTGTGTGCCTTGAAGCCTCGGCGGAGCACCCGGAGACGGTGCGGCTGTGTGGCCAGAGGTATCCGGGCGGCGACAACCTGATTCCCACAGAAGGCTTGGTCGTGTTGGCGGGTGCAGCAGGTGCCCTGATGGCCGCCGGTTGGATCGTGGCGGTCACCCGGCAGGAGAGGCGTGAACGGGAGAGATCATTGCGGGATACCCTTTACTGGTCCTGACAGAAGTCGTCGATCACGCGACTGTCGGTCGGTCTGCTCGTTGGTGCGGTCGTGGGGAAGCGTCAGTCGCGGCCGTGGACTGTGTCGGACGAACTGTGGTCGGTGGTCGAGCCGTTGTTACCGCAGCCTGGTCCGAAGCTGGTATCGGGCCGGCCGCGGGTGCCGGACCGGCAGGCCCTGTGCGGGATCCTGTTCGCCCTGCACACCGGGATCCAGTGGGAGTACCTGCCCCAGGAGCTGGGCTTCGGCTCGGGCATGACCTGCTGGCGGCGCCTGGCCGCCCGCTGAGCTCGTCGGGCAGCGTGACGCCGAGGCGCGCTTCGGCGGCGGCGATCTCCTCCTCCGTCGCGCCGATGGCGTGCGGCAACCGCTCGTGTAGCGTCCGCTCAAGCAACTCCACGTCCGCCGAAGGGGCCGGAACTGCCCCGGGCACCGGATCAGGGAGACGACGCCAGGGCTCGGGAAGGGAGCCGTCGACCAGGATGAGCGCCCCCGGGTGCGGGGTGCCGATGCCGGGTTCCACGGCCGGGCTGGGGCCCAGCAGGCGGAGCGCGGTCTTCCCGGTCGGTTGGATCTCCGCCGTGAACGAGATCTCGTCGACTCCGGCGTCCGCGAGCGCACTCTGCACCCGCTCCACCGCATCGAACTCCTCCTGCATGTCCTCCACCTGGGCGGCTCGGCCCGGCGGCGGCATCCGTCGCTTCAAGGCCAGACTCCAGCCATGCCGGCCAATACGTCCCGCCACACGGACAGACCGGGCAGCATGGCTTTGCGGGTGGTCGGCCAGCAGGAGCCGCAGCACGGGCTCCCAGGTCGCGAAGTCGAGTATCGATGCCACGGGGGGCCTCTGATCAACCATGCGCAGACCGTACGCGGAACCACCGACATCCGAAGTCGCCGGTCCCCGCGCACCCATCGTGTAGCGCGGCGTCTTGGACGAACGACCAACATGCAGGGGTTCCGGGTACGGCTGTGAGCTTGCCGCCGTCCAATGGCTCGAACGACTCGGCCGCCCGGAGCCCCACGACGACTCGACCGCTCATTGGGCTACGCGACTCGATCGCAGGGCCGCCGATGCGGCCTGGACGGTCCGATGCCCCACCCTGGGCATCACGTGATCAAACCGGGCAGCCCGTCGCGTAGGCGGGGGTCGCACTGGCGGAGCGCAGCCTGGGGTGATGCGTACCGGGGCCTGGGCCCGCTTGAAGTTGCACTCCGTCGCACCCTGCTTGCTCCGTTACCGAGGAGCATAGATCCGAGCTATCCGGAAGATCATGCCGTGATCAGGCCGAGGCGGTTGGGTGGATCTCGATCGCGTATGAGATTGAGCAGGGTAGTTGACCAAATCTTGCTTCTCTCCTAGACGTCGCAGTAGGCAGCGTCTATAAATTCATCCGATGTAGCTGACCGGCACTGAGGTCCGGAACGCAACGCGTCCCAGGTGCTCACGGACCTGGCGTCCTTCACACGCGCCCCGCCCCGACCAGCACACCTCAACGATCCAGGAGCCGCACCATGTCCTCTGCACGTCTGAGCAGACGTTCCCTGATCAAGGCTGCCGCGCTCGCCGGAGGCGTCGCGGCCTTCGGGCTGCCGCAGGCCCTGTTACCTGCCACCGCCGAGGCTTACACCGTCCCGTCCAAGATGGACTGGTGGTACCAGGCCCGGTTCGGGATGTTCATCCACTTCGGGTCCTACTCCCACCTCGGCCACGGTGAATGGGCGTTCTCCAGCGAGAGTTGGACCAAGGCCAACTACCAGACCCAGGTGTCCGCGAACTTCAACCCCACCGCGTTCAACGCGGCGACCATCGCCCAACTGGCGGCGGACGCCGGCATGAAGTACCTGGTGATCACTGCCAAGCACCATGAGGGCTTCGCCATGTGGGACTCCAACGTGCCCAGCTTCACCGACACCACCGGCACCAAGCTGTACAACCTGCACGACTACGCCGGTGTCCAGGGTGATCTGCTGGCGGCGCTCAAGACCGAGTGCGAGGCGCGAGGCGTCAAGTTCGGGCTCTACTACTCGATCCTGGACTGGAACCACCCCTCCCAGACCATCCGAAGCGGCGGTCTCACCACGATGGCATCGCAGGCCGCCCGCACGGGGTACATCGCGGACATGAAAGCCCAGCTGCAGGAGCTGCTCGACCGCTACGACCCGGCGCTCCTGTGGTTCGACGGCGACTGGTTCGGCGAACCCTCCAGCCCCACCCTCCAGGACTGGTGGCTCCGGTCGGACGGTGTCGACCTCTACAACTGGTTGATCGCCCGCAAGCCCGGACTCGTCATCAACGAACGGGTCAAGCGGGACCTCGGTCTGGGCGACTACACGGTCGCGGAGTTCGGTGTTCCCAACGCGCCGCTGGACCGCCAGTGGGAGAGATGCGACACCATGAACGGCGCCTGGGGTTACAACGCGGGCCGAGAGAACTCCTACCAGCCCGTCAAGGATTTCGTTCAGGAGCTCGTCACCTGCGTCTCGCGAGACGGCAACTTCCTGCTGAACATCGGCCCCAAGGGCGACGGCTCGGTCACCACCGGGTCCGTGACCATTCTGCGCGGCCTGGCCTCCTGGATGGCGACGTACGGCGACAGCGTGCACGGAGCCACGGCAAGCCCCTTCGGTACCGACCCCACCTGGGGCAGGGCCACCAAGAAGGACGGCAAGCTGTTCGCGCACGTCTTCACCTGGCCCTCCAACGGCGTGCTGCAGATCCCGGCGATCACCAACACGATCAGCCGCGTCTACCTGATGAACAACCCCTCGGCCTCGCTCGCCTACACCGTCAGCGCCGGCCAGATCAACGTCACCGTTCCGGCTACCGCCCCGGACGCCAGTGACTCCGTGGTCTGCGTCGAGGTCAGCGGCGTCCCCACGTCAGCCGGCGCGGCCCGGGTGACGGTGTTCAAGGACGTGGGTTACGCCTCGACGAGCGCCGTCCTGACGCTGGGCAGCTACACCTCCTCCCAGCTGTCGGCCGCGGGGGTGGGGCCCGCGGCCATCTCCTCGCTGCGGGTCCCCCAGGGCTACCAGGTGACGGGCTACTCCGGCGACAACTTCACCGGCACGGCCTGGACCTTCACCGCGGACAATCCCGACCTGCGAGCGACCGGCAACAACGACGCCATCGTCTCGCTGAAGGTCACGTTCAATCCGGCCTCGTACTTCCGGCTGATCAACGTCACGGACGGTCTGGCCCTGGACAGCGGCGGCAACGTCGCCAGCGGCTCGAACCTCAAGCAGTGGACGCCGGTCGACAGCCCCAACCTCCAGTGGCAGGCCGTCGACCTCGGTAACGGCTACTACAGGCTGGTCAACCGCACCAACGGCATGGTCGCCGACGGCTGGGGCTCGACCGACAACGGCGCTCCCGCCCGGCAAGCGCCCTGGAACGGCGGCCGCAACCAGCAATGGCAGATCACCGACCGCGGCAACGGCCAGTACTCGATCGCCAACCGCACCACCGGACTTGTCCTCGACGGCGGCGGACAGGTCCCCTCCGGGTCCGTGACCAAGCAGTGGACGTGGGTGACCAGCACCAACCTGCTGTGGACCTTCCAGCCCACCTCCTGACCACCCCCTGGCGTGGCCGTGCCGCCCGCACCTCCTCTCGGACCGCACGGCCACGCCATGCCACGTGCAGCGGTGGGAACGGCCGGGGTCGAGGTCGTGGTTGTGGTCGTACGGGGCGACGGGTGATAGAGACGGGTGGTAGATGGGAGTCGTGCCTGCCTGTGCGTCAGCCCCGGTGACCACCCCACGGTCCCGCCCAGACCCCTGAAGCCTGATCAGCCCGGAGAGGCATGCGGGCGTCTGGTGGCCCGGCTGTCGCGTCGGGTGGACGCCGGGTTCCACGGCTCCGGAAATCGTCCAGGCTCGTCGGGACAGGATCGCTGCCGGTCAGCCGGGGGTGGTGAGTGCATCCAGCCGGCGCGAGGACACCTGTGATCACATCTGTCCACGGCCGGTGTCGGACGAGGCGGAGGATGCGGCGGCGTCCGATGGTGACGAGTTGGGTGGGGGTGGAGAACACCCGCAGTCGCAGACGGCGGGGCTTCCACAGCCTGGAGTCTGCGGTGAGGGCGAGCATCGGCACCCTTCGATCCACTCCCCCTCGGTGTGGGCGTCGGTGCCGTGGTCGACGCCGGAGCCGACCAGGTCGTCGCCGTGCGCGATCTCGACCGCGGCGACGGCGTCCGGCGCGGCGGCGATGGTGCGGGCCGGGTCGACGGTGTAACAGTGGCGGACGGCGTGCACGCGCAGTGTCCCCCCAGCCACCGGTTCAGTTGATGAACGGGCGTGTTTCTCCGGGAGTGCGGCCGAAACGGCTCCGGAAGACCCGGGTGAAGTGGGCCTGACTGGCGAAGCCCCAGCAATGGGCGATTTCGGCGATCGTCAGATGGCGGGAGCTTGGATCGGCGAGGACCTGCCGGGCCTTGCCGAGCCGCTGTTCGAGAATGTACCGGGAGGGGCTCACCCCGGTCGGCTGGAAGATACGGCTGAGGTGCCGAGCGGACACTCCGATCGCCTCGGCAACCCGCCCCGAGCTCAGCCCGGGGTCGGCAAGGTGCCGGGCTATGTAGTCCTTGGCCACCGCCAGTTGGGAGAGCACGGCCGGCGGCGCGGAACCGCCCAGCCTCGGTGCGGCCAGCGTACGGACGAGATCCAGCACGGTGGCCTGGGTGCTGACCGAGTCCTCGCCGCCCTGCCCCGTGACCCAGTCGGCCAGTACCGCCTCCAGTGCGGAAGCCTGGGCACCTTCGGCGGCCGACCCCTTGCCGAGCAGTATCGGCGCGGACACCTCGCCGGGGGCACACTGCGCGGCGAACACCTCGCGCGGGATGTCCACCAGCAACTGGCGCATCGGAGAGGGGAACCCGAACAGATAGGGCCGGCGCGTGTCGTAGAGGATCAGGTCGCCCGTCCGCAGGGTGACGCAGCCGCCCTCGTGGAAGAACACCCCGCAGCCTGCTGTCAGCAGCGTGACGAAGATCGAGTCCTTCGGCAGGGTCTGACAGGTCCGTGGGGTCCGTTCGATGACGTGCTCGTTGCCGGCGATCTCGGCCAGCCTCAGGTCGCCCAGCTCGACGTTCGTCTCCGTGGCCAGCAGGCCATCCTGCGAGTACGACGAGCAGGTCAAGCCCACCAGAGCCTGTCGGTTGTGTTCCTCCCAGAATTCGATGCGGTCCGCCGGATCGACCGACTGCGTGGAGACGCGGGAGACGATAGGCAGGTTCACCTGAATCTCCTTTCCAGCCCGTGCGTCCCTGGTGACTGTGGTGCAGGACCGGTCTGCCGTGACGACATGGAGTCGATGCGGCCGCTGGGCTGGGCGTCGCGCTCTGACGTGAGGGCCGTCGGAGGTGCCTGATGCTGTCTCCCGGCGAGGGTAACCCCCGGTGCGCTGCGCCGTCACGGGCCGCGCCCAGAAGCCGAGCCCGACTTTCGCAAGGGGGTGGGCCGTGCCTCGGCGGTCGGGTGAGAACGTGCCGCAGTCCGGCGTTCCGAACGGTTCAGACGGTTGGGGAGCCGTCATCGGCCGGAGGGTCTCCGACGGTGGGGGAGCCGCCGTCGACCGAGAGGACCGCCCCGTTGCCACAGGAGGCGGCGGGTGAGCGCGGGAAGCAGACCCTGCGGCGATGTCCGCCACCCGGCCCGACCTGTCCGAGCGGGACCTGCGTGAGCACGCCGGAGTCGGGAGGCGTGGCGGCCGAGCCTGGTGTCGGCGCGTTCACGGGGGTGCAGGTGCCGTCCGTCGTGTGCTCGGCCACCCAGGACCCGTCCAGTCAGGAGGCGTCGTCCCGGCGTACGAGCCGGGGCACGCCTCCTGGCCACGCCTGCGTGATCGCGGTGAGCCGGCCTCAGCACCTCCTTTCGCAGTCTGAGGTCGTATGCGTCGTGGGCCCGGATGACGCCGTACAGGAGACGAGGTGGTCGAGGCGGTCACGGTGTGCGGCGGGGTCGACCAGGATCTTGACCTGGTCTCCCGGTCCGTCCATGAGTGCCTCGAAGCCGTGGGGGACCAGGGCGTCGAGGGCGATGGTCGAGGTGACGACCGGTGTCAGGTCCAGCCCTTGTTCCGCGACGAGCCGGATGAGTTCCGGATAGGTGTCGCGGTAGCCGACGCTGGCAACGATCGACTGCTCGTTGTTGACCAGCGCGAAGGTGTCCAGGGAGACCTCCGGGGCCAGGCCGACGAGGACGACCCGGCCGCCGCTTCGGGTCGCGGCCAGGCAGGTGCGCAGGGCGCTCTCGGATCCGACCACCTCGAACGCGACATCGACGCCCTCACCGCCGGTCAGCTCGCGGATCCGCTGCCCGACTCCTTCTTCCAGGCCCGCGTCGATCAGATCGGTGGCGCCGAGCCCGGCCGCGCGGTCCAGGCGAGCGCGGGAAACGTCGACGGCGACGATGCGCCGCACCTTGCGTTCCGCGGCGAGCCGGACGGTGAGCAGGCCGACCGGGCCCAGGCCGACCACCGTCACTGTCTCGGGTGTGGTCCCGGCGCGCCGTAGGGCGTGCAGGGCGACCGATGCCGGTTCGAAGAGCGCGGCCTGCTCCAGCGACACGGTCTCGGGGAGGCGGTGCGCCATGTAGGCGGGGATGGCGGCGTACTCGGCCATTCCCCCGTTCCCCATCAGCCCGGCGAACCCGAAGTGCCGGCAGATGTTGTACTCACCTGCCCGGCACCGTGGGCATGCCCCGCACCGGTAGTTCGGTTCGACCGCCACCCGGTCACCGATCGTCAGGTCGGTCACCGACGGTCCGAGGGCCGCCACCGTCCCGCAGAACTCGTGGCCGAGGACGAGTGGAGCTGTGGCGCCGGAGGCCGGATGCGGCTCCACGACGGGGATGGCGTGCGGCCCGTCGGCGTACTCGTGCAGGTCGCTGCCGCAGATGCCGCAGTAGGCGACCTCGATGAGCACCTCGCCCCGCCCGGGAGTGGGAACGTCCACCTCCGCTATGCGGACGTCCCTGGCTCCGTACCAGACGGCGGCCTGCATACGCCGCGTGTCGGCCCTCATTCGGCCGCTCCCGCCACCACCGCGCCCGGGCCGACCGCAGCCGCGGCGCGCTCGGCCCGCCGGCGCAGCACCCGCGGCGCGGTCTCCCGCAGGCCGAGGGAGAGCAGGACGACGGCGACGGCGCCGCCGGCCGAGATGAACATGGCCGTCTGCAGGCCCCAGACGTCCGACGCGCGCCCCGCGATCACCGGGGCGAGGAAGCCACCGGCCAGCTCGCCGACTCCCATGACCAGCCCGAGTGCGGTGGCCAGCGCGCCACGGGGCACCGTCTCGGCGGGGATGGTGGCCATGAACAGAGTGAAGCAGCCGAGCCCGGTGTAGGTGAGCACGACGACCAGGCCCAACGCCACCGGATCGCTGACGTAGACCACCGCGAGCGGACACAGGGCCGCTGTCGCGGAGAAGGCGATCATGGTCGGTTTGCGGCCGATGCGGTCGGAGACGGCCGGGGTGAGGAACCCCCACAGCACCCACCCGACGCCCAGGCAGGTCATGACGCCGCTCATGGTGCTCGGGGAGAAGCCTTTGACGCTCAGCAGGTACGTAGGGGTGAAGGTGACGATGACGACGAACCAGGTGAGGTAGCAGCATGCGGCCGCCATGCACAGGACGATGTTGCGGTGTCCCAGAACCTGCCGCACCGACGGCTTGGGGCCTGCCGTCGTCTCGGGGACGACCTCGGCGTCGGCGGCGGCGACCTGGGCCCGGCCGCCGGGCGGCACCTCCCTGACCGACTTCGCGATCCAGGCCGCGATGAGCAGACCTGGCACGATTGTCAGGAGCAAGGCTGTCCGCCAGCCGTGGAGCTCGGCGATCCACACCACCGCCAGCGGGGCGAGGATCCCGCCCATCAGGCCAGCCGACGAGCCCTGCAGCAGCCCCATGTTGAGGCCACGACGGCTCTCCCGGGACGCCTCCACCATCAGCGACTGCGCCAGCGGTAGCACGGCTCCCTCCGCGACGCCCATCAGGGCCCGGGCGACGAGCAGACCGAGGAAGCCGGTCATCAGCCCGCCCGCCGCGGAGAAACAGGAGAACAGGACTGCCGCGGCGATCAGAACGGGTTTGCGTCTGCCGAGTTTGTCCGACAGCCGGCCGGCGACCAGCCCGGACAGTGCCCACGTGAGAGCCAGCACTCCGGACAGCGTGCCCAGCTCGGTGTTGGAGAGATGGAAGTCCTTGCTGATGTACGAGGCGAGGAAGGGCAACGCCTGGCGGTCGAAGAAGACGAATCCGAAGGCCAGGAAGAGGATCAGCAACAGCCGGTTCTCATAGCGGCGTGCTTCACCGTCGACGGCCGCGGGCGCTTCTGCGTCGGGCCGCACACGAGTACGGGTACGTGGCATCGGAACCTCGTTCGAGCGGTGGGACCGGGTCACCGGAAGAGTGAGTTGACGTAGTCGGCGCCGATGCCGACCTTCTCGTAGTGGTTCCTGCACAGCTCGATGTAGTCGTGGACATCGAAGTAGCCGGTGGTTCCGCCGTCCTCGTCCAGCCAGATCAACGGGCCCTTGACGATGAAGAACGCCTTCATCGGCTCGTCGCTCTCGTAGGCCACCAGCGTGTGTCCCTCGCCCGGGGCCTCGTAGACGAAGTCACCGGCCCGCGCTGTCCAGGGCCGCTCCAGGTAACCCCACTTGCCGGAGATCGTGTACGCGAACACCTCGTGCGGGTGGTAGTGCCGGTTGACCAGTCCGGCCTGCTTGGCGCAGAGGATGTCGGCCCAGGAGTTGTCCTTGACGTTGATCCACAGCGGGCGCGATCCCACGGTCTCGCTGAGCGGTGCGTAGTACCGGTCGTCGTCGGTGGCCACCTGGGACAGATAGACCTCCGGCTGTGCGTCGGGCTTCACCGAGTCGGCGATCGGCTTGAGGCCCTTCCAGAATTCCGACCTGGCTTCCTCGGGCATGTTTCGGCTCCTTTTCGTCGAGGTGGCCGACAGTGAACCCCCAGAGCCGAGTCCAGGTCTTTCCCGTGGGAGACATGGCGGATTGCCTGTTTGGGACATGCCCCGCGCCGCACGCGCAGACCGCAGCGCCGCCTCCGGTGAGTGATCTCGGTGAGGTAGGACCCACGGCTTCGCGGGGAGTGATCACATGGCCGGGGAGGCTTCCCGGAGTGGTGCGGCTGTGTCTGCCGACCAGAACATCCTCGGCGAGCTCCGGATCGCTCCGTAGCGGCGGCTGCCGGCGCTGCGGGCCGGGGTGGCTGCCTTCAGGGTGAGCCGGGTGCCGGTCCACGTCTCGGCGGGGGCCTGAGCGCGCCTACCGCAGCACGGACAGATCGACGGCGTTCGCCATGGCCTGCATGCCGGCCTCGTTGGCGTGCAGGTGGTCGCCGCTGTCGTAGGCCGGAAGCATCTGGGCGGGGTTGTTCGGATCCCGCATGACGGCGGCGAAGTCGACGACCGCGTCGAGCGCGCCACTCGTGCGGATGCAGTTGTTCACCGCGGTCCGGATGCCGGCCTGGGTGCTGTTCAGCAAGGAGTAGGGCAGCATCGTGCCCCCGATGATCCTCACGCCGGCCGCGTGCGCCTGCGCGATGAAGTCCTGGTACCCGGCGATCAACTGGTCGGCGGTGAGGGAGGGATTGTTGTTGATGTCGTTGATGCCCTCCATGAAGATCACGTCTCGTGCGCCCGGCTGGCCGAGGGCGTCGTGTGCGAACCGCTTCGTGGCGGCCAGCCCCTGGGGGCCCAGCCGGCGTCCCAGCCACCATGTTGCCCCCGATGCCAGCGTTGACGACAGAGAGCCGCTGGCCGCCCGCTCGCCGCCTGAAGCCGGGCGGCCAGGCGGTCCGGCCAGCGCCGGTTGGCGTCGAAGGTGGTGTGGTAGCCGTCGGTGATGGAGTCGCCGAAGGTCACCACGGTTCCGGTGGTCACGGCGGCCGGGACGACGTCGACGCCGGACATGTAGTACCAGCTCCACATGGAGGTGGTGAAGTTGGTGGCGGCGTCCTCGCCCGCGTGGTTGCCGGAGCCGGCCGCCGACCGGTACGAGGTCTGGTAGGCGTCACGGTGGAAGGTGGAGGCGCCGGGTCGCGCCAGGCAGGTACATGCTCACCAGGAGGTCCTGCCCCGCTGTCATGGGTTGCGCGCGGACAGCAGTGGAGGCGGCACATCCTCGTACGCCTCCTCATCCCCCAGAGTCTTGAGCGCCGCTGTGGCGCAGAGGTCCTGGACCACGGTGTCCTCATCCCGGGCGGCCGCGCGGGCCGGCTCACCGCCACGCAGCAGTCGGCCCTCGATTGCGAGCCGGTACGCGAACCGCCGGACGATGCGGTCGGGTTCAGCGAGGAGAGCACCGAGTTGCCCGGGGGATGCGCTGCGGGACTTCCTCTCCGTCGGACAGCACGACGTGGCCGTCTTCGGCGGAGAGCAGCTGTGTGTTCAGGTGGACATGCGCGCCACGGCGCTCCAGAGAACGCACCACCCAGGCACCGGGCTTGTCTCCCACCTCGGGCAGGATGCGGCTTCGGGCCTCGACCAGGTGGAACGACAGATGACCGGGACGCCAAGGTCAACACCAGGAGAGCGCTTTCCGTCGTCCGGGTGGTTTGCCCCTCCGGTATGCACCGCCCCGTGGTGGTCGTCCCGAACACTGACCGAGGTGGCACCCGCCACCGGGGAGGGGCGGCATGGCCGACAGCAGCAAGATCCTTATCGCGGTAGGGGCGCATCCGCAGGACGAGGGCGCCCAGGCCGAGCAACTGGTGAAGATCCGCGAAGCGATCGAGATCGGAGGATTCGGGGTCCGCTGGGCCGTCAGCGCTGGCGACGCCGAGGCCGTGCTGCGTACCGAGGCCGGTCTGGCCGCGGCATTGGTGGCGTGGGACCTTCCGCCGGGCCGCGGCGCGGACGGCGAGCCCGCCGGTGCGGCGGTCCTGCGCCGACTCGGCAGCAGGTTCCAGGACCTGCCGGTGTTCCTGGTCATGGCGGACGACGGCGTGCATGACCTGCCGCTGTGGGTGTCGGAGTCGGTGGTGGGCTATGTGTGGCCACTGGAAGACACACCGGCGTTCATCGCGGGCCGGATCACCACCGCTGCCCGCGCATATCGGGAAGCCGTCCTGCCACCGTTCTTCAAGGCGCTGCGCCGCTTCGACGACGCGCACGAGTACTCCTGGCACACTCCGGCCCATTCCGGAGGCGTTGCCTTCCTGAAGTCACCCGTGGGCCGCGCCTTCCACGACTACTTCGGCGAGCGGCTCCTGCGCAGCGACCTGTCGATCTCCGTCGAGGAGCTCGGCTCGTTGTTCGAACACACCGGGCCGATCGGCGAGGCGGAGCGCAACGCCGCCCGCGTCTTCGGCGCCGACCTCACCTACTTCGTCCTGCACGGCGACTCCACCTGCAACCGGCTGGTCGGCCACTTCAGCGTCACGCGTGACGAGATCGCGTTGGTGGACCGCAACTGCCACAAGTCGGTCCTGCACGGCCTCGTCGTCTCCGGGGCCCGTCCCGTGTACCTGATCCCCACACGCAACGGCTATGGCCTGGCTGGGCCGCTGCCCCCGGCTGAGATCGAGGCGGGCCGGGTGGCGGCGCGGATGGGCGCCAACCCACTCGTCCGAGGTGCCCTCTCCCCCGACGTGGCGTACGCCGTTTTCACCAACTCGACCTACGACGGCCTGTGCTACGACGCCGTCGCGGCGGCACGGGCGTTCGCCGCCACGACGCCCCGGCTCCACTTCGATGAGGCGTGGTTCGCCTATGCACGCTTCCATCCTCTCTACACCGGTCGTTACGGCATGTCGGTGGGGCCGGAGAACTTCCCCGGCCCCGGACGGCCCACCGTCTTCGCCACTCAGTCCACGCACAAGCTGCTGGCCGCACTTTCGCAGAGCGCCATGGTCCACATCAGGCCCGCGCCCAGGGCCCCGGTGGAGCACGACCGGTTCAACGAGACGCTGATGATGCACGGCACGACCTCACCGCTGTATCCGATGATCGCCTCACTGGACGTGGCCACCGCGATGATGGACGGGCCGCAGGGGCGCTGGCTGGTCGACGAGGCGGTGACCGAGGCAGTTCGGTTCCGCCAGGAGATCGTGCGCATCGGCAGGCGCATCGAGGCCGCCGGGGACCGTCCGCCCTGGTTCTTCGGCGTGTGGCAGCCCGAAACGGTGACCGACCCGGCGAGCGGCGAGCGGCTGCTCTTCGACGAGGCGCCGGCCGACCTGCTGCGCACCGAGCCGTCCTGCTGGCACCTGGAGCCCGGAGCCTCCTGGCACGGCTTTCCCGGGCTGTCCGAGGGATACTGCATGCTCGACCCGATCAAGGTCACCCTGACCTGCCCGGGAATCAACGCCACCGGTGACATGGCCGACTGGGGCATCCCGGCCCGAGTACTCACCGCCTATCTGGCCACCAGGAACATCGTGGTGGAGAAGACCGACAGCTACACCACCCTGGTGCTGTTCTCCATGGGCATCACCAAGGGCAAATGGGGGACGCTGTTGGACGCCCTGATGGATTTCAAGGCCCTCTACGACGGTGACGCCCCGCTCGACCGCGTCCTGCCCGCACTGGTCGCCCAGCATCCGAGGCGATACTCCGGCCGGACCCTGCGCGACCTGTGTCAGGACATGCACGACCACCTGCGCTCGGTCCGCCTGGTCGAGCTGCTGGACACCGCTTTCCAGCAGCTGCCGGAGCCAGTGACCCCGCCGCAGCTGTGCTACCAGCGCCTGATCCGCGGCGGCACGGAGCGCGTACGGCTTGCCGATGCGCCCGGCCGGGTGGCGGCCGCCATGGTCACCGTCACCCCGCCTGGCATCCCTGTGCTGATGCCCGGCGAGAGCGTCGGCGCTCAGGACGGCCCCCTGCTGCGCTACCTCACCGCGCTGGAGTCCTTCGATCGCCGGTTCCCCGGGTTCCGCAGCGAGACCCACGGGGTGACCCTCGACCTGGAGACCGGCGACTACCTGATCGAGTGCCTGCAGCCGGAACAGCACGAAGAAATGAACGGCTCCGGGGACCTCCAAGCCACAACACCGGCCCAGTGGCGTGGCTCGGAGGCCCTCCGGCCACCAGCCCAGAGGTAAGGGCGCCCAATCCGGGGCTCAGTCGGTCCGCTCGAGCGGCACCACTGAGGGCGGCCCGAGGGGCCAGTCGGCATCCGGCCCCTCGTGCTGCCAAAACACGCACTCTGCGCTGAACCTTGGTGCGCTTGCGTGTGCCGCGCAGGCGAGAGCGGGAGTCTCGCCGCGTTCGAGAGCCGCCCGGGGGCGGGGCCAGCTGGTCTTCGAAGGGCAGCGGGGCGACCGGATGCGCCTCATCGGCCGTCAGGCGCAGCAGTCGGTGCCCCTCGCGGTCGCGCAGCAGGAGCCGAAGCCGGTCGCGTGAGTCCGGCCCAGACTCTGTGAACTCCAAGGGCACCACGTCACTCCAGGAGTACGGCATGACGTCGCCATGCCTGACGTCATTGAAGCCGCGCCCGATCCGCGTGCTGCCCTCAGGCCTGGCAGGCCCGTACGACGGACCCGATCGCCCGCCGAGTCCCGTTGCACCGGGCGAGGTCTCGTGGCTGGAACCGCTGCCGGACGCATGGATCTCCCCGCCCGCCGACGATCCGGCTGCCGTGGTGGTCGCACGCGAGTCGCTGCGGCTGGGGCTCATCGCCGGCCTGCAGCACCTGCCCGCCCGCCAACGTGCGATCCTCGTCCTGCGCGAGGTGCTGGCGTTCTCGACGGCCGAGACCACGGAGATCCTCGGCACGACCACAGCCAACGGCCGACCCGCCGCCGCCGTCTACCACCGGGTTGGGGACGGCGCGCTCCGAGCCGACGGCGCCGTGGCACTGGCCCCACCGGCCAGCGGCGTCAATCTCCTCGCACGACCCGACATCTGGTGATCGAACACTCATTCCGGGATGAACCATCCGGAGTGAACGACCTCCCAGGAGCGCGCTCGCGGCGCTCCCTCATGGCCGGTAGACCATGCCCGGCCGGGGCTTGGCAGGGGCGAGCAGCTGCAACACCGTGACGATGGTGTAGCCGCGCTGTTGGAGCGCCTCGATGATCCCCGGTACGGCGGGCACGGTCCCCTTGTGCAGGTCGTGCAACAGGATGATGCCGTCGCGGTGCGTCTGGTCGAGCACCCTCTTGGTGATCAGAGCCGAGTCGGTCGTCTCGTAGTCCTTGGCCGTGACGCTCCACAGCACCTGCGCCAACCCCAGGTCCTGGCAGAGCCTGGCCACTTTGCGGTTGGTGCGGCCCTCCGGCGGACGCATCAGGACAGGCCTGGTTCCGGTGATCTTCTCGATGGCGTCCTGCGTACGGGTCAGTTCCCGACGGGCGTTGTCCTCGTCGAGGTCTGTCAGCCTCCTATGGTTCCAGGTGTGGTTGCCGATCTCGTGTCCCTCGGCGGAGATACGCCGCAGGATGTCGGGGTATCTCGCGACGTGGCCCTTGCCCTGAACGAAGAACGTGGCGTGCAGACCGTCCCGCTTGAGGATGTCCAGCAGCCTGGGGGTGGTCGGGCTGGGGCCGCCGTCGAAGCTGAGGGCCACGCACTTCGCCTTGCGGCAGTCGACGTGCGCGGCCACCGATCCTGATGCCTTGGCTCGGGCGGCGCGCGGTGAGGTGTGATCGTAGGTCGTGACCGTCAGGGCCAGAGTCAGCGCGATGGCGGGCACGGCGGCCATTGCTGTCGCGACGGCGACGAGCAGGCGAGAGCGTCTGGTACGCGTAGTGAAGGGCATGGGAGATCCATTTTTCGGATGCAGTTCGCGGGTTACGGTGTGCGGACGGGTCGCGGCCTGGCGGCGGGGTCCTGGAGCCGTATGTCGAGCGTCAGGCGATGCCTCAGCAGGCGTCCGAGCCGACGTTCCACGGTTGTGTGGATGAGCAGGGACAGCCCCAGCACGCAGACGGCGGACACCGCCATCGCAGGCAGCGGTCCCAGTCTCGGAACGGCCCGGTTCAAGCCTTTGGTGAAGGGGATTCCGATGCTTTGGTGGAGGAGGTAGAAGGGGTAGGTGAGTCCTCCTGCGGTGACCAGCCAATGCCATCGCAGCCTCGTCAGCGGTCCTCCGACACCGGCCAGCGCCAGCAGCCCGAGACAGAGCGTGAGAACGGTTGCGCACACGGTCCAGGAGGGCCGGCTCTCGCCGGGGGGTACGGTGGCGTGGTCGGCCACCCGGAGCTCGAGCACGGTGAGTTCGTAGGACCAGGCGAAGCCCAGCAGCAGCCACAGCAGGAGGCTCTGTCCGAACCTGTGCATGAGGTGGAGGACGATTCCCGCGACGAAGAGGCCGGTGTATCGGGGCAGGACGAATTCGTCGAGCGGCGGCGAGTGGAGTTCGAGGGCGATGACACCGGCCAGGAGCCAGGCTCCGCAGAAGGTCACCATCCGCCGATACGACAGCCCGGAGACGAGCAGCACGGCCATCAGCAGGTAGAAACGGGCCTCCACCCAGAGTGTCCAGCTGACTCCGTCAACCAGTTCCAGCCCGAGGGGTCCAGGAGCCATCGTCAGGTTTCCCAGGACGGTACGAGGGTCGATGCGGGTGGCGGCGGGCCAGTGGCCGATCCGTGAGACAAGGACGAGTGCGACGACGAGGAGTACGGCGCACCAGTAGGCCGGGAAGAGCCGTGCGATGCGGGAGACGGTGAACTGTACGGGAGTCCGCCCCCAGCAGCTCATGCAGATGACGAAGCCGCTGATGGCGAAGAAGAACTCCACGCCGAGCCAGCCGTAGCGGCTGATCTCGTGCGCCAACGGCGCGAAATCCCGTAGTTCTGTCCTTCCCCAGAAGTGTGGGGTGGGTGTGCCGAGGAAGTGGTACGCGGCCACCATGACCGCTGCCACGAGGCGGAGCCCGTCCATCGCGGCCAGGCGCGTCGGCCCGCTCCGCGGTCCGGGAGAGGGTCTGTCGGACGACATGTCGCAGTCAGGGCCGGTTCACACGGTGGGCAGGGGCGAGCGGCTGACACGTATCTTCGACTGGCCGTGCGGGCGCTTCTCCCAGTCCTCCATGAACCGCGCGTGCAGACTGTGCCGCCGCGCCAGGTCCAGGAGAGTCTCGGTGCGGTAGTAGAAGTCCTCGCGCAGTACCTGGTGTTCGGTGCCCTCGGTGCGGTCGAAGGTGAAGTCGAAGAACCCGGTGTCGGTCAGCACGCGGCCGACGTGCGCCAGGCACTGGTCGATGACCTCCAGCGGCGAGTGGGAGAAGACGCTGTGCGCGTGGACGACGTCGAAGTGGCCGTCGGGCAGGAAGTCCAGGGTGAGGTCGCCGGTGATGGTCAGATGCGGCAGCTTGTCCTGGAGACGGCGCTCGACGAGGGTCTTCTTGGCGGCCATCAGGATGTCGGGTGAGATGTCGATGCCGTAGTAGTTGCCGGTGTCGAGGTGGCTGATGAAGCGCCAGCCGCCCCGCAGGTTGCCGCAGCCGATGTCGAGCATGCGGTGGTCGGGGCGCAGCCCGTGTTCGATGAGGTAGTCGAACTGCATCTGCCCGAGCGCCAGCCAGCGGTCGTGGGTCTGGCTGCCGACCGCGGCTTCCGGGTTGCGGCGGGTGTCCGAGGCCATCACGGCGCGGTAGTAGCCGACGTGGTCCGGGTGCTTCAGGCGCAGCCACGCGTCCCGGCCGGCCCGGCGCAGGTACGGGATGACGCGGCCGGGGTGGCGCAGGGCGTAACCGGTCTTGTGGGTGAGGGCGGTGCGGTTGGTGCGCAGTTTCTTCGGCGACTTGGCGTCGGCGGGCATGGCGAAGCGACCTCCGTGCGAAAGAGAACCCCGGTGCGGGGATGAAGGAAAGGAAGGAGGGTGAAGGCGATGCGTCCCCGGAGCGGTGGCCGTGGTCAGACGCGGCGGCGCAGGAGCAGCACGGTTGCGACGGTGAGCACAGCGGCGAGAGCGCCGAGGACGGCGGTGTCGGTCCACTGGAAGGTCCAGTAGTCACCGGCTGGGTTGGCCTCGTAGAAGCGGGCGACGTACCCGTGCGACGCCATGCACTCCTTGAGCTGGGCGCCTGACGGGAAGGGGCAGTTCAGCACGTCGTCGTGGCGGCCGGTGGCGGTGATCAGGCCGTAAGTGCCGGTCGACCACTTCTCGCCCATCGGCGGTTTCGGGGTGCTGCCTGCGCTGACGTAGGTGTGCGGCTGGACCAGCAGCCGTGCCCGGTGAGTCCACTCCAGCAGGAGCGTCATCACCCCTGTGACCAGCAGGGTCAGGACCATCGCCGCCAGCACCCGGCGGGCCAGCAGGCCGAGCAGGGTGCCGGCCGCCAGGCCGAACAGGGCGGCGGCGACGACGCGGGGGCCCGAGCCGCTCAGGGCCGTGTTGTCGTACCAGAACAGGCCGTAGCTCCGGTCGGCGGCCGGTCGCCACCACCAGGCGAACACTCCCGCGAGCAGACCGGAGAGGGCGATCGTGGTCACCGCGGCCAGCGCGAACCGGGAGGCGAACCACTGGCCGCGGCTCACGCCCTGGGCGAGGATCACGCGGTGTGTGCCCAGTTCCCGGTCGCGGCCCAGGAGCGGCGCGCCCCAGAAGACGCCGATGACGACGGGCAGGGCGATGTTCAGCGCCCCGAGGTACTTCAGCGGCTCGACGTCCAGCAACAGGGGCAGACCTGTGTCGGACCGTGTGCAGTACAGCGGTCCGGTGGCGCAGTGGTCGAACAGCCCGCTGTGCAAGGCGTCCAGCATGCCCGAGCGGTAGTACGCGGCGATCGTGGCAGCGAGGACCAGGGCGGCCGCGCCGATGCCGGCCGGCACGCGCTGCTGGCGCCATGCGAGCCAGAGGGAGCCCTTCACGCCGCCGCCTCCGTCCGCTCGGCGGGGGCTCGGTGACCCGGCTCACCGGCACGGAGGTAGCCGAGCAGGATGTCCTCCAGTCCGGGCCGTTCGACATGCCAGTCACCGCGCAGCGGTCCGCGTTGCCGTATCAGAGCGGTCAGCTGCCTGCCGCCGGTGCGGCTCCGCACGACGGTGTGCTCTGCGGCCAGGGTGCCGGCCTGGCCGGCGGGTCCGGTCAGCACGGCATGGCTTGCTCGCAGTACCTCGACGTCCTCATTGAGTTCGACGCGGCCGTCCCGCAGTACCAGCACCCAGTCGCAGGTCTCCTCGAGTTCGGGCAGGACGTGCGAGGACAGCACGATGCTTATGCCGCGCTCCACGGCCTCGGCCATCAGCTGCGCCATGATCTCACCTCGTGCCACGGGGTCCAGGTCGGCCAACGGCTCGTCCAGAAGCAGCAGTTCGGGTCGCTTGCCCAGTGCCAGGGCGAGTGCTAGGCGAGTGCGCCGCCCCGGGGACAACTCGCCGACGCGGGCCTGGAGCGGGATGTCGCCCTCGCGGACGATCCGCTCGGCGGCCCTCCGGTCCCACGAGGAGTTCAGCTTCTCGCCCATCAGCAGGGTGTCGGCCACGGTGAAACGCGGGTAGAGCGGCTTGTCCTGGGCAAGCAGGGCCACGCGGGCACGGGCCTCCGGCGTGCCGGGCACGGCGCCCAGCACACGCAGCCGCCCGGAGGCAGGCCGCAGCAGGCCGCCGGCCAGGTGCAGCAGTGTGCTCTTGCCGGCGCCGTTACGTCCGACGAGCGCGGTGATACGACCGCCGGGCACCGTGAACCCGCAATCCCACAGGGCCCAGCCGCCCCGCCTCCGGTACCGGAATCCCAGTCCCGTGGCGCACAGCGCGGCCGATGCGTCAGGCCCGCTCATGCGTCCTCCTTCTTTCGTTCCCGGTCGCCCGGTCTCGTGCTGTCGTGCTCGTTGTCGTAGGCGTCCAGGGCGGCTGTGACCAGGGCGAGTACGTCGGCACGCTCCAGTCCCGTGGCCCGCGCGCGAGTCACCCAGTCGGTGACCTCCCGGCGCAGCGGGGAGTCGTTCTCCGCGCCGGGCCGGGCGAGCGACCGCGTCACGAAGGTTCCAAGGCCACGGCGCAGTTCGACCAGACCGGCTTGCTCCATGTCGCGGTAGGCCCGCAGCACGGTGTTGGGGTTGATGGCGGTCGCCTCCACCACCTCCCTGGCCGTGGGCAGCTTGTCCCCGACCTGCAAGGTGCCCATCCGCAGCGCCCGTTCGGTCTGCTCGACGATCTGCACGTAGGCCGGTACGCCGCTGCCACGGTCGATCCGGTACTCGATCACATCGCCTTCCTCGGCCCACCAGGCTTGTATTAATGAATTAATGGAAGCATGATTGATGTCCGGCGACGATGTCAAACCCGACGGGAGAACAACCAGGCGAGTGGTTGCGATGTGGCCCGGTGGTCGTAGGCGAGCGGAGGGCGGGCGTGTCGGTGATGCGGCTGTGCCGGATCGCACAGTTCATCATCAGGATCCGCTGAACTGCACGGACGCCGACGCCTTCGATGGTGCGACCGCCATGCTGTTCCAGGCCGACCCGGCCTTGAGGGTGCCGTCGACCGGCTCGATCAGCTACCACACCGTCTTGGGCAGGGCCTCTCCCGGCTGTGGAGTGCCGCGATTGCGGTGGGAGAGCCGCAGCAGGCCGATACCACCATGGGTGCGCCATCACCGACGAGACTGCGTCATCACAGTGGCGGGGCCCGTGGCACGCGAGCCCCGCCGTGCCCTGGGCGCTGACACGGCAGCAGGAAAGCGGCCCAACTGCGGTAGGGCTTCCCCGGTCGGCGATCCCGGCCAGTCGCGTGACATCGGCGGCGGCTGAGGTGCCGAGCCCGTATGCGGTGGCGATGGCTTGGTGGACGCGCGGTTCACGGCGGGGGAAGACGTCGAGGTGTCCTGCTCCCCGGATGAGGACGAGCTCGGCACAGAAGGGACCGATGCCGGGCAGAGCGCGCAGGCGGGGTGCGTCGAACTGCCCGCCGAGGGCTGCTTCGGCCAGCGCGTGCAGCCGCTTGGGCTTGATGTCGCTCAGGCCGGGCACATGGGTGACGGCGCGCAGGGCTGCAGGGCGGGGAATGCGTACAGGGTCCGGCCTGCAATGCGGTTGCGATGTCTGCGCACGTGGGCGATGCGGGCCGTGACGGCGGGCCGCCTGTGTCATGCGGTGGCGGTTGCCGGCGATGGCCCACGCGGCGGCTTCGTGGGGCGAGTGCAAGGACACCGGGCGCAGCCCCGGGTGGCCCGCAATGAGCCCGGCCACCACGGGGTCCGCGGCGAGGGCAGGCAATCCGGTGGCGTCGACGTCGAGGAAAGAGGATGCGGGCAAGCTGGGCCCGCACCGCATTGCCGGCCGCGGACCCGGCAGTCATCGCATTCCCAGGGCCCGGAGCGGGGAGATGGACGGTGAGTTCGGCCCGCGGCGTGCCCGTGCCGCCGTCGGCCCCGGCTCCGCTCCGGCCGGGCCCCGGCTGCGACCACGGATGTCGCCTCGCCGGCGGAGAAGGCCAGGCGGAGGATCCCGTCCGCCGCGCGGTCGTGGCCCGCCGGGGTGAAGCCCTCCAGGAACCGGATGCTGGAGGCGAGCGAGAAGGGCCGAACGGGGGCGAGGGCGACAGCGGTCGGTCAGCCTCCGTGCGCGGTGAGTGTGTAGCCCTCCGGGCCCTCGAAGGAGAACGTCGGCCCGAAGGGGCTGTCCGCCATCGCTGTGAGGATCTTGATACCTGCGGCGGTGAGCTGGTCGTGGAGCTTGTGGGCATCCGAGGTCTGGAACCAGAGCACCACGCCGAGTCCAGGCCGGGCGGCGTCGGCGAGGTCGATGCCCGGGAGAAGCTCGCGGACGGCGAACGGAGTCGGTTCGGTGTCGAACACGACCGCGTGGGGCGGCGAGACCGCGGCCCGGCGCAAGCCCAGGTGCTGTTCGCAGAAGGCAGCTGCCGCGTCCACATCGCGCACTTGCAGGGCGACGAAGTCGGGGCCGTTGAGGGTGACAGACATGATCTTTCTCGATTCTCTATGTCAGGACTTTGACATGGGTGAGACTAGGGCGCCGAAACGGCTATGTCAAAATGCTGACATGACGGAGAACCTGCCGGCCGAGCCGCCCCGCCTCACGAAGGACGTCACCCGACACGTGGGGTACCTCCTCAAACGCGCCCAGGCCGCCCTGCGCGGCGCCATGGACAAGACCCTGCGCGAACACGGACTGACCGTGCCGCAGTACGCCACACTCGAACTCCTGGCCCTGCACCCCGGGATGTCCAACGCCGACCTCGCCCGCGCAACCTTCGTCACCCGGCAGTCCGGAAACGTCGTCCTGCAGGGCCTGCAGGAGGCAGGACTGATCACCCGGCCCGCCACCGCCGCACACGGCCGCGCCCGGCCCGCCCACCTCACCGAAGCGGGCCGCGCACGCCTGGCCGCGGTCCAGACCGCCGTCTACGCCATCGAACAGCGCATGGTCGCAGCGATCCCGCCACAGCACCTGACAGCGCTCCTCACCGACCTCGAACGCATGGCGACAGCCCTGGAGGAATGACCTTCACGACGGCAAGCACCCGGCCACCGCGATCCGGACGACGGTCCGGCGCAGCGGCGACGACACGCAACACCGGCGAGCGCGCCCCCCGCCACCCCCTCCTCCTTCTCGGCGCCGCCGCGGACACCCCGGACGATGCCCGTCTCGAGGCCCACCTCGCCGAGCACCGGCAGTGGGCGGCCGGCCATCCCGCACCCCGGCCGCGCTGCGCCGCGCCCTGCTCTTCTGGTCCCGCCTGCATGGACTGCTGTCCCTGGAGCCGGCAGACCACTTCACCGGCATGGGCCTCGACCCCGCAGAGCCGTACGAGAGCGAACTGCGGCACCTGACCGGCTGGACGACCCCTTCGGGTCACCGAGCGCCCGAGGCACGCGGTGAGTTCGGGAGCGGCCCGCGCGGGTGTCGCATGATCAATGTCAGTGTGAATTGATGTCACTCTGGCCTGGACCGCGACTTGGTGGAACGCGCCGCGGGCCAGTGGTTCGGAATGGAGCCGTGGGCCGTCTGGACGGTGCGGCTCATCCCTCCAGACGGTCCAGCCAGGCGTCCTGGCCGTCTGCCAGGGAGAAGGCCAGGGGCAGCGGCTCAAAACGGCAATGGAACGTCATGCCGTTGTCACGGCCTGCGCCCGTCACACGGTGGTCCCACGCATCCGGGACATCTGCGTCGGCGGCCACTGCCAGTTCGAAGAAGGTGGTGTGGCGAGGGAAGTGGCGGATCGGGTGCGGCGTGCGCTCCTCAGCGACGGAACGCACCACCCGGACGCATGCCAGCCCGCACTCCTCTGCCACTTCCCGCAGCACTGCCTCTTCCAGTGACTCCCCCGGTGCCACACCCCCTGCCGGGACATGCGTGCCGGGCGGCAAGTCCGCGTCGTGGTCGAATACCAGCAGCTCCACCGGCCGTCCCGCGCGGCGTCGCAGCACATAGGCGGCCACTCGGACCCGTAACGTCAACTCCTGCATTCCCGCAGCGTAATGGCTGCACGCCCCGGTCACGAGAGATGGCCCAAGTCGAGAAGGCACCCTAGCCGGCGGCGGCTTTCCGATCCTGGGCTTTGGTGTGGGCCAAGCGGTAGGACTAGGACTTGTCCGGGCGATCTCTTACGCAACCGCGCCTGACACTCGTGAATCTCGTTGCCGAAGGTATCGCCGAGTGAGGTAGAAGGGCGGCATGGATGCTGCCGTACTTGAACAGATGCTGGCTGAGACCTTCGATCACGCTGTCGTGCACCACGGATACACCAACTACATGCGCGACTACGAGGTCATCGTCTACGCGACGGCTGATCCTCGTACCGGCATCGCGCCGGCCCATCTGCGGTATCTGTTCAGGTACTGCGTTGAGGCGCGGTGCGAGACGTCCGTGCCGGCGGAGACCTGGCGGATCTCTTTGGACGACCGGCTCATCGACCACGAAACTGGTGCCGACCTCGACGGGTACGTCTGGGGCATGAAGTGGCACTGCCTTTACCCGGGAGCCAAGCTTCTCCCCGAGTCCGAGGCCACGCGACGCTGGTCGAACGCCCTCGGTATCGACTTCCACGAGGTACGCATTGAGACCAACGCGCACAACCTGACCTTGCTCTTCTCCGACCTTCAGGTGAGCGAGGTCCCGGTTGGATACGCGCCGTTCGTCACGGAATAGGGATCAGTGTTCGTGCGTCTTGTGACCGGCGTGTGTCCGGGTCGTTCTTCCTGTCATGGAGCGGGTTATCTCCTGGGGTGATCTCAGTGATGCGCAGTGGGAACGACTGCGGCCGTTCTCGCCCGTCAGTAACAGGCGTTGTGGCAGGTGCGGGACCATCGGCAGGTGATCGACGGGATTCTGCACCGGGTGCGGACCGGCGTGCAGTGGCGTGACCTGCCTGAACCGTTCGGGCCCTGGAAGACCGTCTGTGAACGCCACCGGCTGTGGTCGGCCGACGGAACCTGGGAGCGTCTGCTCCAGCAGATCCAGGCCGAGGCCGACGCCGCAGGCGAGATCGAGTCGATCCGTGCCTCAGTGGAAGACCAGAGGTCCGATCTCCTGTTGCGCGAGGTCGATCAGGAGGCTCAGTCCCTGGCTTTGCAAAGGAGCCTCAAGATCCCCCTGCGCATCAGGGTTGTAGTCCGGATGTCTGACGACCTTCCCAAGGGCTTCCGCGATCGCCTCCTCGCTGTCAGCAGCCAGAGCACAGGCCAACGCCAAGGTGGCCGCCCGAGGGCTCTCCGGCCACACAGCAGCCAGGTCTGCGATCCGCGGGATGACATCGGTCCCGGCGCAGGCAGCCGCAAGCACGGCAAGCGCGAACTGCATCACTTCAGGCTCATCGTCCCACTGCGCATACAGGCGCAGAGCCATGCCTCGCACGGCTTGCCGGACCGCTCGCTGACTGGCGGTCTGCTGCTGCAGCACAGCCTCGGCATTGACGAAGCCCTGCGGATCCAGCGCCTCATCGCGCAGCGCGGCTGTCGCCGCTTCGGCCAGTGTCACCGTCAGTGCGGCACGAACGGCCGCAGCGGCTTGACCGTCCTTGACCACGTCCGCGAGAAGCACCGCCATACCGGCAGTGGCAGTGTCCAGTGCGTGGGCATGAAGCAACTGATCGAAGAGCTCGCCGAGCAACTCTGAGTCGTCGACGAAAGCGTCCATCTCTTCATCCAGCCACTGCATCATCGAGGCTGGCATAGGAAGATTTGCGGCATTCCGCCGCGAAACGGCAACACGCAACCGGCGCAGTAGCGGGGCCGTCTTCTCGCCAGGCTCACCGCCAGCCAAAACCGGCAACGAACTGGAGGGCGGGGTGACGTGATCCATATTCGCGGAGCTTACGCGGCAGCGCGTTGGCTCCCTTCACCGGCTGAGTCCACCGTGATCGGCCGGACAAGCTCTGGTACTCCAGTGCGGTTTCGTGATCTATCCAGCCGATCCGTTGGCGGATCGTCGCCGGTGGTGGCTGCGTCGGGCTGTTGTCTGGTGGCGTCTGCGCCAGATCGACCAGTACAGCAGCCTGGTCGAGGACTTGGCCGGTGGGGCGAAGGCGACGGGAAGTAGGTGGCAAATCTCCGGGACGGTCAGCGTGACGGATCAGCAGATAGCGGTGCCCGCCGGTGCCGATGTGGATCCAGGCCCAGTCGCCGCCACCTGACCGAGGCTCTCACCGGCACGGACCGAAACACCCGGGGCCATGGGAAGTCGCCTTCCAGGAGAGGAACGTCGCCGCAGTCGCATTCTGGCGTCGCGTTGCCACCGCGATCGCCGGCGACGCGTGGACTGAGGAACGCAGGCCCGCAGCCGGTCGCCCAGACCTGCCACCCGATACCTGGATCACGTTTAACGCCCCGGCTGATGCCCAGCGCTGAACCCTGAGTGCTCCGTTGCTGCCGCGCGAGTATCGGCAGCAACGGTGACGGACCCACACTCCAGCAGACCTTCCAAGCCGGGGTCTGGCAGCGACCGGCACGACCCTGTTCGGCATGGCCGGGGAACCACCGCCGATCACCGTCAGCGACCTCTTCGGCGTCCACAGGAACACTGCGAATCAGTGGGCGGCGCTCGCCCAGGACAGCTGCGCCGGCTACCTCGCGGCTTTCAAAGCCACCGAACGGCCGTGCTCGCCAGGCGCGGTCAGCCCTTGACGATCACCCTCTCGACATCGGGAAACCCCTTGTCCCACCAGTGTCCATATCTCCGGTAGACAGCTGGATCGCGGTCGGTGAGCAGCACTGACAGCTTTTCCGCCTCCTCGGTCAGACCTCGCCACGCAACCTTGCCGAGCCTGCGGAAGGCGGTCAGTTCCAGCCCGCCGTCGACTGCGCGCCATACTCCGACGACCTGCCCGTCGACGAGCAGGCAAGGCAGCACATCGCCGTTACGCCGGACAACCAGGGGTCGGTACTCCGGGGGCATGAGTCGCCCGGGGACGGCGTGAGCAAGCAGCGTGCTGTCCCACATCGGCAGCAATCTCGGCGGCGCCGGGATGTCATCGGCGGGCACGGTGGCGTCGGCCAGGTCGAACAGCACGGCGCGGCCGGGGCCTGGCACCCGTACCACCTGGTCGCCGAGCTCATGCAGCGCTTTGGTTGTCGCGGCGCGTGTCAGCAGGGTGAACCGGGCGAAGTCCTGGGCCGACGCGGGCCCGAACGCGCGCAGGTAGCCGACCAGCAGGCGCTGGACCCCAGCGTCGGCTTCCTGCGGCGCGGCCGCAGCGGCCGCCCATGAGGCACGGTAGGAGTTCGGCTGTGTGAACGACCACGGGCCGCCGGTCGGCGCATGATGCAGTGGCGCGAACGTACGTAGCGCCCACCACACGCGGTGTGCGTGCTCGCCGTGCCTCCCTGTGACCTTGTCCTCCACCTGGGCGCCGGTGCGGGGCTGCTCCAGGAACCCCGCGAGTTCTGGCAGCAACGCGTCAGCATCGTTGGCGGTCAGCCCTGTTGCGGTGAACCGGCGGTCGTGAATTCGTGACGCCCGCAGAGTGCTCAGCATGGCAGCGCGGTAAGGCTCGTAGTCCTCGGCATGGACGACGTGCAGCGTGATCCGCATGAGGGTTGCCTTCACGATCCGGCCGTGCGCAAACGCTGCGTCGAGCTCGTCGGGCGCGAAGTCCTGCACACGGTTCCATAGCGCCAGGTACGGCGACGCCGGTGCCTGGGCCTGCAGAGCGCAGACCCGGCGAACCACCTCCGCCACATCGAGGCGTCGGCGCTCGAGCAAGAACTGACGGTCCAGCATGGCCAGGGCGAGCTGTCGCGCGGTGAGGCTCATGACCGGATCATGCCACCTTCGGCTCTGGCGCGAAGCAACCGCGGGTACAGGACTGTCAGTTGAAGGCACCTGCTTGCCAACGTTCGCCGCCTTGGAGCTCGTTCTCAGACTCCTGGCGACGCCGCTGGCACGCGCCGAAGGCTCGACGCCAGGCCGCGTCGACGGCCTGGGCGACACCGCCGATGACGGTGGCGTCCTCCCCGACAGCGGACACCGCGAGTTCGGGCAGCGGCAGCGGAACCAGCTCGGCGAGCCGGCGCCCGAGAGGTTCCAGCAGGAACTCCGCATGACCGCCGACCCCGCCGCCGAGGACGACGAGCTGCGGATCGATCAACGCCACCACCGCGACCAGGGCCCTGGCGAGCAGGTCGACCTCACGATCCACGATCGCCGACGCGACGGAGTGGCCGGCCCGGGCCGCCGTGAAGACGTCCTCGACCGAGCACTTGTCGCCCATCCCCGCGTCCCGAGCGGCAGCGACGATCGCATCGGCGGCCGCGGCGCTCTCGAAGGCGCCGCGCAGCCTGACCTCCTCCAGTGGTTCTTGCGTGGGGTCGCCGACCAGGAGGAAGGCGATCTCGCCGGCTGCGCCGCGGGCGCCCCGGTGCAGTCGGCCGCCGGTGATCGTCCCCATCCCGACGCCGCTGCCCACGGAGAGGTAGACGAAGTCGGGGATGCCGCGGCCGAGTCCCGCCGCCTGCTCCCCCAAGGCCGCCAGGTCGATGTCGTTCTCGAACCTGATGCTGTCGCCGAACTCGTCGGTGAGCAGGCCCACGATGGTCGGGCGGTCCCAGCCGGGCAGGTTGTAGGCATGGCGCAGCCGACGGGACGCGGGATCGTAGATGCCAGGGCTGCCGACAACGGTACTGAGCAGCTGATCCCGGGTGACCTCGTTGCTCTCCAGCAGTTCGGCCACCAGCCGGGAGACCTGGTGGACCAGATCCGTCGCGCTCAGGGCCCGGGACGGCTCCTGGCGCCGGTCGAGCACGGTTCCGCCAAGGTCGGCTAGGGCCAGCCGGACCCACTGGGCGCCGACGTCGACGCTGATCACCCGGCCGGTGTCGACATGGGGCTCCCACAGCCGGGCGGCCCGACCGGCGTTCCCGGTGCGCCGTCCGGTCTGCCGGACGAGTCCGTCCTCCTCCAACCGGGCGAGGGCCAGGTTCACGGTGGGCCGAGAGAGTCCGGTGTCCGAGGCGAGTTCGGGGACCGAGACCGGGGCGTGCGACCGCAGCCTCTCCAGGACGACCCATTCGTTGGCCTGCCGCATGCTGCCCGGTCCGCGTAGCGCCGAACTGTACGAGGGACCACCCACCGTCGTTGTCATGAGCGTCATCCTCCCATCGCTACGCGTTCCATTCTCCGACGCCTCTTGTATTTGTAAAGAAAGACTCGTTACATTTGCGCGTCCCACGCCCCCTCGTCAAAGGCGCAACCGTGTCCGTGTCCCCTCCCCCCGCCGGCGGCCTGGCCCGCCGGATAGGCCTGCTTCAGGCCACCGCTCTGAACATGAGCCAGATGGTCGGTGTCGGCCCGTTCATCACCATCCCCCTGATGGTCGCCGCGTTCGGCGGTCCGCAGGCCATCGTCGGCTGGATCGCCGGCGCCGTGCTCGCTCTGGTCGACGGCCTGGTGTGGGCAGAGCTCGGCGCCGCCATGCCCGGCGCCGGAGGCACCTACGTCTACCTCCGCGAGGCGTTCCAGTACCGCACCGGCAAGCTGATGCCCTTCCTCTTCGTGTGGACGGCCATCCTCTTCATCCCGCTGATCATGTCCACCGGCATCGTCGGTCTGGTGCAGTACCTGGGCTATCTGTGGCCGTCGATGGGCTCGGCCTCGGGAGACCTCGTCGGACTCGCCCTGATCGCCCTCATCGTGTGGCTTCTGTGGCGCAGGGTCGACTCCATCGCCCGGCTGACCACGGCCATGTGGGTCGTCATGCTGCTCGCGGTGGCGCTCGTCCTGATCGCCGCGTACTCGCACTTCCACGCCGGCAACGCGTTCGACTACCCGGCCGGCGCGTTCGACCTGCTCGGCGGCAAGTTCTGGACCGGTTTCGGGGCCGGCCTCGCGGTGGGCGTGTACGACTACCTCGGCTACAACACCGCCGCCTACCTCGGCGGCGAGCTGAAGAACCCCGGCCGCACTCTGCCTCGTTCCACGGTCACCGCCGTCTTGGGCGTCATGGTCATCTATCTGCTGCTGCAGGTCGGGGTGCTGGGCGCGGTCGACTGGCACCGGATGCTCGATCCGAATTCCGCCGTCTACCAGTCGATGGCCTCGGTGGTCCTGGAACAGGCCTGGGGCCGCGGCCCGGCGGAGACCGTCACCACCCTCATTCTGGTCACCGCGTTCGCCTCCGTCCTGGCGGGCCTGCTGGCGGGCTCCCGGGTGCCGTACGACGCGGCACGCGACGGCGTCTTCTTCCGCTCCTTCGCCCGGCTGCACCCCAGGCACGGCTTTCCGACCGTGGGGCTGGTCACCATGGGCGTCATCACCGCCGCCGGCTTCATGATCGGCCGTCATACCGACATGGGCACCCTCATCCAGCTGCTCACCACCGTGATGGTGCTGGTCCAGACGCTCTCGCAGATCGTCGCGCTCACCGTGCTGCGCAAGCGCCAGCCGCGGCTGCACCGCCCGTACCGGATGTGGCTGTACCCGCTGCCCAGCATCCTGGCCTTCGCCGGGTGGGCCTACATCTATGTGCGTGCCGACCACAACGCCCCCGGCCGCCACCCCATCGAGTGGTCGCTGGCCTGGGTCGCCCTGGGCGGGCTGGCCTTCCTCGCGTGGGCCCGCAAGGAGCGCATCTGGCCGTTCGGCGACAAGCAGATCCGCGAGGAGTACCTCGACGCGGACGACGACATCGTCGAGCAGGCGGCCACCGCATGACCGCCGGCACCGACGCCGCCGTCTGCGCCGCTGACGCGGCCGGGGGCGGCCCGGCCTCGTACCACGTCCTGGCCGTGGACCTGGGCGGCACCAAGACCGCCCTGGCCACCGCCGCCCCGGACGGCACCGTCCTGCACCGTGACGCCATCCCCACCCTCGCCGACCAAGGCGCCGAGCAGGTCATGCGGCGGGTCGTCGAACACGGCCGCGCACTGACCGCACGCACCGCCGCCGACGGCCACGGCGCACTGCGGGCGGTCGCCGCCGCATCGCCCGGGATCGTCCTGGAGGACCGCATCCTGCTGGCGCCCAACAACCCCGGCTGGGAGCGGCTCGCCCTGGCCGCGACCCTGCGGGAGGGCTTCGGGACCGACACGGTCGCCGTCGAGACCGACGTCAAGGCCGCTGCCCTGGCCGAGGCCCGCTGGGGCGCACTGGCCGGGTCCGCTTGCGGGATCTTCCTCAACCTCGGCACCGGGCTGTCCGCCGCGACCGTGGTCGACGGACGGGTGCTGCGCGGTGCCCACCAGGCCGCCGGCGAGATCGGCTCCCAGCTGCTGGGGACCGCCGACACCCAGGGCGCGGCCGATGGTCGCGCCCCGCTCGAGGAGTACGTGTCCGGGCGAGCCATCGGCGACCGGGCCTCGGCGCTCCTCGGCCGCCCGGTGACCACCGCCGAGGTCTTCGCCCTCGCCGAGCAGGACGCCGAAGTGGCCCGGTTCCTCGACGACGCCCTCGACACCCTCGGCGTGCACCTCGCCAATCTGGCGATCGCCCTGGACCCGGACACCATCGCGGCCGGCGGCGGTCTGACCCGCGCCGCGGACCGGATCCTGCCCCGCCTCCGGCGGGTCCTCGAGCGGGCCGTGCCCTTCCCGCCGAGGCTGGTCCCCGCGCACTTCACCGAGAGCGCACCGCTCACCGGAGCCGTCATCCTGGCGCTGGACGCGGTCGCCGCACAGGCCGCCGATGCCTGAGAACCACCGACAGGAGTCCTCGCTCATGCCCACCGAGAACCAGGCAGAGCAGCACCGACCGGGCCGGACGATGTCCGCCGAGATGGCGCAGCAACCTGCGGTGCTGCGGCGCATCCTGGCTGAGGGCGCACCGCAGATCCACCGCACCGCCGATCTGATCGCCGCCCGCAGGCCCCGCTTCGTGCTGCTCACCGCGCGCGGTACCTCCGACAATGCGGCGCTGTACGCCAAGTACCTGGTCGAGGTACTGCTGGGGATGCCGGCCGGCCTCACCTCGATGTCCACCACCACGGCCTACGGCGCCCAGCAGAACCTGACCGATGTCCTGGTCGTCACGGTCAGCCAGTCCGGCGGCTCGCCCGATCTGGTGGCGTCGACCAGGGCGGCCCGAGAGGCAGGGGCGATCACCCTGGCGGTGACCAACAACCCCGCCTCCCCACTCGCCGAGGTCTCCGAGTTCCACATCGACGTCCTGGCCGGTCCGGAGAAGGCGCTCCCGGCCACCAAGACGTACACCGCCCAACTGCTGTCGCTGTACCTGCTCGTCGACCGCCTTCGCGACGGCGCGGACTCCCGGCGCACCTCCGTCGCCGCGCAGCTGCCGGACCTCACCGAGCAGATCCTCGCCCGGCAGGCCGAGGTGGCCCGGCTGGCCGCGCGGTACCGCTTCGCCGAGCGCCTGATCCTCACCTCCCGGGGCTACGGCTACCCGACGGCCAAGGAGGCGGCGCTGAAGCTGATGGAGACCAGTTACATCCCCGCGCTCTCCTTCTCCGGCGCGGATCTGCTGCACGGCCCGCTCGCCATGGTCGACAACGTCTCGCCGATCATCGCCGTGGTACCCGACGGCAGGGGCGGCCAGGCCCTGCAGCCGGTGCTCGACCGGCTGCGCGACCGCGGCGCCGACCTGGTCGTGGTCGGGAACCGGTCCGCGGTCGACGCCGCTTCCGCAGGATTCGTACTGCCGACCTCCGGGGTACCCGAGGAGATCCAGCCGATCCTCCAGATCCTGCCGCTACAGCTGCTGGCCTATGAGATCACCACCGCGCGCGGCCAGGACCCGGACGCCCCACGTGCCCTGGCGAAGGTCACCGAGACCCACTGAGTCCCCGGTCCGGCACAGGTCCCGCCTTGAGCCGTACCGGAGCGTCTCGGGGGCCTTGCCGTCCCGGACTGACGGTGTAGCTCACCGTGTACGAGCGGCGGCGGCTCGGACCCTCTCGACGGGCGTGCCTGCGCGGTTCGTGGACGGCCTCGGCCGCCGTCTCGGCGGCGGACCGGGGGATTGCTTTGCACCAGGCCTGGCTCCTCCGCCCCGGGGAGCTTGGCCGGTTTCGGCTTTCCTCCGGTCACCTCCACCTCCTACTGATCCGATTCGCTGCTCGACCACCCGCCGCCTCACGGGGGTGCGGCTGTGTGTGTTTCGAGGGCGCCCGCCACCGCATCCGAGTCCGGGGCATGACCGCGCACCCGACCGCTTCCTGGATGACCGACTGGGCGGTGCCGTCGCCCCCGACACCGCCTGGCGGGAGGACTGATGATCCTGCGGTGACTGTCACCGATCGCGCCGTATCACGTCGGCAGGTTCCACAGTTGATTGGTGGTGCCGGCGCAGCTCCAGATCTGCAGCCGGGTGCCGTTGGCGGAACTCTGCCCGGTGGCGTCCAGGCACTTGCCGGACGCCGGGTTCACGAGCGTGCCGTTCGCCTGGGGCTTCCACTGCTGCGCACCGGTTCCGTTGCACGAGTACAGCTGGACCTTGGTGCCGTCCGCAGTGCCGGCGGCGGTGACGTCCATGCACTTGCCGAGGGACCGCAGGGATCCGTCGGTGGCGACGATCCACTGTTGGGCCGCGCTGCCGTTGCAGTCCCAGAGCTGGATGGCGGTGCCATCGGCGTTGTTGGCCCCGGTGACGTCGACGCACTTGCCGCCGATTCCGGTGATCGGACCGGCCGGGGACGGCGGTGGAGGTGTTCCGGACGCCACATAGGGGTTGTCGGCGTTGGTCAGTGTCTCCCATGCCACGAAGAGGTTGTTGGTGCCTTGTGGGCGGTGCGACTCCGTGTACGACTGGGTGTTGGCCATCGCATAGCCGTACCGGTTGTGCATGGCGTTGAAGCCAGGCTCGGTGACCGGGCCCAGGCCGAGGTTGAGCGTGCCGCTGCACAGCCAGGACGGGACCGCGGCGCCGTTCTCGTAGGTGGTCTGGAAGCCCAGAGCCTGCCGCAGCCGCTCACCGACCTGCGGGTACAGGTCCTGGCCCTGGATCAGCGCGGTCTCCGCGACATGCGAGATCGCAGAGATGCCGTACCCGGTGTGGGTCAAGTCACGGCAGGTCTCCTGGGTGAGACCCGTGACGAAGGTCGACTGCCCCTGCCAGTAGCCGATGATCTTTTGCGAGGTGTCCAGGCCACTGCCGGGCACCGTCTTGGGGAGGGAGCCGTCCGAGGACAGGTAGATGTAGGCCGGGACCCGGTTCAGGTATCGCTTGATGGCCGAGTCGTAGCTGACCGGGTCCTCGATGAAGACGGAGATGCCGACGGCGGCCTCCATCATCGACAGTTCCCAGTTGCCATTGCTGTTGGATCCGTTGATGACCTCGGGGAGGTAGACGTTCCGCAGCATCGCCGTGAAACGGCCGATGTCCGAGGCGGACCAGCCGGTGTACGTGTAACGGATGATCTCGGCGGCCCGGGGCCACACCGAACCCGCCCAGCCCGTCTGCAGCGGGGCGTTGCTGTTGGTGTGGTCGGTGATCACGGCTGACCACGCGTTCATCAACTCGATGGACTTGTCGGCGTACCGGCTGTCGCGGCTGATGTACCAGATCAGCGCGTCGGTGTAGGCCGCGATGGCGTCCTGCCGTTCGTCGGTGCAGCCGTGGTTGGGGTCGGAGTAGGGGCCGCACTCGACAACGGACCACGGCTTGGGGACGCGCGAGAGCGAGGCATAGGAGCTGGACGTCATCTGCTGGTAGGCGGACGCCCACGGCTGGGCGCCTGCCTGTACCTGGGTGCGGACGTAGTCCAGCTGGGGTCTGCTGACCATGACGCCCGGGTGGGTGAAGGTGGTGGGCGAGGCGGCGACCGCCACCTGGGTGACGGCGGTGCCCTGTGCGGCGGCCGGCCCGGCGAGGGTGCCGCAGAGGAGGGCCGACGCGGCCGCGAGTGTTCCGGGAAGCACGGTTGCGGCGCGGATCCGCCGCAGAAGTTGACGCAGTTGCATGGCGGTTTCGCCTTTCGGACTGCTCTTACCGGTGCGGAACGGATCAGGCGGGGAGGTTCCACTTCTGGTTGGCGCTGCCGGTGCAGGACCAGATCTGGGACTGCGTGCCGGGTGTGGTGGACCAGCCGGTGTCGTCGAGACACTTGCCCGACTGCGGGTTGAGCAGCGAGCCGTCGGACTGCGGGACCCATACCTGCGCGCCCGTGCCGTTGCAGTCGTACAGCTGCACCTTGGTGCCGTTGGCGGTGCCGCCGGCCGTGACGTCCAGGCACTTCCCGAGCACCCGGAGGGTGTGCTCGGAGTCGTTGACCGTCCAGGTCTGGGCGTTCGTCCCGTTGCAGGTGTAGACCTGGATCGGATTGCCGTTGGCCGTGGAAGCGCCCTTGTCGTCGAGGCAGAGGCCCGCGTAGCCGGTGATCGGGCCGGTGTGAGTGGTGCCACCGCCGCCACCGCTGACGCCCTCGAAGATGCCGGCGAACTGGTAGGGACTCTGCGGGGTGCCGCTGCAGGTGTCGGAGAGCGTGCCGTCGGTCGCGCAGGCCTTGTCCCGGCCCAGGGACCAGTAGCCGATCTGCTGGATGCCGTTGGACTTGGCGAAGTTGGTGAGCGTGGTGGCGTTGCCGGTGGTGAAGACCTCGTTGAGCGAGTCGTTCACGCCGATCATGGGGGTGTTGCCTTCCATGGCCCACAGCTGGGCGGAGGTCTTCGCGGTCCAGACGTTCCCCAGCTGGGTGTGGAGTGCGTTGGCGGCGCTGATGGCGGCCGAACCCATGTCGGAGACGTTCTGGTAGTAGTCCATGGTCATGATGTTGACCAGGTTGACGTTCACATTGCGGGACTTGGCGTTGTCGACCAGGCTCAGCCCGTCCGAGTCGAGACCGTTGGGGTTCGTCGGCAGCGTGTAGTCGATGTCCAGCTTCCGCCCCGCGGCCGCGGCAGCCGCCTGGAGGCCCGCGAGGGCCTGGTTGCGGCGGTCGTTGGCGGCGGTGTCCTTGAGTGCCGACCCCTCGATGTCGAAGTCGAGCCGGGTGAGGTTGAGCGTGTCGATGACGCGTTGGTACTGGGCCTGGAGCGCTGACACAGTGCTGCAGGCCTGGGCGAGTTCGGTGCCGGCGGCGCCGCCGAAGGAGGCGATGACGTCGCCGCCGGAGGCCCGCAGGTTGTTGATCGCGCTGGTCCAGCCGGCGTCGCTGATCGACATGTTGCCGTTGAAGGTGGCGTTACAGGTGCCGTCACTGATGACGAACGCCAGGTGGAAGTGGTTGACGCCGGTCGCGGCCTGGGCGTTCGCCATGGCGGACGGGGAGTTCCAGGTCTCCACCCAGGGCGCGACGTACTGGGCGGGGAAGCCGGGACCGGGGTTGGCAGCTGCCTGGGCGTCAGGGGTGGCACTGAGCAGGGAGGCCGCCGCAAGGAAACCGACGAGGGGGGACAGATGTCTTCTACGCATGGGCCATCCAACTGAGGCTGGTGAGAGACCGGTTGAGGGGGGAGAAGGGCGGCCGAGCAGCGCGCAGTCAACTACTGAAGACAGTAGCGCGCAAGAGAATTGACAGGAAAGGTTCCTGTCGCCGTCGACTTCGACCTCTTGGAACGACCGTGGTCCCACCCCGCGGTGTTGCTTCACGAGGTTGCGTCACAAACCCCTTCTCGACTCCTTGACGCCTTACCCCGTACGGGAGTTGAATGCGCGACGGCCGAGCACCGCAAGGGGAACCAGCGGTTTGCACCATCCGCCGTTGGTTCCCACACCCTCCGCCGTCGACAGCCGCGGCAGCACTGGGCAGTTTCGTCCGCAGCTGCAGAGCTTTGTTGCACCCGTCCGGGGCCGTTCGGTGTGCCATCTGCCGTCCGGCGGGTGCTGATACCCCATCGGCACCAGGTCACGGCTTTGATCGCCGATCCCGCCCGGCGCCCCGCCGCGACCGGCTCATGGAGCCGAACGACGCCATCTGCCTCGCAGCAGTCCCGACCGAGCCAGCCTCGAGGGTCTGCCGTCCAGCGGAATTGAATCGCCGGCCCTGCCGGCTGACGGCTACTGACCTTGCTGGCGTGATGTCGTTGAGGGCTGACGATGTGTGATCGTCGCGGTATGCCTGTTGTGTGAGATATCCGCAGGGTGGTGGGCTGACGCCTGAACGGCAGGCGTTTCGCGAGCGGATCCGGCTGGAGGCCGCGGAGCGATTCGCTGCAGGTGCCTCCAACGCCGAGGTCGCCAAGGACTTACGGGTGAGTGTGCGCG
>NZ_PQSR01000078.1 GCF_002920635.1 Streptomyces sp. Ru72 | reverse complement strand
AAACGGTGGTTTCCATCGCCCGGTCTGTGGGATACAGGTCAGAGAGCGCGTTGAGGGTCGCTTTCAAGCGGTCACGGGAATGTCGCCGCGTGACTATCGCACGGACGCTGACCTGCTCACTCCAAGCCATCAGGAATGCTCTGCTCGACCCAGACGGTCTTGCCGTCCTCGGTGTAGCGGGTGCCCCACCGTTCGGAGCACCGGGCGACGAGGAGAAGCCCCCGGCCGCCCTCGTCGGTGGTGCGAGCGTGCCGCAGCCGTGGGGAGGTGCTGCTGCCGTCGGAGACCTCGCAGGTCAGTACGTGGCTGCGGATGAGTCGAAGCCGCACGGGAGGCTTCGCGTAGCGGATGGCATTGGTGACGAGCTCACTGGCTATCAGCTCGGTGGTGAACGCCGCTTCGTCCATCTCCCAGGTGGTGAGCTGCCGCGTGACGAGCGAGCGGGCCTTGGAGACCACCGACGGATCGCTCGGCAGGTCCCATGTCACGACCCGCTCCGGACCCAGCGTGTGGGTGCGGGCGACCTGAATGGCAGCGTCTTCCCGGGGCGGGTTCGGGATCAGCGCTTGGGTCACCGCGCTGCATGCCTGGCGCACGGAGCCGGAGAAGCCGGCCAGGAGGTCGGCCAAGCGTTCCCGGACCCGGTGTTCGGGCTGTTCCTGGATGAGGCCTGGCGAGTACAGGATGAGCATCGACTCCTCGGGAAGGTCGATGTCGACCTTCTCGAACGGCTCGCCGGTGCAGGAGAGGGCGGCGCCGGCCGGGGGCTCGAGGATCACCGTCGTGCCGTCAGGGTGCACGATCACGGGCGCGGGGTGACCCGCACTGGAGATGGAACAGCGCTGTGACACGGGGTCGTAGATCAGGTAGAGGCATGTCGCGCCGGCCTCGTCTCCGTCGGCGGACTTTCGGGCCGCCTGCATCGGCCATGGTGGGCCGACCCCGTGCGTGGGCCCGTTGTGCCCGATGCTTCCGTTGAGCCGGCGTACCAGGTCGTCGAGCCGGGCGAGCAGTTCATCCGGTTCCAGGTCCAGGTCCGACAGTGTGTGCACCGCCGCGCGCAGCCGCCCTGCGGCCGCGGCGGTCTGCACACCGTGACCGGACACACGGCCGGCGACAAGGGCCACCCGGGCCCCGGAGAGCGGCACAGCGTCGACCCAGTCGCCGCCGGAGCCCGCGTGCACGTAGTCGTGCGCCACATCCACGGCGTGGTCAGGGGGGAGGCCGCTCGGACGCAGGGCGTGCCGCAGTGCGGTCAAGGAATGGCGCTCACGCAGGTATCGGCGAGAGTTGTCCAGGCAGGCTGCGGTGCGCAGGGCGAGTTCTCCGGCCAGGGTCAGATCGTCACGTTCGAAAGCCCTGCGCTCCCCCCAGCGACAGAATGTTGCGAGCCCGAGAGCTCTGTTCTGGGCGACCAGCGGTACGAGCAGCAGCGAATGGACCTTGTTCCTGGGTGCCCGCAGGCTGTGCAACGCCCGCTGCCCGAGGGAACTGAGCGGATCGACCATGAGCGGCTCGAGGTCGGCGAGGGCCTCGGCAGCAGCCACCGGGGGCAGGGCGCCGTCCTCGTCGCAGGCCGTCCAGGGCTCCGTGTCGTCCCGCGAGCGGCATGCCGCCCGACGCAGTACGGTGTCGCGTTGCACGGGACCGGGTTCGAGGTCCTCTCCCGCGAGTACTGGCTCCAACACCTCCACGGCCATGCTGTCGGCCAGGCCCGGCACGGATACCTCTGCCAGGCCCCGGACGGTGTCGAGGACATCGAGTGTGGATCCGATCCGTGTGCCGGCCTGCGCGAGCACCTTCAGCCGATGCTGCGCCAGGTGGCGGTCGGTGACGTCGACTGTGGCGTCGGCGATGCCCAGGAGCCGACCATGAGCGTCCTGCAGGCGGAATACGTTGGCCGAATAGACGTGATCATGGTTGGGATCGCCTGGCGGGCGCATGTGCTTCTCTACGCCGATCACCGGCTGCCCCGTGGCGAGCACCTGTTCCATGACGCGCTCTACAGTTTCCGCGGGGAAACCCGGCCACACTTCTGTAGGCCGTTTGCCGACGGCTTCTTCGACGGGGGAGCCCTGCATGCCTTCGGCTGCGGGGTTGAACCGGATGAGCCGCAGGCTGGGATCGAGGAGGAACAGACCTACGGGAGAGACAGTGAAGAGTGTCTCCAGGAGGGCGTGGTCGAGTGCCGCCGTCGGGCTTCCCTCCTCGGCAGGGGCGAGTGTCACCGCCCAACGCATCCCCGCCTCATCCTTGAGCTCAGGACGGATGGTCAGCCGGCACGCCAGGAAGGCGCCGTCCTGGCGCCGCAGTGGAACGGCGAAGTCATCGGTGGCGACGAGTGACTGCGCGGTCGGATCGACACCGGCCAGCAGGTCCAATGCCGGGCGCCCCAGCATTGCAGGGGCCGGGTAGCCCAGCAGCCCTTCGGCCTCCGGGCTCCACCCGACCACCGCGCCCCGCTGGTCAATGACCATATGGGCATGGTTCTCCGCCGGGACTCCCTCGTGGGGGTCGCTGCGGTCGGTGGCATGAGGTGCACCCATAGTCATCAGCTCTCACTTGCCTCAGAACTCGGTACGGACTCAGTGTCCTCCGAGGTCCTCCGAGACGCGCGCGCACGAGGTTTGGAGCCACCTGCTGGTCGTGGCCTCGTTGAGCTGCTCAACCAGGGTGGAAGGGCGCGGTTCCGCACCCTTGTCGGAGTGCTCAGGAATCGTCGAGCAGGCGCTCCAGCAACACGTTACGGCTCCCACAGCGCCAAGGCGCAACAATTGGCCGGTCAGCCCGTCCCGCGACGCGTCGGCGTTCTGGCGCAGCCCAGCTGTCGGGAGCGTGCCGAGGGTCAGGACCCGGCCGATCCCTGCGATGCCGCGCAGTTCAGCCAGCGCGTAGCCGCCGACCGCGGTTACGCCCAAGACAAGCGCCGCAGACAGGTCCGGGCCGCCGGCATCATCCCCGTCATCGCTCCGCGGCGGTACCGAACACGGCTCAGGACTCGGCATCCACCGATGGGTCGCCGAGCAGAGAAGCGCACTACTGCACTGGTTCCGCCGCTTGCGTATCGCCGAGAGATCCGCGACGACACTCGCGAAGCCTTCGGCAGCCTGCCTAGGTGCTGGAGCGTCGCATGCTCCACTGCGCGAGGGGCAGCAAGGCGTCCACCAGTGCCCGGCCATCCGGAGCCAGCTGGTAGCGGATCTGTACCGGCGTACTGGGGATGACCGTGCGCTCGATGAGGCCTGCGGCCTCGAGTTCCTTCAGGCGCTGGGAGAGTAGCCGGTCGGAGATGCCGTCGATCATCGCCCGGTACTCGCCGAAGCGCCGGGCTCCTTGGTCGGCAGCCTGCAGGACCGAACCCGTCCAGCGGCGTCCGACCAGTTCCAGGGTGTCCTCGAAGCGTGGGCAGTTCTCGTCACGAATAGGATCCACTTACAAAAGATTAGTACCTTACCCTCCGTTTTGCCGGTGGGGTGGTTCGCCGCACCTTGGACGCATGACCGACTACCGACGCCCACTCTCCTTCGGAGTGAGTCTTGATCCTTCCGCCGGGGCCTGGACGCAGACACAGCACCTCGCGCGCACGGCGGAGGACTCGGGCCTTGACTACCTCGCCGTCCAGGACCATCCCTACCAGCCCGGCCACCTCGACGCCTGGACCCTGATCACGCATCTGTCCGCGGCCACCGACCGCATCTCCTTCTTCACCGATGTCGCCGACCTGCAGCTGCGTGCGCCGGTGATGCTCGCCAAGGCCGCCGCGTCGCTGAGCGTGCTCACCGATGGCCGGATCCAGCTGGGCGTCGGAGGCGGCGGGATCCCCGATGCCATCGCCTCGATGGGCGGCCCGGCACGACGCGGCCAGGACATGGTGGCGTTCGTCGAAGAGTCCCTGGGGCTCCTGCGTACGGCCATGGCCGGAGGCATCGTGCAACTGCACAGCGCGTACCACGCTGTCGACGGTTACCGCGCCGGTCCCGTGCCCCCGAAGCCCGTCGAGCTCTGGCTCGGTGCCCAGAAACCACGGATGCTCGCCGTCACCGGCCGGTTGGCCGATGGGTGGATCTCTCCGCTGAACATCTACGTCCCGCCGCCCGAGGTGCCCTCGCGCCAGCGGATCATCGACGAGGCGGCCTCCGGCGCGGGACGCGACCCGAGGGCGCTGCGGCGCGTCTACAACGTGATCGGCGTGATCGGCGCCCACGGCGAGGGGCCCGGACTCGTCGGCGATGTGCGGCGGTGGGTGGACACCCTCACCGAGTGGGCCATCGAACTTGGATTCGACACCTTCGTCTTCTGGCCCGCCAGTGATCCCGAGCGGCAGCTCGCGCTCTTCGCCGACGAGGTCGTGCCCGCGGTGCGCGAGCGCGTAGACGCCGTCCGGAGCGGGCGATGAACCGTCTCCTTGGCACCCTGCCCGCCGAGCTGGTCGGCAAGGTGGTCACGCCTGACGACCGCCGCTACCGGCTGCTGCGCTCCACCTACACCACCGTCGGCCGGCCGGCCGCCGTTGTTCTGCCCGAGTCTGCGGACGACGTCGCGGCGGCGCTGCGGCTCGCGCGGACGACGGGCCTTCGGGTGGCCGTCCGCAGCGGCGGACACGGCCTGTCCGGCAGCGGCACCAACGACGGCGGGCTCGTCATCGACCTGAGCGCGCTGCACCGGGTCGACGTCCTCGACCGCGGCTCCCGTCTGGTCCGTGTCGAGGCGGGCGCCCGCTGGGCCCAGGTCGCCCAGGCGCTCGCTCCGCACGGGCTCGCCATCAGCTCGGGCGATCACGGCAACGTCGGCGTCGGCGGCATCGCCACCGGGGGAGGTGTCGGCTGGCTGGTACGGCAGTACGGGCTGACTATCGACCGCATCCGTGCCGTCGAGGCCGTCCTGCCTGACGGAACGGCGATCCGCGCCGACGCGGAGACCGAGCCCGACCTACTGTGGGTGATGCGCGGGGCCGGCGCGGGTGCCGGGATCGCGCTGGCCTTCGAGATCGAGGCCATGGCGCTTCGCGACGTCGGCTACGCCCAGTTGGTCGTGGCGGTGGACCCGGCCGGGGAGACGCTGCGGCGCTGGGCCGACGTCATGGCGCGGGCGCCGCGCGAGCTGTCGACGGCGGTGATGCTGTCCTCGCAGGGCGCTACCACTGCCGCGTTCATCACCGCCGTCGTGGCCTCGGAGAGTACGTCCGTCATCCGCGATGCCGTCGAACCGCTGCTCCGCGTGGGAGATGTGAGGACCCAACAGGCCCAAGTCATCCCCTACACGGAGCTGGTCCCGCCGCTCCACCTGCACGCCAACACCGGACAGATGCCCTCCAGCACGACCAACGGACTGCTCACCCGCATGACCCCGGACACCGCCCGTGCCCTGGTAGAGGCATCGGCCGGCCCCGACCCGGTCCTGGTCCAGCTGCGTTCGCTCGGCGGCGCGACCCACGACCCGGCCGCGTCGGCCACGGCGTTCCCACACCGCCACCAGAACACCCTCGTCATCGCCTCCGCGTTCCCGCCGGACGACCGCGCCACGCTGGCCGTCGCCTGGGCGCGCATCGCCCCGCACACCGACGGTGCGTACGTGAACTTCGAAAGCGCCCCGGACGAGACGACGTTCACCCGTGCCTATCCGGGACCGGTGGGCACCCGCGTCACCGACCTGTGGAAGCGCTACGACCCCACCGGCGTCCTGCGCCCTCGGCCGCCGGCCTGACCGCCCGCCCCATCGGCCTCACCGGCCACGAGCCCCGCGGCAGCCGTCGCGCGCACTCGCCCTTCCACGTCACCCTTACTGGAGCTACTTCATGGCCACGTTGCTGCACATCGAATCCTCCGTATTCCCGAGCGGCGCCTCCGCCTCCCGGGCCGTCACGGAGACATTCCGCAAGACCTGGGAGGAGCAGCACCCGGAGGGCACGGTGATCTACCGCGACCTCTCCGTCGACCCCGTCCCGCACATCACCGCCGACGCCCACACCGCGGGCTTCACCGACCCACTTGGCCGCACGCCCGAGCAGGCCGCCGCCTTCGCCGAACGCGTGCGGCTCATTGAAGGGCTGGAGCAGGCGGACGCGGTGCTGATCGGCGCCCCGATGTACAACTACGCGATCCCGTCGACCCTCAAGGCATGGCTGGACAACGTGATCCTCTTCGGCCGCACCTCGGGAGAAGCCCCCTCCGCCAAGGGCACCCCGGCCGTCGTCGTCGCCAGTCGCGGCGGCTCCTACGCGCCCGGCACGCCGAAGGAGCCCTACGAATACGTCCAGAATTACCTGACGGCGACCCTCGCCGGCATGCTCGCCCTCGACCTCGACTTCATCGTCCCGGAGCTGACCATGGCTCCACACAACCCGACCATGGCTGAACTGATCCCGCTCTTTGAGGCCTCCCGCGATCGCGCCCTTGAGGACGCGGCCACCAAAGCCAAGGTCCTCGCCGAGGGCCTCGCCGCATGAGAACTGCGGTTCACGGGGGCGTTCCACAAGGCGGGAACGCGAGGAAGCAAACTTCGCCGCTCTCACGGGCCAGGTCAGTGACGTGACGAGCATCCCGAAGTCCGTGAGCTGACCCGGCAAGTGCCATCAGCAGATGACTTGCTGGCCCCCTGGATTCCCACTGGAGATGGGTGGTCGGCGTCGTCTTTGTGGTCATGGCCGCCAGCCACGCGCCGTCTCCGCTGTACGAGCAGCAGTGGCACTTCGGTACGACCACTCGGCGGTCGTCTACGTCTGCTGCGCCCTCGGCGCGGCGCGGCAGGTGGCCATGAGCTGGCCGTGGTAGTTCGGTGATCCCTCTCGGCGCAGTCAGACCCAGGGCACGTTGGCGAAGCGGGACGGGTTGACGGGCTTACCCGCGTCCTCGGCCTTACCCGCGTCCTCGGCGAGGGGATGGCCCGGCGGCAGGGCGACCACGAATTGGTCATGGCCCCAGGGCCGCATGCGCAAGCCCAGGTCGTGGAGTGCTGAGCCACTCCACGACCTGGGACGACGCCGACGCCTGTTCGATGTGCTGGCGTGTTGAGCATGAGAATCCGAAACGGGCCTCACACGCATAGGTGCACGGCCGCCATTTCTCGCTGACGGTATAATTGGAGAACACGGAGTGCCACTTTTACTGAGACGAGGCATCTGGCTGCAGGGTTGGAATCAGAGGATTTCCCCTGCCTGGCAAGTAAACCTCTGGAAAATCAGAATTGAGGCGCCATGAAGCATGTGAAAACCCGGGCACGGTCGGCCGGACAGGCGCCGCCGGAAGTGCCTCAGGTCGACGTCACCCTGAATGTGAATGGCACCCTTCACCGGCTCCGGTTCGATGCGCGGGTGACGCTGCTCGACGCGCTGCGTGACCACCTGGGCCTCACCGGAGCGAAGAAGGGGTGTGATCAGGGTGCGTGCGGGGCCTGCACGGTCATGGTCGACGGCAGGCGGGTGGTGTCGTGTCTCGCGCTGGCGGCCCAGTACGAGGGGCGTGAGATCACCACGGTAGAAGCCCTCTCCGTCGACGGCGAGTTGCACCCGATGCAGGCGGCCTTCGCCCGGCATGACGCGTTCCAGTGCGGTTACTGCACGCCGGGGCAGATCATGTCCGCGGTCTGTCTCATCGCCGAGGGACGCGCGAACTCCGAGGAGGACATCCGCGAGTTCATGAGCGGCAACATCTGCCGCTGCGGCGCCTATCCGAACATTCGCGCGGCGATTCGCGAAGTGACGGCGGAAGGTTCATGATGCACCCCTTCGAGTACGCCCGGGCCACCGACGCCGACCAGGCCGTGGCCGTGGTGACCGCTGATCCGCACGCCTCGTTCCTCGCCGGTGGCACCACCCAGCTGGATCTCATGAAGGACGGGGTCCTGAACCCGGACCGGCTCGTCGACATCACGCGCCTGCCCCTCGGCGGTATCAGGCACACCGACTCGGCGATCCGGGTCGGCGCGCTGACGACGATGGAGGAACTGGCCGCCGATCCCGTCGTCAGTGAGCGCCTGCCCTTCGTACGGGAAGCCCTTCTGCTCGGCGCCTCGACACAGCTGCGCAACATGGCCACCATCGGCGGAAACCTGCTGCAGCGGGCCCGGTGCCGCTATTTCAGGGACCCGACCGTCGCGGCCTGCAACAAGCGGAACCCGGGCTCTGGGTGCGCCGCCATCACCGGGATTCAGCGGATGCATGCCATCCTCGGCACCAGCGACCACTGCATCGCCCTGCACGCCTCGGACGTCGCGGTACCGCTGACGGCGCTCGACGCGATCGTCCATGTCCTGGGCGCGGACGGGTCACGGTCGGTTCCCCTCACCCGGTTCTACCTGCCGCCGGGCGACACGCCCCACATCGAGAACGTGCTGCGGCACGGTGAACTGATCACCTCGGTGGAGATCCCGCTGCTTCCCGAGGGGGCGCGGTCTCACTACCTCAAGATCCGTGACCGTGTCTCCTACGAGTTCGCTCTGACCTCGGCCGGGGTCGCTCTCGTGATCGAGGACGGCGTCATCCAGGAGGCACGCGTGGCGCTGGGTGGGGTGGGCACGATCCCCTGGCGGGCCTGGGACGCGGAAGACGTCCTGCGCGGCGCCCACGCGGGTGCCGACTCCTTCCGCAGTGCGGCCGAGGCGGCCCTCCAGGGAGCCAGGACCCTGCCCGGCACCGCCTTCAAGGTGGAGCTGGCCAAGCGGACGCTCGTACGCACGTTGGAGACCGTCGCAGGAGCGCTGTCATGACGACTCTCGAGGCCGGCAAGATCGTCGGTGCGGGCATCGACCGCGTGGACGCCCCGCTGAAGGTGACCGGAGCGGCTCAGTACCCCAACGACTTCTCCTTCCCCGGTATGGCGCACGCCGCCTTGGTGGGCAGCACCATCGCTGCCGGACGTATCCGCAGCATCGATGTGACCGATGCCCTGGCGGCGCAGGGTGTGCTGACCGTCATCACGCATCTGAACGCGCCGAAGCTGGAACGCGGCCCGATGACCCTGCTGGGCGGATCGCCTCCGGCTCCGCTGCAGGACGACCGCGTCCTGCACTACGGCCAGCACATCGCGGTCGTGGTGGCCGAGAGCGCGGAGCAGGCCCGGCACGCCGCACGGCTGGTACGCGTCGAGTACGAGGCGACCGAGGCCGTGCTCGACATCGACGACCCGCGTGCCGAGATCGTCGAGAACCCCTGGGGGCTGGACACCGAGCGCGGTGACGTCGCGGCCGGATTCGCCCAGGCGGACGTCGTCGTCGAGGGCACCTACACCACCCCCGACAACACGAACAACCCGCTCGGCCTCATGTCCACCGTCGCGTACTGGAACGGCCAGTCGCTGACCGTGCACGACTCCACGCAGTGGCCCCACAACATACGGACCTCGCTCGCCGCGGTCTTCAAGATCCCCGAGAGCGGCATCAGAGTCCTGGCCCCGTTCGTCGGGGGCGGCTTCGGCGCCGGCCTCAGGATGTGGCCGCATGTGATCCTCACCGTCCTGGCGGCCCGCGAGGTCAACCGTCCGGTCAAGCTGGTCCTGACCCGGCCGGAGATGTTCACCTCCGTGGGGCACCGGCCCAACAGCGTCCAGCAGATCAAGATCGGTGCCACCCGGGACGGGGACCTCGTCGCCATCGAACATCACGGCATCTCGTCCGTCGCGATGGAGGACGACGACTACGAACCGGTCTCCTTCGGATCGGCCGTCTCCTACGCCTGCCCCAACGTACTGACCCGCGACCGGCAGGCACGCCTCAACATCCCTTGCCCGGGCTCCATGCGGGCGCCGGCCGAGGGACAGGGCAACTTCGCTCTCGAGTCCGCGATCGACGAAGTCGCCCACGCCCTGGGCATGGACCCACTCGAGTTCCGCCTGAACAACTATGCGGAAAAGCACCCGATCCTCGGTCTTCCCTGGTCGAGCAAGGCACTGCGGGAGTGCTACCTCGAAGGCGCCGACCGGTTCGGCTGGTCGCGGCGTACCCCGCAGCCGGGCTCCATGCGGGACGGCCGCCGGCTCGTCGGCTACGGCCTGGCCGGGGTCTCCTACCCCTTCTACCAGGCACCGTGCCAGGCACGAGCTTCCGTGCGCCGCGACGGTTCGGCGTATGTGCGCAGCGCCGCCACCGACATCGGAACCGGCACCTACACGGTCATGACCCAACTCGCGGCCGAGCTCCTGGGCCTGGATGTCCACCGGGTGCGATTCGGCCTCGGGGACTCCGACATGCCCTACTCGCCCCAGGCCGGCGGATCGGGTCTGACCGGGGCCCTGGGCAACGCCGTCCACGCAGCCTGCCGGCGCCTGGTGCAGGAGTTCCTCGACGTGGTGCGCGACGAGGCCGGTTCCCCCCTGCGCGGCGCCGCCGTCGATGACGTGACCGTCACGGGCGGGCGCATCCACCGCACCGGGGACCCGACGCAGGGGGAGTCCTACGTCGACATCCTGGCCCGTCACGGCCTGGAGGAACTCAGCGCCGACGGCAGAAGCACGCCGCCCGGCAGCGAGGAGCTGGGGATGGCCGCCGCAGGTGCCTTCGGTGCGAAGTTCGTCGAAGTCCGCATCGATCCCGAACTGGGCCTGCTGCGGGTGGCACGGGTGGTCTCCGTCATCGACGGCGGGCGCATCCTCAACGAGAAGACCGCCGCCAGTCAGATCATCGGCGGGACCGTGGGTGGCATCAGCCAGGCGATGTTCGAGGAGACGGCCACCGACGCGGTCACGGGACGCATTGCCAACGCCACGTTCGGCGACTATCTGATGCCGGTGAACGCCGACATCCCCGACATGGAGGTGCTGTTCGTCGGCGGTCCCGACCGGGCAACCGCGGTCGGAACCAAGGGAGTCGGCGAGATCGGTCTGGTCGGTCTGGCAGCCGCCATCGGCAACGCCGTCTTCCACGCCACCGGACGCCGCCTCCGCTCCCTGCCCATCACCATCGACCAGCTCATGCTCTGACACCCGCTCCGCGGCCGATCAGCCGCGGAGTGATCCTCTTCGCCGGGGAGAAACATATGCTGGACATCGCACGGGAGTTGTGGCAGTTGCTTGAGCAGGGCCGTGACTTCGCCGTCGCCACTGTGGTCGCGGTCAGCGGTAGCGCACCGCGTGCGCCTGGCGCCGCCCTTGCCGTGGCGCCGGACGGCACGGCCGTCGGCTCGGTCTCCGGCGGTTGTGTGGAGGGCGCGGTGTACGACCTGTGTCAGCAGGCGCTGAAAGACGGTGAGACCGTCCTGCAGCGGTTCGGGTACAGCGACGAGGACGCCTTCGCCGTCGGCCTCACATGTGGCGGGGTCATCGACATCCTGGTCACGCCGGTCCGTGCCGGTGATCCGGACCGGGACGTCCTCACCGCCGCGTTGTTGGCCGCACACTCACAGGAGACGGTTGCGCTCGCTCGTGTTGTCGACGGGCCGGCCGAACTGCTCGGTCGCGCGCTGGCAGTCCACTCCGACGGGTCGTATGAGGGCACGCTGGGTGACCAGCCGCAACTGGATCGCACTGCAGCGGCCGAGGCTCGGGCGATGCTGGAACTGGGGCGCACCGGGACAGTCGTGATCGGCGAGGAAGGGTCCTGCTGCGGTCGCCCGCTGACGCTGCTGGTCGAGTCCAGTGTCCCGGCCCCACGTTTGATCGTCTTCGGTGCGATCGACTTCGCGGCAGCGCTGGTACGGCTCGGCAGATTCCTCGGCTACCACGTGACCGTCTGCGATGCCCGACCGGTGTTCGCGACCAAAGTGCGTTTCCCGGAAGCGGACGAAGTGGTCGTCGACTGGCCTCACCGCTACCTGGCAGCCACTCGCCTAGACAACCGCACGGTGCTGTGTGTGCTCACGCACGATGCCAAGTTCGACATACCGCTCCTGCAACGAGCGCTGAAGCTGCCGGTTGCCTATGTCGGGGCCATGGGGTCCCGGCGCACCCATGAGGACCGCATGCAGCGCCTGCGCGCAGCAGGGGTGACCGATCACGAGCTGGCCCGGTTGCATTCACCGATCGGCCTCGACCTCGGCGCGCGCACGCCCGAGGAGACGGCCCTGTCGATCGTTGCCGAGATCGTCGCGGCTCGACAGGGCGGCTCGGGCCTCCCACTGGCCAGTACGGGCAGTCCTATTCACCATGACACGGTTTCCGTCTCCGGTTGCCGTGTGCGAGAGCAGCCAATGCCGACTGCCGCTCCTCGTCTTCTCGACGACAGCGCATCCTTCAGATGAGCCATCACCTGCGCAATGCACAGAAGAAACGGCACCCAGGGGCGCAGCGGCATGGGCGACGCACAGCTGCTGGGCACCTTCGAGCTTGTGCCACCTGGTGCGGAACTGGACAACACCGACTGGGACCTATTGGTGGAGCGTCTGCTCGGCGATGCCTGAGCGTCCCTTGGACCAGCGCTGCCCCGCCTCACAGACGAGCACGTCATCACGCTCGCGTGCCTTGCGTGCGGCGGGCCTGTGCGCTCGTCACCGAGGTCGGCAGGCGGCCACGAAGCTCTCCGCAGCTGTGCGGAAGCGGTCTGCGCATGCCTGGTACTGGCTTTCCTAGGGACGGCTGCCCAGGAAAAGATCTCCCTGTATGCCAGGTCTCTCTGTCACGACGATGGATTCCGCAAGGCGCCAATGGCCGCCTTCGCCACATGGCCGTCCATGTGGCGAACCGCGACTCTGACGGAGACAACGTGCGTGACTACACCAAGCTGTACATCGACGGCGCCTGGCGCGAGCCCCTCGACGGCACGGTCGTCGATCTGACCGACCCCGCCACCGGCGAGGTGTCCGGCCGGGTGGCGCTCGGCGGCGAGGCCGATGTCGACCTGGCGGTTGCCGCGGCCGGCCGCGCATTCCCCGCATTCTCGCGGACCACCCGCCAGGAGCGCATCGACCTGCTGGAGCGGGTCGTCGACGAGTACGAGCGGCGCGCCGAGGATATGGCCCAGGCGGTCACCGCCGAGCTGGGCTGTCCGCTGCCGCTGTCCCGTGCCATGCACGTTGCCGCTGGGCTGATCCAGTTCCGGGCCGCTGCCCAGGTGCTCAAGACGTTTGCGTTTATCGAAGACCGTGGCACCACCTACATCCGCAAGGAACCCATTGGCGTGGCGGCTTTGATCACTCCGTGGAACTTCCCCGCTCTTCAGCCGGCCGGCAAGACCGCCTCGGCGCTGGCGGCGGGCTGCACCGTCGTTCTCAAGCCGGCTCAGCTGGCTTCGTACTCGGCTGTCGTCCTGGCCGAGATCCTTGAGGCCGCCGGTGTCCCCGCAGGTGTCTTCAACCTCGTCACCGGCCGCGGCTCGGTGATCGGAAACTCGCTCGCGTCGCACCCCGATGTCGCCTTGGTGTCCTTTACCGGCTCGGGTGAGGCCGCGCTCCAGGTGAACGCCGCGGCCAAGAGCGCCAAGCGCGTGGCCACCGAACTCGGCGGCAAGTCGCCGCAGGTGATCATGCCCGATGCCGACATGGACGTCGCGGCCGGTACAGCGCTCACCTGGCTGACAGCCAACGCCGGCCAGATCTGCAGTGCGCCGAGCCGGACCCTGGTGCCGCGCGAGCGACTGGAGGAGTTCCTGTCGGTGTTGCTCCTGCGGATCGAGTCCATCAGGATCGGCGACCCGCGGGCGGAGGGCACCGACATGGGCCCGCTGATCTCCGGCGAGCAGTGGCGGACCGTCCAGCGCTACATCCAGGCCGGCCTGGACGAAGGAGCCCACCTGGTCACCGGAGGCCTCGGCAAGCCGGATGGCCTGGAGAAGGGGCACTTCGTCAAGCCCACGGTCTTCTCCGGCGTCACCAACGACATGACCATCGCCCAGGAAGAGATCCTCGGGCCGGTGATGTCGATCATCACCTACGACACGGTGGATGAGGCTGTCGAAATGGCCAACGACATCCGCTACGGGCTTGCCGGTTATGTCACCGGCACCGACGTTGCGGACGCCGCGGACGTCGGTTCCCGTCTCGAAGCGGGCTACGTGATCGTCAACAACGCCGAGTTCGACTGGACCGCGCCCTTGGGCGGGTGCAAGGAGTCGGGCAACGGCCGCGAATGGGGTCCCGACGGCATGCAGGAGTACCTGGAGACCAAGGTCGTGCTGGGCCGCTGCCGACCAACGCGGGATCCCATCGGGCAATGGCAGCACTGACACGGCAACGCTGATGTGACGCAGTCCGGGTTGGTCTTGAGGACTCGTCCTGCGAAGGCCGTCTCGACCTGGGAGAGGAGGCGGAACCCGACGGAACGGCAGATGCCATTCGAAGCCGCGTTGTCTGTTGCCGGAAAGGCATGCACCAGGCCCCAACGGTCCTGGTCCCTGGCCCTGGCCTCCACAAGGGTGCGGACGGCGCGTTTACCGAGGCCCTGTCCTTGAAATTCAGGCAGAACCCTACCTCTGGGCTGATCGCATCGGGAACGATCATCTTGAACCAGGCAAGGTCGTCTGCTGCCTGCCGGGCATCCCGACGGACCTTGTCGGCCATCCCCTCACGCGGGAGAGGCCTACCCAGGTCAGCCATCATCACGGGATCGCACCGCATCCGAAGGTAGGCATCGAGGTCTAGGTGACCTGGCTTTCGGTGACCGCGGCATTCCAACGTCGTGCGCGGAGATCCTCGCGGGCAAGGACCCCGACTCCCGCCGGCGTGACCCGCGCGAGGCCATCGCGCGGGGTGAGTTCCCGACCTGGACCGTGCAGGTGCAGATCACGCCTCCGCGGCCGAGGCGGCGACGTTCCGTTTCAACCCTTTCGACCTCACCAAGGTATGGCCGCACGAGCCATCCGCCGAGGAGATGGGCATAGGCGCCGTTGCGCATCAGCTCCCCGGCTCCGGGCGGTCAAGGACCGTGAGGTGCCGGAAGCCGCTGTGGGTCATGGCCTGCGTGACCTCTTCAGTGGGCCTGCTCGCTGTCCGGGTTGTGGCCTAGATCGTGGAGAGACGGCGAAGCTGTAGCACGCGTCGGCCGAACGTCGAGCAGCACGTCGGCAGCCCGTTGGATTACTTCTATCTCCATTTGGCCCCGACGCGGGTTCAGCGGCAGAGGCCGTCAGCCGTCTGGACTGTCGTCGGCAGCGTCAGCAGCGTCGGTGCGCCGGCTCGTGGCCTCGGAGTCGAGTGCGTCGCGCAGCATGGCGCGTGACGTGATGCCCAGCTTCGGATAGGCCTGGTACAGATGCGCACCCACGGTCCGATGAGAGAGGAACAGGCGCTCGGCGATCTGCTTGTTGGTCAGACCAGAGGCCGCGAGCCGGGCTATCTCCAGTTCCTGGGGCGTGAGCGTGTGTGTCTTCGATTCACCTGCACTCCGCCTGCTCCAGCCCGCGGCTCGCAGCTCCTTCTGTGCACGTTCGGCCCACGGCCGTGCTCCCAGGTGCTCGAATGCTGCCAGCGCGGCACGCAGCGGCTTCCGGGACTCGGCCGTCGCCCTGACCCGCCGCAATCGCTCCCCGTGGGCGAGTTGGACGCGTGCGAAGTCGAATCGCCATCGCTCGGCTCCAGGAGTCGCCAACGCTTGCGCGAACAGCCGTAGCGCCTCCTCGTCGTCGGTGGTGCACAGGGCGGCCGACGCGTCCATCAGCATGGCGTGTCGGGAGGACAGGGCGGCCGTGTGTGCCTCCCGCATGGCACGTACGTGCTCGGCCGCATCCTCGGGCCTGTTGATCCGGATGGCGGCCTCCACCAGGTCCATCGCCACCCATAGCGCATGCGGGGCGTGCGACGCGAGGTCCCCGGCGGGGCTGACGGCATTCGCGTGCTCGTAGGCGAGCGAGAAGTCGCCGAGTCCCAGGGCTGCCACCGCAGCCGCGTGGTGCGCATAGTGCGCGGCGCCGTGCGCTCCGCGGGGGACGGCCCAGTTGATTACGCAGTGGGCCGTCGCAAGGCTCTCGTCCGCATGCCCGCGAGCGCCCAGCACGATGGACTTGACGTATTGGAAGTACCAGGCGAAGGCACTGTATCCGTGGTCTTGGCAGATTTGGAGTCCCTCGTCGGCGAGGTCGAGTGCCTCGTCCCACATGCCGGTGAGGTAGTCGTCCAAGCACAGGTGGATCAGAGCGGACAGGTATCGCCTCGCCGCACCGCCGTCGCGTCCGGTGCGCACCACCCGCAGCGCCGCTTCGCGCACTTCGCCGAGCCGGTCGAGGTAGAGGGCCGCCGTGCCGACGCGGTTGATTTGGATGGGGTCGGTCTCCCCGGGAAGGCCCGCGACGAGCAGGTCGAGTTCCCCGGACGCTGCCGCGCCGGTGCGCGCTGGGTCGGAGAACGTCCTACCCAGTGCGGACAGGAAGACCGGAGGCTCCGGCTTCAGCTGTTCCAGCACCCGGTAGTAGGGCTGCCACAGTTCATGCCGAGCACCGAAGAAGCAGATCACCGCCAGCATGTGAAGCGCGTCGATGAGCGCCTTGTCGCGGGCTTCATACCTGTGGGTGTCGGCCGCGGACTCGATGACCCCGACCAGCAGTCGGTGAGCAGTGTCGACATCACCGTCGCCGTTGAGGTCGAGCAGCGCCGCTGCCGTGGCGAAGTGCAGCGAGGGTTCGTCGAGTTCCGGGGAAGCGGACCTGGCGTCGTTCAGGAGCTTGCGGGCACTGTGAAGTGCGCCGGTGGACTCAGTGCCGAGGTAGGCCGCCTCTGCGAGGCGGCGGCTGCGGTTCGGTCCCTGGGGGGTGAGGACTGCAGCCCGGACAAGTGCCCGCATCCCGCCGTTTGCGTCACCACGACGCAGGGTGAGGCGCGCCGCGTGCTCCAGCAGGGCGGCAACCTCCTCGTCGGGTTCCAGGGTCGCCTCACCCAGGTGCCAGGCGCGGCGCTCGGGCTGGTCGACGAGGACCTGGGCGAGCGCCCCGTGTGCTGCGCGTCGTTCGCTGCTGGTCGAGTTGCCCACCACGGCGGAGCGGATCAGCGGGTGGCGAAACCTAAGGCGCCGTGTCCTGTCCTCGATGTGCACCAGTTGGTCACGTTCGGCGGGCGCGAGATCGTCCAGGCTGTATCCGTCGTTCGCCTGTCGTGAGGCCGCCTGCAGCACACCCAGGTCGCCCGTCCCTTCCAGCGCCGCGAGCAGCAGCAGACTCTGGGACGGCATGGGCAGGCCAGTCACGCGGGAGCCGAACAGCGTCTCCAGGCGCCGGCTGAGTGGGAGCACGGCGGGTGGGTCAGCCGGCGTTGGTTGCAGTGCTGTCGGTAGCTCCAGCAGCGCCAGGGGATTGCCGTCCGCCGCAGCCAGAAGGTGTTGGCGCACACTGCGCGCGAGGGCGGGAAACTTCTTACCGATCAACTGAGCCGCTGACTCCGCGTCGAGCGGTGGCAGCTCGTAGGTGGGCAGTGCGCCGCCCTCGTAGAGGCTATGAGCACCGGAGCGGGCTGCGGCGAGCACGCTCACCCCGACGTCGGTCACCCGCCGGGCGACGAAGCCCAGCACGGCGGTACTCGCCCGGTCGACCCAGGGCAGGTCATCGATGGTGATCAGAAGCGGGTCCCCGGCAGCGACCGTCTGGAGGAGCCGCAGTACAGCGTTGGAGACGAGGAGCCGCTCCGGCGGCCGACCGCTGTCGAAGCCGAGCGCCACGCGGAGGGCATCACGGAAAGGCAGGTCAAGGTCGTCCACGGTGTCCAGGAACGGGAAAAGGATCTGATTGAGGCCCGAGTAGCTGCAGTCTGCCTCGAACTCCACGCCGACGGCACGGAGGACCCGGATGCCTTCCGCCTCCGCGGCCCCGGCCAGAGCTTCCAGCACCGCCGTCTTCCCCACCCCAGCGTCGCCGGCCAGCAGCAGCGCCCCGCCGCCCGACCTGATACGCAGCAGATCGCGGATCCGACGGAGGTCACCGTCCCGACCGATCAGCGTGCTCGTCGCACTGCGCATGGCTGAGCCACCACCGATCACAACAACTTTCCTCTGCACTCAAAGGCTTGCCCTGGTCATGGATGCGTCAGAGTCACCGTTGCCTCGGAGGAGTGACTCTCGTGCGGGGCCGCAAAAACCCAGGCGGACGTTGAACAGTATGCACGACATTATGTTGGACATCGTGTCCAAGATAACGGTAGTCGGACAAGTTGGTTGTCGCGAGGGTTGGGTGGCCACATGCCGGCGTGGCGCTGGAGGCAGCGGGTCAGCCGGTCGTGCCGAGTGCCTGCCGCAGGACGAGTACGGCTTGGGTGATCGCCCCGCGTGCCGCAGACGTCGACGACAATTGGGCGAGCACGACGAAATCGTGGATGACGCCCTCGTACCGCGTAGCGGTGACCTCTACTCCTGCCGCACGCAGCTTGGCCGCGTACGCCTCGCCCTCGTCCCGTACGACGTCCGCCTCCGCGGTGATGATGAGCGTCGGCGGCAGTCCGGCGAGCTGTTCCTCGGTAGCTCGCAGCGGGCTCGCAGTGATCTGCGCGCGCTGCGACTCATCGGGCGCGTACTGGTCCCAGAACCAGCGCATCGCTTCCCGCCGTAGGAAGTAGCCGTCAGCGAAGCGGCGGTACGAGCCGGTGTCGAAGTTCGCATCGGTGACCGGATAGAACAGTACCTGCTGGACGACACTGACGTCCCCGCGCTCCTTGGCCAGCAGCGTCAGGGCCGCGCTCAGATTGCCGCCCGCGGAGTCCCCCGCGACGGCCAGCCGTGCCGGGTCGATGCCGTGGTCGGCTCCTCGACGCGCGACCCACCGGGCCACCGCGTAGCACTCCTCCAGGGCGATGGGGTAACGGGCCTCCGGGGAGAGCGTGTACTCGGGGAAGACCGCGACGGCCTGTGCGCCCACCACCAGGTCACGGACCAGCCGGTCATGGGTGAACGCGCTGCCGAAGACCCAGCCCGGGCCGTGGATGTACAGGATGGCGGGCAATGCCCCGACGGCCCCCTTGGGACGGACGATGCGCACCGCGACACTGCCGTTCGGTCCGCCCGAGACCGCGATCCACCGTTCGTCGACTTCGGGCATACCGGCCTGCCCCAAGCGTCCTTCCTGCCCGCCGGACACCACATGCGCGGGAAGCGCCGCCTCGGTGGCTCGTGCCGCTTCCGCTGTTCCCGCCCTCTGCATCGCCTGCATGGCCTTGCGGCCTTCCACCGGGCCCAGCTCCGTGAGGTACGGCGGCTCTGCGGTGGCCTTCACGAACGCGCGGGCGGCCGGTTCGAGCACCGGCTCCGCAGGGTTGGAGGATGGGTCGGACATCGGTTCTCCTTGGCGGCGGTGGCGTCACGCATTGCAGCACGACACCAGGGGCGCCTGCGCCACGCGGCCGTGGAGGCGCGGCCGGGTTCGGAGCAGGCGAAAGATCAATTCCAAGGGAACCCGGGTGTGGCCCGGGGCGCATCAGTCGCATGACTGGGCACTGCGGCCTGTTGATCGGGCATGTGACTGTCGGGTGAGTGACATCACCCGCCGTGCGGTCCAGAGGGCGCCCTGAGCTGCCGACCCGAACCTCATGTGTTGCGGATGACGAGAACTCACCTTACTCGGCGGACAGTTCAAGACCATGGCGCGCAGTTCCACGGCCTCCCGCCTGGGACAGGGACCATGGTCGGCAGGCCATGGAGGCGGACGGGCAGGTGCCGCCTGGTCGTGGTCGACATGTTCGTCTACCGCGACGAAAGCCATGTGGCCGAGTCCTGCGCCGAGGTGCTCACCCCGATGCTGCGCCGGGAGCCCCGGAAGCCGGGATGCTTGGCGGATAGCCCTGGAGCAGCCTGCTCGTCTGCCTGGTACTGGCTTTCCTAGGGACGTCTGCCCAGGAAAAGGCCTCCCTGTATGCCCAGGCACTCGACCATGACGATGGATCCCGCAAGGCGCCTTTCGCAGAGGACAACCACCTCTGCCGCCGGCGCCGGATTCCCGTCGAAAGATGGCAGGACTGATGATCGCCGACAAGCCGGCTGCCCCCGAGTTCCAGGGGCAACGGCGCCCTACCGCCCCGCATCACCGGCAACACCGCCCCTGGCACTTCAAGACCGTGGTCGCGGTCGTCTTCGTGGTCATGGCCGCCAGCAGCGCGCCGTCTCCGCTGTACGGTCTCTACCAGCAGCAATGGCACTTCGGAACGACCACTTCGACGGTCGTCTACGCCTGCTACGCCGTCGGCGCGATCCTGACCCTGCTGGTCGCCGGGGGCCTGAGCGAGCACCTGGGTACTCAGCGGACGATCGTGATGGCGCTGGCCACCGCCGTCGTCAGCTTCCTCGTATTCCTCGTGGCCACCGGGGCCTGGGCACTGTGCCTGGCCCGCCTGATCCAGGGCGTCGCGGTCGGGTTGCTCACCAGCAGCGCGGGCTCTGCACTGGCCGACCTCCACCGGGACCGCAGTCACCAGGCCGCGTCGGCCGCCAACAGCGCGGCGACCTCGACAGGCATCGCGCTGGGCGCGGTGTTCTCCGGCCTCGCCGTTCAGTTCGCTCCCGCGCCGCTGGTCACCCCGTTCGTCGTACTGACCGTCCTGGCCGTCGGTGGACTTGCCCTGGTACGGGCGATCCCCGCCTGGCAGGTCGTGCCCGAACGGCTCAGGCCCTGGCACCCCCGGGTTCTGCGGCTCGGCGCGGAGTCACGGGGGATCCTGCTCCGGGTGGCCCCCATAGTGACGGCCGGCTGGGCGGTCGTCGGCCTGTACCTGGCACTGGGTGTCGACCTGGTCACCGACCTGCTGCACACCACTGACAGGGCGCTGTCCTCGCTCGTCATCCTCGTGGTGCAGGGCTGCGGCGGCATCGCTCCGATGCTGCTGCGCAGGCTCGGGGAACGGGCGGCATCGGTGACGGGGTGCGCGCTGCTCGTAGCCGGGGTCGGGGTGTCCGTGATCGGGTACGACACCGCCCACGCCCTGTTGTTCTTCTCCGGCGCGGCGATCACCGGCGCAGGCTTCGGCCTGACCTTCATGGGGTCGACGAGCACCGTGACGGCGGCGGTGATCGCCGGGGACCACCCCCAGCTCCTACCGGGCTTCTTCGCCCTGGCCTACCTGGCGGTGAGTGTGCCGGTGGTCGTTCTGGGCGCCGCTGCTCCCCGGTTCGGCATCGCGGCCGCCTTCTCGGGGTTCGGACTGCTTGTGGCACTGCTGGCCGTAGCAGCAGGGGCCATCGCTGTCCGCTCGGGCCGGGCTGAGTCCCGGAAGCAATAGCTGCATCCAACCCGGTTTTTCTAGAATCAAACGAATGAGAGGTAGTGGCATGGCCACTTGGTTCATCACTGGTGCATCCCGCGGTTTCGGCCTGGAGATCGCGCGCCAGGCACTGGAGCGGGGCGACAAGGTCGTGGCGACGGCCCGCAGGCCTCAGGACGTACAGGACGCGCTCTCCCAGTACGGGGGCAGTCTGCTCGCTGTCGCCCTGGACGTCACCGACGAGGTGCAGGTCCGTGAGGCTGTCGAGGCAGCCGTGGGGAGGTTCGGGACGATCGACATCCTGGTCAACAACGCGGGACGCGGCGTGCTGGGCGCGGTGGAGGAAACCACCGATGCCGCATTCCGGTCGGTCTACGACACCAACGTCTTCGGACTGGCCAACGTCACCCGCGCCGTACTGCCGGTCATGCGCCGACAGCGGTCGGGCCGCATTCTCAACCTGAGTTCCATCGGGGGCTTCGAGAGCGTGGCGGGCTTCGGCGTCTACTGCTCGACCAAGTTCGCCGTGGAGGGCCTGTCCGAGGCGATGCGCGCCGAACTGGCGCCGCTGGGGATCCAGGTCACGATTGTCGAGCCGGGGTACTTCCGCACCGACTTCCTCGACGCCACGAGCCTGCTCACGGAGGGCCGGATCATCTCCGACTACGCCGAGACCGCGGGCGCGGTGCGTCAGGCCGTCCCCGGACTCAATCACGCCCAGCCCGGTGACCCGGTCAAGGGAGCCACGGCCATCCTCGCTCTGGCGGACGCTGCCGACCCGCCGCTGCGGGCCCAGCTCGGCAGCGACTCCGTGGGGGCCATGGATCGTAAGATCGCCCAGCTTCGCGAGGAGGCCGACACCTGGCGGGATCTCGGCCTGTCCACGGACCATGACGACGCGAAGGTCAGCAACTGACCCGCCGTATGACTCGCATGAGTCACACGAGAAGGAGGCTGCCGTGACAGAACTCGGCGAATACCTGCGCGCATGCCGCGCCCGGGTCAGTGCGGAGCAGGTTGGGCTGCCCACGGCCGGGCAGCGCCGGGTGCCGGGACTGCGGCGTGAGGAACTCGCGTCGCTGGCAGGCGTCAGCGTGGACTACATCGTCAGGCTGGAACAAGGTCGCGTGAAGTCCGCCTCGCCCGCCATCCTCACCGCCCTGGCCCGGGCCCTCGAGCTGCGCCCCGACGAGGAGGAATACCTGCTGCGGTGTGCGGCCGAAGCCGGCATCTCCGGCAACGCGAAGGCGGCCGCGCCGAGAAACCAGCAGGTCTCCCAGGCGACCCAGGTCCTCCTGGACAGCATGGTGAATGTCCCGGCACTCGTGCTCGGACGCCGTATGGACATCCTGGCGTGGAACAAACTGAGCGCCGCGCTGTTCACCGACTATTCCAGGCTGCCGACCAAGCGGCGCAACCACATCTGGCTCACCTTCCTCGATCCCGAGGTCCGGGGGCTGTACGCGAACTGGTCGCAAGTGGCGCAGGAGTGTGTCGCCTACCTCCGCATGGACGCCGGCCGCTACCCGAACGATCCCGAACTCGCCCGCCTCGTCGGGGAACTCTCCTTGAAGGACCCCGACTTCCGCCGATGGTGGTCCGACCACAGGGTGCGAGCCCAGCGGCGTGGCCGCAAGGAGTTCGTCCACGCGATCGCCGGGGAACTGAACCTGGACTTCCAGGTGCTGGATGTGCGGGGCTCCGCGGACCAGAGTCTGCTCGTGTACACGGCGGAACCGCACTCGCCGAGCGCGCAGGCCCTGACCTTCCTGGCGGGCTGGGCTGCCACCGAGCTCCCCGCCCGGCCGACGGAGGCGGCAGGATCCCCCCGGCGGCCCGGGGCAGCACCTTCGGCGGGGGAGTCCAAGGGCGGGGCGTAGCGCATCAGCGGGACGGCCGGGCCCGAAACAGTTGGGAAGCAGGGTGTGCGACACCCTGCTCCCCAACGTTCTTCTGTACTGCCTGCTCAGGGGCGTGGTGTAGCCCGGATCGTGAGGATCAGGACAGGACTGGCTGGAACCCGTTGTTGGAACGCCTGCTCGACGATGCCTGAGCGGTCCCTCGCGATGGTGAGGAAAAGTGCCCCTTTCCGACTTGGTTGAGCGGTTCAACGAGTCCACGGCCGGCAGGTGGCTCCGAATACCGTGAGCGCGCGTCTCGGGGGACCTCGGCCCACCGCGACGGAGCCCGGCCGAAGGGGGTGAGCCCGGCAATGCCCGAGGCGAGCTGGCCGCGTGACCTGGCCGAGCCGGCCACTCCGCCCGCGAGCTCTGCTCCCCAGATTCCCGAACGTGGGCCTGGTGGTCGGCTTCGTCCTTCGCCCGGGATCTCGCCGGTCTTGTCGATGACGTTCAGCAGGGCCACCTCCTCGGAACCGAGGTAGTGGACCGTCTTTCGGCGGAAGACCTACACGTGACGGTCGTCGCCGTGTCTGCAGGCAAGCCCGATGTCGCGCCGACCGGCGGCGTCCCTCGGCATGCTCGGCCCGGAGACGCCGGGGATCCTGGCAGCGGCGCGGTGGAGAGCCGCGTCCACGTCGGGCAGCGAGGTCACCTTGTTCAGCATCGCGCCGATGGCTTCCAGCGCCGCCTTCTCATGGGTCGGCCCCCTGGCCGTGGGTGTCAGCCCAGATCTTGCGGTAGTGCGCGTCGGGTCGGTCGGCAGGGCCCGGAGTCTCCGGTAGGTCACGGCGTTCGGATCGGCAGCCAGGCTCAGTGAACAAGGTCGAGTCGTGCTTCACGCCGACCTACGCCTCGTGGGCGAACCCGATCGAAGCCCACTTCGGACCGCTTCGGCACCGCATCGAACACGATCACCTGACGGACCATCTGCACGACGCGCACACTACGGGAGCGAGTGCTTGCCGGACAGATCGTCCTGGCCTGGCCGGACCTGCCGTCGCGCCAGTCGAGGTGTCAGCCGGATGCAGAGTCCTCAAGAAGCACAGGAGTCCTCGAGAGGCCTCGGGTCCATCGACGCCAGGCGGTGGTCCACCGTGGCGATGGCTGCCAGGACGATCGCGACCATGGTCATGCCGATCCAGCCGGCGATGGACGTTGTCGCACCCAGCGGTACCGCGCACACCGCCCCGATCAGGCGGTCGGCGATACGTCCGCTTCGGAGCAGCCCTCGGTAGATCGCGTGCCCCAGGAGGAACACCGCTGTGCCACAGCCCAGCCACCATCGGTGTGCGTGCCCGTCGAAGTGGTGGATGGCGTCGCTGATCCCGGCCGCGACCAGGATGATGCCGGTGATCATCACCAGGTGCGCGCTGGTGAACGCGTAGTAGGCGAGTGTCTGGCGACGGTCCTCGGTGGCCTTCTCGAACTCCTCGTCGGCTCGCTCTTCGTCCCCGTCGAAGTACACCCACCACAGACCCGAGGTCACGGCGATCCCCAACGCCACGCCCAGCGCCAAGGGGGCATTCACCGGGTGGATGGTCGCCCCTTGGGCGCCGATTCCGATGGCGACCACCGACTCGCCCAGTACGACCAGCAGGAGCAGTGCATGCCGCTCCACGAAGTGGTGCGGTTCGAGGACGAAGCCGCGAATGCGACCCAGCAAGGGCGAGAGGTAGAGGACCGGCACAGCGGTGGCCCAGCACGCCCAGCCCCATGCTTCCGGAAGGTGTGGGGCGACGAGTATGAGGACGCCGGCAGCAGCGTTGAACGGCATGTTGCGACGGATTGCCTGCCGAGCCGACGGGGCGTCGGTCGTCAGGTAGACCAGCCCGTGGATGGCAACGACGGCCAGATACGCCAAGGGGAAGGCCCAGCCCTCGGGCGCGAAGGCATAGGGCACATCCAGGCCCATGATGAAGAAGCCCGTCATCGCAAGTGTCAGCAGCAGGCGCACCTGCACCGCGTCAGGTCTCACCGCGTTCGTGAGCCATCCGAACCCGCTGAACATCCACCACACGATGACCATCGGGAGCAGCGCCTTGAGGAGGCCTTCCCATCCTGGATGGGTTTCCACCGCGTGGGTGACCTGAGTGACGAAGAAGACGAACACCAAGTCGAAGAAGAGCTCGGCCGACGTCACACGGCCCTGGGTTCGCTCTGAAATCCACAGCCGTCTGGGAACGAGAGAGATCCCGGTCCGTTCGGTTCTTCTCACTAGCGGTTCGCTTTCCCTCATCGGTACGAGCGGACAGCCGTCCGCCGAGGCACCGGTGGACGATCCTGCGATTGAACGGGCGGCAGAAACGCCACAGCGCGCCTGACCCTGCTCGCCGTGGTTGAGGGCAAAGGTCTCCTGGCGGTTGGCGGCATCCAGATTATCTGATCGTTTCTTCGTGAGGTCGGCGTGCCGACCGGGTGGGAGCCAGGGGAACCCCGCCCGCTCACGAACTGCGCGCCGCGGCCTCAAACGGCGGACCGGCGACCCGGCAGCACGGGGGTCTGAGCCATCGTCCCAGCCCCTGCTCCCGGCCGAGTCGGCAGCCGGGCGTTTGCCAACGGGGTCGGATCGCCCGACATGACCTGGAAGCGGTCACCCTTCCGGTAACCGGGTGCCGGTCGTGCCGATCGATACCTATGCGGGAGTCAAGTCTGCCTGCCCCGCCATGGGCACCATACCTAGGGGAACAGCTGACAGCCCGTTTCGGCATGGTCGGATGACGGATTACCCCCAGGCTCGGCATGGACAAACATGGATGTCGAAAGGGAACGCCGACCGGTTAGCAGAAATCCACGGCAAGTGCCTGAATGGCGAAAGTGGTCGGCAACGAAGACACCATGTAAGGAGCTGGTCGCAGTGCCTGACATTTCGACCGAAGAGGCCCAGCGGGTTCTCTCGGCCGGTGTGCGAAGGGCAGCGGAAATGGCGCTGCCCGTGAACATCGCGGTGTTCGATACCGGTGCGAACCTCAAGACCTTCGTTCGTATGGACGGTGCCCTGCTGGGTTCGGCCGACATCGCGATCGGAAAGGCGCGCACGTCGGCGCTGTTCCAGCTGGACTCCGAAGCGCTTTTCGAATACTGCAAGCCGGGCGGTACGTCGTTCGGACTGGAGAACAGCAACGGCGGACTGGTGGTCTTTGCCGGTGGCAGGCCGATTCGCAACGTTGAGGGCGTGGTCGTCGGGGCCGTGGGCGTGTCCGGGGGGTCGGTCGCCCAGGACGCCGAGATCGCCCAGGCGGCGGCTGCCGCGCTCGCGGCAGCGTCGGCCTGAGTTTCCGTCCCGGCCTGAGCTTCCGCCCCGGCTGGGGCGCGCCAGGAACCGGTCCTGCCGATCGGTTTCTGAAAAATCATTCATATGAAGAACCAAGTAAAGGAATGGGCATCATCATGAGCGGTAAGCGGATTCTTGTCACGGGTGCCGGATCGGGTTTCGGTGAGGGTGCGGCCATCGGTCTGGCGAAGGAGGGCCACGACGTCATCGCCACGGCCCAGATCTACCCCCAGGTCTCAGCGCTCCGGCTGAAGGCCCGCGAGCTCGGTCTGGACAATCTGCGGGTCGAGAAGCTGGACGTCCTGGACCCGTACGACGTCGCGGCCGCGCTGAAGTGGGACATCGACGTCCTCTTCAGCAACGCCGGTATCGGTGAGGCCGGTCCGGTCAGCGAGATCCCCGTCGGGCTGCTGCGGAAGAACTTCGAGACGAACGTGTTCGCCCCGCTCGAGCTCGCTCAGAAGTTCGCCCGTAAGTGGATCGACCAGGGCCGGCCGGGCAAGGTGGTCTTCACTTCCTCGATGGGCGGTCTGTTCACGCCGACGGGCTTCGGCCCGTACGTGTCGACCAAGCACGCGCTCGAGGCCCTCGCGGAGGCGCTCCGGGACGAGCTGCGCCCGCACAACATCAAGGTGCAGACCGTCAACCCCGGCGCCTACCTGACCGGTTTCAACGAGACCATGGCCGAGACGGCCTTCAGGTGGCTCGACGACGACAAGAACTTCAACAAGCGTGCCGACGTGCAGGCCGGGTTCGACTCGCTGCTCGGCACCGATGAAGGTCGCCTCGACCCCCAGGAGATGATCGACGCGATGGTGCGCATCGTGCCCAGCGACACGGGCAAGTTCCGCAACGTCGTGCCCGGCTTCGTCGAGGACATGCTGAAGAAGAGCCAGACCGACGCCTGGGACATCACCATCTAGGTGTTCCGTCCACGGAGATCGCCCTGATGCGGATCTCCTACGAGGCACCTTGAAACGGCTGAGGGCCTTCTGGCGCGGTGCAGATCATCACATCCGCAGCGGTGACCGGAAGGCCCTCCTGCCGTCCCACCTGATGCCCTGGCAGGGGGCACTTCCCACACCGGATGACCGGATGGTGCATCCCGCCGCTGTCGACGCCGCGCCGGGTGCGCCTTCTGGGCTGTTGAACGGAGAGAGAGTGTGACGACCCTAGGCTCGACCGTGACGAAACGGCGGAGCGAGGACGACGTTCCGTTGATCACCGCATCACCGGCCTTGGCCGGCGCCCTTCAGCAGGTGCTCGTCGATCTGATCGAGCTGCACCTCCAAGGCAAGCAGGCACACTGGAATGTCGTAGGTCGCAACTTCCGTGACCTGCATCTGCAACTCGACGACATCGTCGACACGGCCAGGGAGGCGACCGATACGGTTGCCGAGCGCCTACGTGCACTCGGCACCGCCGTGGACGGACGTTCCGACATGGTCGCCGCGACCACGACGCTTCCCGCCTTCCCCGGCGGAGAGCAGGACACGGCAACCGTGGCCTCTCTGCTCGACACCCGTCTCCGTGCTACAGCGGCGACGCTCAGGCAGGCACGTGACGAGGTGGACGTGGAAGATCCGCCGACCGCCGACATCCTGCACGCGATCATCGACGACCTGGAAAAGCACGCCTGGATGGTGCGGGCGGAGAACCGTTGAGGACGGCCTGGGAGAACACCCCCGTCCGACTTCATGCCGGCTCGGCGCAACCGGTGGTGGCCCTGACCTTGGCGCGCGCACCCCTGGGGAGACGGCCTTGTCGATCGTGGCCGAGCTCGTCGCCGATCTCCTCGGCAGCTCGAGACTGTCCCTGACAAGGACGCGCAGAGCTATTCGTCGTGACACCGCGGCTGTCTCCCGCGATGTCATGTGACAGATCCAGCGGGTCACATTGCGAAACAAGCGACACGCTGCGCAACGTGCTCGTCAACAACGCCGGCTACGGGGTCGAGGGCACTTTCGAAGAGACCTCCCTCGACACCTTCCGCCGTCAGTTCGACGTCAACGTCTTCGCCGTCGTTGCGGTCACCCAAGCCATCCTGCCTCGCATGCGGGAGCGCCGAGCGGGTCACATCCTGTTCGTGAGCTCCATGGGCGGTCTGCGCGCCTTCCCCGACCTGGCCGCCTATCACGGCTCCAAGTTCGCCGTCGAGGGCATCGCCGCCACGCTCGCCCAGGAAGTTGCCCCGCTCGGTATTCATGTCACCGCCATCGAGCCCGGCTCCTTCCGCACCGACTGGGCAGGCCGTTCAATGCACCGCGTCGAGAGCACGATCGCCGCCCACGACAAGATCTTCGCCGCGACCCGCGATCGCCGCCTCGCCATGAGCGGCCACCAGCTCGGCAACCCCGCCCAAGCCGGCCGCGCCCTGCTCGCCGTTGTCGAGGCCGAGAACCCGCCGACCCACCTCCTCCTCGGCAGCGACGCGCTCCGGCTCGTCGCCGACGCCCGCTCCGCCTTCGACGCCGAGACAGCCGAGTGGAGTGACCTGTCGAAGTCCACCGACTACCCCGACGGCGAACAGATCGCACGAGAGAAACGACGACGACCGGAGATCCGATTGAGAACACATGACATGACTGTGGTGCTCACCGGCGCGACCAGCGGCATCGGGCAAGCCGCCGCCCGTCTGCTGGCGCCGCAGGTGACCCGATTGATCCTCCATGGCCCGCAAAGGCCACAAGAAGTCACCGGGCAGCTGGAGGAGCTCCGCGCTGCCGGCCCAGCAGAGGTGCATTACGTACACGCTGACTTCGACAGCCTGGCCATGGTGCGTGCACTCGCCTCCCAGATCTCAAAGATCACGGATCGGGTCGACGTGCTCATCAACAACGCCGGCCGCCCGGGAACACCGCGACGCCGGCTCAGCCACGACGGCAATGAAGCGACTCTCCAGACGAACTACCTGGCGGCCGTGCTGCTCACCGAACGTCTCACCCCGTTGCTCGTTGCATCCGGCGGCCGAGTAGTACATGTCGCTTCGGCGACCCATCTGTCCGCCTCGCTCGACCCGGACGACCTCAATCTCGAGCGCTCCCACTACAGCGCTACGACTGCGTACGCGCGCTCAAAGCTGGCCTTGGTGGCGCACGCTCGGTGGCTGGTCGAACAAGCGGCCCCGCCGCAGCCGGACGCTGTAAGTCTCCACCCCGGAGTCATCAGCACGGAGCTCTTGCACGCCATGTTCGATATCGGCGGTGACTCAGTCGTGCACGGAGCACACAATGTAGTGAGTGCCGCCCTGTCCACCGGCAGGTGGGCCGGCCAGTACCTGGACGAGAGACGACCGGTCCAGCCGAACCCCCTTACCCTCGACGCCGATTTCCGGCGCCGGCTCGCACATCGCACCTTCGATCTCCTGCACCGCTCCGGCACAAAACCCGAAAAGGCTGAAGGCCTCCCCTGACCATGTAGAACATCGCCGCTCTCGCCGAGAGGGCCGCTGCGCTCGGCATCACGCCCTACGGACGGGCGGCAACCGTCGCTGCCGACAGCAACCTGTCCGTCCACCCCGTTGGTTGGGTACAGGACAGCGCGCAGTGACCGCAGTCGTGGAGTCCTTGGCGTCGGTCATTGCCCGGATGCGGGAGCGGGTGACGCCTGTATCGGAAGTGGATCTGGTTGGACGCTGATGCGCGAGCAACCCCCACCGTCACAAGCCCGTCACAGGCTTTCAAGGTGGCCGTCGCAGCCATGCATGATGGCGGTGATCAGCACGATCAGCGGCCAGCTCATCACTCAGGCCGGGAGAGAAAGGGCCATTTGTCATGCGATTCCCTGTCCGCAGCACACTGTCCCTGGGCACGCTCGTCTGCGGCGGCCTGACGGTCTGGGCGGCGGCGACGCAGTTCAAGGCAAAGCAGTGCCTGGACGGGGCGCTGCACCCCGCTGCGAGCAGTGCCTCGATTACCGAGCAGGGCTGCGAGATGACCACGTCATCTGGTTCGACGGTCCTTGTGCCGATCTCCGGCCCACCGTTCGAAGCTGGCGTAACCAGCGCCTTCGGCTTCGTCGTCCTGGGCATAGCGGCCTCGGTCGTGTTTCTGCGTCGTGCGCGTCGTCCGTCGCGTTGAATCGGCATGCGACCGTTACAGCCACTCGTTGATGGCCGCGACGAGGACGGTCGCTTCGTAGCGGACCGCGAGTTTGTCGTATCCCGTGGCCACGGCGCGGTGTCTCTTGAGGCGGTTGATACCGCCCTCGATCCGTGGCTTCGGCCGGGCGCTGGTTGATCAGGGTGCCTGGGTCGATGAAGTGGGTGGCGTGCTCATCAACGCGGCGACGGCGGCGCCGAGCGGGCGGCCGGACCGCAGCAACTGCAGTCGGCACCTTCTGCCGTCCGTACGCCCGCACGGCCTCGGCGATGCCCGGCACCTCGTAGCCGATTATGCGGCGCGTCGCCTCGTGCCTGCGGTCGGTGGGCGAGATCCCGGTGCCGCCCGGTGGTGACGATCGCGTCGTACCCAGCTTCCACGCCGACGCGCAGAGCAGCCTCCACGGGCTCCCCCTCAGGGACGACCTGCGGCCCCTCGACGTCGAACCCGAAGCGCTCGAGCCCCCCGGCGATCAGGGGGCGCCCTTGTCCTCGTCGACACTGGCCGCGGCGCGGTTGGCGGCGGTGACGACCGGCGCACGGTTCGGCGCGCGCGGCGCACCACCGGCGGACCACGCGCCGTTCACGCCCGGCTCCAGTCGCCCGACTTGCCGCCCGTCTTCTCTTCCACGCGCACGTCCGTGATGACCGCTCCCTTGTCGACTGCCTTGACCATGTCGATCACGAGCGCGGCGACGGAGACCGCGGTGAGGGCTTCCATCTCGACGCCTGTGCGGTGGGCGCCGCGCTCGACTGCTTCGGCCGGTCGAAGGCACAATAGGCACCTGCGCACCTGACTAGCCGACACTGGCTCCGGGGGAGCGGCGGTACACGCCGTACCAGTAACCCGCTGCCAGCTCGTGCGCGACCGCGGCGTCGTCCCTTTCGCTGCCGGACATCTGCTGGGCGATGACCTGACTGCCTCCCTGGACGATGATCCTCGCGGCGAGCTCCGGGTCGATGTCCTCAGGTGTCCGGCCGGCCCGCTGCTCCTCCTTCAGCACCGTCGCTGCGTGGGTGATCAAACGGTCCTGATCCGCAGTCCATGCTTCCCGGACCGCCGGATCGTACGTGGCGACTTCGTTGATCGCGGACAGCAGAGCCGCGTGCTCGCGGTAATGCCGCAGGATGAGCTCGTAAGCCCGGGCCAGGCCGTCGAGCCCGCCCTCGGGCCCGCAGGGCCGCCAGGCCTCCGCTATCGCGAAGCTCTCCGTCTTGAGGGAGCCGCTCAGTCGCAGCAGTACATCCACCTTGTCGCGGAAGTACAAGTAGAAGGTGGAACGCGAGATGCCCGCGGCGTGGGCGATCTGCTCCACGCTCAGCTCGGTGTAACTCACACCATCGCGCAGCAGCTCCTCGATCACGGACAGGATCCGCTTTTCGAGGGCGGACCGTCGATCGGCCGCACTGGAGCGTCGTCGAGTGGTGGAAGCCATAGGGGCATTTTAAGCAACCGGCAAAACGCCGAAGCGCTTGGATCCGCCCGCAGTACCGGTCCGGCAGGACTCAGACCGGTTGGGCGCGCGGCTGTGTCCGCCCGGGGCGAATGCAGCGCAGGACGTCGTCGTCGTTGATCGGGTTGGCCGCGCTTCAGAGGAAGAGCGTTTCCGGGGCGGCATAGGGCGATTCGCCTGACCTGCGGGGTTCGTCTGTTTCTGCAAGGTTCCGCCGCTCTCGCACCGTATGCCGCCATGGTCGTGGCGGTGTGGCCCACCACTGGGCATGGCGGACGACGCACCGCCATAGACAGGCAGGGCGGGGCGCGCTGCACGGGGAGCCGCTCCGGAGTTCCGGCTGCTGCGATTTCGGTGTGGAGCCCACGGAAGCGGATGTCCGAAAGGTTCTCCCTGCGCGTTCTCCCCTGCGCTGCCTTTTCCTTGAAGGCCGTCTCCCGGTGTTTTCGCTGGTCAGTGCCCGCGGTGTTCTCGATGGCGAGGCTGCTGAGGAGGGGCGCCCGCGCCCCCGCGGAGCCGGCTCACCGCTGCTGTGCGGCGGTCTCATCGGGGCGCTGGTCGAGCCCGGTACGCGCCACGCCGTGTCGAAGGAGAGGTTCCCTGGCTGGCTCGTACCAGCCGCCACGCATCGCCACACTGAGGTGCTCACGGTATCGCCGCAGTCGGCTCCGGCTACCACACCCTCAGAGGCAGGATCTACCTCATCGATGCCGCCGGCCCAGTTCACCGCCCGCTGACTCTGCCGCCGCTTTCGGGGAACGCATCCGCCCCGAACTCGGTGAGGAACAGAAACAACAACGCTCACGTTCGAATCACCATTCACACGTTTGTCTGATTTGACGCGAGACGATCAGGTGCAGGCGGTGGTCATCGCCCCCGGCATTACCGAGGACGGCGGACGCGAAGTGCCGGGACTGATGGTCGGCGACAGCGAGACCGAGGTGCTCAGGCGGGCAGCGCTGGCCGGCGTGGCGTCGTGCCGCTCAACCGGCTCGAGTGCGTTCACCGATCGGCCTTGACGTCGGCGCGCGCACACCTGAGGAGACGGTCCTGTCGATCGTCGCCGATCGCCGCGGCGGCTCGTCCTGTCCCTGACAAGGACGGGCAGGTGCATTCACCATGCCGCCGCGCCTGTCTCCTGACCGTCATGTGACAGATCCAGTGGGCCTCATGGTGAAACGGACCGACTCGTTGGGCTTTACACCTCTGGTCAGATTACCGATGCCCCACGGACCGATTCGCGCCATGGTTGCGGCAGTGCCACTGCATTCATGAAAAGTGAGGGGCCATGCCCGACAAACAATCGACGTCTACGTCCCGTACCCAGTTCGGCAAGCTGCCGGAACAGCCGGCGGTAACGACTCCGGCGCACCGGCACGCCAATGCGTTTCTAGATGCCGAACGTGCTCGCATAGCCACGCAGCCCGGCCTCGGAATGGCGGGCCTTTTGGTGGTCGTTCCGGTCGCCTTGCTGTTCGCGTTCGGGCTGGGTGGTGCGGAGGATTCGGTTGTCGTCCTCTCGCCCCTCGTCACATTTGCGCTGCCGCCCCTGACGGTGATCGCCTTCTGGTGGGAGGACTGGCCGGGTTCCAGCCTGCGTCCCAAGTGGTCAGCATGTGTGGACACACTCCTGATCGCGGCAGCGGGTATCGCCCTGGCGATGGCGGGGCAACGGGTGATCGGTCAGGTCGACGCCGTCGGTATCTTCGATCCGACTCCGGGGCCTGGTCACTCGCCGTTGTATCCCGCATCGTTGCCCCTGGGACTGACCGCCTTCACGGCGATCCTGCAACTGACCCTTGCCTTCGAGGGCTGGCCGCTCAAGCGCCTGCCGCGGCTCGTCGGTGGGATCGCGGCACTGGCGCTCTCCTGGGCCGTCGCTCTCCTGGTGCAGTACGTCGCCTACGACTTTCCCGCCCCGCCGGACTCCGGCCTGTTCAGCCAGAGCGGGCCGTTCTCCCGGGAGGACATCTCCGTCGTGCTCGCCGTGTGCGGATCGTGGCAGGTGTGGCTGTTCATCGTTTGGCGTGGTTGGCCCATGAACGCATTGCGGAAGCGATGGCTTCGGATCGTTGTGGGCAACGTGCTCGTGCTCGGTGGCGCGGCGCTCACCTACGCGCTTGCGTACGGCGCGGGCGGGGTGGAGCCGCCTGCCATCCTGGCGGCCGCCACCAGCTTCAGTGCCGCCGGGCTGCTTGTCGGCATGCTCTTCGAAGGGGCGTTGCGCCCGTATCTGTCCGCCGCCCGGGAACGCGTAGCCACCCTTGCCATCACCGTGGCGGTGGGGGCCGGGCTCTGTATCGGGCTGCTCGCCTATGCCAACACGCTCACGTGGTCGACCTCCAGCGCTGAGGCATGGGTGGGACATGCAAGCATCAACGCATTGGCGCTCGGCGTGATCCTGCACGTGGCGGTCTGCCACCGCTGGCCACTCGACGACAAGACCTCGGCGCTGCGGCAGTCCGAGGCGCCCGAACAGTGAGCCGGACCGTCCACGGCCTTCCGGGCCTGCACGCAGACGCTGCGGGCCGCCCTCGCCGTGGTCGACCCCGATCGGCTGGCGTAGATGCGGCGGACGAAGGACGAGGCGTTCGCGAAGGCACTGGAGTGGCAGTCGCTGAGTGTTGCGGAGTCGGGTGTCGGCCTGGACCCAGGGGCATCCAGTTCGCCCGCCGCCCTGACCTTGCAGCACGGCATGCCCGGGCGTGAGCACGCTGGAGGACGAGGCCCGGTTGCCGCCAAGGACGCGCTGCCGGAGCTGACGAGGCCCTGGACGAGGCTTGAAGACGGTGCGCGCGTGAGCTGGACGTGGGAACATGCCTGTTCGGTGGTGCAGGCGGCCCTACCGCGCCCCGCTCGTTCGTCGCTCAGGTGGAGTTCAGGGCGGCACAGTCGGTGAGGCCGGCCGAGGCGTCGTATGCGCGTGGGCGACCACGGCGGGTTCGATCCGAAGGGGGCGGATGTCGCCGTTCCCGGCGGGATGGTCTGGTATGAGGTCGTCGTACGCAGCGAAGCTGTCTACGGCCTCCGCATCCCCGGATCGACAACCTTTCGCCTGGTACCCTCCGGTCGCAGGCGTCGGCTACCCCGAAGGTGCCGCCGGCTGTCAGCCGGTCACCGGCTCAGGCTTCTCCGCTTCCGCCTGGCCCTCCGAGTCGAGTCCTGACACAGGTCCAGGAAGCAGCGCAGCCGCACGCCGGGCTCGCCGGGCTCCCGAGTCGTACGGTCCGCCGGCGCGATCCCCCATCGCGCGGCGAGTAACTCCTGGACCGCGAAGTCGGTCTCCTCATCGGCGGCCGCTACCTCCACCACGGTCAGACCCGGCCTGGCCACAGGGCACGGGAGCCCTCAGCAAGGGTTCCGGCGGTGTCCACGTCACACCGGATCCCTTCCACCGAGCGCTCCGGTGCTGCGGCGGATCGGAAGGGCGCGGTTCCAATCGCACTCCGTGCTGAGCCCTCCGATATGTTCTTCTGGGCTCGCGCCGGCGGGTCCCACGCATATTCGAGGGGGAACGTGCCTGGTGAGCGGCTTGACGCGGAGTGGGTCCGGTCTTGGTGGGAGCAGGCCGACGGGGCGCTGACGAAGCTGACCCAGTCCTTCCTCCCGATGCACGGCTTCCCGCCCGGCCACAACGCTGTGATACTCGCGACCGACGACAGCCATCAGGCGACGGACGCGCTCGTGGACCTGACGCCGATTCCCTCCGACCTGACCACGCTCTACTGGGTGATCAGCGAGGCTTCCCTGCCCGACGTCGACAGCGGGTACTTCATCCACTCACCTGCGACGGCGGCGGAGCACTTCCGCGAGTACGGCCCCGCTCCGATTGACGGCGAATCGATCGCGCTGGTCTTCGCCAGCGACGGCGGGGGCCGTCTGTTCGCGATCGGAGACAGCGGACGAGTCTGGAAGTCCACCACGGCTGCCTGGTTCGACGACTTCGACGTTGCCGCGTCCAGCTTGCAGGAGTTCCTTGAACAGCTCGGCCGACGGATCGCGAACCAGCCGTGATCATCGGCCGAGGGACAAACCGGCCCCTGCCCCACGGAGGTCATCTCATTCCGCAGCTGGGGAATTGTGAGCAGGTGTGGGTCACCCCTGAGCAGGGGGTGGCCGATTTCACAGAGCGTCATCGACAGGGCAGCCTGGTCCCCGCACCCGCGGGGATAGTCCCAACGCCCAACCAACCCGGAGCAACGCAGCCCGCTGCTCCCCGTACCCGCGAGTCGAAGGATCTCCGTGCTCCTTCGCGCCGTACCCAACGCGGTGGCGCGACAGCCCAGTGGGGGAGCATCTGCTCAATCACCATCTGATCGTGAGGGGTCGTCGCCTTCCGCCCGCTAGGCCGCGCCGTCTGTCCTGTTCACCTGCCTGTTGCTGACCGGCTGCTCGCCCAAGCTGGACGAGGGCGCGGCCGGGCCGCTGGGCGCGACGCCGACGTCGCAGCATCGGCCACTGGTGCGGACGGGGCC
>NZ_PQSR01000077.1 GCF_002920635.1 Streptomyces sp. Ru72 | reverse complement strand
GTGCTCGTCGGAGTGATCAACGCTCTGCTCGATCATCCGCTTCGGCCTCAACGGCTTCATCGTCACCCTCGGCATGCTGATCGTCCTGCGGGGCGTCCTGACCGGCATCTCCGGCGGCCAGACCTTCTTCCAGCTGCCGAAGTCGATGCTCTACCTGGGCACCGCGGAATGGTTCGGGATGCCGGCCTCCATCTGGATCTGCCTGGCGCTGTTCGCCGTCGCCATCGTCGTGCTGGGCTGGACCAGCTTCGGCCGGTCGCTGTACGCCATCGGCGGCAACGTCGACGCGGCGAAGGCGGCCGGTATCCGCACCGACCGGGTGCTGTGGATCGTCATCGTCACCGGCAGCGTGCTCGCCGCCCTGGCCGGACTGCTGCTGTCCGGGCGGCTCGCCTCGGTGGCCTCCGCGCAGGGCAACGGCTATATCTTCACCGTCTTCGCCGCCGCCGTCATCGGCGGAATCAGCCTCAACGGCGGCAAGGGCACCATGTTCGGGGCCTTCAGCGGCATCCTCCTGCTGTTCATGATCCAGAACGTGCTGACCCTCGCGGGCGTCCCCGCGCAGTGGATCGGCGCCCTCAACGGCCTGATCATCCTCGTCGCCCTGACCATCTCGCGCATCACCGGCGGCAAGGTCCAGGACTGACCCGGCGGCCCGCGCCGCCGACCCCCGCCGCCACCCGTCCCATCGCAGGGGGCCGAGTGCCCACCTGCTCTCACAGGAGTTGACGTCATGTCCTCTGCCGTGTCCGCGTCCGCCCGTATCACCGCTCTCGACGTCCTGGACGTGCGGTTCCCGACGTCCGAGCACCTGGACGGTTCGGACGCGATGAATCCCGAACCCGACTACTCGGCCGCCTACGTGATCCTGCGCACCGACGCCGGCGACGGACTGGAGGGGCACGCCCTGGCCTTCACCACCGGCCGCGGCAACGACGTACAGGCCGCGGCCATCGCGGCCCTCGCTCCGCACGTGGTCGGGCTCTCCGTGGATCAGGTCTGCGCCGACCTCGGCGCGTTCTCCCGCTCCCTCGTGCACGATCCTCAACTGCGCTGGCTGGGGCCGGAGAAGGGTGCCATCCACATGGCCATCGGCGCGGTGGTCAACGCGGCCTGGGATCTGGCCGCCAAGCGTGCGGGCAAGCCCGTGTGGCGGTTCCTCGGCGAGATGTCACCCGAGGAACTGGTCGCGCAGGTCGACTTCCGCTGGCTGAGCGACGCGCTCACCCCCGAGGAGGCACTGGAGATCCTGCGCCGTGCCGAACCCGGCCGCCAGGAGCGCATCGCCCGGCTGCTGGAGGCCGGCTACCCCGCCTACACCACCACCCCCGGCTGGCTCGGCTACTCCGACGAGAAGCTGGCCCGTCTGGCGCGGGAGGCGGTCGCCGACGGCTTCACCCAGATCAAGCTCAAGGTGGGGGCGTTGCTGGAGGACGACGTACGGCGCATGCGCACCGCCCGCGAGGCGGTGGGCGACGGCATCCGTATCGCCGTGGACGCCAACCAGCGATGGGACGTCCAGGAGGCGATCGACTGGATGCGCGCCCTGGCGCCCTACCAGCCGTACTGGATCGAGGAGCCCACCTCGCCGGACGACATCCTCGGCCACGCCGCGGTCCGCAGGGCCGTCAGCCCCATCAAGGTCGCCACCGGCGAGCACGTCGCCAACCGGGTCGTCTTCAAGCAGCTTCTCCAGGCCGGCGCGGTGGACATCGTGCAGATCGACTCGGCACGGGTCGGCGGCGTCAACGAGAACATCGCGATCCTGCTGCTCGCCGCCAAGTTCGGCGTGCCGGTCTGCCCGCACGCCGGCGGCGTCGGTCTGTGCGAGATGGTGCAGCACCTGTCGATGTTCGACTACGTCGCCGTCTCCGGCACCCTGGAGGACCGGGTCATCGAGTACGTCGACCACCTCCACGAGCACTTCGTCGACCCGGTACGCATCGCCGACGGCCACTACCTCGCGCCGGAGCTTCCCGGGCTGAGCGCGCAGATGCACCCGGAGTCCCTCAAGGAGTACGCCTACCCCGACGGCCCCGTCTGGACCGCCCGTGTCTGACACCCCGGCCCTCGTCGACGCCCACCACCACGTGTGGAACCTTGACGTCCGGCCGCAGCCCTGGCTGGACGAACCCGGGCACGAGCCGCTCCGACGCAACTTCAGCTCGCACGCCCTGCGCTCGGCCGCGACCCGGCCGATCGCCGGACGGCGACTGACAAGTACGGTGCTCGTGCAGTGCATCACGTCCGTTCCCGAGACACGCGACCTCCTCGCCCTGGCCGACAGCGACCCGCTGATCGGTGCCGTCGTCGGCTGGGCGGACCTGACTTCCCCCGCGATCGGCGACGTACTCGACGATCTGCGCACAGGCTCGGCAGGCCGGTACCTGCGGGCCGTGCGGCACCTCGTTCAGGGCGAGTCCGATCCGCACTGGCTCGGGCGCCCGGACGTCGAGCGGGGGCTGCGAGCGGTCGCGGAGCGCGGGCTCGGGTATGACGTGCTGATCCGCAGCCACCAGTTCCCTCAGGTGATCCGTCTCGCGGAGAGGCTCCCGGAGCTGCCCCTCGTCCTGGACCATGCGGGCAAGCCCCCTGTCGCCAGCCGGGAACTGACCGACTGGGCACAGCAGGTGCGGACACTGGCCCGGCATCCCCAGGTCCGCTGCAAGGTGTCGGGTCTTGTCACGGAGGCCGACCACGAGAGGTGGACCGTCGCCGACATCCGCCCGGTGTGGGACGTCCTGCTCTCCGCCTTCGGCCCCGACCGGCTGATGTTCGGCTCCGACTGGCCGGTCTGCGTCCTCGCCGGTGGCTGGAACCGCTGGGCCGCCGCCGTCGACGAACTCATGGACGGCTGCTCCGGCCCCGAGATCGACGCGATCCTCGCCGGCACCGCGACGACCTTCTACCACCTGACGCCCGCCCCGACGAAGGAGGGGACGACGTGCTCCTGACGGAACTGCTGCACCCCGGAATCCTCGAAGCCCTGGCCGGAGCCGGTCACGGCGCCCGCATCCTGCTCGCCGACGGCCACTACCCCGCCAGTACGGCCACCGGCGAGCGGGCCAGAACCGTCCATCTCAACCTGAGGCCGGGCCTGCTGGACGTCACCACCGTGCTCGACGTCCTTCTGCGGGCCGTCCCGGTGGAATCGGCACAGGTGATGGTGCCGCCCGAGGGCGAACCGGAGCCGCCGGCCATCGCCGAGTACCGCGCCCGGCTGGCGCCCGCACCGGTGGAGGCGCTGGACCGGTTCGCGTTCTACGACGCCGCGCGCTCCCCCGACCTGGCGCTGGCGATCGTCACCGCCGACATCCGTACGTACGCCAACCTGCTGCTGACCATCGGCGTCCGCGCTGAAGGGACCCTGACGACACCATGACACTCGCTGTCCGTTACACGGCCGCCCGCACCCTGGACACGGCGGCCGTCGACGCCCCCGCCCCCGGTCCCGGGGAGGTGGAGCTGGCCCCCGCCTACGTCGGCATCTGCGGCACCGATCTGCACATCTTCCACGGCGACATGGACGCCCGGGTCGCCGCGCCCGCCGTCCTCGGACACGAGATGTCCGGCCGCGTCGTCCGCGTCGGTCCGGGTGTGGAGGGCTGGCAGCCCGGTGACGCGGTGACCGTGATGCCGCTGCGCTGGGACGGCACCTGCCCGGCATGCCGCGCGGGCCATCAGCACATCTGCCAGAACCTCGACTTCATCGGCATCGACTCACCGGGCGCGATGCAGCAGCGCTGGAGGGTGCCCGCGTCGACGCTCATCCGGCTGCCGGGCTCCCTCGCCCTGGACCGGGCCGCACTCGTCGAGCCCACGGCCGTGGCCGTGCACGACGTGGGCCGGGCCCAGGTACGGGAGGGCGAGAAGGTCGTCGTGGTCGGCGGCGGACCGGTCGGCGTCCTGATCGCGCTGGTCGCGCAGGCCGCCGGGGCCGAGGTCCGGGTGGTGGAGCTGAGCACCCACCGCCGCCTCCTTGCCGAGGAGTTGGGGCTGACCGTTTGGGACCCGGCCGCCGACGACGTGCCCGAACTCGTCCGGCGGTGGACCGGCGGAGCGGGCGCGGAGGTCGCCTTCGAGGTCTCCGGCGCGGCGGGCGGTGTCGACACCGCCGTGGAGGTGCTGGGCGTACGCGGCCGTCTGTGCCTGGTGGCGATCCACCCCCGGCCCCGCGAGGTGAACCTGCACCGCTTCTTCTGGCGGGAACTCACCCTCGTCGGAGCCCGGCTCTACGACCGCTCGGACTTCGAGAAGGCGGTGGCGCTGGTGGCCGACGGAACGATTCCCGCCGAGCGGCTGATCAGCAAGGTCGTGCCACTCACCGAGGCGCCCGCGGCCTTCGGGGCCTTGGAGGGCGGCGGCGACGTGATGAAGATCCTGGTGGAGTGCGCCACCGACACGACGGGAGCCTGAGATGTCTCTGTTCGACCTCACCGGCCGGCTCGCCGTCGTCACCGGCGCCCGGCGCGGCATCGGCCGGGCCATGGCCCGCGCGCTGGCCGAGGCCGGCGCGGACGTCATCGGCGTCAGCGCCACCCTGGAGACATCCGGCAGCGACGTCGAGAAGGACGTCACCGCCGCCGGACGCACCTTCGAGGCCATCCGGACGGACTTCGCCGACCCCGACGCCGTACGCGCTCTGGCCGCAGACCTCGCCGGCCGCGAGCGGCCGGTGGACATCCTCGTCAACAACGCGGGCACGATCCGCCGGTCCCCGGCCGCCGAACACCCGGACACCGACTGGGAATTGGTCCTCCAAGTCAACCTCAACGCCCAGTTCACGCTGTCGCGTGCGGTCGGCGGGGCGATGGTGTCCCGCGGCCACGGAAAGATCATCTTCACCGCGTCGCTGCTCAGCTTCCAGGGCGGAATCACCGTCCCCGGGTACACCGCCGCCAAACACGGCATCGCCGGACTCACCAAGGCACTGGCCAACGAGTGGGCCCCGCACGGCGTCAACGTCAACGCCATCGCACCCGGCTACATCGCCACCGACAACACGCAGGCCCTCCAGGACGACCCTGCCCGCAGCAAGGCCATCCTCGACCGCATCCCCGCCGGACGCTGGGGCACCGCCCACGACCTCGCGGGCGCCACCGTGTTCCTGGCCTCCGACGCCGCCGCCTACGTCCACGGCACCGTCCTGCCCGTCGACGGCGGATGGCTGGGCCGATGACCGCGTCCCTCGCCTCCGTGCTGGCCGGCGCCCGGATCCTGCCCGTGCTCACGGTTCCGTCCGTCGCGACGGCCGGCCCGCTCGCCGACGCGCTCGCGGCGGGCGGGGCCCGGTGTGCCGAGGTCACCTTCCGTACCGCGGACGCCGAGCAGGTGGTGAAGGCGATGGCGGCGCACGGCGGGCTGGCGGTCGGCGCGGGCACCGTGCTCACGCCCGAGCAGGCGGAGCGGGCCGTCGTGGCCGGGGCCCGCTTCGTGGTCTCCCCCGGGTACGACGCCGAGGTCGTCGCCACGTGCCGCGCACTCGACGTGCCCGTGGTACCGGGCATCGCCACGGCCACGGAGCTGATGCGCGCTCTGCGCGCGGGCCTCGACACGGTCAAGCTGTTCCCCGCCGAGCCTCTCGGCGGCACGGGGATGCTCAAGGCGCTGACGGCCCCGTTTCCCCAGGCACGCTTCGTGCCGACCGGAGGCATCGGCCCCGCGCACCTGCCCGCCTACCTCGCCCACCCGGCGGTCCTCGCCGTCGGCGGCAGCTGGATGGCGACCACCGGCCACCTGGAGCGCGGCGACTACGACAGGATCCGGCGGCTGACCGCCGAGGCCGTCGAGAGGAGTACGAGATGAGCGTCCCGGAGGTCGTCGCCCTCGGCGAGGTCATGCTCCGCTTCGACCCCGGCGAGGGCCGTATCCGCACCGCCCGCACCTTCCACGTCTGGGAGGGCGGCGGCGAGTACAACGTCGTACGCGGACTGCGCCGCTGCTTCGGCCTGCGCACGGCCGTCGTGACCGCCCTGGTCGACAACGCGGTCGGAAGGCTGGCCGAGGACCTGATCCTCCAGGGCGGTGTGGACACGTCACTGATTCGCTGGGTGCCCGACGACGGTGTCGGCCGCACCGCCCGCAACGGGCTGAACTTCGTGGAGCGGGGCTTCGGCATCCGGGGCGCGCTGGGTGTCAGTGACCGCGCGAACACGGCCGTGTCCCAGCTGCGCAAGGGGGACGTCGACTGGGACTCCCTGTTCGCCGGGGGCCCGCGCTGGTTCCACACCGGCGGCATCTTCGCCGGCCTGTCGGACACCACGGTGGACGTTGCCGAGGAGGCGATGGCCGCGGCAGGGCGGCACGGCGTCACCGTCTCCTACGACCCGAACTACCGCCCGAGCCTCTGGGCCGACCGTGGCGGCGCCGAACGGGCACGCGAGGTGGACCTGCGGCTCGCCCGGCACGCCGACGTGGTGGTGGGCGCCCTCGGCCTGACCGGACCGTACCCGGGCGCGGTGCGCGTCCGCGCGGACGAGGTGCCGGAGGCGTTCGCCGAGGTCGCCGACCGGCTGCCCGAGGTCAAGGTACTGGCCACGACGCTCCGCGGCGTGCCTTCGGCAGGAGTGAACGACTGGTCCTCGGCGGCCTGGTCACCGGCGACCGGCTTCGTCGCGGGCCCCGACATGCCCGGTCTGCAGGTCCTGGACCGCATCGGCTCCGGCGACGCCTTCGCGGCCGGGCTGATCTACGGGCTGATGACGTCGGCCGCCGGGCCTGAGAACGAACCCACGGGCGAGTCCGGGCCGGAGCCCTCGCGGCTGCGGCGCCCCGCCTCCGAGCCGCTCGATGGTGCCGAGCCGACCGGTGCCCCGCTCACCGTCGCCTGTCTGAAGCGGGCCCTGGCCTACGGCACGGCGCACGGCGCCCTGGCCATGACCACGCCCGGCGACGTCTCCATGGCCTCGCTCAGCGAGGTCGAAGCACTCGCGGCGGGCGGCTCGGCCGCCGTCAGGCGCTGAACGGCGCCCCTGTCCCACCCGTAGGACCCGAGGAGCACGTCTTGCAACACCGGAACATCACGAACACCACCGTCGACGTCACCGAGCTGGGCTTCGGGGCCTCCGTCATCGGCAACCTCTATCGGGTCACACCGGTCCAGGACGCGGCAGCCGCGATCGAGGCGGCCTGGGACAGCGGCATCCGGTACTTCGACACCGCGCCGCACTACGGGCTCGGCCTCTCCGAGCGGCGCCTGGGGGCCGCCCTGCGCGACCGTCCCCGCAAGCAGTACGTCGTCTCCTCCAAGGTGGGCCGGCTGCTCGTCCCCAACGAGCGGCCGCGGGGCGTCGACAGCGAGGGGTTCGTCGTCCGGGACGACCTGCGCCGCCGCTGGGACTTCAGCCGGGACGGCGTGCTCCGGTCCATCGACGCCACGCTGGAGCGTACGGGTCTGGACCGCCTCGACATCGTCTACCTGCACGACCCCGACGACCACTGGCAGCAGGCGGCGGACGAAGCCATGCCCGCCCTCGCGGACCTGCGCGACCAGGGCGTGATCGGCGCGATCGGCGCCGGTATGAACCAGTCGGCCATGCTCGCCCGCTTCCTGCGCGAGACCGCGGCCGACGTGGTGATGCTGGCCGGACGCTACACGCTCCTCGACCAGTCGGCGCTCGACGACGTGCTGCCCGCCGCACGGGAGCACGGCAAGACCGTGGTCGCCGTCGGCGTGTTCAACTCGGGTCTGCTCTCCGAGGACCGTCCGAGAGCCGGCATGAAGTACGACTACAAGGACGCCCCGCCGGAGCTCGTCGCCCGTGCCCTGGCCATCGCCGAGGTCTGCGAACGGCACGGCACGACCCTGCCCGCAGCCGCGATCGCTTTCCCCTTCAGCCATCCCAGTATCATCAGCGTCACCCTGGGGATGAGGAACCAGGAGCAGGTCAGGCGCAACGTGGAACTCCACGGTCGGCACGTGCCGGAGGTTCTCTGGGACGACCTTCGCACCCAGGGCCTGATCAGGCCGGACGTCCCGACGCGAAGCAGCGCGGAGAACACTCCGGGGGAGACGGAAGGGGTGCGCGTTGTCTCTGACGGACAAGGCCATTGAGCAGATCCGTGAGCTCATCCGCACCGGTGCGCTGCCACCGGGTTCGAAGCTGCCTCCGGAGCCGGAGCTGGCGGCCCAGCTGGGCCTGTCCCGGAACCTGGCTCGTGAGGCGGTCAAAGCACTCGCGGTCGCCCGCGTGCTCGAAGTCCGACGGGGCGACGGCACGTATGTGACCAGCCTCCAGCCGAGCCTGCTGCTCGAGGGCCTGGGCGGCGCGGTCGAGCTGCTGCAGAGCGACTCGGCGGCACTGCTGGACCTGATGGAGGTTCGCCGGCTCCTCGAACCGGTCGCCACCGCTCTCGCCGCCACCCGGATCACCGACGACCAGCTGGCACAGGTCAAGCAGCACCTGGACGCCATGCGAGCGGCCCGCGACGACATGGAACAGCTCAACGCGCACGACGCGGCCTTCCACCGCGCCGTTGTCTCGGCCACGGGCAACGAGACACTGCTCACCCTGCTGGAAGGCATCTCGGGCCGCACCCTGCGCGCCCGCATCTGGCGCGGCCTGGTCGACGACCAGGCCGCAGGGAGGACCCTCGCGGAACACGAGGCGATCTTCGACGCCCTGTGCACCCGTGACGCCGCCCTCAGCCAGGCCGCCGCACTGATGCACGTGAGCCACACCGAACAGTGGCTGCGGGAACATCTGAGGAGCGCCGCCCCGGCGGAGGATCCTCCGGAGAGCGGGAAACCGGCCTGACATCGGGCCGTGCGCCGGGAATCAGGTGCGTCGGGCGGTGACCGATCAGGTCAGGACCAGTTCGAGTACGGTGACCGAGAGCGGTGGCACGATGCTGGTGAAGGACGCTGCCGCGCCGGTCACGGTGCTGGTCCTGGGCACCAACATGTCGGGTTCGGTCAGCGTGTTGGTGGTGGCGCGCGAAGGGCCGGTCAGGACCGTCGCGGTGGCCTGCCTCTTGACCCCCTTGGCCAGGCCCTTCAGCTCGACCGGCACGTTCACCTTCTCCGTCCCGGAGTTGACGACCGCGAGGTAGAGGCGGTTCCCGGAGCGGGTGGCCACGGTGGCGAGGCCGGGCAGCGCACGCGCGGTGGCCGGCAGCACCGTGTTGCCGAGCCTGCTCGTCAGCATGTGCTGTGCCCAGTAGCTGGGCGACGCGTAGCTGGTCAGGTTGTCGTAGGCGATCAGGTTGGTGGCCCACACGTTGTTCTTGACGTGCGAGAAGAGCGGCGCGTAGCACTCCATGAGGACCTGGTCCGAGTTGCGGATCAGACCGGCCAGCCAAGCGGCGTCGCCGAGCGCCGCGTTGAGGTCGGGTGTGGGGCGGCCCTCCTGCGCGGCCCACTCTCCGACGAACACCTTCGTCGAACTGCGGTCCCGGTTGTCGTACTTGTGGGTGGAGGCCTGGGCGGCGGATGGCGCGAGGTAGTAGTGCTCGTCGATCAGGTCCGGCGTGCGGCTCGTCACGGACGTCGTGGCGATCAGCTTCAGATGCGGGTACCTCGCTTTGATCGCGTCGTAGAAGGCCGCGAACCGCTCGTTGTACGACCCCGAGGAGTCGAACCAGTCCTCGTTGCCGATCTCCACGTACTCCAGCGGGAACGGCTCGGGATGCCCGTCGGCGGCACGTCGCGCGCCCCAGGTGCTGGTGACGGGGCCGGTGATGTACTCGATCTCGTCGAGTGCGTCCTGGACGAACGGCTTGAGGGCGTCTCCGGTGACGTGTTCGCCCTTGAGCGAGTAGCCGGCGAAGACGGCGAGTACCGGCTGGGCGTGCATGTCCTCGACCCACTCCAGGTATTCGAGGAGTCCGAGGCCGTCCGTGGACCAGTAGCCCCAGGCGTCGTCCATGTGGCCGGGGCGTTCCCAGACCGGACCGATGGTGGTCTTCCAGTTGAACCGTGTCGCGATCGTGTTGCCCTCGAGGAAGTTCCCGCCGGGGAAGCGCAGGAACTTCGGCTTCAGGGCGACCAGTTTCTCCATCAGGTCGATGCGCAGCCCGTTGGGCCGGTTGTTGTAGGTGGGCGGGAAGAGGGACACGTGCTGGAGCCACAGGGTCTCGCCCGCGGCGGCGGGGTCCGCCGTGGTGACGGTCAGCCTCGCGTCACCGACCACGGGAGTCCGCGAACCGGTGCGCAGGGTCAGCTCGAACGGGCGGCCGGGGAAGGCGGTGCCGATGTGGGGCACACGGGCGGATGCGTACACCGTCGCGCCGTCCGCCGACTCGATGGCCACCGTGAGCGGGCCGAGGCGTCGCGACGCCTTGGCGAACAGCCGGGCGGTGTAGGTGGTTCCGGGCCGCACGGGTATGCCCCAGAAGCCGTCGTTGGCGACGCCGGCCCGGTTTCCGGGTCCCGCACTGCTCGGCAGCACGACCTTGAGGGAACGGTTGAGCGCGGCGTTGAGCGGGGTGGCGGTGTCGAGTGCGAGGGTCGCTGCGCCGACGGCGGACCAGTGGACGGGCGTGGTGTCGCTGGCCATCATCGAGCGGTTCTGCACGAGTTCGGCGTAGATGCCGCCCTCGCCGGAGTGGTTGATGTCCTCGAACATCAAGCCGGGGAGGATGGGGGACACGGCGTGCGCGGGGTTGCCGACGTCCACGCTCAGCAGCGGCGTCGTGCTCTCCACGGGGACCCCGGCCAGCGCCGCGACCTGGTCGGAGGTGAGAGCGGACGGGAACATCCACACGTCGTCGATCAGGCCGTGCCACTGGTCGACGTGTCCACCGCCGTAGAGCGCACGGCCGATGGCGGTGTCGCCGCTGCCGGCCCAGCCCGCGGTGTAGGCGGTCTCGCCTTCCAGCACTCCGTTGACGTAGAGGCGGATGACGCCGGCGGTCGGGTCGCTGACGCCGACCAGGTGGGTCCAGGTGTCGGTGGTGGGTGCCGAAGCGGCGGCCGCCACCGCGGCGCCCTGAGTGGCGTCCGAGTTCAGCCGGGCGAAGGCGAAGGTGCCGGTGTCGTCGCGCAGCCCCAGGTAGAAGGAGCTGACGACCTTGCCGTCGATGCTGACGGCGGTCTGGTAGCCGCCGAGTTGAGCCAGGTTGACCCACACGCCCACCGAGAACGCCTTGGAGGTGTCGAGGGCCGGCCCGGACGCCGTGGCGTTGCCGCCTGCGGTGAGGCTCAGGCTGTGGGTGCCGACCTTGCCGGTGCCCCACCCGGCCGCGCCCTGCAGCGTCGCGGTACGACCGTTGCCGGAGGAGTCGGCGGCGGAGGTGCCGGAGCCTTCGTCGAAGGCCCAGTGGGCGGCTGCGGCGGGCAGGTCCGCGGCAGTGGCGCTTGGGGTGGCGCCGGTGAGTTCGGTGGCACCGGCGGGAGCGGCAGCGGCGAAGGTCCCGACGAGGGAGGCGGCGCCAAGGGCTGTGAGGACGGTTCTGCGCGGCACTCCGGCTTCTGAAGGCATGCGGCTCATTCCTTTGTGACGGACCGTTGTGTTGCGTACCGGCCGGAGTAGGGCAGCCCGCCGAAGTCGTCTGATGACCTCGTTCGACATGTCGTACGACGATCGGTACTTCGAGCAGCAGGGATCTTAAGGTGTCGGCGAGTCCCGTCAACACCCCTCGTACGGCAATGCTTCTCCAGGCACAGTGCCGCTCAGAACTCCGGCCTGCCGCACGGTCCCCTGACAAGCCGCCAACACCGGGGGGCGAGGTGCTCCACAGGGCCAGGACCGCACGAGGACGGCGGGCGCCCCGGCTGGAAGAAGGACTGGACGACTGGGAGCCTGTCGGCCGTCTGACCGGACTCGCGCAGAAGACAGTCGAGCGGTCGAGCGGTCAAGCGGTCCGGCCGCGACTTCCGTGAGGTGGCCACGGACACGCTCACCCGCGGTGCCCGGCGACGGTCATCCGAACAGGCGCCGCTGGATCTCCCGCCGGTAGTCCTCCAGCGTCCTGTCGAGATGTGCGGCAGTGGCCTGGGCCGCCTCGTCGGACCGGCCGTCGCGAATGGCCCGGTAGATCGCCTCATGCTCCTCGACCGCGGACCGGGTGCCCTCACCGAGCGTGTCGTGGATCCCGATCGCGCTGGACTGCCGCTGCAGTCGTCGTGCGTCGCGCACAGCGCTGACCAGGAAGGTGTTGTGCGAGGCCGCGGCCACGGCCGCGTGGAAGTCGTCGTCCGCCTGGTTGAACACGTCGACCTGACCATGGACGAACCCGTGGCGGCACTCCTGCATGGCGAGTTCGATCGTGCGCAGCTCGGCGGGCGTGGCACGGGTGGCCGCGAGACTGCTGGCGGCCATCTCCTGAACCCTGCGGAACTCGAACAGCATGAGGACGTGGTCGAGGTCGACCGGCCGGAAGAAGGCCCCCCAGCGGCTGGTGATGAGCATGCCCTCGTCGTCCGCGACGAACAGTCCGCGACCCTTGTGCGCCCGGACGCGGCCGAGCGCCGACAGGATCTTCACAGCTTCCCGAACGACGGCCCTGCTGGTGTTCAGCTGCTGGGCGAGATCGTTCTCCGTGGGCATCCGGTCGCCGGGCACCAGCCGCGCCTCGGCGATGAAGTCGAGGATCCGCTCGGCCACGACTTCGTAGCCGGGGCGATAGTCACGCCGCTCGTCCGGGCCTTTCGCCGCCGCTGCCGCAGCGGGAGAGGCCTGCCCGGGCAGGGCCGCCGCGATCGCGGGCGTGTCGTTCATCTGTCCTGCCTCCGGGAGTGACTGCGCCGAGGTGCGGCGGACCGCTGTGGAGCCACGCACATCATACCCCAGCCCTCTGATGAGTCGTACTTATCTTCCAGAAGATCTGGGCGTGAGTCGAAAGAGCCCACCAGGCATATCCGGCTATAACTCGCGTCACCGCACAGGGATGCCGCTTAGATATCCACGAATGCACCCCAAAAAAGCCGACCACACCCCTTGACGGGCCCCTTGATAAGGCGGCTAATTTCTTTCGGCGGCGGCAGCGGCACGGCCGTCCTGACCACCCGACGCCCGACCGGGACGGCCCGGCGTCGCCCTCATCCACGCGCCACCTTCCCGATCTGCTCGGGGCGCCTGCAAACCCAGTGGAGTCGCTCATGACCGTCAACAAGCCTCCGGCCGCCCAGGTAGGAGTGCACAGCAGGAGACGTTCGACGTTGCTGGCCGGCTGCGCGGCCTCGGTGATGGCGCTGACCCTGGCCGGCTGCGGCGGCGGCGCTACCGGTACGACCGCAAAGAACGGCTTCGCCCAGGCGGCCCAGAAGAACGGCGCGTTGACCGTCTGGGTGGACGCGACCCGGCTGGACGCCGCGAAGCTGTACCAGAAGCTGCACCCGGACGTGAAGCTGGACATCGTCAGTTACGACGGCGACGCCAACGGCTCGAACTACCTCCAGACCAAGGTCCAGCTCTTCAACCGCACCGGCAAGGGCTGGCCGGACGTCGTCTTCAGTTCCCAGAACAACGAGGTGACCTGGGCGGTCGACGCGGGCTTCGCCGCTCCGCTCAACAAGGGCCTGATATCCGAGGCGACCTTGGGGCAGTTCGCCAAGGGGGCCAACGACGTCTGCACGGTGGGCGGCACGCTCTACTGCCTGCGCAACGACCTCTCCCAGGCGGTGCTCTGGTACAACGCGCCGCTGATGAAGAAGTTCGGCTACAAGGTTCCGGCGACCTGGGAGGACTACCAGCAGCTCGGCGAGAAGGTGGCCAAGGAGCACCCCGGCTACCTCGTGGGTGACGCCGGCGACACCTTCACCCCGGAGATCTACCTGTGGGCGAGCAAGTGCGGCGCCAACCACATCACCGGCCCCAAGTCCGTGTCGGTGAACACCACCAGCGAAAACTGCACCAAGATGGCCAAGCTCATGGACACGCTGATCAAGGACAAGTCCATGTCCGTCAGCGGGGTCTTCAGCACCGACTTCGCAAAGAACGAAGCCGACAAGGTCCTGCTCATGCCCGGCCCCGCCTGGTTCGGCGGCGCGGTGTTCAAGGACGGCCTCAAGACCCCGGCCCGGCAGATCGCGGTGGCGCCCATCCCCCAGTGGCAGGGGGACCCCTCACCGTCCACCGGCAACGTCGGCGGCGGCACCTGGCTGCTGTCCCAGCACTCCACGCACATCAAGGCCGCCACCGACTTCCTGAAGTGGGTCACCACCGACGACGCCTACCAGGGCGAGAAGGCGCCCGGCTTCCCGGCGTACGCGCCCGCGGCCGAGAACTGGCTGAAAGCACAGGGAGCCACCGGTTACTTCGCCGGGGACCTCTCAGCCCTCAAAGACGCCTCCTCCCAGGTCTGGTCCGGCTGGGGCTCGGGCCAGTTCAGCCAGGAGGCCATCTGGGCCGCCACGGTCAAGCCCGGTCTGACCCAGGGCAAGAGCATCGTCTCGATGCTGCCGGCCTGGCAGGACTCCATCGTCAAGTACGCCCAGTCCGACGGATACAAGGTCTCCCAGTGACCATCACCCCCTCTTTGGCCGGCTCTGCCCACCGGCGCCGTCGCGGCGCCGCCCGGCAGAGCCGGGCCGGCATGGCGTTCGTCGCCGGCTACGTGCTTCTGCTGATCGCCTTCGGCATCCTTCCGACCGGCTATGCGGTCTACTTCGCCTTCACCGACGCCGGGGGCACGTTCACCGGCTTCGCCAACTTCGTCACCACGGCGCAGGACTTCCGCTTCATGGGCGCCGTCGGCCACGTCGCGGTCTATCTGGTGTTCTGGCTCGTCTCCCTGGTGGTGTTCGTGGTGGGCCTGGCGCTGCTGCTGCACCGCCTGGCCTCCGGTATGGCCGGAAGGGCGCTCCGGTTCCTCTACTACATCCCCGGAGCGCTCGCCGGCGCGGCGAGCGTGCTGGTGTGGCTGTTCATGCTCGACCCGACGGTGAGCCCGGTGAGTTCGCTGCTGGGTGCGCTGGGGTTCCACACCTTCGGCGAGGTCATCGCTCCCGGCAACCTGCCGCTGCTGTTCACGATCATCGCGTTCTGGACCGGCGCGGGCGGCTGGATCGTGGTCATGTACGGGGCGCTGAACAACATCCCGAAGGACGTCATGGAGGCCGCGCACATCGACGGCGCGGGCGCCTGGCAGACCGCCTGGCGGGTGCAGATCCCGATGCTTCGCAAGTGGATCGTGTACATGGTGATCCTGGCTTTCGCGGGCGGCGCGCAGCTCTTCGTCGAACCGCAACTGCTCTCCCTGGCCAGTGTGGGCGTGGCCGGCCGCGACTACTCACTCAACCAGCTGACCTACGACTTCGCCTTCCAGATGAACAACATCAACGGCGCCGCCGCTGTCTCGGTGGAGCTCCTGGTCGTCAGTGTGTCGGCCGCCGCAGTCTTCGTCGCACGGTCGGGATTCTTCGATGCCGATTGAGACCCCTGCCCAGACCCCTGCCGGTCCGGTCCCCGCCACACCACGCATGGAACGGGAACCAGGCATCATGAGTCGAGCCTCGCACCGGGCATCGCGGCGGCGCCACCGGCCCGCGCGGCACATCCCGTCCCGACTGCTGGCCGCCTCCGTGCTGGCGGTGTTCCTGGTGTTCTTCGTCCTGCCGGTACTGTGGCTCGTCCTGGCGGCGACCAAGACCGACCAGCAACTGGTCCACGACAGCCCGCTCTCCTTCGGCTCCTGGCACGCGCTCAAGGCCAACTGGGACGCGCTCACGGCGTATCAAGACGACGCCATCCTGCTGTGGCTGCGCAACTCCGCGCTCTATGCGGTGATCTCGCTGGTCATCACGCTGTGCGTGGCCGTACCGGCCGGGTACGCGCTGGCGATGACCGAGTTCCGCGGCCGGCACGCCCTGCTGATCGCGACCCTCGTCGTGATGCTCATGCCGAACGCCACGCTGGTCGTACCGCTGTTCCTGGAGATCAACGCGGTACATCTGATCGGCACCATGTGGTCGATCATCCTGCCGTACTCGTTCTACCCGTTCGGCGTGTACCTGACGTACATCTACTTCACCACCGCCGTACCGAAGGACCTGCTGGCGGCTGCACGGATGGACGGCTGCTCCGAGTTCGGCGTCTTCCGCCACGTCGCACTGCCACTGGCCACACCGGTCATCGCTCTCGTGGGCTTCTTCAGCTTCGTCGCCAACTGGACCAACTACTTCCTGCCGTACGTGATGCTCCCCGAGAGCGAGCAGATGCCGATCCAGGTGGGCATCGGCAACCTGCTCACCAGCGTGCCGGCGTTCAACCCGACCGTCGGCTCGCTCGCGATCCAGCGTCCGCAGCTGGCTCTGGCGACGCTGCTGGCCATCACACCGGTACTGATCGTCTTCCTGTTCGCCCAGCGCTTCCTGGTCAGCGGGATGCTCGCCGGAGCCACCAAGGAATGACGCCCGCACCACCCCCTCCGAACGGAGATCCTCCTCATGCCCTTCAGCCCTGACGACCAGACTTCGGGTGGGGACGCCCCGGCCTCCGGCCGTCCGGCCCTCCCGACCGAGGTCCAGGCCGCGGTGCCGCTGCTCGAACCACCCGGCTGGGCCGTGGCGCAGCGGGCCCTGTTCGACCTGCTGGACCACGCCTGGCGGCGCTTCGCCCGCGACTTCACCGGCCCCGACGGACGGCTGGACTACACCGGCGAACTCACCACCCGTGACGGTGTGGACGACTTCTACGAGGTGTTCTTCAACTGGCCCCAGCTCTACCTCCTCGGCGGCGCCGACGACCTGCTGCCCGCCAGCGAGAAGCACTGGGAGGGGGTGACCCGTCAGCTGACGGAACTGGACATGCTGCGCGACGAGTTCGAGCGTGGCTACGACTGGTTCCACCAGGGCGAGAGCCTGCTCCTGCTCTACTTCCTCTGCATGGCCGCCCCCGACCGCTGGCGTGAGCGCGCCCTGCGCTTCGCCGAGTTGTACGTCGACCCCGCCAAGGGCAACTACGACCCCGAACACCGCATCATCACCCGTCCGCACAACGGCAGCGACCCCGACCGCCGAGGTCTGTTCGACGGCGACGCCTATCCCTGGCTGCCGAAGGAAGCGGAGACGTACGGCTTCCCGCTGGAGTGGATCCCCGAGGCGGACGGCGGCCCGTACGCCCTCTCCGAGGATCCGCGTCTGGGCGCGCAGATGCGCGAGCGGATGGGCGTCGGCGACACGGCGGTCAACCTCGCCGCGGCCGGACTGGTCCTCAACGCCTGGATCCTCTCCGGCGAGGAGCGCTACCGCGACTGGATCGTCGAGTACGTGGGCGCGTGGCGGGAGCGCACCCGGGCGAACGAGGGCCTCATCCCGGACAACGTCGGTCCCGACGGAGTCGTCGGCAGTCTGCTGGAGGGCCGCTGGTACGGCGGCCACTACGGCTGGTCCTGGCCGCACGGCTGGCACAGCGTCGGCCACGCGGCCTGTGTGGCGGCGCTGGCGGCGGCGATGGTCACCGGGGACGACGACCACCTCTCCATGGTCGCGACCTCGCTCGACGCCCTCATCGGTCAGGGCAAGGTGATGCCCCACACCGAGGCGGACTCCAGTCTTCCCTCCAAGTGGGTGGTCGAGCTCGGTCCGGACGTCCACACGCCCACGCTCCACCTCCCGTTCCGTCACAACGACTCGGGCTGGTTCGACTACAACCCGGTCACCCCGCCCGTGCCGGTGGCCCTGTGGCACCACACGGCCTCCGACGCCGACCGCACCCGGCTGGAACGGCTGCGCGAAGCCGACGGCATCGACTGGCGCACCGTCCGGCCCTTCCGTGCCAAGGAGGAGTCCGGGCACGAGAAGGCGTGGTTCGCCTTCCTCGCCGGCGACGACCCCGGCTACCCCGAACGAATCCTCGCCGCCGCCCAGGCCCAGGTCCGTCACCGCCTCAGACGCATCGACCGCTACCGCGACCTCGACGTGCCCGAGGCCGACATCCACGTGTGGCAGCTGTGCAACCCCGTGGTCACCGAGGCCCTCGTGCAGCTGACCTGGGGCGGCCCTCAGGTGCTCTACAACGGCGGCCTGCAGCAGGCCCGGCTGCGCTACCACGACGCGGAAGCCCGCCGCGCGGGCCTGCCACCGGACGTGGCCGCACTGGTCACCTCGATCGACCCCGAGGCGACCACCGTGGAACTGGTGAACCTCTCCCCCGAGGCAGACCGCGCGGTGATCGTCCAGGCCGGCGCCTTCGCCGAGCACACCATCTCCGCGGTCCGGTACACGACCTGCACGGACGACGGCTGGATCGGGGACATGTACGACTACGGCCACACGGAACCGGTGGTCACCGAGACGGAGCAGTCCTGCGGCAGCGCCTTCCTGACCGTCCACCTGCCCGCCTCCACCCGCATCCGGCTCACTCTCCGGCTCGGGCTGCGCACCAACACCCCCAGCTACCGGACACCCTTCACCCCTCAGGAGCGTGCGCGATGAAACGCATCGCCCAGACCATCAGGCTCCGGCCCGAACGCCGCCGGGAGTACCTCGAACTCCACTCCGCCGTCTGGCCCGGAGTCGAAGCCGCCCTGCACCGGGCGCACATCCGCAACTACAGCATCTTCCTCCACGGTGACGCGCTGTTCGCCTACTTCGAGTACCACGGCGAGGACTTCGCGGCCGACATGGCGGCACTCGAGGCCGACCCCGAGACCCAGGAGTGGTGGAAGCTCACCGACCCCTGCCAGGAGCCCTGGCCCGACCGGGGCGACTCACGCCAGTGGACGGAACTCACCGAGATCTGGCACCTGAGCCAGCCGGGCGACAACACCACGGCCTGACAAGGCCTGACTCGGCTTGCTCGGACTGCACCGTACCGACCCGACTTGGATTCCCCAGTGACCTCCACCGCTGCACTCGTCGACGCCCACCATCACCTGTGGGACCTCGCCCGGCGTCCGCAACCCTGGCTGGACGACCCCGCCGTGGCGTCGATCCGCCGCACCTTCACCCCCGATGACCTGCGCTCCACCGCCACCCTTCCGGTCGCGGGCCGCCGGCTGCACAGCACGGTGGTCGTGCAGTGCGTGGCGGACGTGCCCGAGACCGAGGACCTGCTCGCGCTCGCGGAGGATGAGCCGCTGATCGGGGCCGTGGTCGGCTGGGCGGACCTGACGTCCCCGGCCATCGGTGACGTGCTCGACCGGCTGCTCGCCGGGCCGGGCGGCACGTATCTGCGATCCCTGCGCCACCTCGTCCAGGGCGAGACGGACCCGGGCTGGCTGCAACGACCCGACGTCGAACGCGGGCTGGCGGCGGTCCGGGACCGGGGGCTCTGCTACGACGTGCTCATCCGCAGCCATCAGCTCGACCAGGCGATCCGACTGGCGGAACGCTTCCCCGACCTCCCCCAGGTACTCAACCACGCGGGCAAGCCGTCCATCGCCCGGCACGACCTGGCCGACTGGGAACGCCAGGTGCGCCTGCTGGCCGGACACCCCCAGGTGGTCTGCAAGGTGTCGGGCCTGATCACCGAGGCCGACCACGAGACCTGGACCACCGCAGACATCCGGCCGGTGTGGGACGTGCTGCTCGCCTCCTTCGGGCCCGACCGGCTGATGTTCGGCTCGGACTGGCCGGTCGCGAACCTAGCGGGAGGCTGGAACCGCTGGGCCGCCACCGTCGACGAACTGCTCACCGGTTGCGCCGAGAGCGACACCCAGGCACTTCTCGCCGGCACCGCGACCGCCTTCTACCGCCTTCCCCAGCCCGCCGCCGACGCCACGCAGCACAACCCGCGGGAGGAGTTCCCGTGACGTCTGACCGACAGGGCGACGACCGCTGGGCAGCCCTCGCGGACCAACTGCCCGACGACTGCGCCGCGAACGGGGTCCACCCGCACTTCGCCGGCGCCGCGACCGCCTTCCACCGCCCGCCTGACCGATTACAACCGCCGCTCTGTCGTGAGGTGAACCCCCGCCCCCCTCTGACGGTGCGGAACCACCCCGACTCGCAAGGTGGTGCCGCTCATCGGCGCGCCTCGGCCCTCGAGACGCTCAGGGACGGGCGTGATCAAGATCCGCGTCAACCGCACCGAGAACACCCAGGGAGCCGCCTCATGAACACCTGCTCGACCGTCCGAACCAGCAGGAGGGGCAGACGATGAAACCGGTCATGTCCCCCTTCCGCACGTTGTCAGCAGTCCTTGCGACGGCTCTCTCGGCCGTGCTGCTGACCTCCCTCACCACGCCGACCCCGGCCTCGGCCGCGACCCAGGCGACCTACTACGTCGCCCCCGACGGCGACGACGCCAACCCGGGGACGATCACCGCGCCGTTCAGGACCTTGCAGCACGCCCGGGACGTCGTACGCACGGTCGACGACAACATGACCGGAGACATCAACGTCTATCTCCGCGGCGGCGACTACCCGGTGAGCAGCACCATCGACTTCACGCCGGCCGACTCCGGAACGAACGGCCACCATGTCGTCTACGCCGCCTACCAGAACGAGAAGCCGGTGCTGAACGCAGGCGTTCAGGTGACCGGCTGGACCCAGCACAGCGGGAACATCTGGAAGGCCACGCTCAACCGCGACGACAAGCTCCGCGCTCTCTACGTCAACGGCAAGCGCGCCCAGATGGCCTCGAAGACGATCAACTCGGCCGGCTGCTACGGGACCTACACCGTCACGGCCGGCCAGGCTCCCTGGGCCTGGGAGTCGGGTTCGCAGTGCGACGGAGCCAAGTACAGCCTCTCCGACCTGCCCGCCGTCGCCTCCAACCAGGACGACGTCGAGATCAAGTCGGCGACGACCTGGACCACGGCCATCGTGGGAGTCCGCCAGATCACCACGAGCTCGGACGGCGCGAGCCGCGTGGCTCTGTTCCAGCAGCCGGGCGCGGCCATCGCCCAGGGGCCGCCGAACGGCAGATTCAACGCCGGCGGCGGCAGCCACACCTTCATGAACGCGTACGAATTCCTGGACCAGCCGGGCGAGTTCTACTTCGACAAGACGAAGCACACGCTCTACTACTACAAGTCCGGCTCCGAGGACATGACCACGGCGCAGGTCTTCGCGCCGAACAACGTGTCCACCCTCATCAGGATCGCCGGCACGTCCACGACCAGCCACGCGCGGAACATCTCCTTCTCCGGGCTCACCGTGGAGCACTCCGACTGGAACCTGGTCGATGTCGCGGGCTCCGTCTTCCGCCAGGGCCAGCAGGGCAACGCCAGCTCGACCGTGTACGCGAGGCAGAACTTCCACGCGTACACCTACCGCAACGTCGACCTGCCGCCGGCTGCCGTACAGATGGAGAACGCCGACGGGATCGTCCTTTCGCGCACCACGGTGCAGCACACCGGCGCCGACGGGATCACCCTGGCCAACGACGTGACGGACACGCAGCTGACCGGCAACTACGTCAACGACATCGCCGGATCCGCCATCACCGTGGGACACCCCCAGCACGTGTACATCGGGGACTACACCCCGACCAACCACGAGAAGTACCCGGTGGACGTCGAGGGCGTCTGCAAGAACATCTCGATCACGGACAACTACCTCTATGACAGTGCGGTGCTGTTCCAGGGGTCCAGCCCGGTGTCGGCGTACTTCGTCGATTCGCTCTCCGTGCAGCACAACCGGATCGAGAAGTCCCCGTGGGCCGGCATCACCCTCGGCTGGGGTTGGTGGAACTTCGACGGATCGGCGAACTCCATCCGCCCCGGCGTGCCGACCACCACGGCGAGGAACAACACCATCAGCCACAACCAGATCGTCGACACGATGCAGGTGCTCGGCGACTCCGCTCCCATCTACACCCTGGGCAGCCAGCCGGGAACCGAGATCAGCGACAACTACATCCAGGGCGTTCCGGCCGGCCACAAGTACGGCATGCACCCCGACGAAGGTTCCGCCTACCTCAACGAGCACGACAACGTGCTCGACGTCGACCCGGGCCTGGCGTACACCATCAACTCCGGCACCTGGGGCCGGCAGCACGACCTGACCATCACCGACACCTACGGCACCGTCAACAAGATGGCCAACAAGAACGTCCCGAACAGCACCATCGAGGACGTGCACGCGTATCCGGACCGCGTGTGGCCGTCGCAGGCGTACGACATCGCCGTGAACTCCGGCCCGGAGGGCGCCTACAAGGACATCGTCCCCCGCGGCAACCTGGGCCTGCAGGACTACGCCCTGCCCGCGAGCACGTTCACTGGCAAGGGCGAGTCGTCCGTCCCCGTCCGCTCCCTCGGTGACGCGACCAGGACGCTCTGGCTGGCCCCTGCCGGTACGACGACGTTCGCCGTCGGCCCCACCATGACGAAGGCGGCCGGAACCGCGACGGCCATCGCCGTCCCGCCAAAGCCCGGCGACTACCGCCTCTACGTCGTGGACGCCCAGGGGAAGGCGTCCCCCGCGTCGAAGTCGCTCGTACGGCAGCGATGGGCCTACGTCGACGACAAGGACTCCGGCCTGACCTACTCCGCCGGCTGGTCGAACTGGAACGACTCGCGCGACTTCAACGGGTCCGAGAGGTACACGAACAGGGCGGGCGACTCCGTCCAGTACTCCTTCACCGGCTCGGGCGTGCGGTACCTCGGCATGAAGCAGCCGAACATGGGCAAGGTCGACGTCTACCTCGACGGCGCCCTGGCGCAGTCGGGCATCGACGCCTATGCCCCGACGGTGACGAAGCAGGTACCGCTGTTCGAGAAGACGGATCTCGCCGCGGGCCCCCACACGATCAAGGTCGTGTGCGCCGGAACGAAGAACACGGCCTCTTCCAACACCGTCTGCGCGCTGGACGCGTTCGCCTCCATCCCCTTCCCCGCCCCGAGCGTGTTCTACAAGGTCCTCAACAAGAACAGCGGCAAGGCGATCGACGTCTCGGGCGCATCGACCGCCGCCGGGGGGAACGTCCTCCAGTGGAACGACACCGGGGCGCAGAACCAGCGCTGGCTGTGGGTCCCGGTCGGTGACGGCAGCTACGAGATCGTCAACGAGAACAGCGGTCAGCTGCTGGACGTCTCCGGCGGATCCACCGCGGACGACGCGACCATCGTCCAGCAGCCCGACGACAACGCCGCGAGCCAGCACTGGACCCTGGTCGCGGCCGGAAACGGCTCCTACAAGATCAAGAACGTGAACAGCGGCAAGCTGCTCGCTGTGTCCGGTTCCTCGACGACGGCGGGTGCCCAGCTGGTGCAGACGGCGGACACGAACGCCGACAGCCAGCTGTGGCGGGCGGTGAGCGTGGACTGAGTCCCTCCGCGCCACGGTCCCAAGCAGGCGGTGGGCCGGAAGGCCATCGCTTTCCGGCCCCACCGCCTTCTGCCGTGCGTCGGGTCATCCGGTCACTGGATCGTCCAGGCCTGGTTGGACTGGTTCAGGGGCATCCACTGACTGATGGCGGCTCCGTTCGCCGTCGATCCGCCACCGACCTCCAGGACCTGCCGGCTCTCGAAGTTGCGGATGACGTACCCACCGCTGACCGGCTCGAAGTACCACAGCTGGTTGCTGCCGCCGTTGTAGGTGTACTGCTGCAGCGCGGTCCCCCTCCGGTGACTGGAGTTGTTCATGTCGAGGACCTTGCCGCTGTTGCGGTTCACGATCTTGAAGAGCTGACCGCTGACCGGGACGATGTTCCACTGCTGGTTGGCGCCACCGGTGCTCGGCCACTGGATGACGCTCGCGCCGTCGGCGGTGGAGTTCTGGTACACGTCCATCAGCTGCCCGCTGTTGACGTTCTTGATCGTGTAGTACGTCGACGGGTTGGTGTTCGGCGTACCGGTCGCGTCCTCCAGCGCCCCGCCGGCCTGCTGCACACTGAAGTCCGCGATGAAGAAGTACCCGCCGTCGGTCTTGGCGACCCGTACGTAGCGGAACTTCTGGCGGACGTCGATGTTGCCCGTGAGCGTCGAGGCGAGCGGCAGGGTGCTCGTCTGACGTCCCACGACGGTGTAGGTGCCGAAGGACGGGTCGTTGGAGGCCCGGACCTCGAAGTTGCCGCGGGTCTCGGACTGGTCCAGGTCCTGCCGGGTCGTCAGGGAGAACTGTCCGAGCTGGTAGGCCTGCCCGAGATCGACCTGCCACCAGGCCGAGGTGTCGCTGCCGGTCGGCGACCAGCCGGTCGAGCCGTTGTTGTCGTTGGCCTTGGCCGCCACCCACGCTGAGCCGTACACCGAGGAGGCGGACGCCGGCTTGTTGTAGGCGAGGTTGAGCTTCGCCGCCAGCCCCTGGTAGGCGGGCTCCAGACCGGAGGCCTTGATCACCGAGTCGCCGGACGTGGTGTTGTTGGTGAGCGTGACGTTGGAGCCGTTGCGGTTCTGGTTGATGAATCCGTCGGTGCGCGACAGCACGTTGTTCGACAGGGTCATGTTGTTCGACCCCTCGTCCAGGTATATGCCGCTGACCGCGGACGTGCAGGCGGCCGGCATCCGCACCACGTCGTGGACGTAGTTGCCGTTGAAGACCGTGCCCGGGTCGTTCGAGAGGTGGTAGATACCGGCGGAGTCGCACAGCCGGTTCATCACGTTGCCGATCCGGTTGTAGCTGACGCTGTTGTTGCCCTCGGCGTTGGCCGCCGACTGCCAGCCCCAGCCCAGCGATATGCCGGCCCACGGAGCGTCGGAGATGTCGTTGTGGTCGATGGTGGTGCTGTTGACGAAGCCCGCGTTGATGCCCGCGGTGCCCAGGTAGTCCTCACCGATCCGGGTGATCAGGTTGTTCTTGACGGTGACGTTCTTGACCACCTCCCGGGCGTCCTCACCGGCCGGGGAGGTCGGCGGGTTGTAGATGGTGTGGAACTCCACGGTCGGGTCGGAGAACTTGCCGACCGTGATTCCGTTGCCCGCGGTGTCGTAGATGACGTTGCCGGTCACGGTGCTGTCGTGCACGCCGTGGTGCAGGTCCAGGGCGGTGGCGCCCATCTGTGTGAAGGTGTTGCCGGTGAAGGAGAGACGGTCGGCGTACGACGCCTGGACCCCGCCCGGCGGACGGCCGACGTACTGGTTGTTGGAGGTGTCGGCCGACAGGTTGTAGTTGCCGCCCTGGCCGTTGAGGTAGCCGTTGTTCGTCGCCTCCATCCAGGTGGTCTGGGTGAAGGTGAGTCCGGAGAAGCGCAGGTCGTGGGCGGGACTGTCGAGGTTCGTGCCCTTGATGTCGAAGAGCGTCTGCAGCGTCGGCGCCTGCACGCTGGCCGTGGACATGTCCTCGCCGGGGCGGGGCTTGTAGTAGACGGTCTGCGCCGCGGTGTCGACGTAGAACTCGCCCGGTTCGTTGAGGAACTCGTGGGCGTTCTCGAAGTGCAGGGGAGAGCCGTTGGACAGGATCGGGAAGGGGCGCGGGAACAGGATGCCCGCCTCGTGGTCCTGGATCGACACATCGGCGGTGCCGTTGGCGGAGCTGATCGACTTCAGCCGCAGGTAGCTCTCGCCCCACTGCGTCTCCAGCATCATCTCGACCTGGCTCAGATGGTTCCAGTTGGAGACCTGGGAACTGAGCACCTTCAGCAGCTTGTTGGTCTTGTCGCTGCCCTGCAGCTGGAAGTCCGAGCCGATGTCGGGGTAGCGGGCCCGGGTGGCGCGGACCCCGTTGACGTACATCTGCCGGAAGTCGAGGGTGCCGACCGGCGCCTTGTACTCGCCGCCCGCGGCCGCGGTCCAGCCGGTGATCGCCTTGCCGCCGGTGATCACGGGCGTCTCGCCGTTGTACGCCTGGTAGACGACCGTGTGGCCGTTCGTGCCCGAGTCGCTGGTGCCGAAGGTGATCGGGGTGGTGAGGGGATAGGTGCCTCCGCGCAGGTTCACGACGATGTCGTCGGACATGTTCGCGTTGACGGCCCGCACCGCGGCCTGGGCGGCCTGGATGGTCTTGAACGCTGTGGCGGTGCTGGTTCCCGAGTTGCTGTCACTGCCGTTGACAGGGTCGACGTAGAAGTTCGTGGTGGCCGCGTAGGCGGGTTGAGCGGGCAGTACGGCCGCGAAGACGACGGTGGCCGCTGCTAGCGCCCCGACCGTCCCCGCGCCGATGCGTAGGGGTCTCATATATGGCGTCCCTTCATGGAGCCCCGCTGTTCCATGAGTTGTATTTATCGAGGCAGAGGGACGGTGGCGTCAAGACGCCAGCGGTGGATCTTTTCCGTGAAGCAACAAGAGCACTGTTTCAGGATGATGGAAAACGAGCCCGGTTCTCCGGGACCGGAGCGTCGCCCACCCATCGCACTGCAACAGCAGCAACCCGGCCAGGTTCAACAGGTTCCCTGTATGAGTCGTACTCATTTGCCTCCCGGAGTCGTCTTCGTCAGCGCACACATCAATACACCTGAGTTCCGGTGAGACGTGACCCGGCGCGGACGAAGACGGGTATGCGCTCCAGGGGCGCGGCGACGGTCAGCGTCCTGCCGCCCTCGTGTTCCGTCCCGGTCGCGGTGTCGATCCAACGGGCCCCGTGCGGCAGGTGGACGGTACGCTCGCGAGCGCCCGCCTCGATCACCGGAGCGACGAGAAGGTCGGGGCCGAGCATGTACTGGTCCTCGACGTCCCAGGCGGTCTCGTCGTCGGGGAAGTCGAAGAACAGCGGGCGCATGGGCGGGGCGCCGGTGCCGTGTGCGGTCTCGGCGAGTTCGTGGAGGTAGGGGCGCAGGCGTTCGCGCAGGAGGAGGTGGTCGCGCAGGATCGGGTAGGCCTGCTCGCCGTACGACCAGACCTCGTTGGGGCCGCCGCTCATCCGCGCGCTGAAGGGCTGGTTCGGCTCGCGGTCCCCGTGCAGGCGCATGACAGGGCTGAAGGTGCCGTACTGGAACCAGCGGATGAGCAGTTCCCGGTACGCCGGGTCGTCCGGGTTGCCGCCCAGGAAGCCGCCGATGTCGGTGTGCCACCAGGGGATGCCGCTCAGGGCGACGTTCAGGCCCGCGCGGACCTGGGCGGCCAGGGAGTCGAAGGTGGGGAGGATGTCCCCGGACCACAGCGCGACTCCGTGGCGCTGGCTGCCGGCCCAGACCGAGCGGATCAGGCTCAGCGGCCGGTCGTCGCCGGTTGCGCGCAGTCCTTCGGCGACGGCGCGGGCGTGCTCGCCACCGTATGCGTTGCCGACCTGGGGGCCCGGGCCGGCGTGGTAGACGGCTCGCGGCGCGAGGCTCGGCGGCAGGTCGGGTTCGCAGGAGTCGAGCCAGAAGGCGGCGACGCCCGACTGCAGGTAGTTGGCGCGGAGTTGCTCCCACAGCAGTCGCCGGGCACGGGGGTGCGTCGCGTCGTAGTACGCCATCGGCAGGTAGCGCTGGTCACCGCCGCGCGCCGGCCAGTGGTGGCGCAGAAGGCCGCCGTGGCTGTCGCGGACCAGGCCGCCGCAGGCGCGCAGGGCATCGTGGTTGGCGCTGTCGTCCTGCAGGGTGGGCCAGACGGACACCACGAGCCGTACGCCGAGGGAGTCCAGCTCCTTGGTCATGGCGGCGGGGTCGGGCCAGTCCTCCGGGTCGAACGACCAGTCACCCATTCGGGTCCAGTGGAAGAAGTCGCAGACGATGACCGACAGCGGCAGGCCGCGGCGGTGGTGCTCGCGGGCGACGGCGAGGAGTTCGTCCTGGGTGCGGTAGCGCAGCTTGGACTGCCAGAAGCCGCTCGCCCAGTCGGGCAGCAGGGGCGGGTGGCCGGTGGCGTCGGCGTAGGCGGCCATGATCTCGGCGGGGGTGTCGCCCGCGACGATCCAGTAGTCGATCTGGCGGGTCTGCTCGGCGACCCAGCGGGTGGCGTCCGCGGCGAGTTCGACGCGGCCCGTGGCGGGGTTGTTCCACAGCAGTCCGTAGCCGCGGGAGGAGTGCAGGAACGGGATCGTGACGACGGTGTTGCGCTGGACGAGGTCGATGACGCGGCCCTTGTGGTCCAGGCCGCCGTGCGGCTGCTGACCCAGGCCGTGGATGCGCTCGCCGTCGTAACCCTCGAAGAACTGCTCGGCGGTGTAGGTGCCGTCGCCGCGCGGGGTGTGGACGCGGGGGCCTGGGTATCCGTGGCAAGGCCGCTTCTCGGCCAGCAGTTCGCGGGCCTCGTGCCCCTCCCCCGTACGCAGGAACCGCAGTCGCCCGGCCGCGTCGGCCTCCACGGTGATGCGTCCGTTGACCAGGCGGGCTGTACCGTCCTCGCGGACGTGCACGTCGGCCTCGCCCTCGTCCCGCACCGGCAGGTCGAGCGCCCAGCTCCGCTCGTCGTCGATGGTGTCGGCAGCCGCGCGTACCCGGACCGCGTGCGGGCCCCAGGGTTCGACGCGCAGCACCTCCCCCTGGGTGCGGCGCTCGATCCCTGCCTCGACCTGCTGGTACATGGGCGTACGGTTCCTTCCGGTGCGGGTGGCGATGGCGGTGGGGCCTACGCGTGGTCGGTGCCTCGGGAGAGGTCGGGTCCACCGTCGAACTCGACGGCGAGGACCGTGGCGGGCCGGTCGAGGGCGGACGCGGGCGCTGCGCCGGTCCACGGAACGAACCACGGCTGGAGGGGCAGGACGTCAGTCCTCGAAGGGGAAGTCGGTCACCGCGAGCCCCGCGGTGCTGCTGTGCACGGTGCCGTCCGGGCCGCCGATGCGCAGCTGCCAGGGATGCGGGCTGTCGGTCCTCACGTGGAGCCGGCCGCCCTCGCGGCGCACGCGGAAGCGGGCCGTCTCGCCGGGGCCGTCGGTACTCGGGATCACGACCGTGCGCTCGGCGCCGTCGACGAACGAGTGCACCCGCAGTTCGACGCCCTCGGCCCAGGCGGAGACCGGGTGCTGGTCGTCGGCCGCCAGTGGGATGACGGAGTCCGGGCGGGCCAGCAGTGGCAGGGTGTGGAAGTCGTGCTGCTCACGCACCCAGCGAGGGCCGGTGACCCGGGCGCCGGTCAGGATGTTGGTCCAGGTTCCCTCGGGCACGTAGTACTCGACCGTGCCGTCGTCGGTGAGGACCGGTGCGACGAGCAGGTCGTCGCCGAGCATGTACTGCCGGTCGAGCAGGGCCGCCGTGGGGTCGTCGGGGAACTCCAGCAGCATGGCGCGCATCACGGGGATGCCGGTGGTGTGCGCCTGCTGGGCGGCGCGCTGCAGGTAGGGGGCGAGGCGGTGCTTGAGGAGGGTGAACTCGCGGGTGACCTCGACCGCTTCCTCGCCGTAGTCCCACGGGACGCGGTACGAGTTGCTGCCGTGCAGGCGGCTGTGCGAGGAGAGCAGGCCGAACTGCACCCAGCGCTTGAAGACGGTGGGGGTGGGGGTGCCCTCGAAGCCGCCGATGTCGTGGCTCCAGAAGCCGAAGCCGGACAGGCCGAGGGAGAGTCCGCCGCGCAGCGACTCGGCCATGGCGCCGAAGTGGGAGTCGCAGTCCCCGCCCCAGTGCACGGGGTACTGCTGGCCGCCGGCGGTGGCCGAGCGGGCGAAGAGCAGCGCCTCTCCCTCGCCGCGCTCCTCGCGCAGCAGCTCGAAGACAGCTTGGTTGTAGAGGTGGGTGTAGTAGTTGTGCATCCGCTCCGGGTCGGAGCCGTCGTGCCAGACGACGTCCGTGGGGATGCGCTCGCCGAAGTCGGTCTTGAAGCAGTCCACGCCCTGGGCGAGCAGAGTGCGCAGCTTGCCGGTGTACCAGTCGCGGGCGGCCGGGTTGGTGAAGTCCACCAGAGCCATGCCGGCCTGCCACAGGTCCCACTGCCACACGGTGCCGTCCGGTCGGCGCACCAGGTGGCCCTCGCGCATGCCCTCCTCGAACAGGGGGGACTTCTGGGCGATGTACGGGTTGATCCAGGCGGAGATCCGCAGGCCCCGTTCCTTGAGCCGGGCCAGCATGCCCGCCGGGTCGGGGAAGGTGTCGGAGTCCCAGTCGAAATCGCACCACTGGTAGGCGCGCATCCAGAAGCAGTCGAAGTGGAAGACGCTCAGTGGGATGCCGCGCTCGGCCATGCCGTCGATGAACCGGTTGACGGTGGCCTCGTCGTAGTCGGTGGTGAAGGACGTGGTCAGCCACAGGCCCAGCGCCCAGGCAGGGGGCAGCGCCGGACGGCCGGTGAGCGCGGTGTAGCGCTCCAGGACCTGCTTCGGGGTGGGGCCGTACACGACGAAGTACTCCAGCGACTGGTCCTCGACGCTGAACTGGACCTGGCCGACCGACTCCGAACCGACCTCGTAGCTGACCTTGCCCGGGTGGTTGACGAAGACGCCGTAGCCCCGGTTGGTCAGATGGAACGGGATGTTCTTGTAGGCCTGTTCACTGCTCGTGCCGCCATCGGCCTGCCAGATGTCCACCGTCTGGCCGTTCTTGACGAACGGAGTGAACCGCTCGCCCAGGCCGTACACCGACTCACCGACTCCGAGCGAGAGTTGCGCCACCATGTGATGGCGGCCCTCGGCGTCGGTGACGAACCCGGTTCCCCGCTCGCCCGCGGCGGTCAGCACGCGCCCGTCCGCGGTGAACTCCAGCCGCCACGGCTGGGAGCTGTCGACGCGCAGGGTCAGTTCGCCGGAGGTGAGTTCCAGCAGCGTGCCGTTTCGGCTGACCTTCCCCACGCCCTCGCCGGCGCCCGGCAGCGCGAACTCGGGTCCGCTGCGCGCCGATCCGGCGTGGTGGGTGGTGCGCACGCCGATCACGCCCTCGGCAGGGGACCAGCACTCCACCGTCAGCAGCGGGCTGTTGAGGGTGCCGCCGCGGCGGGCGACGTGCTTCACGGGGGCGTGGAGAGTCATCCGGTTGGCGCCGGCGCGGACGTCCGCGACCTCGGCGGCGAAGCGCGGGGTGCAGCCCGGGCGCATCAGCCAGTAACCGTCCGTGAACTTCATCGGGCGTCCTTCCTCACGGCACGGTGTGCGCTCATCAGGTCCCGGTACCAGCGGTAGCTGTCCTTCGGGGTTCGGGTCAGGGTGTCGTCGGCTGCGACGGTGCCGGCGTCGGCGGCGTCGTCCTCGGTGATCCGGACCGAGGGCGGCTGCGGGCAGCGGGCGTGGAGGTGGAGAAGCAACTCGGTGAGCCCGGACGGGACGACGGGCCGGCCCATGGTGGTGTGCCGGGTGCCGTACGGGTCCACTTCGGCCACGCCGATGTCCACCGCGGTGCCCTGCTCCGCATCGGGTGCCCGGTGCGGAGCGGCGGTGACGAGGCTGGGCCGGTAGTGGTTCAGGCCGGCGAAGTCCGGCGGGGTGCCGATCACCAGGGCGATGTCCTCGCCGTGTCGGTGGTGGTGGTCGGCGGCCGTGTCGCCGGTGGCTCCGGCGACCGTGCGGCCCGGGCTGTGGCTGAAGGTGTCCCGGAAGGAGGGGCCGCGGGCGTCCTCGTCGTGGGCACCCTTGATCCGGTGGGCGGCGCCGGCGGCGCCGAAGCGGAAGCCGGCGGAGGGCACCGGGATGGGGGGGTTGGTCATGTGGTTCGGTCCTGGCTCTGTCAGACGGCTCCGGGCTCGCCGTGCGGGTCGTCGGCGGGCGAACCGAAGCGGAAGGCGGCGAGGCGGAAGGCACCGTGCAGGGTCAGCCGCAGGTCCTGGACACCGCTGCCGGGGGCTGCGGTGCCGGCGGCTACCGTGGTCCACGTGTAGCGGCTGCCCGTGACCGGTACGGCGATCTCCGTCAGCAGCCGGTCGCCGGCCCGGACCTCGAGGCGTGCCTCGCCCGGGCCGGTGACCTCGCGCGCCACCTCGGCCTCGAAGCGGGCGGCACGGGACAGGTCGACGGAGCGGAACAGCAGGGTCGCGGGACGCGCGGGATCGGCCGGGGTGACCGCGTCGCCGGCGGTGCGGGTGGCGTCGACGAGGGTGACGTCCGTGTAGTCGTCGAAGTCGACGGCCAGGGTGCGCCGGTCGACGACCGCCCGGGGTTCGGGGGCCGCGCCGGTCACCGTCAGCGGGGCGGTCAGGGTGACGTGTTCCGCGGAACGGGCGACGAGGACCTCGTAGGCACCGGGGTCCACGGTGAAGGCCCCTGTGGCGACGTCCCAGTGAGCGAGCTGTTCGGCGGCGAGGCGGAAGACCAGCTCCCGGCTCTCGCCTGCTTCGAGCCGTACCTTGCGGAAGTCGGCGAGCTTCAGCCGGGGCGCCTCGTAGCGGGCGTCCAGGGCGCGGACGTAGAGCTGGACCACCTCGCTTCCGGACCGCGTTCCGGTGTTGGAGAGCGTCACCGTGACGTCGAGCGTGCCGTCCTGCGCCACCGTCGCCGTGGACAGCCGCAGGTCCTCGTGGGCGAAGTCGGTGTACGACAGGCCGTGGCCGAACGGGTACAGGGATGCCGTGCGGTGGTACTGGTAGGTCCAGCCCGCCTTGATGACGTCGTAGTCGAGCGGGTGCGGGAGCTCGTCGTCGCCCCGGTACCAGGTCTGCGGCAGCCGGCCCGCGGGGTCGGCCTCGCCGAGCAGTACGGCGGCCAGTGCCCGGCCTGTCTCCTGCCCGCCGTGGGACGTCCACACCACGGCGGGCAGGTGCTCATCGGCCCAGTCGAGGGCGTAGGGGTAGCTGCTCATGACGACGAGCGCCGTCTCCGGGCGGACCGCGGCGACCGCGCGCAGCAGCGCCTCCTGGGTCTGGGGCAGTGCGATGCCCGTACGGTCCTCGGTCTCGCGGCCGTTGATGAGCGGGTGGTTGCCGAGGACGACGATCGCCACGTCGGCCGCCTCTGCGGCGGCCCGGGCCTCGGCCGCGCCGTCCCGCAGCAGCTCGCGCTGCCAGCGTTCGGCGGCCTGCGGGGTTTCGGCGGTGACGCGGACCCGGCCGTCGGCGGGATCGACGACCGCGTAGCGGCCCGTGAAGGCGTTGCGCAGGAGCACGGTGTCGGCGTCGCCGGCCGGATCGGGCTCCAGGAAGAAGGTTTCGTTGATGAACCAGGTCTTGATGACCTCCCGGTCCGCGACGAGCGAGTCGTCGTCCTTGCGCGTGAGGTAGCGGCCGGTCGCGGTGTCGCGCAGGGTCAGGGCGCCGTTTCCCCACTCGGAGACGGCGAACGCGGTCCCGCCCAGTGGGTCGCCCGTGGTTCGGGAACGCAGCGCGATCCGGTCGGCGCCCTCCACGGTGACGACGTCGCCGCCGTCGTCCCCGAGCGCCGCGCGCAGCCCGGAGGCGATGCCGACCTCGTAGGGCAGGGTGCCGCTGTACCAGTCCTCGTACAGGGTGTCGGCGAGCGGGCCGATGACGGCGACCCGCGGTGTGCGGTCCGCGTCGAGGGGCAGCAGGCCGTCGTTCTTGAGCAGCACCACCGATTCGGTCGCGGCGCGCAGGGCGAGGGCGCGGTGCTCGGCGCAGTCGATCACCTCCGGGCCGATGCCGGTGTACGGATCGAGGTCGGGGTCGAACTCCCCGAGCCGGAAGCGCAGTTGCAGCTGGCGCCGTACCGCGCGGTCGATGTCCGCCTCGTCGATCAGGCCGCGCTCCAGAGCCTCGCGCAGCCGGCCGATCACGGTCGCGCTGTCCTCGTTCTGGTCGGTGAAACTGTCGATGCCGGCCTTCAGCGCCGCGGCGTGGCCCGCGGCGTGGTCGTCGAAGTAGTGCTCCGGGTCGACCAGGTTGGACGGCGCCTCGGCGTCGCTGACGACGAACAGCTCGTGTCCGGTCGGTAGGGCCCAGCTGCGCAGTTCGGTCTCGATGAGCGGGCTGACGTGACAGGGGCGGCCGTTGACCAGGTTGTACGCGGCCATCGCGCCGGTGGCCGCGCCCGAGGCGACGACGGGCCGGAAGGCGGCCAGGTCGTACTCCTGCAGGACGCGCGGGCGCAGGCCGGAGGAGGTGACGCAGCGGTCGTCCTCGTTGTTGTAGGCGAGGAAGTGCTTGAGCACCGCGGCCGCGCGCAGGTAGGTGGGATGGCCGCCGGCCAGACCCGCGCAGTAGGCCGTGCCCAGCCGTGCCGTGTGTACCGGGTCCTCGGAGTAGCCCTCCTCGTTGCGGCCCCAGCGCGGGTCGCGCAGCAGGTTCACCACGGGGGCCCACGCCTGGAGGCTGTTGGTGCCGATGCCGTTCGCCGTCGGGCGGTGGTAGTGGAAAGCGCGCAGCTCGACGGAGACGGCCTCGGCGACCTGGTGGACCAGGCCCTCGTCCCAGGTCGCGCCGAGTCCCACGGCCTGCGGGAAGACCGTCGCCTCGCCGAGCCAGGACACGCCGTGCAGCGCCTCCGTGCCGGTGCGGAACGAGGCGATGCCGAGGCGCTCGACGGCCGGTGCGTACTGGTGCAGCAGCGCGATCCGCTCGTCGAGCGTGAGCCGCCCGAGCAGGTCGTCGACGCGCTTGTCGATGGGCAGTACCGGGTCGCGGAACGGGAGCCTGGCGGCAGGCAGGGACGAAGAACCCACGAGGAAGACCCCTAAGCAGGCTGGTGACGGGCTGTCGAAGCGCTTCGACGCTCCCACTGCAGCCGCAGGCTGTCAACGACTAGACCAAAAGAAATTTTCGATGACGCCTGCCCTCTTGTTTTGCAAGAAACGTGTCATTAACGTTCCCCGCCGGACCAGGTGAAGCGCTTCGACGATCCGGAGGGGAAGGGCCGTCGCCTTGAGTAACGAGTCGAACCGGGCTCCGCGAACGCAGCGCGGCCAAGGGGTGAACCGGTCGCCCGCCTGCAACCCCGCCCTTTGACCGGGAGCGGCTCCGCCCGCCCATCCCCCGCTGCTGGAGCGGAGCCGCTCCCCCACCACCGTCAGGAAGGACACGGACACGCCACCATGGTGACCATCGCCGACGTGGCCGGATGCGCACGCGTCTCGTCCAGCACGGCCAGCCACGAGCTCGACGGCAAGCGCACGATCTCCGAGGAGACCCGGCGTGGCGTCCACCGTTCCGCGGCGGCCCCAGGCCACCACCCCGGCGCCGGCGCCCGCACGCCGGCGGGCCGCCGCTCGGACCTCGAGCTGGACGACCAGCGCATCCCGGCGCTGCGGGCCGAGGGCACGCAGGCCATGCGCGTCGGCCTGCCCGACGACCCCAGTGGACTGTCCTGCGTCGACCACGACTTCGCGGCCGCCCGTGCGCTGTGCGTGGACCACCTCGCCGATCTCGGCCACCGGGACGTCGCCTTCGTCGGCTACGGGCCCGGCGTCCCCGAGCGGCTCGCCGGACGCACCGAAGGCACCCCGGCGGGCTTCGGTGAGCGCTCCGGGCAGCGCGGTACGAGCTTCCTGCAGCGTGCGTGCGACGGCACGTACGACGGTACCGCCGGGACACCGGCCCGCGTGCTCGCCGACCGGCCCGAGACCACCGGGTTCGTGGTGCAGAACGAGGAAGTGATCGGCCCGCTGCTCAACCGGCTGGGCGCGGACGGGGGGTCGGCCCCCGAGGGCGCCTCGGTGGTCGGCCTCTGCCCGGAGCAGCCGGCCGGGCAGCACGCGCTCGCGCTCACCGCCGTCCGCGGACCTGCACAGGAACTCGGCCGTGTGGCGGTCGAGCAGTCGATGAGCCGGCTCGGCGCCGTGATGCGGGGTGGAGCAGCCGGTGGACGAACGTCTCCTTCTCCCGCAGCTCTGACGGTACGTCGGAGTCGTCGCCCAGCAGTTGCCGAGTCCCTTCTTTCCAAGGACCAGTCATGACCACCCGCAGCCTGACCGACCGCCTGGGCGGCCTCGCCTTCGGCGGCGACTACAACCCCGAGCAGTGGGACGAGCCGGTGTGGAAGGAGGACGACGAACTCATGCGCCGGGCCAGGGTCAACCTGGCCACCGTAGGCGTCTTCTCCTGGGCCCTGCTGGAACCGGAGGAGGGCCGCTACGACTTCGCCTGGCTCGACGCCCACATCGACCGCCTCCACGCGAACGGCGTGGCCGTCGACCTCGCCACCCCGACGGCCTCCCCGCCGCCCTGGTTCACCCTGGCCCATCCCGACGCGCTGCCGGTCACCCCGGACGGCACCCGCCTCACCCACGGCAGCCGCGACACCTACTGCCTCACCGCGCCCGCCTACCGCAGCGCGGCCCGCCGCATCGCCTCCGCCCTGGCCGGACGCTACGGCGACCACCCCGCCGTCGCCCTGTGGCACGTCCACAACGAGTACGGCACGCTCTGCTACTGCGACCACACCGCCGCCGCCTTCCGGGTGTGGCTGCGCGCCCGCCACGGCTCGCTGGACGCCCTCAACGAGGCGTGGGGAACGGCGTTCTGGAGCCAGCGCTACACCTCCTGGGAACAGGTGCTGCCGCCGCGCGCGACGCAGTGGCACAAGAACCCCGGCCAGGCACTGGACTTCCGCCGCTTCTGGTCCGACGAGATCATCGCCGCCTACCGCGAGCAGCGCGACGCGATCCGCGCGCACAGCGACCGGCCGGTGACGACCAACCTGATGCTCCCCGGCTACCAGAACATCGACCTGTGGGCCATGGCCCGCGAACTCGACGTCGTCACGTCCGACCAGTACCCCGGCTCACCCGGTCTGGACGCCGCCGCCGACGCCGCCTTCCACGCCGACCGCGCCCGCTCCCTGGGCGGCGGACGCCCCTGGCTGCTGATGGAACAGGGCACCAGTACCGTCTACGACCGCGACCGGGTCCTCGCCAAGGAGCCCGGGGACATCCTGCGCCACACCCTCGGGCACATCGCGCGCGGTTCGAGGGGCCTTGTCTTCCAGTGCGGCAGTCCCGGGCCGGCGCCGAGACGTGGCACTCGGCGATGGTCCCGCACACGGGGCCGGACA